>NZ_JAMXKG010000023.1:0-34476 GCF_024494405.1 Fictibacillus sp. WQ 8-8
TGATTTCCGTTCCAGGCTGCTCGCTTTCCGCGGGGCGTGCGGTGAGCCTCTTGGTGCAAGCACCGGCGGGAGTCTCACCTGTCACGCTAGTCCCGCAGGAGTCTCGCATCTTCCACTTCAATTAACTTTTCATTGAAGATTTTTCAAGCCAAAAAGGGGCTGCCTGAAGGTCAATTTTCGACTTTCTGGACAGCCCCTTACTGTTTATCAATCTCTTATTGCAGCTGCTCCAAAAGATCATCCAGACGTTCCATTTGTGAAGAAAATCCTTCTACGACTCCCATCTCCATGACTTGTTGAAGCGTTTCAGTTGAAGCAAATTGCGAGCGAGTAATGACTTTTGTTGAACCTTCATCCTCAATGAATTCGATGGTTACCAAGATCTCAGGCATTCCATCCATCTCTTTGCCTTCTGCATCGGCAAAGTAATCTTTATAAACAATCTTTTCAGGCTCGATCATCTCCTGGTAAACGGCCTTACCACAAGATTCTTGGCCATAAAAGTCTCCTTGATTCTTATCCATACACTTCATGCAATAAAACCATACGCCACCAGCCTGAAAGTCAAACTGGCGAATTTCAGTTTCCCATCCTTTGGGCCCCCACCATTTTGACAAGTGCTCGGGCTGCGAAAATGCTTGATATACGAGAGTTCTAGGAGCGTTGAATGTTCTCTCCATAATAAGTACCTGGCCCTCAACGGCTGTTTTTAAAGGGTTTGTTCCATGGTTTACAGACATTTCAATTCCTCCTTAAGGTTCATCCGTTTTTTCTTGCATTTTAAGTAAATAATCATCCAAACGATCCAATCTTCCCTCCCAAACGTTCTGGAAGGATACTAGCCATTTATTCAAATCCTTGAAAGGCTGCTGAGACAGCTTGTAGATCCGCCTATTAGCAATAGCATGAACCTCGACAAATCCAGCTTGATTTAAAACTCTGAGGTGTTTGGAAGTTTGTGGTTGGAGAAGCCCAAGCCGTTCAGCAATTTCCCCTACAGTGAGAGGACCTTCACGCAATAGCTCAATCATTTGTAAGCGCTTAGGCTCGGCAAGTGCGGATAATGTGGCATTGATGTTCGCGCTCATCTATCGTTTCTCCTTTCACATCTAATATAACCCGAATCGAATATTCTTGTAAAGGAATATTCAAAAAAATAACTAAGGCTGCCGAAGCAACCTTAGTATTATTAATCTTTAACAGTCCGATAATGCAGCTGTACCAGTCCTGTATTGAACGTCTTGCTCTCTACAAACTGAAGTCTGCTTTCATTCTCCGTTTCTGCAAACAACCGAATTCCGTTCCCTAACAAAACAGGAATGATAGAAATCACGTACTCATCAATAAGATTTTGTTCTTTTAACTCTTTAATCGCTCCTGCCCCGCCATCAATAAAGATGTTCCTTCCTTCTTCTTTTTTCAGGGTTTGAATCAGTTCATTAAGGTTTCCGTTGTAAAACTCCACATTTTCATCCGTATCCTTCTTGCTTCTTGAGAGCACATAGCACTTTCTCTCCTTATGAGGAAAATCAATCCCAAAGGTTAACACTTTATCATACGTTTTTCTCCCCATGATCACTGTATCGACCGTCTTCACAAATTCTCTGTATCCATAGTCCTCATCAGGCTGTTCCACCATCGACAGGAAGCTGATATCGTCATCCTTCTTAGCGATAAATCCATCAAGACTGGCTGCAATATATACGATTACTTTTCGTTCCTTCACCATCTCTTCACCTCACTGTTTATTCTTAACTAAAGTATACAAATGATTTGTCTTCCATCCATAAGGTACTTTCAAATAAACTATGTCTTTTTAAAAAAGGTAAACAAGGAATATCACCTTAACCTGTGGAAAGAAACAAATGAGCAGAAAAGAATGGAGTGAATAAAAATGGCAGAACAAAAGGCCGTTCAGGACGTGTATCCTGACGATTATTCATGGTGTTATGGATGTGGAAAGCTGAATGAAGATGGCCACCATTTCAAGACAAGATGGAATGGAGAAAAGACCGAAACAATCTACACACCTCAGCCCGAGCATACGGCTGTACCGGGGTTTGTATACGGCGGAGTAATTGCCTCGCTGATTGATTGCCACGGAACCGGTTCAGCTGCTCTCGCCCTTCACCGGAAAAATGGCCATGAACCAGGTGACGGCGCAGAACCACCGCGATTTGTAACCGCCTCGCTGAAGGTTGATTTTATGAAGCCTACCCCGCATGGCTTAGCATTGAAAGCTATCGGAACGCTGGAAGAAGTTCATCCGAAGAAATGGAAGGTACATACTGAAGTGTTTGCCGGTGAAACTCTCTGCGTAAAAGGACAAGTCACAGCAGTTGTCATGCCTGACTCCTTCCTGCAAAACGCAAAAAACACCAATCCCTAAAAGATTGGTGTTTTTGTTTTATCTGGTTCTAACGTAAGCCACAATGCCTTCTTCGTCATCCAGGACCAATTCCAGGCCAGCTGAAATCGGATCGATATTCATTTGTGTATCCAGCCAAAACCGGAGTGCCTCTATCAGGTTGGCTTCAATCATTACTTGTTTTCTGCCGCCCACATAGGCTTCCGCCGAGAAACCGTAATCGTCATCATACAGCAGTTCTACTTGAACGTCTTCTGGCGCAACTTCTTTTTTATGAGCGAGGAACAAGCATAGAGCATTAATAATGTCCTGCTCTGATACCATTATCTGTTCCATCGGTCATCCTTTGGTTTGCGGCTGTTTCTTAAGTTCGCAAAGATTCTCGAAATGAGGGAAATGATGATAAGAACAGCGATAATGTTAATCATTAACCCAAGGAATGAACCAAAAGCGCCAAGGTTTCCTAACAGTCCACCGAAAAGCATACCAGCGATTCCGCCATAGATCAGACCTTTCATGAATCCGCCCTTTTTAGCTTTCGCAGAATAGCTATTATTTTTGTTGAAAAAGCTTTTTTGCTTGTTTTGGCTCTTATTTTGAAAAAATGAGTTGTTGCTGCTTTTACCACCAGAGTTAAAGGATTTTACCCCCGAACGATAGCCTTTCGCACTTACCGTTTGTGACTGATCATGGAAAACAATATCTTTCACAGGCATCAATACAAACGTCATAACCAAGGTAGCCGCAATAATCTTCTTTAACATTCTCTATTCCTTCTTCCATTTAGTAATCTTAGATCTCAACTCTTACATATACGAAAAGGATAACAAAAAGTTTCATATAAAACCAAAATTTTAAAGAAGTATTTCAAATACAAACTCTAAAATGTTAAAATAAGGAAAAAATACATCAGGGGGATGTAAGATGTTCGACGATCCAGCAGGGGATTTTATGTTTCAGTTCGGTCCCATTTTTATTGGAATTGTTTTTGTTATTGTTATTTCTGTTATTATAATAGGCATAGTCAGCAGCCTTTCACAATGGAATAAAAACAACAATTCACCCAAATTATCGGTAAAGGCTAAAGTCGTAACTAAACGAACCTCTATACGCGGCGGTGGGGAAACCTCTGCTCATAACGATTACTATGTAACGTTCCAGGTTGAAAGCGGAGACCGGATGGAACTTGAGGTTAAAGGTGACAAATTTGGCATGCTGGTTGAAGGCGATACAGGCGAACTGAGCTTTCAGGGTTCAAGATTTCTAGGTTTCAGCCGGGATGTTCAAACCGAAATTCATTAACATTTATTCGTATAGGGAGGATTTACGATGCAAACCTACGCACTTATAGGATTTGTCTTCGGACTAATGGGATTTGTTACGGCAATGAATGCAGCTAAAAAAATAAAGCAGCTTGAACAGAAAGTCTCTGATTTAGAAAAACAAATCAAAAAGTAATAAAGAGCTTGGATTCCTCCAGGCTCTTTTCTTTTGTATTAAAGCGACTTTCGATAGTGCGATACAGAACAGCCATATCTCTTTTTAAACGATCGTTCAAATGTCGTTAAGCTGCCGAACCCCACAGCAAATCCAATAGTTGTAATATCCAGCGCAGTTGTACGCAAAAGATCTATAGCCCTTTCCAGCCTGACTTTTGTAACATACTGGCCGGGGGTGCAGCCTGCAGCCTCTTTAAACGTTCGTATAAAATGATACTTGCTCAGCCTGGATGCTTTGGCCAATTCCTCCAGTGACAGTTCACTGGCATAGTGTTCATGGATAAAGGAGAGGACGGTTTTTATCAACGGATGATCATTCAGCGTAATTTCTTTTCGCCACTTTTCGCTATGCGACCCTTCCTGTATGGAAAGCAAGGTATCTGCCAGCGCCCACTCCAATTCTTCAAACTTGCCAGAAGCGACTTCATTTAATAGATTGGTCTGGATGATGTCGTTCGCGATCTTCACAAGCTTTTCCGATGAGTTTTCCCCATACGTTCGAAATGCTGTATCGAAATGACATACATGAAGACGGGCCGATGCCACCTGATCGACGAATTCTTTTTGCAGATTAATCAGCAACAGTTTGCTTTCGCTTTCACCTGTATAATGAAAATGAGCTTCTCCTGGTGAAGTAATCACTCTCAACGCTTTATTCATTGAACGTGTTTGCTTTTCAATTTCAATACAAGGGATTCCCGAAATCGGAATCGTAATCTGATAATCTCCGCCATGATCGTGCTTTACAGGGTCTGAAGAAAAAGGGGGCAAATGAGTCATCATTAATTTGCTGTTGGCCAGCTTTAAGTTCAGGACTCTCATGTTCCGTCTCCTTATCCCAATTACCTTTTTCTTCTAGTATACACCTTCCTCCCTTCCTCGGTCTTCAGCTTTTCATTGTATCTATACTCCACGTGTTGCTGTTTGATTTCTTATTGCGTCGGGACAGCTTCTCTCCATATTCAAAAAACGGAAAGGCAGCCACCGTTAATCCAGCCAGTATTCCAAAGATCATGATGCCATGGCTAAACCCAAATACATTGAGCAGCCCCCCTCCTGCCCATGCGCTTGCACCCTGTCCGAGAAACTGCAGACCCGATGCTCCAAAATAGGCTCCGCGCAAATGATCCGGTGCGATATCACTGATTAACACATCACCGATAATAAAACATAGAATTTCTCCTGCCGTAAACAAGAACATTGACAGCATCAATAAAGGCAAAGTATGAGTCATCCCAAACCCGAATAGCCCCAACCCGAAGAGAAGACATCCCGCTTTTAAGGAAGTGAGCGCTGAAAACCGCTTCATCATCCGTACGATTGGATATTGAAAAAGCAAAATATACACCGTATTCGCTACAAATAAAAGCGAATAAACCTTGAGATGATGATGACCGAAATATTGAGCAAGCGTCGTATCGAGGTGCGAATAGCCTCCCGTCACAAAAATATTACCAAGCAAAAAACAGGTAAATACTTTGTCCTTAGCGACAACTTTTAAGCTGTGTCCAAACGAAACATCCGGCAAGGACGTTCTATCTTTGGATATCTTTTTATAATGGAACGTCCACTTTAAAATGATCAGGCCGTATACAAAATAAATGAGTGCACTTATGAAAAATGGCAAAGAGCTTTTTGAAGCACCCAGCCCCAGGCCGATAAGCGGTCCTATCGCGCCTCCAGCATTGATGGCAAAATAACGGGCATTAAAAACGGCCACTCTCTCCTCCTTTGATGTCACATCGGTTAAAAGCGCACGGGCAATCGGCTCAAACACCGCCCTGCACAAGCCGTTTAGCGCATTCAATACGAAAAAGAACCACACACTTTCAGCCAATGCAAACCCTATAAAAACCGTTCCCCAGAGGACCATAGAGAAAAACAACAACGGAAACCTCCCTACCCTGTCCGACAGGGTTCCACCAATAAATCCCGCAAAGGTGCTGACAAAGAAACTTACTCCCAGAATGGCTCCTGTAGTTGCCGGGTCAATGCCTTTAGCTTCGTGTAAATAGATGCCCAAAAATGGAAGACTCATAAAAAAGCCAGCACGTGCCAAAAATGTTCCAAAAATGATCCCTCGTGCGAGCGGATGGAATTTCCACATGAATAACGCCTCTTTTCAAAGAAATCAATCTCCTTCCATCCTTATTCATAACTGCAGAAATCTCACATCAAAAATTGCGATCGTTTTCTTCGCAATAATTGCAGTGCCGGTTCGTTCAAACAGCGGTAAAATGAAGATATGATGATTAGGCTGTTTTCGTAACCTTTGCTGCTCTTGGGAGTGGTTGATTTCCGTTTCAGGCTGCTCGCTTTCCGCAGGAGTCTCGCACCTTGCACTCCAATCAACTGATCAATGAAGTTTCTATACATAAATGTCCCCAAAGCAACAATCTTTTAGAAAAGAGCCGATGATTAAAAAGGAGATGACTCATGAAAAAACTAAAGGTTGGTGTCATTGGTGTTGGAGTGATGGGAAGAAGACTTCTGGAGCAGTTCGACCTTCATCCTCAAACCGAAATAGTCGGCATTTGCGATATTAATCCCGAGGCAGCTCAGAAAGTTTCAAACGAATTCCACCAGGTTCCTTGGACAACAGATCATCAAGAAATCATCAATCATGATTTCATCGATCTCGTTTACATAGCCGTTCCTCCTAAGTTTCATCATCCTATCGTGATGGATGCTGTAAAAAAAGGAAAACACATCTTGTGTGAGAAACCGCTGGCAAACTCCCTGCAGGAAGCGGAGGAAATGGCAGGAAAGGCTGATCAGAGCGGTATCATTCATGCGATCAACTTCCCTACTCCTTACCGGCATGTTTTTCAAGTCATGAAAGAAAAAGTGGTAAACGGCTCCCTGGGAGAAATCAAAAGAATTAAAATATCTGCCTACTTTCATCAGTGGCCCCGTGCATGGCAAAACGTAGAATGGATTGCCTTACGGGAACAGGGCGGCTTTACAAAAGAAGTCCTTCCGCATTTCCTGCAAATGACCCAGCACCTGTTCGGCGAGCTGGAAGTAAAATTTTCAACGATTGACTATCCCTCCGATGGCGTTTCTTCTGAACAAAGTTTAGCAGCGGTATTGACCCTCAAGGATGGAACCGTCGTATCCATTGATGCTGTCAGTGACATTGCCATGGCAGAGCACATTGAATTTACTCTATACGGCTCAAGAGGCACTCTTTCTCTTGTGAATTGGAGTGAACTCTACTATGGGGCTGACAATGAAGACTTGAGGAAAATTGATTTGGAAGACAATAACCGTGGAGCAGGCTTGATTGACCAGTTCGTGAAAAAGTTCCAAGGAGAAGAAGCTGACTTAATTACCTTCTCTGAAGGATTGGAAGTACAAAAAGTTCTTGAACAACTTTTTTCTTCTCAATTACAAACAAAATAAGCAAACCGATGGTAAGCAGGAGTCAGTAAAAAAGACTTCTGCTTTTTTGTTCATTTAAGTGGTTGCTGTATAATGGAAGATGTAACATTTTCAATGCGAAGGGAAATTTTAAGAATGAAAGTGAAGTTTTTACCCCTGGCTTTACTACTTCTCTTTAGTACAAGCGGGTGTGCTCTAACACCTTCTCATGACGCGATTCAGAAAGATAACCTTCAGGATGCTTCATTGGATTTTGAACTGAAAGACGTTAAACCCTTTTTACAGCGTATTAAACCGTTGATGAGCGGGGGATTCTCCGATACCGAGATTAACCAGGTACAAAGCCGAATTAAAAAAATGAAGTCCAACGATGAAAAAGAAGTGGGCCGCTTCATAGTTGACTATAAAAACAAAAAACTCTTTTCTAAAAGATTGTTGCTTAGGGAACATTTTTGTAAAGAGCCTTCATTGACAAGTTGATTGGAGTGCAAGGTGCGAGACTCCTCGAAAATGAATTTCACATTTTCTTCGTGCGATATATAACGCTGCCGAAGCCTTCCTTGTCCTGCGGGAGCAGCGGGACAGGTGAGACCCACAGGCGCCATGCGCCGAGAAAGTAGGCGCTGGCGCCGGTAAGGCTCACCGCACGCCCCGCGGAAAGCGAGCATCCTGAAACGGAAATCAACCACCCCTAAGAGCAACAAAGGTTACGAAAACAGCCAAACAAAAAGACGGCTTTCATCATTGTTGCTTTCATCGACAGTCCTGGTGAGCCTGGAATAGATATCTACACCAATGCAGACCTAGCCGACCACATTCAAAGCAAGATGAATGCCTTTGCTGATGAAAATGAAGCTGAGAGTTAATGTTCTATAAGAATATACAATAGGAGAATCTTTTAAATGATTGAAGTAGATGATGCAGGAAATGGATGCCCCATATTAGGAGAAGTGTTCGCAGCCAGAAGAATAGAAACCGGAGAACAAGCGGCTGTCTATGTCCCGCTCCCCTCTGAAACATCATTAAAAACCTCTAAAGAAGAGTACATTATGTCTCTTCTCACCCAGTTAAATGTTCCAAAAGATGAAGCCGTGCTGCTCTGCAGAGGAAATACACTGAATGGATTCGAGCGTCAGTTGCAGCATAAAGGTTTTGATGTGAAGCGCGGGAAGATCTCCGAGGAAACCGATAAGATTGCCGAAAACTTCTTTATGGAACGGCTTTATGACATCGGATTTCCGCAAGATCTTTCACTGTCCAACCGTGAATATCGCGAGTTCTACCAGATGGTGAAAATATGGTATATCTCTCTTTACCACGGGAACAAAAATCTTTTCAAATCAGAGCGCAAAAGAAATGTAAAAACACGTGGGTACATGCATAACCCTGTTTACCATTTTCCGAATGTGCTTAGAGAGTTGTTTTACTAATTAGTAAAACAACTTCCATTTGGTAACAACTTCTAATGAGACCCTGCTCAATATTGAGCCTGGCCTCTTTGATTCGCTACAGGTTACTCTCGGAACCCCTATATGCTCCTGCGTTCTCTATTTTCGCTGCCATTCCCCTTCACTTGACGTAAGTGTTAATTTATATGTTCTGCGTTTAGAAGACGATACCTTTTTCACTAAAAAAGCAGGAACCCCGAAAGGCTCCTGCTTCTCTTATTTCTTATTCAAAATCACACTCTTTAAGCGGTACGACTTTTGTTTTGTGTTTGAATTTATAGCCTAACCAAACAGCCAGGAAGATCGGAATCCCAATGTAAGAAACAAGGGCTCCTTTCCAATCGATGCTTCCGCCTGTAAAGGCAGAATAGTTTTGACCGAGGATAACGACAAAACAGAGAGCGAAAGCAAAGATCGGACCGATTGGGAACCATTTTGCCAAGTAAGGCAGTTCTTTTAAATTCCGCCCCTGTGCCACATACGCTCTTCTGAATCGGTAATGGCTGATCGCAATTCCGAGCCAGGCGATAAAACCGGACATCCCGGAGGCATTCAGCAACCATGTGTAGATGACGCCGTCACCGAACAGTGAAGCAAAGAAAGCTACAGCTCCTACAGCGGCTGTTACAATTAGGGCTGGAACCGGTACACCGCGGGAATCCAGCTTCGCCAGAAACTTAGGTGCCTTTCCGTCTCGTGCCATATCCCAAAGCATACGGGTCGATGCATACATACCGGAGTTACCGGCAGATAATACTGCTGTTAAGATGATCGCGTTCATAACGGAAGCCGCAAACGCAATTCCTGCTTTATCAAAGACAAGTGTGAATGGACTTACAGTAATATCGCTGCTTGCCAATCGGCTGTCTGTGTAAGGAATGATTAAAGAAATGACCAAGATTGCCAGAACATAGAACAAAAGGATACGCCAGAACACACTTTTGATCGCTTTCGGGATGTTCTTTTTCGGATCTTCTGTTTCTCCAGCCGCAACCCCTAACAGTTCTGTTCCCTGGAAGGAGAAACCTGCAGCCATAAATACGCCAAGCGTCGTAAAGAATCCGCCGTGGAACGGTGCGTCAGCGATCGTAAAGTTCTTAAATCCGATCGGATCTCCGCCTAAAATGCCGAAGATCATAAGTGTTCCTAAGATCAAGAAGATGATGACCGTAATGACTTTGATCAGCGAGAACCAATATTCTGCTTCACCAAACCCTTTTACCGATAAATAATTTAATAAGAACATAATGCCTAGGAACAGTGCACTCCAGATAAATGAAGGGGTATCTGGAAACCAAAATTTCATGATTAATGTTACGGCAGCAAGTTCAGCTGCAATGGTGATTGCCCAGTTGTACCAATAGTTCCAGCCGAGCGCGAATCCTAGTGATGGATCCACAAATTTTGAAGCATACGTGCTGAATGAACCCGCAACCGGCATGTAAGACGCCATTTCTGCGAGGCTTGTCATTAAGAAGAACACCATGATTCCAATCGCTACATATGAAAACAGAACGCCGCCTGGCCCTGCAGTATGAATGGATCCTCCGCTTGCTAAAAATAATCCTGTTCCGATCGTTCCCCCAAGAGAGATCATCGTTAAATGGCGGGATTTCAGTCCCCGCTTTAATTCATTGTCCGCGTTTGGCGACTGCGGTTGTGATGGATTCTGTGCTGTGTTTCGCATAAAAAAAACTCCTTTTCGTTTTAGGAAGGAGTGGGAAATAAAAAAAGCCGCCAAGCATTGGGCGACGATTATTATTAATCCGCATCATGCCTTCCGTAAGATAGCGCATCCCACCCACCGGTTATTCGTGGGTGTGACAGTGCTGTTCCTGTTCGAATACAGCCCCAATTCATACTTCCAGAGTTAAGCACAAATTTCGGCAGCTTTTCCTTTCACACGGAGTCTATGATGTCCTCTGCATCTCGTACGTCCTACTTATAAAAGCCGCGACCTCTACCTCATCGGATTGATGAGGATTTTAATATCAAGTTAGTTAACGCTAAAAGTTATTATAAAACAGCGCTGTCGTTCCTTCAACTGTTTTTTCTTTCCAGCATTTTACGCAAAATTACCTCTTTTGAATTAATGTATAACCGATATAATCCAGCGCAGACTGAATGTCTTTTACGATCCTGGTATTCAAGACTTGTAAATCCATCTTGTCTACTTGCTCTCTGGCAAACACAGGCGTCACACCTGTAATAATGGTTTCAACCCCCATCAGGTTAAGAGCATTGATCATTTGATAGAAGAAATCTGAAAAAGTATCATCATGAACGAGAAGCTTAGATAGATCAATAATAAAGTAATCGATGTCATTGTCCGCTGCATCATGGAGCACATCGCTTAGAATTTGATGGGACCGGTCATCATCTACAATCCCTTGTAAAGAAAGGATCGATATACCGTTCTTGATGGGAATAATCGGTACGCTCAAAAAGCTCATATTATACTTTGTCTCATCGAGCTCGATCACATAAGACAAAATGTCGGCCATGGACCTTAAATAGGCAACATCCGCTTCTGAAAACTTCCTTTCCTCTCTATCCATCACACATAACGTTCCAAAGACATTCCCTTTCAAATCTTTTAATGTTACCCCAAGAAATCCTTTAACATTTAATTGGCCGGTTACTTCTAACTCTTTTGTTACGGCTTGAGTCATCAAGTTGGAAGTATGCATCACATCGCCTTCGTTCATGATGATTAAACGGCAGTATGTGCCTCCATATTCCACACTGTATCCTTCTGGTATAATCTCTTCTTCTTTGTTAAAAGAACTGAGAACATGCATCGCTGTTTCCCCTCTTCTGGTAACATACGCTGTGTTCACATTTAGCTGGTCACTAATTAATGCAAACAATTTTGAGGAAAGAGACCTCAATGAATAAAAAACGGGGATGGTTTTCTTACTGTTCATTTCCACTACATCACCTCAAAACAGATTGACCTTACCCTCATTATATCATTGTTTACCTATCACCTACGATCATACGGAAGGGTTCCTTTAAACAATCGTTTAAAATTAAACCCGATTGTCCATCATTTCAAGTATAATGAACACTATTCAGGTTATGCTGAATCTGGATAATATAAAAAATCGAGGTTCCTACATGAATAATAGAAGTTTTAACGATTATCGTATAAGCGATGAAATAAAACGAGCACTTACAGTGTTGAAATATGAAACTCCGACTGAGGTTCAGACTGAAGTCATACCATTAGCTCTGGAAAAGCAAGATCTCGTCGTAAAATCCCAAACAGGCAGCGGAAAAACAGCAGCCTTTGGTATTCCGGTATGCGAAATGCTGGAATGGGAAGAAAAACGGCCACAAGCATTGATCCTTACTCCCACGCGCGAGCTCGCTGTTCAAGTTCGTGAAGACCTTACCAACATTGGAAGGTTCAAGCGGATTAAAGCTGTTGCTGTATATGGTAAAGAGCCTTTTGCGAAACAAAAAGAAGAATTGAAACAAAAAACGCATGTTGTCGTCGGTACACCGGGACGCGTCATGGACCATATCGAGCGTGAAACCCTCGTCTTAGACCAAATCAAGTACCTGATCATTGATGAAGCAGATGAAATGCTGAACATGGGCTTTATTGATGAAGTGAAAAAGATTATTAAACAACTTCCTTCAAACAGAGTAACCATGGTCTTTTCTGCAACATTGCCAAAAGATATTGAAAATCTCTGCCATCAATATATGAAAGATCCAGCAAAAATCGAAATAGCTTCTGCCGGGATGACGACAGATACGATCAAGCATTCTTTAATCAACGTTCAGGAAGAGGTGAAGCTTGCTCTTCTGAAAGACGTGACGGTCGTTGAAAACCCGGACAGCTGCATCATTTTCTGCAATACGAAAGAGCACGTCGATACCGTGTTTGCAGAGCTCGAAGCCTCTCAGTATTCTGTTGAAAAGCTTCATGGAGGATTGGAACAAGAAGATCGATTCGCAGTGATGGACGGGTTCAAGATCGGGAATTTCCGTTATCTTGTCGCCACGGATGTGGCTGCGAGAGGAATTGATATTGATAATGTAACCCTCGTTATCAACTATGACGTTCCTATGGAAAAAGAGAGCTATGTCCACCGTACAGGAAGAACTGGCCGGGCCGGCAAAAAAGGAAGAGCCATTACGTTTGCATTGCCTTATGAAGGAAAATATCTTAGAGCCATCGAAAGATACATTGGCTTTGAGATCGATGAAGCGGAAGCACCGACAAAACAAGAAGTGGCTAAAATGCAGCGAGCTTTTGAAGAAAAGCTCAGCGGGCGCCGAGTCGTGAGAAATAATAAAACGGCCCGAATCAACCAGGATATTACGAAACTCCACTTCAGCGGCGGAAAAAACAAGAAGATCCGAGCGGTCGATTTCGTTGGAACCATCGCAAAAATCCCTGGAGTCTCAGCAGATGATATCGGCATTATCACCATCCAGGAGAATTGGTCCTATGTTGATATTCTTAACGGAAAAGGCTCACTTGTCCTGCAAGCCATGGAAAATACCACAGTTAAAGGCAAGAAACTGAAAGTCAGCAAAGCGAAAAAGTAAATAATCCTTCTGATAAGCAAAAGAGCACGGCTGCATTTTTCTCAGCCAGTGCTCTTTTTTTCTATCGATCCAGATTATATGAAGAAAGAGACCTGACCTAATGACCAGCCTCTTTAAACGATCGTTTAAATCATTGATATCTTATTCCACAACCACCGAAACCGCACTATACACTAACAAAAGGGCCATCACCACATTGAATGCTCTTCTGTATTTTGATAAAAAGACTTGAAACATGGAACCGAACAGACTCCAGCTAAACGTAGCCAGGAAGCCGATAAACGCTAGAAATAATGAAATCAGCAGCAGGCTGGCATTGGAATGGTAAAAGGGAATCACAAACGTGGAAATGACAGTCAAGCCATATAAGAGGCCTTTTGGATTAACGAACTGAAGCAGCATGCCTGCTTTAAAACTGTTATTCTTGTCTTCTCGTTCGCTGTTTTTAGTCTTGCTTTTGCTGGTTAACACCTTATAAGCCAGATACAGCATATAGACCGCACCCAGGATCGTCATCGCAAACTCGATCTTTGGTATGAAGTTCTTCAGCCAAAGATTAAAGTAGCTGCTCAGCATGATGATGATAAAGAATCCAGCTCCAACTCCAACACAGAATCTGAGGGTTCGCTTCAAACCGTATTGGTTGGCAAACAGCATCGCCATAATGTTATTCGGACCTGGAGTGAAGCTTGTAACAAACACGTACAACAAAAAAGACAAGATGGACATTGTGATTCCCCTCCGTTGCGTATGTTATAATGTCTATATTGAACACTATAACGATTTTCAATATATTGTACAGAACGGTCGTTATATTGTAAATAGGTCTGGAGGTTATTTATGGAGGAAATCCATCTTATCATTGCGAAAAATTTAAAAGCCTTTCGGGAAAACAAAAAATTAAGCCTTGAAAAAGTGGCTGAACTGACCGGTGTAAGCAAAACAATGATTGGACAAATTGAGAGAGGCGAATCCAGCCCTACCATTACGACGATCTGGAAAATCGCCAATGGACTAAAGATCTCGTTTACTTCCCTGATCAATGATCCGCAGCCCGATACGAAAGTAGTCTTGCGAAGCGAAGTACAAGCCTTAACAGAGGACAACGGAAAATACAGAGTATATCCCTACTTTCCATTCCAGGATGACCGCCGATTTGAAATGTATTCCGTCGAGATCGACAAAGGCGGCTTTCTAAGCTCTGACGCTCATGGAGAAGGCACCGAAGAATTTATAACTGTTTTTGACGGGGAATTAACCGTACGTGTAAACAACATAGAATACACCGTGAAAAATGGGGACTCTATCCGGTTCAGAGCCGACAGGCCTCATGTCTATCATAACTCCGGTGATATCTTGACCCGCTTGAGTATGACCATCTATTATCCGAACTAAAAAGCACCCGCCGAAAAAAAACGGTGGGTGCTCCTTTGCCCATATGATAATCATTTCTCCCTTTTCTCCGCCACCGCTTCACACATGACAGCATACATCTCCTCTACCCCATGTGATGAAGCCTCAAAGTTATAGGCGTTGTCGACTGAAATCCCAATGCTGTCCGCTTCCTTCACGGCGTCGATGTTCGCTCCCATAAATATAAACTCCCAGCTGTATTTCTCCTGCTGGTGCTTGATCAGCTCTTTTATTTTGGGATAGGTAAATTCCGTGCTCGCGTTTTCCATCCCATCAGTTGTAACGATGAAGATGACCTTGTCTGGCCTTTCACTCTCGTCTGTCATTGCTAACCTGCGCCCGGTATCCACGGTCGCTTTACCTATGGCATCCAGCAGTGCGGTACAGCCTCTTACAAAATACTCTTTGTCTGACAGCCTTGCCTCTCTGGCGTTTTTCCCAGTCCATACGACCTCATACTGATCATCAAAAAGGATCGCCGTAATTTCAGTCTCTCCTTCCGGCCGGCATTGTTTTTCAATCAGCCTGTTAAACCCGCCGATCGTTTCCTCTTCAAGCCCTGCCATTGATCCGCTCCGGTCCAGCAGAAAGATTATCTCCGTTTTATTGTGATTCATGCGTCCCATCCCCTTCTATTCTTCATGCTATAATAATAGCTGGATTCTGCCATCAGTTGGTCGCCTGGCAAGCGACATTTTGGGGAGGTTGTCACAATGCTCGCAGAAAAAACTCTGATTGAACTAAAAGAATATGTTGACTACTACCTGAACCATTCTCCGGCAGAGATTTTACATGCCTGTGCACCTCTAGAGAGCGAAATCCTTGAAGAAGATCGACAGCCAGCGGACCTTGACGAGTTTATCCAGTCCAGACGCAAACCTTCCCTCCGCCATCTCTTGTTCAGCTATATCGATCAAAGAGGCGCCAGTGATTCCGAAATCTACAAAAAAGCAGGAATCGACCGCCGCCATTTTTCAAAAATCCGTTCCAATCCTGATTATCGGCCGCGAAAAAATACGGTCATTGCACTCGCCCTGGCTCTTCAATTAAACATAGAGGAAGCCGGTGAGCTTCTAAGCTCTGCCGGCTTCTCTTTGTCTGACAGTGATACATCAGACCTGGTCATTCAATTTTGTTTGGAGAAGGAAATCTATAACCTTCAGGATGTGAATGAGGCGTTGTACAATTTAGGGGTAAAGCCTTTATAATTTAAGTTTCTTTCCTGTTCCGTACGCCATCCATCACAAATCTGATCATATTTTCAATTTCTTCGTCCTCATCCCCAAATGAGTTTTCTGGCAGCAAGACAAAGTGAGAAACAAAATATCCGCCAACGAAAGTAAACACCATTTTTTGAATCAACTCTGTTGGAATATCTGCTAAATCTCCTCGTTCTTTAAAGATGTTGATGACTTTAATGAGACGCGGAGAGACATTTTCCTTAAAAAAAGGCAGTAATTCGTTTCGTAATTCCACGTTATAGAGCATCTCTTTCACAACAATCTGGAATATTTCCATATTCTCTTTAAAGAAGACAATTCTGTTTTTCAAGAAGGCCCGCAAGAAATCTTCAAAACTAAGAATGTCTTTTGACATCACTTCATTAAAAACACCCTCAGCCATAGCAGGAAATAAGTCTTTTATAAAGGGAACGATCACCGAGAGCAATAAATTATCCTTTGTTCCATACTTGCGGAAAATGGTCCCCTCAGCTACACCTGCAGCTTTGGCAATCTCACTTGTCGAGGTGTTTGTATACCCTTTTTCTGCAAAGATTCTAATGGCCGACTCCAAAATCTTCTGCTGTTTATCCGTTTGTTTTTTGTTATCTGATGCATGGGCAACCATCGCCTCCAAGAGACTGCCTTTAAACAATTTCATCCCTACTTTCGAGCTTTTAACCTTTATAATTTACGATACTTTTTCAATGCAAATACATTCAGTACAGTAAAGAACGAAGCAAATAGCACGAGTGCAATAAGATCTCCACTAATATCGCTTAATTCCATTCCTTTATACATTATACCTTTTAGTGCATCTGCCGCATAATAAAGCGGCATCACTTTAGCAACGGCTTGCAGCCAGTCTGCCAAGCCATTAAGGGGAATAATTCCTGAAAAAAAGATTTGTGGAATGACTGCTATTGGGATAAATTGCACCATTTGAAATTCGGATGCGGCAAAAGATGATAAAAGGATTCCCAATGACAAAGCTACCAATGCCAATAATAAGTTAATTAAAATAACACTCCAAATGGATCCTTCCAGAACCATATCTAAAATATTGATGGCATACAGTACGACAATTATGGTTTGTATGACGGCAAACGTTCCAAATCCAACCAGATAGGCCATTACAATTTCCCATCTGCGAATGGGTGTAGACATTAATCGTTCCAAAGTACCTGATGTCCGTTCCTTTAATAAACCAATACCCGAAATGAGGAAAACGAAAAAGAAAACAAAAAAACCAACCAGCGTAGGACTCAGGACATCAAAAAAATCGGTATCGCTATTTCCGTAGATGTATGCTGTCTTGATATTTTCTTTTGGAAGGCCTGCGCTCCCTTTATTCATAAGTGCTGATTGAAATTGGGATACGGTTTGTTGAACCTTCATTTGCAGGGCTTTGGCGGCTGTCGGGTCGTTATTTTGCAGGGTTAATTTCCAATGAGAATCTTTATACTGTAAAATAGCATCAAGATCATCACCTTTTATCGTATTCTTCGTATTGGTTATTCTCTTATAGTGAACCGTATGAATGTCGGCTTTTTCCAGTGCCTTAACAAGCTGATGATCCGCACCAGTCACTCCCAGCTTCGGATTGATAGTGTCGGAGTTAAATAATAAATACATCAGGGATAAAATCAGCAAAGGAGCAACAAACAACAGCGCTAACGTCCGTTTATCACGGAACATCTCTTGAAAGATCCGTTTAATTAGAGCTGCTGTTCTCATGACTTTTCCTCCCCGCATTTAAAAAGACTTCATCAAAGTTCTCTGCTTGATACAACTCTTTTAATTCGTCTGGTGTGCCGTTAGCCAATATGCGGCCTTCTCTGATCATCGCAACCAAATCACACCGTTCCGCTTCGTCCATGACATGCGTCGTTACGATGATCGTCTTTCCTTCTTCGTTTTTCAGCCGCAATAATTCATTCCAAATAGTTAAACGCAATTCCGGATCAATCCCCACGGTCGGCTCATCCAAAATAAGAAGTTTAGGGTTTTGGATTAAAGCAATAGCCAGAGATAATCTGCGTTTCATACCACCCGAATAGGCCGAAACTCTTTTATTTAAGTCCTCTGTGAGATTTACAAGATTTGCAGCGTAAGAAATTCGCTCTGCCGCTTCGGACTTACGCATTTTGTAAAGTGAAGCAAAAAACTTCAAGTTTTCCTTTCCGTTCAGGTTCAGATACAAAGCATCAGACTGTGCCATGTAGCCAATGTGCTGCAGCAGTCCGAGGTTTGGAACCTTTTCCCTTAACACATGTATCATCCCATTGTCAGGATCATCCATTCCAACCATCAATTTTACCAGAGTGGTCTTTCCAGAACCTGATGGGCCAATAAATCCATAAATTTTTCCTTCTTCAATATTTAAGCTGATTTCTTTTAAAACCGCTTTTTTACCGAAGCTTTTGCTAACGTTCTCAATTTCAACACTATAGTTCATAATCAGCCCCCCTAATAAAGTGAGTACTCACTCATTTTTATAATATCATATTTATGCCACTCCTCAATAAAAGGTTAGTGCTTACTCATTTGGATTTTACTGGAAATCAGTCTGCTGGAGGCTTGATGGCATCTAATATTAATGAAGCAAACACTATTTTATCTCCTTGGTTCCTTGGGTCGTACTTTTTTGATCGGAAAATAACGCCTTTATCCCCGTTCCAATCTTCCAAATGAAAGCTCCCAGTCTCATCAAAATATTCAAGCAGCCTTACCGTATAGCCCGCTGCTTCAAACATAGCCGATAACGTTTTATAGTTATGTACAATCTTATGGCTTGCGCAGATATGGTCTTCAGGTCCGGGACCGCCAACTTGTACGGTATGCTGATATTCCTCATTCGGAAAGTATCCGTCGGGAACGGCACAGCGAATGTAACCAGACGGCATTAAAAAGTCATAACAGTTTTCAGCAGCTTCTATTCCCTCTTCATACGTAAGGTGTTCCCACACATGTTCAGCTAAAATGGCTGCCACTGAATTTTTTTTAAATGCATTTTCCCACTTCCTCTTATCCAATAAACTCAATTCTTCTTCCTGTGTATGAATCCACCCAGGATTATTATTATAGGGTCCTGCCCCAATAACTATCTTCGTTTCTGCGTGCAGCAGCATTTCAATCACCTCAATCCTTTTTGTTTATGGCTGTTTTCGTAACCTTTGCTGCTCTTGGGAGTGGTTGATTTCCGTTTCAGGCTGCTCGCTTTTACTGGCGTAAACGCCTACTTTCGCGGGGCGTGCGGTGAGCCTTACCGGCGCCAGCTCCTACTTTCTCGGCGCAGGCGCCTGTGGGTCTCACCTGTCCCGCTAGTCCCGCAGGACAAGGAAGGCTTCGGCAGCGTTATATCGCACGAAGAAAATGTGAAATTCATTTTCGAGGAGTCTCGCACCTTGCACTTCAACTGATCAATGAAGTTGCTATACATAAATGTCCCCAAAGCAACAATCTTTTAGAAAAGAGCCTTGTTTATTTTCCATCGGTTCATAAAAGGATTTCCCTTACTATTGTTGAATGACTAATTGTAAAATATAACCAAAAGGTGGTAAGATCATGAACTCAACCGTGTCGCCCATCGCTTGCAAGGTGAATAATGTGTTTATCCATGTTAAGGACTTAAAGAAATCCGCAGAATGGTACAGTCATTTGCTTGGCGTACCTTTTAATCCTGAAAACGTAGACTCTCCTGTTTACAACCTGCCTGTAACCAATGAAACAGGACTAACATTGGACGACCACACTTTTGATCCCGACTTTGTATTCAAACCTTCTTCGCATGTGCTGTTTAATTTTTATGTACCGGATATTGATAAAGCCTATGAATTCATAAAAGAAAATAGCATCACCATCGTGAAGAACGTAGAACGCATTGGAGAATTTGCCTATTTTAATTTTCAGGATTTAGACGGCAACGTTTTAATGATCTGTAACTGCTAGCATGAAAAAGCAGGGACCCAAAAGGCTCCTGCTTCATCTATTTTTACGAAAGTTTCTCCCATTCACTTAAGTACATAACATCCTTCTCCACATTTTTCTTTTCCGGAAGCAAGCAAAGAAATTCTAATGAATTGCCATCCGGATCATAAAAGTAGAGATTCGCAGTAGGTGTCCAGGTTTGCACCATGGGTTCCGTAGGTTCAAGTCCAAAAGCAGCCCTTGGCCTTATCCCTTTAGTAAGCAGCCATTCACTTGCATGAATAATGTCATCGTACGTAACCTTGAACGCAAAATGGCTTTTATGAAACTCTTCTTCCGGTACTTCCCAAACGCCCAGCATTTGTTCGCGCTTATTATTTTTATCAAACCAATAGAATGCGACACGCCGATCTTCAATTGTATGGGCCAAATCTAACCCTAACCTCGTATAAAACTCCATAGCCGCTTCTAAATTTTTGGTTTTGACATGGGTTTCGTACAGCGTTCCTGGAAACATGGTCAGTCCCTCCTGCTTATCATTCTTCAGTCTCTATCAATAATGCTCGGACACACTCGCCAAGCTTCTATGACACTAAACTTTTCATCTGCCCATTCTGCCGCACCACCTTGTGGCAGAGTCCTTCTTTGCTGCTTCTCAGACTGCCAGGCTAACCATACAAGGAAAGTGTCCCTATCTTTTTGGGACGATCCAAATGTGCCTCCCAGCATTCCCTTGGCTTTTTGCAAGCCTGCATTCCAGCCATGTTTTTCAGCTTGCTGTATAACCGAATAAATATATTTGGCATTTCTTATAACATCTGCAAATTGATTTTCCAAACCGGTGATTCTCAGCTCTTCTTGGAAAAAATCTATCTCTATCAAAGTATAGGTTTTTCCTTGCCCTGAGGCTGAAAAAATCTGATCATGGATCTCATCCATAAAATACTGATAATCCTGTTGGCTTTCCCAGAAAGCATAGATACAAGCAGTCGATTGCTTATGATCACTCCATCCTCCCAGTTGTCCGATAAACCCTTTCACCTGACTAAGCGTTCCCCATTGTTTTTGACAGTCATAAAATAAATCTTGATGTCCTTCTTTAACTTTGCAGGATATTCGTTTAATAAGCATCAGCTCACAACTGATTAACCGAGAAGGAATGAGCTGTATACCATTTCGGCTCCAGCACTTCAAAATCTTGATGATCCTCCAGTACCTTATGTAATCGGTCTGCCATTTCATCGACTTGATCTGGTGTAACCCTGATCGTCCATACGATGGCAGACATAACATTCATAGCCATATAAAGAGAGTAAATCATCCAAAAATCCTCAGGGATCTTATTCTCAAAATATCCATTGATTTGCCCAATGGAAAAAGGAACACTCACCTCTTTACTGAATAAACCGACCTTACAAAAGTCATGATAAGGGTCGCCCCAATCAAAGCGGTTAAAATCAATGGCTCCTGCATATTGTTTGTTCTTCACAATAAGGTTGCTTGGATGGAAATCGTCATGCTGAAACTGGTTTGGACGGCTTTTTAAATAAGGTTTGTTCTCCTCGATAAAAGCCATAATTTTCTCATCATTTTTTATTTTGACACCACAAGTCTTATAGGCATCCAAATATCTGTAAAACTTTTCCGTCACCCTTTCATACCATGGCTCAATGGCCTCAGGTGCTGGATACTGGTGCAAATTCCACAAGTCCTTCCCCGCTCTTAGACCAATCTCGTATTGCTCCTTTTCCGTAAACTGGGGCAATACCTCACCTGCATCTTCTCCCTCTATGTAAGAAAGTACATAAAAACGGCTGTCCATCTCCTCCAGCTTTCCTATTTCAATAGGCTCCGGTGTCTGAACGGGATACCTCATGATTTCGCTTAACAGCTGGAACTCGGATTTTTTCCTTTCATAATCCCCTATAGCGGCAATCCTCAATAAAACCTTACTGCCACCCTTTAATGTTACAGCGTATTTCCGATCCCCAGAATAGCCTTTAGGAATGTGCTCCATTTTTTCAGCAGCCGAAAGCGATCTTATCCTTGATCTCACCCAATCTAACTTCATTCTTATGAAACCTCCACCTTTATTTTCCACTTACTTGTATTCGTCAAGAGGAGTGAAAATCTCCTTCCTGTTAGCAGCCCAAGGAACTGATATAATTTTAACTGCAGATAAAAGGAGGAGATTCATTTGAAAAATCTAGCTGTATTCTGTGGCTCAAGCAATGGTGTATCGGAAATCTATGTTAAAGAAGCAGCGAAACTGGGGAAAGAACTGGCCGAACGCAACATCGGACTCGTGTATGGCGGGGCAAGTGTAGGAGTGATGGGAGCTGTTGCTGATTCCGTACTGCAGCATGGTGGACAAGTAACAGGAATCATGCCAGACTTTCTGAAAAAAAGAGAAATCTCCCATAAGAACTTAACCAATCTTATCGTGGTAGATTCCATGCATGAAAGAAAAGCAAGAATGGCTGAATTGGCGGACGGGTTCATCGTTTTACCCGGCGGACCAGGAACCATGGAAGAATTCTTTGAGATTTTCACGTGGGCACAATTAGGCTTGCATCCAAAGCCTTGCGGTCTGTTAAATATCAATCACTATTTCGATCCTCTGATCTCCTTGTTTAACCACATGACGGCCGAAGGATTTATGCAAGAAAAGTACCGTGAGATGGCACTAACAGCTCCCACTCCACAAGACCTCCTGAATCAATTCAACAACTATGAACCGCCAGCCGTAAAAACATACCTTACCGAAGATCAAACGTAAATGTCGGGATCAGGACACAGCAAAAGAGATATGAAAGATAAAAAAACAGTGCATCATCCGAAAAATACGGATATGATGCACTGTTTTTAAATGTACTTCCAGGAACATGCTTCACTTTCTGTTTAGATACCGGTAGAATGTAGCCCTGCTTACCCCAGTTTTCTGTACTATTTCATGAATTGAACAGGGGTTGTCTTCATCGAAATACATATTCAATGCCAGTTCCAGCATGACGGGATCCACTTTAGGTCTGCCACCCGTTCTTACTTTTGCCAGGCTGACACTTGACTTTTTTTTTTCCGTAACTCCGTCCTGAGTTAATTGTGCCAGTCCCTGAAACAGCCTGAATATCACCTGGCCTTCAGAGGCAGCAGTATCAATGGATTCACTTAAAGAGGTAAAATGAATGCCCTTCGATTGAAAACTGCTGATGAGGTTGATGAAGAAAGTGGTGTCTTGGCTGATACTGCTAAATCTATGAACCACCACCGTATCCCCTTTTTTCACCTGAGGAAAAAGTTTGTAAAACACACGAGGAGTCGTAACTTCTGTTTCACTTTGCTGCAGGTAGAGATTACCCTTCTGTACACCATATTCTATTAATGACTTTACTTGCTGCTCACCGTTCGGGTCATCTACACTGCATTTTGCAAAACCGTACAACACTTGGGTTACCTGCCTTCAATTTTGGTATTCATCGGGTTCTTTCTTTTCTTAAAAGCTGCTAAAAAGAGGTTGTCCAATATATTCACCCTTTTTAATCCCTCTGGGAACGGCAAACAACGCACTTCCGATATGCTGGGTATACTCGTTGAGCTTGTCTGCCTTTGACATCATTTTAAGCATTGGTACAAATTGTTCGTCCGGATTTTTTTGATAGCTGATAAACATTAGGCCCGCATCAACGTAACCCGTTTTGGAATCCACTCCATCCGTGTAGGAATAAGCCCGGCGGTACATTTGCTGGCCTGATCGTTTGGCGATCGCTGTATGAGCGTCAGGAGGCATTTGCATCGGATTCACTTTATCATGCTCGTTTATCTTACCATATGGAGCACCGCTCTCCTTCTTTCGTCCGAACGTGTCCTCCTGGTCTTTAAGAGAAGAACGGTCCCAGACTTCAAGAAACATCTTAATCTTACGGAAGGCCATATATGAACCGCCGTGCATCCACACTGGCTCACCTTGTCCTGCCCAGACAGTCTGATTATGGGCTTTTGTATCCTTCGGCCCTGCATTCGCGGTTCCATCCTTGAATCCGAAAAGATTGCGCGGGGTTTTTCCATGCTTGGCACTGATGAATCCTGACTGCATCCATCTGACCTCGGCTTTACCCACTGCTGTTTTAATAAAATTCCGGATGGCATGAAAAGCTACCTGCTGATCTTCGGCACAAACCTGCAAACACAAATCCCCGCCAATAAATGGTTCTTGGAGATTATCCCTCGGCATGGCCGGAATGTCCCTGAGATGCTTAGGCGCTTTACTCTTTACTCCAAACCGGTCGATTCCCTTTTTACTGAAAAAAGAAGGTCCAAAACCAAAGGTCATCGTTAAACGGGAAGGAGGAAGGTCCAGAGCCTCGCCGGTGTCTTTTGGAGGAAGCCAGTCATTGTTAAAATTCTGTTCTGCCTTGCCCTGGCTCATGTGCTCGCTAAGAACCGTCCACTCCTTCAACAGCCGGATAACATCACTTTTAGAATTCGTTGTAAAATCAAAGGCAGCCAAATAAGCATAGGTTTGCTGCGGTGTCACAATACCAGCCTGATGCTTACCGTAAAACGGAACGCTTTCCTTTTCGGCAGAAGACCCTGATTTTTTCGTGGTTTCCCCAAATACATTTGTCATGGTGGTGACGGCACCGATGCCACTCGCACTGATGGCAACTCCAGCCCCGGCCAGAAGAGACATTTTCAGCATGTCCCTTCTTGAATAATGTTTAGGTTCTTCTTGCTCCTCTACCGTTTGGTCTTCTTGTTTTTTCACTTTGATTCTCCTAATCTATTGAAAAATTTCAGCCGTTTGTGCCATGGATTCAGATAACGTGTTTAATTGCTGGCTCAGTTCACGAACCTGCGGCTTGGTGAGCTTCTTATAATTCAAGTAAGCTCCACTTTTCTTATGCTCTTCCAGCAAGGCTGTAATCTTATTAAATTCAGTATCCAAGTCTTGTGCCAAGTCCTTGTTTTTTTCATTAAGAACTGGGAGAACCGCATGATATACCGCCTGAGAACCTTCCACGTTGGAAGCAAGGTCGACCAGGTCAATATGCGAATAACGCTCTTCTTCTCCCGTTACCTTGGAAATCGCGGCTTCATTCAGAAGCTCCATGGATCCTGCAACAATCTGAGTCGGATTCAATTTGACATCCTGAATCTTTTTCTGCAGCTCTGCAACATCTTGATCAAGCTGGTCTGCATATTTCTTCATATTTTTTATGCTGCCGTCTTTCCATAAGGCTTTTTCAATTCTATGGAAACCTGTCCACTCACCTTCAACATCGTTCTCACGAGCGTCAATTTTTGGATCAAGATCACCGAAACTTTCAGCAATCGGTTCGATTCTCTCATAGTAAACACGAGCTTCGGCATAAGCCTCTTTCGCTTTTTGTGTGTCGTTCGCTTTTACTGCATCTGTAAAGACGGCAGTTGATTTAACGAGTTCCTCTGTCTGTTCATCTACATAAGCTTTATATTTCTTTACTGCTGTATCCAATACTTCTGTCGTTTTCTGTGTTGTTTCTTTTGCTTTTTCAAGGTTTGTCAGAGAACGATCCAAGTCCACGCTTAGCTGCTGAACCTTGCCGCTGCTATAGTTATCTTTTGTTACTTCAGCATACAAAGGGAGCAAGTATTTTTCAGTATCCGTATACAGCAGCGGGTACTTTTCCCGGATGCTGTTCTCATAGGATAACCATTGCTTATTAAGGCGTTTGCCGTATTCTTTTACTTGATCTTCATTCTTATCTTGTAGGGAATCCTGTAGATTATGGAGTGACGCCTGCATTTCCTTCACCTGGGATTTCAGTTCGTTTTTCTTGGATGATGATGCTTTTTTATGTTCACCGGATGATGCCGCGTCATTGCTGCAGCCCGAAATAACAGGTACTGTGATTAAAGAAAGGGTCAGTGCGGTATGGATAATGGATTTTGATAATTTCATGATCAGCTGGCCTCCTGCTGCCGTTTATGGTTGTATTTTTTCTTTTTAAACTGCTGTGTAAAAATGACAATGATAGCAATGCTGAGTATGATAATCTGCGGCATCGTACTGTACAAGGACGGATACACACCAATTGACTGGATGGTAGGAATGAATTCAGCGGTCGTTGATGGCATGAACCCTGAGAGCTGCAAGCTGTGTATGCCAGATCCCATAAATTTTAAGCATAAATAAAAAACGATCATACTGGATACCATGAAGAAAGGCTTTAGCGGCAATCGAACGCTTAGCTTCAGCATGCATACTCCAATGACTGCCAGAATTCCAAATCCGACTGTGATTCCTGTGATTAATGAGGTCAAGGACATTTGGTTCGCCATGCCGATTAAGAAAATAACGGTTTCAATCCCTTCACGGAGAACTGCCAGGAATGCCAATATACCGAGAGAGATAAGTCTGCCTCCGCTTACGGCTTTTTCTGTTTCTGCCTTCATTAAGGAGTTCCAGCGGTTCACATTTGTATTTCTGTGCAGCCAGTAACTGACGTAAAGCAGCATGAGACTGGCGATGACCCCAGACCAGCCATTAATGAGAAAATTATTCTGGCCGAAAGCAGCTGAACTCAGCACATAGCTTACGAGGAAGCCCACCCCCAAGCTGGCAGCGATTCCTGTTATCGTACCGCTCCAGACATAAAGAGCCCCTTTATTTTCTTCTCTTCGTTTTGTAAAAGTTAACAGTGCACCGATCACAAGTAAGGCTTCAAGGCCTTCCCGAAGCGGAATCATTGCTGCATCCCATATGCCATATGAAGAATGCGCAAGTGGCCCCAGGTCCTTCTGCATGTCATCCAGCATTTGAATGGATTTCTTGTTTTCACTCGGGTTATCGACAGAAGAGGCAAGCAGAACCAGCCTCCGCTCGGAGTTGTTATATACTTTTTGGGATTGCCCTACTACGTTTCCTTCTACGCTGAGCCAAAGAGATTTCAACTCCTCAACCTGAGCTTTTGATTGGGCCTGATCTCCTTCATCAAGAGACTGTTTCGCTTCTTTAATTTTTAGTAAATACGCAGAGATACTTACGTTTTTGGATGATGTTTTGGCTGATGAATTGGTTAGCTGTCCTTCTTTATATTGCTTAAGCAGCACCTTTAGCATTTGAAGAGATTCTTCTGATTTCTTTTGATCTTCATTCAACAACGCTACGGAAACAGCTGCCATTTTCGTTTTAATTTTTCCATATCCGCTCAAATTTTCACTGCGGATCTCCCCTTCTGCCCGGGCCCATTTTTCTTTAAACATATTAAAAGACTTTTCAGCCTGATTGAAGTCCTTTTGTTTTACCGCATCAATAGAAGCATCTATGTAAGGAATGGTATGAGACACTTTGACTTGAGAGCTGCTTTCCTTAGCCACAACATGAAAGGGTGCTCCCACCAGTAAAAAAAAGGCGAAAATAAAGATAGAGAGACTTCTTCTATTCATCAATAATTCCCCTAACCTAATTGATAATAATTATCATTATTAATTATCTTTTCAAAAGCCCGCTTTGTCAATAACTTTTGGCATAAAAAAAGACGCGAATTTTCGCGTCTTTTCAAACCAATATCGAATATTAAAAATCAAAATTATCAGGATTCGGACCTACCCGCAAGTTTTCATTCAAATCATTGATCCGGTTCATTTCGTGATCTGTTAACCGGAAATCAAAGACCTTTGAGTTTTCTGCGAGACGATTTTCCTTGGTTGACTTAGGAATTGTAACCACCCCGTTTTGCAGATCCCAGCGTAAAATAACTTGGGCAACAGACTTGTTATGATGATCTGCAATCTCCTTTAGAACAGGATGATCCAGAAGCTGCCCCCGCATGAGCGGAGACCAGGCCTCCATTTGAATACCCTGTGCTTTACAAAACTCCTGAAGCTCCTTTTGGCTCAATTTCGGATGATATTCAACTTGATTGATCATCGGTTTTATTTCAGCATCTTTCATCAAATCTTTAAGATGATGGATTTGAAAATTACTTACCCCTATCGCCTTGACTCTGCCCTCTTTATATAATGTTTCAAGAGCTCTCCAAGCATCTTTATACTTGCCTTCAACAGGCCAGTGAATGAGGTAAAGATCGAGATATTCCAGACCAAGCTTCCGTAAGCTCTCTTCATAAGCCGCTATTGTTGATTCATAGCCCAAATCAGCATTCCAGACTTTTGATGTCACAAATAGGTCTCGCCTTTCAACGCCGCTTTCAGCTAAACCTTCATGAATCCCTTTTCCGACTCCTTCTTCATTCTCATATATGGCTGCTGTGTCAATGCTGCGATAGCCATGCCGAATTGCTGTTTTTAATGCATTAACAAGCTCCGGCCCCTCTTCAACTTTAAATACCCCTAATCCAAACCAAGGCATTTTTACTCCATTATGCAAAGTGGTTGTATCCTGTAAATGATTTGCCACTGTTTTTCCTCCTCTTGTTTAAGAGCCAATCAAACAAGATAATTATTGAATATTAACAGCAGAATGAGAAGTACGCACTTTAAAGTGACGTAGGAACTATTAAGTTCTTTGATTACTTTTTGGTACCTGTCAAAGTGATATCTGTTATGATCCGCTATATGCCACAAGCTCCATTGTATGGTTGCTTGGGTTGCCTTCATATTCAACCGTATCGTTAAACGTTTGATCCTTTAGCTCACAGCATTCATTTCTTCCTTCTTCAGCAATATCCTGTACCTGCTCAACTCGTTTTCGCATAAACACAAGTATCAGTCAGTCTGGTTCCATCTGCAGATAAATCATCGTTTTTGAGAATGCCCTCTAATGAAAAGCCTAATTTTTCAGGTATAGAACGGCTTCTCGTATTTGTAGACTCACATCTGATTTCAATTCTTTTAAATTGCAGCTGTTCCATACCAAATTCCGTTAATTTCTTTACAGCTTCTGTCATATAACCTTGGCCGCTGAATTTGGTATTGATCCAGTATCCAATCTCGCATTTTGGGATATCCCAATCGATGCTTTGAAGACTGGTGGTTCCTATAAAATCATTGGATACCTTGTGGAAAATCAGGAAACGAAAGTTCTCTCTTTTTAGGAAGTTGATATGGGCCTCCCTCAAGTTAATTTCTGTTTCTTCTACAGCAGGAAGGGTCTGAGCAAATGGCAGCCACGCTTTTAATTCTTGATAAGATGCTTTTATAGCTTGATTGACGATCTCTCCATCTCCAGAACGTAAAGGAGCTCTAAGGATCAGTCTTTCAGTTTCTAATTGAGTTGGAACTTCCATTAATATCAGATTCATAGCAATACCCCTCTGTTTCATTATTTTTCATCTTTCTTCTAGAAATAAAAAAACTCCCACCCCCAAGATCAAAAAGACCTTGAGGACGAGAGTTGCAGCTTCGTGGTACCACCTCAGTTTGTTCATATGTCACCATATCAACCTCTTCAGTTACTTCCATACCCTATCGCTATATCGTGAGAAACCATCCTGCGATCCCTAATGTCATCATTAAATTGGCAAGAAGCTCCGAGGCTTTTTTCGGTAAGACAAGTATTGCTCCTTCTCAGCAAATAGGAGCTCTCTGAAAATACTCATTTCCTAACTACTTTCTCTCCAACGCTTATATCAATATTTAATTTTTTAGATTATATCCTTTATTTACCATGTTGTTATAAACACGTTGAATCCTGTCGTATGGTGTCGAGTATAAACCGTTTGAAAATAAATGAGTGGATTTTGAACATAAATCAGATTTTTTGAACATAAATCGGCATTTTTGATCATAAAAACTGTAATTTGAAAATAAAAAATATGGCGTGATGACTTTGCAGGTAAAAGGGGCGGATTCAGCACTCCCTACACAAAAGATTGCTCTACTTTCCTTTACAAATGAACCATTATAGTACAATGAATATCAATATCATGTTAAAGAGGGATTCGATTGACTACTAATAAGGCAACGATCAAACCGCATTACCGTAAAATGAGGATAGCTTATAGTATAGCTGTTGGTATCACCATTTTTTTAGGGCTCGCCTCCAGAAAGTGGAGCCATCTTTTTCCGTTAGTTGCAGCGCAGAACGCCGGAGATGTGCTATGGGCCATGATGGTCTATTTCGGATTCCGTTTATTACTGGTGCGTAAAAGCCTGCACACAGCTTTATGGCTCAGTTTTTTGTTCAGCTTCGGCATTGAATTCAGTCAGCTGTATCAGGAAAACTGGATCAATTCTATTCGTGATACAATGCTCGGAGCATTGATCCTGGGCAAAGGTTTTCTTATTGTAGATCTGATTCGGTACACAGCAGGAATCCTGATTGCCACTATCTTGGATAAAATGACACTTATGTTCACTCTCCGCAAATAAATCGCCAATTTCTGGGCAGGCCTCATTCAATCCGCCAAAATTTGTCCAAGATGATGGTTCATATGATCAATATAATCCTTTACCAGCCACTCTAACGTTTGAATGTTTTGTGCATCTACTTTACATTCAAGCTTCCATTGTTCCTCCGAAACATTCACAAGAAGTGCCGCGATCTGTTTATTGATTGAAATCCATAGATGAATAATGTCCTCAACAGTAAATGAATGCTGATAGTCATGAATCTCCACAAAAAAGTCCTGATTATAACTCTTCAGGGTAACCACTTGAGTTGAGGCGATGATATCAACAAAGCGCTGGTGGTTCACATTACCCGAATCACAAAGATGTCCAAGAATTTCTTTTTTAGACCATTTGGACGGCAGAGGTTTGGCCTCGAGATCTGAAATTTTGCTAATTCTTTTCGGCATTGAAGATAGATTACTTTCTAGCTCAGACACTAACTTATTCATTTAACATCCTCCATCATTTCTCTAATCAAAGGGTCAGAAATTTTTTCTACCCTTTTCTGCATGAAGAGGCTATAGTCCTTCTTGATAATAAATAATACAGCCCTGTTTAATAAACTCGCTTTCATGATCGGGGATAATATAGATTTTCGGCTTCTTGTCCTCAGGCAATGCATTAAACTTTTCCCAGGATTGTTATGTAAAATATCCAAATAACCGACAGGATAGTTATATTAAAAAGTGAATGTAATAGATAAGGGTACCAGAAAATAATTAGGAGGGATTTTTTGAATAGTCCTGTTTTAACTCAAATCGGAACGGTCTTTATTCCAGTAAGCAACATAGAACAAGCTCGAGATTGGTATTGTGACATATTAGGTTTACAAGCAGATGGAGAAATACAGTTCGGTCATATTTATGTCATACCTATGAATGGTACAGGGATTGTATTAGACAGCAAGATTTTTTCAGAAGAAAATATAGTAAAAACCCCGTTATTTCATCTCAATACAGAAAATATTGAAGAAGCCTATCAGTTTATGAAAAAAAAGAAGGTTGATTTAATCACTGGAATTGAACATAATCACTATTTTAATTTTAGAGACCCTGATGGAAATCACCTCATGATTTGTAAGTGTTAATAACAATAACGATGGATGGTGATCTTTTCAATGCACTACCAAAAAAGAATACGCGACTATGGAATTAAAATAGGACGCTTGGAAACCGGACGCTATAACGCAATTACCGATGTCGAAGGCGTTACAGTCGGCCACGTAACACTTAGTGATCAGAGCATGCAAACGGGAGTAACAGCCATCCTCCCTCACACTGGCAACACGTTTAAGGAAAAACTGATAGCATCAAGCCATGTTATCAATGGCTTTGGAAAAACGATGGGTACCATTCAAATGCAAGAGTTGGGTGTGTTAGAAACGCCAATCAATTTAACAAATACCTTAAGTATCGGTACAGCTTCAGATGCCTTGATTCAATACATGCTGGAGAAGAATCCGGAAATTGGCCGATCGACTGGGACGGTCAATCCCGTCATCGGGGAATGCAATGATATGTTCCTCAATGATGTAAGAGCTCAATTTATTGAGAAGGAACATGTTTTTCAAGCCATACATAACGCTTCAACTGAATTTGGGGAAGGAAGTGTCGGAGCGGGAACGGGCATGCTTTGTTATTCCTTAAAAGGAGGAATCGGCACTGCCTCAAGACAGTTTCAATTGGCTCATGGAGAGTACACCATTGGGGTGCTCGTCCTATCGAACTTTGGTATTTTAAGTGATCTCATGATGAATGGCAGGGCGATTGGGCAAGAGCTGAAAGAAGAGCTGCTCCAATCTTGGGAGGAAAGGGATAAAGGATCGATTATGATCATTGTTGCCACGGATCTGCCGGTTTCAGAACGTCAGCTCAATCGCATCATCAAGCGGTCGGTTGCCGGCCTATCAAGGACAGGATCCATCATTACGCATGGCAGCGGAGAAGTAATCATCGGCTTTTCAACCGCCACTAAAATTCCTCATGACAATCCAAATCACTGTTTAATCCTTCCTGCGATTCATGAGGAAGATATGGATACGGCTTTTCGGGCCGTTGGGGAAGCTGTTGAAGAGTCCGTTTTAAATTCTTTAGTGACAGCCACGCATGTCATCGGAAGAGATGGAAATGAAAGGCCTGCTTTTAAAGATTTAATTCAGGAATTTAATATTAGATTGGCGTAACGTGAAGCCAATTTCGCAGACAAGGTAAGAGAGCATATCTCAAACTGAAGCCATTTATTTTGGAAGTGGCAAGGAGCTAACAATAAATTGTTAGCTCCTCAGCTTATGGACTACTATTTTGATTATGGGGTGCCGCTTGTAAGATGAGCATCGAACATGTCTATTATTTCAAGGAATCGATCAGCTTCACGGAAAACATGGTCTGCTAATAGCGGATGAATGATACTCTTTATTTTACATTGCTCAATTAAATCACGTGCCGTTTTCTTGAAGTCCCGAAGAGATGAGACCGACACACGATTCTGATCCAGGAATTGATCTAAAAGAGGAACCGTTTGAGATTGCGGCTTCATAGATTCTAAGTCTCTTGCTTGATACATCAATTGATCAAAATCATTGCTGAAATTTCGGGCTATATCAATTAGCTTCCTTTCAGACGGATCCAGCAGATGACCAATAAATTTAGCATGGTCTGCCATAATCCTTAAGAAGAAGACATTTTCTTTTATAATGGCATCAGGAAGAGGTTTCATTTTACCTTCATTTAATTCACCTAATCGTTTTCTAAAATAATTAGCTTCCCTGCTTGTATGATCAACTAACAGGGGGAAATTATTTGCCCCTGGCAATTTACATGTAAGAATCAATCCCAGTACTCTTCGTTTAAATCCGAAAATATTGGTTGCAGCCTGTTGTACTTCTGTATTAAATCTTTTTATTTGCTCAGGATCTGTTTGATTTGTAAAGGAATGTGAGGTTTGTTCGATGCGTTCGAACAATCGGTAAAATTGATTAGCCTCATTGATTAATTGAGTATCCTCCGCTCTAAAACCCAATCGCAGAAATAAAGAATGTTCTTTCATGATTCTAGACCAAAAACGAATTTCATTTAATGATCGCTCAACAAAAATCCCAGAAGTTACACCCGTATCAGGATGTAATATGGCTTCATCTCCATTCATTCCTAACCCTCCCAGTAAATACAACGTTTATTCTATCCTTATTAATAAATTCAAATAAAAATACCTTCAACGAAGATAAGCTGCCTGATTCGGCAGCTTATTTTCATTTTATTTGTTTAAGTGAGTCTCTTCATTAAATAATACTGCTGATGTTCCTTAGTAGGATTTTCTTGTACTACACCTACAATTTCATCTCCATTCTTTTGATAAAAATCTGGAGCTTGAAAGCTAAATGTAAACAGTTGTACCAGTCTGCAATGATTCTCTCGCGCCATTTCCTCTATACGCTTTAATAACTCTTTCCCATATCCCTTACCCCTTAGTGATTCATCCACCCATAAGTAATCTACTATAAGTGACGAAGATATTTTTCCTGTTATACCTCCTAAAATGCTTCCATCTTCACCTCTAAGGATAAAGCTAATGTTTTTGACGGGATGTCTGGTCTCATCAGGCATTTTTGAAAGATTATATTCAATAACCATTTTACGAATATAATCACTATCTTCTTGATTCCATTGTTGAGTTATTTTCATCTCTACTTCCTCTGTGATCGTTGAAAACTCTATTTATTTATTAAGTCAGTACCATATGAGTTATCAATTGCACAAAGCCATTCGCCGTTTGAATTTTTCTTAAACACGTATGTTGCTCTTCTATCCATAGAATATTCGGAATCATTTTTATCGGCAGCAAGCAGCGTTTGGGAAATAACTAACGCAGTGTCTCCAGCTTCTAAAATAGTCATTTCCCCCTGCGTTGGTACAATACTGTTATTAAAATACTCTGCAATGGCAATAAATGCTTTTTTGATTTCTTCTTTACCTCGTGCAATCATTCCTGGCTTTACAACCAGAACTGCATCATCAATATAGTAGTTCATCAGCGTATCAAAATCTTCCTTCTTTATTGCCAAGTCACACTTATTAATTAACTCTTTTAAATCATGTTCCATACTATATTACTCCCAACTTTGCTGCACATCATATTACTATCTGTATTACACATGTTTATTTAACTTTCCTTTTAGTTCATATAAAAAGGGGCTGTCCAGAAAGTCGAAAATTGACCTTCAGGCAGCCCCTTTTTGGCTTGAAAAATCTTCAATGAAAAGTTAATTGAAGTGGAAGATGCGAGACTCCTGCGGGACTAGCGTGACAGGTGAGACT
>NZ_JAMXKG010000024.1:0-31185 GCF_024494405.1 Fictibacillus sp. WQ 8-8
GTGAACAGTTTAGTTGACGGGATCAGTCCCACGGGTGCTACGTTCTACCCCGACTACCGCTATAATAAGACCAAATAAAAAAAGGTCAACCAGAAATTCTGGCTAACCTTATATTACGAACGGGTGCATTTCTTTAGTAAGAAATGTGCCTTTTTTTATTGATTCAATGGGCAGGTTAGTCTATCCCTTTTACAAAATGAATATCTTATTGTTGATACGGTTTTAACTAGGGAGGATTCTTCATGGGATACTTTGTTTCAGTAGAACCAGGTGTAAAATTATATGTAGAAGATATTAACCCTGGGGGGAAAAAGTCAATCCTGTTTTTACATGGTTGGCCATTGAGCCATAAATAGTTTGAATATCAGTTTAATATTCTTCCAGCTATGGGTTACCGCTGTATTGGTTTAGACTGGAGGGGCTATGGCAATTCCGATAAACCATTTAGTGGTTACAATTTTGACAGATTGGCAGATGATATAAGTGTAGTAATTGAGGCGTTGCAGTTAAAAGATTTCACACTTGCAGGACACTCTACAGGAGGAGCAATTTCAATTCGATATATGGCTCGATATCAAGGTTTTGGAGTATCTAAACTAGTCCTTATAGACGCTGCATCTCCGACTAGTGTTGAAAAAGAAATTGCAAATAAGTTCATTACAGAAACACTTAATGATCGCCCTAAAATGTTGCAGGGTGTAACGGATCTCTTTTTCTTCCAAAAAATCACTGGACCATTCTCAGACTGGTTCTTTCAGCTAGGATTACAAGCAGCTAGTTGGTCGACGGCTGCAATCATGACAACATTAAGAGATGAAGATGTGTACAATGACCTTGGCAAAATATTTGTACCTACGTTAATTATTCACGGCATCCATGATAAAATCGTTCCGTTTACTAAAGGTCAGGAAACAAAAAATCTAATAGTAAACTCACAACTTGTACCATTTCAATATAGTGGTCATGGACCATTCTGGGAAGAGCGTGATAAGTTTAACCAGCTATTGATACAATTTCTTTAAAATGGGAGGATTAGAAATGGATAAATTGATTGAGATAGCCTTTGCTTATTTTATTGTTCGAGTAGTAGTACTTTGGAGATATTGATGTTAATAGTGTTACAACAGATCAGCTAAAGACCTATTTAATTGAGGAAGGAGAACACTTAAAGCCCTCAAGCTTAGGCCACCGTGTTCGATTCATTCGTTCTTTGTTCAAGTGGGCTTTTGACGAAGGGTTTATTAAGAATAATCCTGCAGCTAAATTAAAGGAACCCAAACTTGGGAAGAGGATTCCCAAATTCCTTACTGAACTTGAAATCGAACATCTTAGGGAATCTTGTGAAAACGCTATGGAAAATGCATTGTTTGAGTTCTTTTACTCCACAGGTTGTCGCATTGGGGAAGTAGTAAAACTTAATCGTGATGATATTAATTTCACAACAAATTCTGTAATTGTTCATGGAAAAGGTGATAAAGAACGTGAGGTATACTTTAATACTCGCTGTTCTTTATGGTTAAAGAGATACCTAGGTTCACGTGATGATCTTTACCCTTGCTTATTTATTACAGAAAGAAGACCCAAAAGAAGAATGAGTATCGATCTAATGAGATATATTATAACCCGTATATCAGATCGTACCGGAATTAAGAAGAGAATTCATCCACACCAGTTGCGTCACAGCTATGCCACTCATATGATGAATAACGGAGCGCCACTTGAGGTAATTTAGAGTTTACTTGGCCATGAGAAAAGCGAAACAACAAAGGTGTATGCACAATTTAGTGGCAAGTTAAGACATGATTTATATAGTAAATATTTTTAAAAGTAATAGCACAATAAAGTACAAAACCTCGTTTATAAATGACGAGGTTTTTTGATGTAATCTTACTTGTATTCTTATTTACTCTGAAGGATTTAGCGGTATTTTTCTAGAATACAATTTAGGAAAAAATATTATGTTCTTATTCAACAAACGGGGCAGGTTTGTTGTGGAAGGATTTTGATTAACTTTATAAAATTATATTAAGAAGCATTATTTTTTAAAGGGGGACATTTATGACGAAACCAATAGTTAATCTAATTGATTATAATCCTAATTGGGAAAAACAATATGAATATGAGGAAAATAGAATTCTTGATGTTTTAGGTGATAAGGTTGTTGGAATTGAACATATTGGTAGCACGTCAATAAAGGGATTAGAGGCGAAACCAATAATTGACATTATTGTAGGTGTGCAAGATTTAGATGAAGTATCTAGCTTTGTTAGCCCTTTAAGTGAAATAGACTACGAATATGTTCCTAAACCTGAATTTAAAGATAGAAGGTTTTTTAGGAAGAGATTATGGGGACAGGGGGCTTGTCATCTTCATATCTGTGAATTTAATAGCAGTGAGTGGATTGGAAAATTATTATTTCGTGATTATCTCAGGTTAAACCCCCAAGTAGCTGAAGAGTATGCATCATTAAAAAAAGAACTTGCAACTACATATCAGTTTGATAGACCAACTTATACAAAGAAAAAAGAACCGTTTATAAAAACAATTATCGAAAAGGCCAGGAGTGAAATATATGGTAAATGACTTCTCTTAATAAATGGCATTCCTTTAATAAGGAATGTTCTTTTATTATTGAAGAAAAGGGGCAGGTTTGTTGAAGAAGGAATTCTCTTAATAGTATAGAATTATTAAGAAAAATAAATTAGAGTGAGGATTTAGAAATGGTTGAGCCAAAAAATCAGTTAAAAGAATTTGCCAAAATGCACGATGAGTTTATTACTGATTGGAACGAGGCAATGACTTCAGGGGACACATCTTCATTAGATAGAATGGCAGAGGATTATTATGTTGCATTTTTTAAGGGTGTAGATGAAAAACCAATTATTTTTAACAAAGAAGACGCTATAACTGGCATGATTCAGTCTGTTATGCATTTTCCAGGTGCTAAAAAGAAGTTCGAAGATAGAGCTATTCGTCTAAGGAATAACGAAAATGCAGTGGTATGTTATGAATAGTTAATTGTAAAGAACGATGAAGTATTAGCAAGACTATTTACCATTGAAAATTGGAAATTTACTAATGAGAAATGGTTCAAGGACAGACTGATCAGCAATAAAATGCAACTGCAGCTAGGAAAGTAGAAATAAAGTCCCTAACTGCCGCTGCCATCATTTAATCTATCGTTTATTCCACTAACCTGCCTAGCTGAACAGGAAAAAGAGCCGCAATCAAGAGGATTTACAGCTCTTTCCTTTGTTTACTAAAATACAATATTCTATAAACTTTTGTTATCTGGGTAAGAAAAAAGTAACTTCCATTTTTAAGAATCGCACCTTTAAGTCGTATTCTTACATCGATAACTTTATCTCTTTTCCACTTAGTACAATCAGTTCTGTGGTTATTTCCATTCCGCAACACTGTCAACTGGCAAGCGCATAGACGGATGACCGTCATCATCGGCTTTACCAATTGATACGAGCATAATGGGCACAAAGCGTTCTTTGTCCATTCCGAAAACTTCGGCGATCCGATCTTTATCATAGCCGCCAATCGGATTAGTGTCATAACCATGGGCACGGGCAACCAACATGAGCTGCATCGCTATCAAGCCTCCATCAATCAGAGCAACGTCTTTTCGGTAGGTATCAGACACGGTACTATAAATGTTCTGTGTGAACGCAAGCAGCTGTTTCTTTACATCATCTGGCATATAACCAAGCTCTACCGCTGTGTTGAAAATTTCCTCTGCATAGGTATCATGCTTTAAATCCCCAAAAATAGCGATAACGGCTGCGGATGTTACTACCTGGTGGCTGTTAAACTGTGCCAGTGCCAGCAGTGTTGCTTTTGCTTTTTCGCTTTCGATGACCAGGAAGCGCCATGGTTGCAGATTATTGGAGGAAGGAGCCCGGGTTGCTTTGCTCAACATTTCCGTCATTTCCTCACGGCTGATTTTAACAGATGGATCATATTTTTTAATGGATCGACGTCCCAATATAATTTGATTGAAATCGTTACTACGAGTCAAATGGTCAGTTGTGTTCATTATTTGCCTCCTTTATGATTGCTTTAATCCAAAGGGATATCGGCTGAAAACTTCTAATGTTGAGCAAGTTTCATCTTCGGTGTATCTTAATTTGTTGCCGTCCACCGTATGATCAGCAATATCTTCTCACTAAACAATATCTTCGTTTGTGTCCCTTCGTTCCAGCTGACTTGTTCCCCGACGAAAACGTAGCCCCGTTGCGCCAAGTGAAATCACAGCAATTACGGCTGCAACAGCAACGAGAACTGCTGCGATCCAGGTGATCGCCTTGAGTGATAGGCCGTCAATGACGAATCCTCCGAGGCCGGATCCCACCGCCATGGCAAACTGCAACACGGATGTATTCAAGCTGAGCATAATGCCTGACGCTGCAGGTGCCAGTGTAATCAAGTAATACTGCTGTGTTGGAGCGGACGACCAAGAGAAGAACGACCAAAGCATCAGTAACGCAGAGACAAGGATCGGCGTCGTTTGTGCTGCGACCGACAATACGGTCAGCATGAGCATGTTTAACACCATACCGCCGACCAGTGTCGGAGCAACGCCCCACCGATCTGTACCCCAACCACCAGCCTTCGAGCCGACGAGACTAGCGATACCGTAACCGAACAAGGCCAAGCTGACCAGTCGATCGCTGAACCCGGCAACCTTAAGCAGATAAGGAGATATGTACGTAAAAATGGTGGAGTAGCCAACAATCCAGAAGAACGTGATTCCAAGGGCCAACGCAACGCGGGGCTCCAGCATCATTGCGAGCTGCCTCCGTAAAGGTACTGCCTGTTCGCTCTCCGTGCGGGGAATGGACAATGCCACAATCGGCAGAGCAAGAAGGCTTAGCACACCAATGCCGACGAAAATTAGCTTCCAGTCGTATATGGCGGCGATGACCCGTCCAACGGGCACACCCGCAATCAGGGAAGCACTAATGCCCATAAGTACTGTCGCAATCGCCGCACCCTGCTTGCCTTCAGGAGCCAACCTGGCGGCTACCGTGAGCGCTGCGACGACGAAAACGCCGGTTGCGAGTGCCATCACTACCCGGGCGGCCAATAGAAGTCCGTATCCCGGCAAAACTACAACTAATGCATTACTAATGACGAACAGGATAAGTGCATACAACAGCAGGGTTCTTCTATTGAGCCGCGCAGTGGCGGCCATGAGAATCGGCGTACCAAAGGCGAACGCTAACGAAAATGCCGTCAATAATTGGCCTGCGGCGGAAAGCGACACCCCCGTATCCGATGCGACTTTATCGAGAATGCCGGCTATCATGTACTCGGAAGAACCAACGAGAAAGCTGACTGCGGCCAACATGAATATTTTCCAAGCTACTGACATGGTGAATCCTCCTCTTTTCCTGTGTGGTGAATAGTTGGTTAGAAGCTCACAGCCACCTTCACTGCACGTTCTTTTGCCGCCAGCTTAATTGATACGGCTTCGTCCGGGAACTGCGCAAGCCCTTCTACGAAGATCGGTTCCAGCGTTTCAACGCCAAAGAACTTCAGCGATTCGTACAAATGCCGATGTCCCAGATTCAAATCGGCAGCCTGTCCACTGGAGTACACACCGCCGCTGGCTTGAATGTGGACCGCCTTCTTGCCCATACCCATAAGAAGTCCTACCGGCCCTTCCGGCGTATATTTGAACGTCTTGCCGGCTACAAAGATCGCATCAATGTACGCTTTTAAGACCGGAGGGTATGATAAGTTCCATAGCGGCGTAGCAAAGACGTATTTGTCTGCGGCGACGAATTGATCTACGATCTCGGCGAGTCGCGCAATTTTGGACTGAGCGGACGAATCCAGCGCGTCAAACGGCTCACCTTTTTGCAACCTGGCCCATCCCTGGAAAATCTCTGTGTCCAGTGGCGGCACAAAACTGTCGAACAGGTCGATATGCGTAACAGTATGCATCGGATTGGCGCTACGGTATGCCTCCATGAAGGCGCCGCCCGTTTGGAGTGTAGCGGATTCAGCATCGTTAAGCGGGTGTGCGGTAATATATAGTACAGTTGTCATTCTCTTTGAACCTCCTGTGTTTTATTGGTCTTGCTGGATTAGTATAAATCGAAGACACGGGGCCAGATAGTACTGTGTTTAACCTACAAGCATCCATAGTGGTGTTGCCAATCCTAGTAGAAATTCTATCACCTACGTTCAAACCACGATTGTGTAAAAAGGGAGACGTGCGTATGCGTATTGCTATATAATTAAGAAAACCATTATTTTGGAGGTCCATGTCCGATGAACGAAAACCTAAGACGCAAGGAGCTTGCAGATTTTTTGAAAAGCCGTCGAAAACGGCTCACACCGGAAGAGGCAGGACTATCGGGTACGGATAACAGTCGTCGCCGTACCAAAGGTCTTCGCCGAGAAGAAGTGGCGGTTTTAGCCGGAATCTCTCTGCCCTGGTATACAGCCCTGGAGCAAGGTAGAGACATCCGGGTTTCGGACAGCGTTATCGACAGCTTGGCCCGCACATTGAAGCTAGATCGTGACGAAAGGGTACATCTCTATATGCTCGCGGATCGAAAGGTACCACTGAACCCTATCGCAGATGGGGAGTATTGGGAGAAGGCCAATCCTGAACTTCAGCGCATCGTAGATCAGTATACTCATCTACCCGCCTATGCGATCGACGGTCAATGGAACCTGTTAGTATGGAACCAAACAGCTGCAGAATTATTCGGTTTGTACCCAAGCAGGATGAGGGACTGCGCAAGAAACCTTCTTTGGCTGCTGTTCACCGACCCGGTTTTCCGCGGTCGATTTGCGAATTGGGAGACTTCTGCTGGCAAGCTGCTCGCGGCGTTCCGCACCGCCTACGCACGTCGTATGGAAGATCCTTGTCTGAGCGAAATCATCGGCAGTCTTGCCGAGGCCGCCGACGATTTCAACGCGATTTGGGAGCGTCACGATGTTCAGTGCCTTCGCGATAATCTTTTCCAAATCCAGCATCCACACGTGGGAGCGATCGATATCCTCTCGAACGCCTTCTATGCAGCTGAGCATGACGACATTACCCTCGTCCTCTACACGCCAGCAAACGTCATCGACGAGGAGCGTCTAAAACACTTGAAAAATAGATCGAAGCAAATGCTTGCAGAAGCAGTATCCTTGAGAGCATGACAAGATGGCAGTTGGCTGGCTCACATTGAAATACACAATATTTAATTAGAGAACTACAATCTTGCTAAACTGTAATAGTTTGTTTTTAATTGGCTATATCAAACGTAATGTGAGCTCGGCGTCTCGTTAGACGGATAACGATAGTGCAAGAGAAAAACGGGAATGAATAAAAGAAGGTGTCCTAAAAGTATGACTTATAGGGGCACCCTTTTTTTGTGTAAAAAAATAAGAATATCAGTGAAAGAATAGAGGGGATTTCTCCCTCAAGTACTATAGAAGATAAATCTATATTGGCGGAAAAATCAGTGAATCATCCTGCTTTTGGTGAATTACCTCTTGATCTATGGATGTGAACAGATATATTTGCATGAACAGCGACACATAGAACAAATAAAAGAGATGAAATTACTTTTAGATGCGAGGCACTAAACTTATGGTTATAAACGGATTCTTGTTTAATTAAAGGGTAATTGGCATATCATAAAAGAAATTTTAACTTTGTGAAATATTATACTTAAAGTAACTGGGGCTTTAGTTGAAGAAGAATGTTAGAAGTTGAAACATGTATGTTCTGAAAAATTATTTAGGCGATTTAATAATGGGCGTGGACACGTTGGAAACAAAAATTCTCCTTTTTTAATGTCTTATTGTATTAAACATATGGGAAATTACAAGGTAATTTTATTTGATTTAGACGGAACGCTTTCAGACCCAAAAGTAGGCATAACTAAATCAGTTCAATATGCTTTACAGGGATGGGTATTACTGAACCAGACATTGATAAACTTGATTGTTTTATAGGTCCACCAATACAAGTGTCGTTTGCCGAATATTATAATTTTGATGAGGTGCAAACACTTAAAGCAATAGATTTATATAGAGAGAGGTATAAAAAAAAGGGAATGTTTGAGAACGAACTTTACTCAGATATTCCATTATTATTTAATTCCTTAAAAGAGCAAGGATTAACTTTAGTCATTGCTACTTCAAAACTAACTATTTTCGCTGAGCAAATATTAAAGTATTTTAATATTGACCATTATTTTCAGCTTATTGTAGGAAGTAATCTTGATGGTATAAGGACATCAAAAACAGAAATAATTCAATACATATTAAAATCTTAGCAATTTTATAATGATTGGAGAAGAAAATACGATATTATAGGGGCAAATAATACAGGAATTGACTCTATTGGAGTTACTTACGGATATGGTTCATATGAGGAATTAAGTCAGTCCAATCCTACTTATATTGCACAAAGTGTTAATCAACTAAAAGATATTTTAATGGGTGTAAAAATGAATTAATACACCTTATCCTCAACTAACAGGTGTAATAGCTAATGATCCGGCTTCGTTAGCCGGATTTTTATCTTATTGCGCTAACGGGGCAGGTTGAAGAAGGATTGCGCATTTTTGTGGAATTTTCCCATTGCTTACTTTAAATATATATTTCAATTGCTGATACCATTTAATACTATTGGGGTACCGTCAGGAAAATGCGGTTATCTATACTATGAAAATTAGGAGTATTTAAAGTATTCGAAGAAGAAAAATTGAGTGAAAAGCTACTTTGAATACTTAATATCTGAATTCAGTAAACGATGTATTCAAAGTATTCAAGGTAGTGATGTCTTAACACTGAGAAGGCATCGAATACCTTATCTTAGATAACAAAGGCTTAATAACGCCTTTAGGCGTTTTGGCTGCCTTCAAGGCACCAAACGTTTATAGAATTCGATGATGCGATAATCGTTATCAGAGAAAAATACATTGTTTACATGTCTTCAGTGTAAAAGGCTTAGGAAATAAAGACTTCTTACTGCAAGGTATAGATAACCGCGTATTTACAATGTTAAGTCCATTTTTCTGACGATACTCCAATTTTGGATTTTAGTAGCTGAACCATCTATAAATAAGATTTACATTATGAAAAGGTTATATTAGAAAAGAATTACCATTTGCATTTTGCAACGAGGCAAGACTGGTGTATAGTGACTATCAAAATAAACCGGTGAAAAAAGCTGATTTATTTAGGATAGTTTTTCTGGTTAATTTCTTTTTCTTTAAATTCATACATAGCTGCTTTATAACTTATGATTTCTAGATGTTTTAGATCCTCATTAATTTTATTTTGAACCATTAATTTGTGTTGCATTATCATTTCCTTTCTTTGCGATATGGTATCATTCCCCAACTCATATAATTCAAGATACCTTCTTATTTCGGAAATAGGCATACCTGTCAATCTTAGAGCGCGAATGAAATCTAACGTCTCAATATTTTCATCGTTATATACTCTGCGTCCCCTAGAATCACGAGAAATATTTTTTAATAACCCTTCCTTTTCATAAAATCTAAGTGTATTCGCAGTCACATTTAAATGTTCTTGGATATATTTCATCGAATATTGCATTCAATTTTCCTCCCTTTTAGTTATAGTAACAATAACTAAAAGTATATCAAAAGTTAAAGATAACCTTCAATGACCATTATAAACAATGATGTATTTTACGATAAAATTTTTGTTTGACTTACAGTAAGAATAACAATTTATACTTAAGTAGAGCTGTTGATAATGAAGACGATGAGGAACTCCAAGTTAAGTGGCATTAACTCGATAGAAGAGAGTTGAAGCAACAGTTGCATGAACAGTATCATAAAAAAGTTTCTAAGAAATGGAGTAGGAGGATTTATTGTGTTAAATATTAAAGACAAGGTTATTGTTATTACCGGTGGAAGTAGTGGTATGGGAAAAACTACCGCAGCTTTGTTAGCAGAACGAGGTGCTAAGGTAGTTGTTGGCGCACGAAGAAAACAACAACTTGATGAATTGGTCACCTCGATTACTTCCAAAGGTGGTTCAGCAAGTTTTAAGGTAACGGATGTGACAAAACGCAGCGATGTTGAAGATTTGGTAAAACACGCTGTAAATTCCTATGGAAAAGTTGATGTAATTATAAACAATGCCGGTATTATGCCGATTTCCCCCCTTGACGACCTGTTCGTCGAGGATTGGGAAAAAATGATCGACGTCAATATTAAAGGTGTTTTGTATGGCATCGCAGCAGCACTACCTGTCTTCCGCAAGCAGGGTAGCGGGCATTTTATCAACATCGCTTCTACTGCAGGACATAAGACTGTACCAAACCAATCGGTCTATTCCGGCACGAAGTACGCTGTGCGTGCCATCTCCGAGGGTTTGCGGCAAGAGGCGGGTGATAAGCTGCGGGTGACGATCATTTCACCTGGTATGACACGGACGAATGCCGCGGATTCTATGACAAATCCGGAGATGAAAGCCCGGCTCGAGGCGTTCCAGGATATCGCTATGCCGCCGGATGCAATCGCCCGGGCGATTGCGTTTGCGATTGAACAGCCATCCGATGTTGATGTGAACGAGATTATTATCCGTCCAACTGCACAGGGTTAGACTACTCCCTTTTCTCAAGTGAGGGAGGGCAATTCAGGTAAAATAGTTGCTATATATTTAGGTACTTTCTAATCCGGTGACTAAGCATTGTGATAATTTTCACTTAAACTATAGGGTGCGTTAGCTGAAGATCGGAGCTGTCTTTAAGGCGGCTTTTTCTTATGGAACTAAAGAGGCAGGTTTGTTGAATATGCAAGATGAATAATTGTACTCAAACTAATGGATGTAAGTGTCCTATATATGCTTTTTATCTCTGATTTTTTGTAATGGATACCCTGACTTCTTCCAGACATATAAGACTCCTTGTTTGAAGGACGTAAAGGTCTTCGCACCAATAAAAATTTGATCCCTAACAATAGATTGGGCAAGCTCAGGTTTGATTCCGACATAGATAGGTTCTACACCCATTAAGCAAAGTGCAGTTTGCATCTGTTGCAGGCGAGATGCGGTTTCAGGCTTAAGTCCTTCGTTAACCCCTGATAAATCAAAAAGGACGTCATTAATTTGATGATTGGCACAGTATTTTAATACTTTGCTCTCAATATGATTTATTCGGTCTTCCGTGATTTTCCCGAGAAGGGGAACAAGGACAGAAGTATCATTAGCAAGTGGAATAATAGGGCTTTCTAATTCCTTAATTTGTTCGTTTCTTTCCTGGATGGCGTTTTCAAATTCGGTAAGGTCTTTCCAAGTAAGAATATAACCCAGCTTTTCCCCTGCTTCAGAGGTTAAGGTGTTGACAACGATATCGGATTTAAATCGTTGAAATAAAGTTATAGTAGTGGAATGAGGAAAGTACCCATTTTTCATATATTCCAACGATTTTTGACTATGAAATCTAGAGATGTTTTGCCCTATAAAATCTTCTGGGTTATCAATATTTACAAAAGGTCCAATTACTTTAAGGAGTTCTTTGGCAGATTGGTTAATCCATACGATTTCATAGTCAGCATTGGTAATTAATATATTTTCACCAACCTTATCAAGTAGCGTTGGAATGTTTGTTTGACTAAAAAGTTCAATAGTTATGGCAAACCTCTCCTTAAATCATTATAGAACAAGTATAATTGAGACAATAAAGTATTACAATATTCAAAATTCAAGCAAATATTAATACAATAACTTTAATAATTTTTGGTGATACAAATCACTTGTGCAGCAAATCCTGAGAAATGATTTTGCTTTTAAACTAAAGGGCAGGATTGTGGCATAAGGAATATGTTATTTACTTTAAGAATATTTAGAGTAAAGATGTCATTGTTAATGGGGAGGTTAGTTATGGAAGTTCTTTTTATTGGAATCATATTGCTCATCTTAGGGCTGACAAACCTTATTGCATTTAAAGTAGCGGGAAGGAATAAAAAAAGAAGAATTATATCAGGAGTTATAGTTATTCTTATCACACCTTTAATCTTTAAAATTTCATTAGATGTTATAGGTTCCTTTGACCCTGGCGGATTTGCAACTGGAGCTATTACTTTGATTTATTCTACTTTATTTTTTATCAACGGAATCATAATAATTCTTATAGGCATTACAACAAACAGTGCAAAAAAGGCTTAATGAAAGAATACAATCTTCAGCAATCGGGTGCGATTGCTACATAAGGCGGTTGCCGTTACTCAAGAAAAGTGCAGGATTGTGGATTAAAGAAGTTGTATATCACCTCAGTTTTTACAGTGAAATATTATGAAAAGGGGCAACTGGTTATGAAAAGAAGTATCTTTTTCTTCATCCTTGCTATTGCATTTCTGATGGGGTGTTCATCGGCAGAAATTAGTAAAAAAGAAGTTTATAAAGAAACAGCGTTACCTTTAGAAATCTCCAATACTGTTAAAGAATCTGATATAAAAAGAATTGATTGGGACAAAACTGCCACTACATTTAACACAGGAACACGAAGTGATATGGTTGGAAACAAAATGAAAGTTGGCATTATAGGTCCCGAACTAAAAACGAAAAAAATAGATAAGTGGATGTGGCATTTCTGGGGCATCAAAGAGGGTAAGTTAACTATTGTGGGATACAACAAAAAATCTTCAACTGTAAAGCCAGTGTTATACGATGTAAATTCAAAAAAATACTACTGGACAAAAGATGGATTCGGTAGTGAAGTTAATGGTGCTGATTCACATATACCATCAAATGTGCTGCTAAACGAATCGGGGAAATGGGCTTTTTTGGTCTATATAGACAATAAACTCTTTGATATCTTAGTTATGGACATCAAACAGGAATGAAACTATTCTCTAAGATTATTAAAAACTACACAAACTGATAATCAGTTATTCAACAATCGGGTGCGTTAGGGATTTAGTGGCCCTTATTTCTGAATACGAAGAGAGCATTGATTTCTCCCATATCGGCTTTCCTTCTTACTGGAGTGAATTCTTGGTGAGATTAAACATGCAGAAATAACAATGGATCCCACAAGGGTCCTTTTTTTATTTTTTCCCGGCAAACTATTCGAACAACAACAAACCGGGTGGAAAAGAGGAATTTCCAACTTGAAAGTTGCCGTCGTAGTTGCCCAAGATCGTAACAAAGCAGGTACAGGAAGGGTTAAAGCCGAAGAAATTGATACAGTGATAGGTGAATAAGTTCACCCTCTTCTTTGTTATGTACCGATACTGCAACCAACTAAAAAAAATTTGGGGAGCTAAAAGGCTTGCTGCACGAAATGATTAATGAACGCCAAAAACAACGCGTAAAAAGAGGGATATACCATATAGGAGGAATGGGATGGCAAAAGAAAGAAATCAGCTGCAATATCACTCTCATTTATATGAACGATTATATGGATTATGGTTACGCAGAAGGAGTAGAAGAGTAGAGCATGTTCCTGGGAGGGAGTGTGCTCTTCTTTTTAGGCGGAACATGTACTAAATGAACAGGGAAGTCAGGTCAATCACAAGTTAGGACCTTACCGTATGAAATCGACTCATTACGTTAATGATAGAAACGATATGAAGGTAGGGAGAAGCTATGGGTTTTTTTAAAAAATCAAAGGTAAAAAATGCGCAAAAAACAAAAGAAAATTCGCCTGAAAATCGGGCATTGTCCCCGAGTCTTTCAGAAAATCTTGATCTTCTTAGTGAACGTTTTGGTGGAAGTACAGATTTGATCAAACGCCAGATTACCTTTTTCAATAACGAAAAAACCAAGCTGTTGGTTATTTATTTAGAAGGCATGGTCGACAAAGTTCTTCAGGATTCTATCCTGAAATCCATTCTCATGGATGATGTTGCGACTGTAACTTCAAACACAGCTGTCGGGACGTTAAAAGATCTATTGGTGACGACTTCCAGTGTAAATGAAGTGACTGACATTCGAACGGTAAGTATGCACATTTTATCCGGTGACACGGTGATCTTGGTGGATGGCCAAAGCTATGGAATTTCAGTGAATACTAAAGGTGGGGAACATCGAGGGGTCCAAGAACCTGCATCACAAACGGTCGTTCGGGGATCAAGAGAGTCTTTTACAGAAAAGTTGCCAACCAATACGGCTTTAATTCGAAGAATCATAAAAGATCCTTCTTTGATCTTGGAGTCATTGACCATTGGCAGAACTACCCATACCCAAGTGGGGATTATGTATCTTAAGGATGTGGCCAATGATAAGGTCCTTCAGGAAGTGCGTACACGTCTAAACCGAATCGATCTTAATGGCTTGGTAGAAAGCGGGACGTTGGAGGAATTTATTCAGGATGAAACGTACACGCCTTTTCCAACGATCTTTAATTCAGAGAGACCCGATGTGATTGCTGCTGGCCTGTTGGAAGGACGAGTCGCCATTTTAGTGGATGGATCCCCTTTCGTTCTATTAGTTCCTGCCTTATTTATTCATTTTTATCAATCTCCTGAGGACTATACGCAACGGTCTGACATTGCGACTCTTATTCGAATCCTTAGATTTTTTAGTATGTGCATCGCAATTTTTGGTCCAGCGCTCTATATCGGTATAACAACCTTCCATCAGGAAATGCTGCCTACCCAGCTATTAATCAGTTTAGCCGCACAACGTGAAGGTATCCCTTTTCCTGCATTGGTTGAGGCTTTAATGATGGAGATCACATTTGAAATTCTTCGTGAAGCAGGGATTAGAATGCCTAGGACCATTGGGCAGACACTTTCAATTGTCGGGGCACTCGTTATTGGCCAGGCCGCAATTTTGGCTGGAATTGTTTCACCATCCATGGTCATCGTTGTATCCCTAACGGCAATCGCCAATTTTGCCATTCCTTCTTATAACATGAGTATTTCATTACGAATGGTGCGGTTCATCTTCATGTTCCTGGCTGCCTCTTTTGGATTATTTGGAATGATTATTGGAATCTTTGCACTAGTGCTCCATTTAACGAGCCTGCGTTCATTTGGAATGCCTTATATGTCACCGTTTGGACCATTTAATTTACAGGACCAGAAAGATAGTATCTTTCGGCTGCCGCAATGGGGATTGATTTCCAGACCACGGCTTATCGGCAACCAGCAAAATATGACTCGGATCGACGAAAACTCAAGGCCGAAGTAAGGTCAACTTAATCTTTGGCTCTTTTCTAAAAGATGGTTGATTTTGGGTCATTTTTGCAAATAGCCCAAGTGCGAGACTACGGGTAGGAGCAGCGGGACAGGTGAGACCCACAGGCTTAATTACCAGCTCACCTTACCCCTCGCGGAAAGCGAGCATCCTGAAACAGAAATCAACCACTCCCAAGAGTAACAAAGGTTATGAAAACAGCCTAATCTTTTTATAGGAATCAGGTGACTCCATGAAAAAATGGATTTCTTTAATAGTGATTCTGTCCCTTATGATTTGCACGTTGACTGGCTGCTGGAATCGCAGAGAACTCAATCAGATTTCCATTGCCGTAGGAATGGCCATAGACAAAAGTGGAGATGGATACCGGGTTTCTGTCCAAGTGGTCAACCCAAGTAAAATCTCCCAGCAAGGAGGAGGTGGTCTTCAGCAAACGCCTGTCACGGTCTTTTCTCAAAGGGGATCTACTATCTTTGAAGCGATAAGAAGGATCATCACGGTTTCGTCGAGAAAAACCTACTTTGCCCATTTACGGATTCTCATATTGAGTGAAGAACTGGCTAAGCAGGGAGTTAGCAAGACTTTTGACCTTATATGGCGAGACCAGGAATTCCGTTCTGATTTTTATTTGATGATTGCTAAAAATAGCAGAGCGGATACCGTATTAAAGCAGTTAACCCCTTTGGAAAAATTGCCTGCCAATGATTTATTTTACTCATTAGAAGAATCTGAGAAAGCCTGGGCGCCGACGACCGCCATTGATATTAATGAATTTATTTCCGATTCATTTAGAGAAGGGAAAAACCCAATCGTTGGCGGAGTAAAAGTGAAAGGCAACATCAATCAAGGAGAAACTCTTGGAAATCTATTAAAATCAGATGGTTATGCTCATTTAATTTCGAAACAAATTGCGATCTTTAAAAGGGACAAACTCGTAGGCTGGTTAAATGAAAAAGAAAGTAAAGGCTACAATTATGCGATTGGAAATGTACATAGCACCGTAGGATGCCTAAAATGTCCGGATGGAGGAAAAATCACCCAGGAGGTTATTCGAAGCCAGTCCAAAATGCACGGTTCCGTGCGAAACGGGAAACCGGAGATCAAGATGAATATCAACCTGGAACAAAACGTTGCGGATGTAGAATGTAATTGGGACATTACAAAACAGAGTACCATAAATAAAATAAATGAACAAAGTGAGAAAAAAGTTATTTCTGTAATCAAGCTGGCCATTAGAAAAGCACAGGACAAAGATTCTGATATTTTTGGTTTCGGAGATGCGATACATAAATCGAACCCTCAGGAGTGGAAAAGGTTAAAACCGCATTGGGACCAAGAGTTTAAGAAAATAAAAGTGGATATCAACGTTCAGGCTAAAACGAGGGAATTTGGAACAACGAACCAATCCATTCTTAAAGACACGAAGGAGTAAAAAAATGTGGAAAGTGACAGGGATCCTTGTGGTTTCAATTATCATCATTTATGTGGAAGGACCTGCTCTCAAGAAAAAAAAGCGAATCAAAGAAATGGCCGTGTTTTATTTTCTTTTAATGATGGGAGCAAGTACGTATATCGCAAAATCTCGACAAATGAAACTACCTGATCCCGTTCACTTGATGGAAAGCGTTTATCAGCCAGTAAGCAAAGTCGTTTTTCATTTTCTGCAGTAATAAGGAGGCGTATGGAATGGTGGAAAAAGTGAAAATTTCTCATCGTCAGCTAACCATCTTGTTTCTGCTGATCACCATTGGGGATTCCATTCTTATTTTGCCATCGATTCCAGCAAATGAAGCACACCAGGATGCCTGGATCTCGGGTATATTAAGCCTGCTATTAGGGTTGGTGATCTGTTATCTTTACTATGCAGTCGGAAAACTATATCCACAACTTACTTTGATCGAATATACGAATGTTATTTTCGGTAAGATCGGTTGGTTCATTTCCCTATTATTTATCATCTACCCGCTTTTGTCCCTGGCAGCCCTCTTACGCGAAATCGGTGATTTCATGGCGACGCAAATATTTGTCGAGACACCAATGGAAGCGATCATTATTCTTATGCTTCTGGTTGTTATCATGGCAGTCCGTCTTGGCCTCGAGTGCATCGCGAGAAGTGCTGAAATCTTTTTCCCGTTTCTTATCCTATTGTTTATCGTAATGGTTGTCTGTTTATTGCCTCAAATCAAGCTGGATAACGTATATCCCGTTCTTGAACACGGCATTCATCCTATTTTAAGGGGTTCGATTTCGTTTACGGCCTTACCGTTTATGGAAACATTTGTGATCTTGATGATCCTTCCGTATGTTAATAAAAAGGCAGGAATCAAAAGAAGTTTGTTAATCGGAGGGGGGATCGGAGGAACCGTATTGCTGATCATGACAGGGTTATCACTCTTGGTTCTTGATCCGAACTTAACCGCAAAAAGCGTCTATCCGAGTTATAAGCTGGCTTCTAAGATAAACCTTGCGGATATGATACAACGTGTTGAGGCAGTTCTGGCGGCCATTTGGTTTATCACGATTTTCTTCAAAATGGCATTATATCTGTATGCTGCTTCGTTAGGTACGGCACAGTTGCTGAAATTGAATAATTATCAATTTTTGCTTCTCCCCTTTGGGATGATCACGATTCCCCTTGCTCTTACTTTGGGTGAAAACAGCATGTATCTAAGCTATATTTTCATGAAAATATGGCCGTTTTATGACTTAACCCATGCGGTGATTTTCCCGACTCTCCTTCTTATTATAGGAACCTATAAAAAGAAAATGGAAGCAAAACTTTCTCTGTAAGTTCAGCGTTTATATTTTCTATTCTTTAGCAGTAAGATTGTCGATAGCTAAGGCCTTTCCGCTTGTGAACTTTTGATACATCTAATTGGCTCAAGAAATGTTTGCGGGATTCACTAATCGAGCTAACACCGCCTTTTTTGTCAAAAGTGGATTCATTTTATCCCTTGTCAATTCATGCAATTATAAAAATGGAGTGTTTGGTGAGTAATTAGTTAGTACCACTAAAACAGCTTATGATAAATCCTTAAAATCCGTAAATGCTCTGCCAACTAACTCAATTAAAACGAATCTATTAGGAAGATTGGCAAAGGTAAAAGCCATTCTAGATTATGCAGGGAAGTATCAGGCAGCTAAGAGTGCAGCATCCAGAATGAGTGCTGCTAAATCAGAGTTCACAGACGCCTTTGATCCAGACGATTTATCATCACAAGTTGAAAATTTAACCATACTGCAAAAGGCCGTTGATGAGGATTTACCTTATTTCACGGCATTAGGAACTGTAGGGGCTCAGTTTAAAGTTAAATACTATGATCCTGCCAAAGCGTATATCACTAAATACGAAAAAGAAGTGCAAGTTTCTGTCCTAATTGATAAATTTGAGGAAGACATGAATGAGGATGTTCCTTATAGTGATTTACGCATTCAATACAGTGATATCAAAACAGCTCTTGATCAATTACCTCAAAGCAGTATGAAAAATGCTCTTGTTGAACGGTTAAAAGAAATTATAGGCGATCTTGAACCTGCTGAACCTCAATCTGGGTATGACTCTCCAGATACTGGGCTCGGAATCACTCTTAAAAGCATAAAAATTGAAGGTGCAGCCGGTGCTAAAACTTATACCATTAAATACACCGAGGATAACTACAATTATGATGATTTAAAGGCTGGTCAGTTTAAAGTTTATTATAAAGATGGCACCTCTGTTGTTTTAGATGGAGATGCTACAGTTCTAGCGGGTGACACAAGGCAAGCTAGTGTAGTATTCTCAGACAATAATAGCTCTGAAGCCTATCTCATTGAATATGGCAGTGGTTTAACCGATAATACACCTATTGCACTTGGAACCTTATTTTGGAAGGTCCAGCCAATTGATGACCCGGATGAAAAATATAATGATGATGACGGATCTTACGACGATGGAACAGAAGATGACGGCACCACTGATAATGGCACCGGCGATGGAGAAGGGGCGATGATGGCGATGATGTAGATCCATTTGATCCTGGGAACTTTGGTGAATAACGTGAATGGACTTTCGTTTTTAGGACGTTCTTATATGCCTCAATAAAGAAGAGCTTGGTGATGCCAAGCTCTTTATCCTTCATGTCCACCGATTAATTTACTTCTGTGAATAGCTGTCCCTGCTTGGGTAAAAGAAATAGTTGAAGAGCAAAGAACGTGATGTTCCCTTTACATTCCTATTATTATTTTCAACAAATAAAAAAGAAAGATTTCAGGAGGGGAAAAAAGAATGGGTGCTAAAGTGCCGATGAAGATCATTACGATTGATCAATTAAAGGAAATGTTGATAGGCAGGAAATACAAATACGCTCAGGTCCATCATACTTACCAGCCAGATCATGCGGACTTTGATGGTAAAAACCACATCGATCTAAACCGTGGGATGGAGGATTATCATTTAAATGTCCGTAAGTGGAACTATATTGGTCAGCACGTATCCCTAAATGCCAGATGGAAAGTTTGTCACAGGTCGTAACTTTGATATTGCTCCAGCTGGTATCGAAGGATATAACACCGGGGCGTTCATGTGTGAGATTGTAGGAAACATCGACAAGGGACATGACAAGCTGGAAGGGAAGCAGCTGTCTTCCGCATTAGAATTGTACAACTTCCTCGTGTATGAATGCGGAGCTCAAGTAATGTTTCACAATGAGCATGCCTCCAAGACTTGTCCGGGGACCGGTTTAGACAAAGCTCAGTTTGTAAAGCAGGTACAGTCTTTTAAGGCAGAAACAGGCAAGGCTCCTTCATCGGTGGGGAACAGACCTTAACATTAAAAAGTTGCAAGTGGATCTCATGTTGGCCGGAGAGAAACTGCCAAAGTTCGGTGCAGAAGGAAAGCCTGGAGACGAAACTACGGCAGCCATTAAATCCTTCCAGAAGAAAAACAAATTGGTTATCGATAGTATTCCAGGACCTAAAACTTTGGCCAAGCTGGCCGAGGTGCTTAAAAAGAAAAAGGTAACTACTAATCCGCTGCCTAAGCCAAAGGTTACTCCAAAACCAAAGAAGCCGATCCATCGGTTAATCGCTGATGGAAAACAGGTCAATGCCTTCGGCGAGACGGATAATTTGCTGGCATCTATCGAAAAGCAGATCAAAGCCGGTGTTAAAAAATTGAAATTGAGAGGGTGTAATAATGATTAATTGGAGAGTTCGTTTTAAAAATTGGTTATGGTTATCCGCTTTTTTATCCCAGCTTATGATCATCCTGCAGCTGGTCCTTGTAGGAGTGCACTCTATTGGGGTAACTGATTTTAAATTAACTGAAGAAATTCGCGGTTGGGTGTTGGCATTAGCTAATGCTATTTTTATTGCTCTTTCCATGTTGGGGATTGTTCAGGATCCAACTGTTGAAGGAATTGGCGATAGCCAGAGAGCTTTGACCAGAGATGAACCATTAAAAACAAAAGGGGGAGTTTTATAATAGCGACAACAAAAATCAAAGTGATTACACACGATAACCAAGAGTTTGTGACCAACGTAGAAAATTATGATGCCACAGCCATTAATGATCAACTGAATGATCAGCAGCGGATCACAGTAGTCATTGGAGATATCGTTATGTATCGTTCAAATGTGAAACTTATTGTTCCAGAGAATAAATAAAGTTACCCCTCAGAAGGGTAGATTTTTTGCGGGTTGCAAATTGAAAAGTTCCGTTCTCAAATTTATGTAATAATATTAATGTGGTTTAGGTTAACAACAAAAGCCTATCCAGGCTTTGTTGTTTGTTTTTTTAAAACGGATCAGTACGGTATTAAAACTTATTGTGGTCATTAAGGCGAATTTAAATTATTCATAATATTTATTTCATATTGGTTAATATATCAGTTATAATATTTTGGTGGAAATAACTAGAAGAGGGAGTTGGGAAAGAACTACATATATTTATGATATTAAACTTATGACTATATTAAAGTGAGATACTATTTATAAAAAATTTCCAGGAGGAAAAAGTTTTGCATGAAATCGATAAAGTAATTAAAGCTCATAAAAGTGTTGTAGATATTTCCGATGCTGGGATTTCTATTATGGCACTTTGCTTCTGGTTTATAATAGGAATAGTTTTATTTATTCATATAATTAAAGATAGAAAAACATATAAAGTTAGCGGCTTTTTATTAAGAATTCTTATTCTTATTCTTATTATATTAATTAATACATATCTATTTAACAAAATATCGTTTTACAATTTATCAATAAGCGAGGATAAATGGAAAACCGAATATTTAAAACCTTATATTTCATCTAGACCAATTCACAAAGAATTAGTATTAGATTTATCACAATCATTTAAAAAAGATGACAAAATAATAAATGTAATTTATCTAGAAAATAATCAACCAAAAGTTCACAAGATTAGAATGAAAGTAAAAGATAAAAATAAAAAAGAAAAAATAATAGTAATGAAAGTATTAATTAAGAATGATGCTAAGGATAAAAATCACCTTTCATACAGAACGATTAGACAGAGTATTTCAAGTAAGTATAATAACAAAGTATTTTATGAACCTGTATTGCACATTTCGCAGGACTATAAAGTGATTAAGTAAAAAAACAATTAGGCTATTTTAGCCTAATTGTTTTTTTACTTAATCATAATAATAAATTCTTATTTTAACATCATCACCTTGACTTTTTACAATGTAAAATTCTGCTCTATTATTATCTCCATCAACATATTTATCAAGATTAGTCCAAACAGCACAATGGTCTTTATCTAACCATTTACCAAAATCCAACAAAGGATCAACTACTTCATCTTTACCGTCTGGATCGTTTTCCATTAATTTTACATACCCTTCCCACGACCAACCTTCAGCTAAGCAAACTTTAAAGTCTCCCCCAGTTGATTTAACAGGAACACTTGCTTTTGAAAATGTGGATTCTCCTACATAGTCCCATCCAGATGATGCAAATGCTGAATTCGCTGGCAGGAATAAAGCTGATCCTAATACAAGAGAAATGATTAATTTTTTCATATATTTACTCCTTTAATTATCTTTTATTTTTCGGTGTAGTATCAATCATAGAAATTAACTTTAATGCTATCGTCGAGTGTACCTGATTCTTTTGATATATAGAATTCCGCTTTATTGTTGTCACCGTCTACATATTTATCAACATCTTACTGCACATTGTTGAGGATCCAACCATTTACCAAAGTCGAAAATACTATCCACGCGCTCATTGATACCATCTGGGTCCCTTTCATATAATGCAACGTAACCTTTCCAAGCCCATCCAGGAGCAAGACAAGCCTTAAAATCTCCACCGGTTGATTCAATTGAAACACTAGTTTTGTGAAAAGTTGAAGTTCCTACATAATTCCATCCGGATGCAGCAGATGCGGAATTTGTAGGAAGTAATAAAGCTGAAGCAATAAATGCAGAACTGAAAATTGTTTTAATCCTCATACCCCTAACCTCTTTCTTTATGTATAATTTGTAAATCTTTTGTAAATATATTACAAAAGTAGACCCTGTTCAACATAATATTGTAAAATTTCCATAAATAGTAAAAAAGACTTTGTTAAGTCCATACATTTTTTGTGACTTTAGATGGATACATATATAGCCTAAAAGTGTATTAGTTCTAACCCTAACTTTTTTCTTATTTCTGAAAAAGTCATGTAGTTTGAAAGGCCTCGTTAAATGGGAAGAAGGTCTGGAGCCTTTGTCATGAGTATTCAGGGCATTGGGCAAATAACGATTATGGTGATTTTATTTCTAATTATCTTATCGTTGTTTGGAAAGCGTTTAGCCCGATGGTCAAACGATAAACCTCATCATGCCGAGTTAATTAGTACAACCGCTCTTTTTTTAGGAGGAGCCTATTTTCTTTTTTATTGGGGCTTTGCTGTTCCTTTTGGGGTAGGTCGCTGGGGTGAATGGTTCGGGTGGTACTGATTATTAATAGTGAAAAAAATGATTTTAAAAGCAAAAACACACATTTGTAAAGAAGTGTGTTTTTGCTTTTGTTTTTATATTTTTATTTTAATACCTTCTGTATTCGATAAAGTGGGGTGACTTGTCCTTATCCATCAGTTGTTTCAATGTGGTTATCAATATTTATTTCATTAACTACTCACCATCTATAGTCTTAAAAACACCATTATTTTGATTGTTATACCTGACAGTAGCTACTCATTTTTTCATATAATTTCACGTACCGTAATTGAAGTGATTAAGAAAATAAGGAAAGACTTTTTAGACAACCAGGACCACATACAGGTACTTTCTTGTAAACGAGATGAAGCCGAAAACATTGGATGAATAAGCAAAAATCAGAGATACACTCTTGGAGTATGAAAAGGAACATGAAACCACTCTAAAACTTGCTCAGTTTACAATACTTTAGCCTCGATGCTTTTATGAAATTTGCAAAAGTTATTCTTACCTTCTTGTGGTTCATAGGCAAGCTCTCCTTTTCAAATCCTAGTTAGATTACCAGCTCGTACTACCATTAGTATAGGTGGCTCTGATTTGATCTTCTCCATTCTTTTTACCTGGATTCTATGATGAATTAGTAACAAGAATGCGAAAGATGCTTAGGAGGAAACTTACTTTTTATGGTTAAAATTGTTGGACAAAAAATTGTATTGAAAGAAGCTACTAATCAAGCTCTAAATGAATTATATTATTGGAAATATGAAGAAAAGGAACAAGAAGCGAAGAAATGGAATGGTCCATATATACCTGAACCTAAAATGACAAAAGAAGAATTTCTAAAAAGCTGGGAGAAAGACTTTGAAATTATCCCAAACATACCTAGTACATTAATTATTTTTGTAGGAGATAAATTAATTGGAGCGGTAGGTTCTTATTGGGTAGATAAAAACACTAAATGGCTAGAAACAGGAATCGTTATTTATGATAAAAATTATTGGAACGGTGGATATGGTACTGAGGCTTATAAACTTTGGATTGATTTCCTATTCAGGTCTACTGATTTGCATCGATTAGGGATGTCAACTTGGTCAGGAAATGTAAGAATGATGAAGGTTGCAGAAAAATTGGGGATGAAAGAAGAAGCAAGAATAAGGCAAGCAAGAATAGTAGACGGTAAATATTTTGATGCAATAAAAATGGGGATTTTAAAAAAAGAGTGGGAACAGTCTTCTTAAACTAATGGATGAATATCTTCAATAAGGTCACATATGATATTCCACAATCGGGTGCGATTGTGGAGGATTAACAAGGAAAATAATTTATAAATCCTTAATAAATCTTTAATATCCTTTAATTTAGTCGGACCAAAATCACGACCAAAATCGGACCAAAATAATTTAAAAAGATATGAAATATTTTAAAAACCAAAAAAGTATAAAAGCTGATTTTACAGCAATTTGAGCATACTTTAAAAAGAAAAAAAAGGGTGAGATATGTTCCGCACACAAGTTCACCCTTGGGAACGCGAACAATATATGTCCATGTATTAAGATTCAAAACCCCTGATACCGTTGGTGTCAGGGGTTTTTTGTTTGTGGTTTTAGTGATCAGTTTTATTTGTCGGAATAATCATTGACCACATTTTGACAACCAAATTTTAAGAGATTTAAGTTTTTTAAATTGATTATTTGAATTTATTCACGGGTTACTTTCTAAATAATCCGTCCCCTATATGCTCGTACAGTTAAGGACAACATCGGGTAACTCAAGGTTCTGGAGAGATATGGATTTACAATCTCGGGTGATGATAGCGGTTTTCCAACGCACGTGGCGAGAACGTAGAAGAGTTTGTTCTTACCCTCCTCGTGTAATAGTTTAATACGATTATTTTCCTTACTCTATTAAAGGGCGCTTTAATGGAGTAACGAAAAAAAGCCCAATTTCTTAAGATTAATGCTAAAAAATTGGGCTTTTTAATATTGGAATTTCCTTAACTTTGTAAATATGCGGTTCCTGACGCTACCACAAAATGATCGTATATTTAGATATCATTTTTTGTTAGTCATTAGTTTTATAAAATAGGGTTTTTCTTCCTTTAAATTTGCAACAATTATGCTGCAGAGATTGTATTAGCTGGGGCACTTCTAGGAACAATCCTTCGTAGACCCAAACAACAGCCGGAACATGCACCAGATGATGAAACAAAAGACGCGAATGCAGCAATGATGGCAGGACATTAAAAAGAAAACGGATGATCTTTTCTATATAATAAGTTGATCTTCCGTAATCGGGCGCTTTAATGGAATAAGGAACACAGCAGTGGCTAAAGATACTGACCGGGGTTACTTTATGAGTGCTGAAGAGGCTAAAGAGTATGGGATTATAGATGAAATCATTTTTCCGAAATGATGTTTCAAACAGTCTCTTTCATTGTCGGAATATGATGAAGTTAATTCATTTTTTATGTTATATTATGAGTAAAACTAATATAAAGAGGGATGAATTTGTCGATAGGCAAATATGAAATATTTCATACAGTAGTAGAACTTGGCAGCTTAACAAAAGCAAGTGAATCGTTAAATATTTCCCAATCAGGGGTAAGTCATGCCATTTCCAGCTTGGAAAAAGAGCTGGGGTTTTCCTTATTAACCCGTAATAAAGCAGGCATCAGGCTAACCGTAAACGGTGAGCGAATGTTGTTATATATTAGGGAGATTCTATATTTAAATGAAAAAATGCTTCAGGAGGCTGGGGAAATAAGAGGACTAGAAATAGGGACTGTTAGGATTGGCACATTTTCATCTATTTCTGCTGTATGGCTTCCTGGAATATTGAAAAAATTCATGGATCAATATCCTCATATAAAAGTAGACATTATGGAGGGGAAACAGGAGGAAATCTCTCTGTGGATTTCACAGGGGATTGTAGATTTCGGTTTTTTAATGCTGCCTGCTGCCGATCTGGAGGTTCTTCATTTAAAGCGAGAAGCGTTTTGCTGTGTTGTGCCGGAAACCCACCATCTTGGTGCTGAAAATTCTATAAAGACAAATGCACTGAATGAAGAGAAGCTGATTGTCCAAAATTCTACCCTTAAAATCATCCATTACATTTTGAAATCAAATAAACTTTCTCCTGAAATTGCTTTTCATTTAGACGATGAACATGCTGTTATCTCGATGGTAAAAAACTCCCTTGGTGTAGCCATCCTGCCAGACATCGCTTTACATAATCTTCCTGATGGTGTAAAAAAAATACCCCTTTCAGATGATCGAGCAATTTCCTCCATCGGCATTGGTTCGATATCCTTCAAAAATCTTCCGCCAGCTGCCGAAAAATTTATAGCAGCATCGACCTTATGGTTAAACGAACATTTCACATGATTCTCGTAATTATGCCCTTTTCTTATGATGCACATCAAAGTAAATTTGATATTTATTGGAACCGGGGGAGGAAGTACGCTTATTTTTCATATGAAAATAAGCGTAGTATGTAAATGTAAAGGTAAACAAAGCTAAGCCTAACTCCCGGAAAAGTGAATTATACTTTGGGATACGGAGAAATAAAGGGAGCAAGCCTTGACGTTTCATTTAATGAAGGAAAACATGGAGGAAAGCAAGGCTTGTTCAAAACGGTGATCACTGGATTACGAACATTAAATAAAATTACCTATTGAGTATGAACGATTTGCTCAACTTAATAGAATGGAAGAAATATATAACCATGATTTTTTAAAGACTAATTGAAACATGGCTAAAAAAAGGAATTCTTATTTTTAAGAATTCCTTTTTTTAGGGATCCAGAAGAATCATGACAAGAAGAGAACGGATTTTCTTGTTTTGAGGATATTTAAACAATTACCTTGAGGTCATGGTGTACACTAAACGGCAGTTTGTACTTAACATGTTAGAGGGTGCCATTCCAAGCTTGCAAGATATGGGGGCTGCATCTCTCGGTAACAATTTCTATCGACAAAAGAAAAAGCTAAAAGCACTGTATCACGTTGGGTTGTTGAAAAAACGATCATCATTTATTCCTAATGTTCGTAATAAAATGATAGTAGCCCCTTTGTTACTAGTAGAGTAGAAGATTCATTTCTTTTGAATAGATTGAAAAATTGATCATCTTATGGTATTCCCCACATTAACCTAATCGCCCTTGAAAGAGCAACATTCATGTTAACGGGAGGAAGAGGGATGCATAACAACGATTGGAAAAGGAAATGGAATAGTTATTCCTATACGTTTCCATATTTACTTTTAGATGTCAAACATGAATTAAAGAAAAAAGGTAAAAGCAAACAAGCTTCTGTTAAATCGTGGGAATTAACGGAAGAAGAGAAAATGCTAATTCATGAAATTAAAGAATGTACAAGACAACGCAATAAAAATAATGTGACACGTACGCATGCCTATTATCAGTTTTACCTCCGATACCCAGAAATCCATTGGGCACTACTTGGACATATGGTATCGCGTAATGGCGGTTGGAATATGACGGATTTAAAAGGGGAGTTATATACGAGACTATTGTCTGAAAAAGATCAACTCACCTACTTTTCTTTTTTGGAACGAGGGAACTGGTTAATCTTCCTGGATGTATATCCACAATTTTTGTTGTATGAACAAAGTGTGAAAAGATCCAAAAAACTGTTTCATCTTCTACCTTTTTTCAATGTGTCAACGTTTATGGAAACGATGTGGAATCATTTTTGGAGGACGGGCGACCGCTATACGTTAGCTATTGCTACTGTTATCAATGAACAAAGCTATTTAGAAAAAAAGGTTATTCAAAAAGCCCATTTTAAAAAGACTGTGCTAAATAGCGTTGGATTCAAACTTTATGATTTTTTTCGCTTTAATCACATTCTTTTTCCATTCTATAAGGATGAGACCAAACGAGAAACATTGTTAGTCGGTGATACAATGAAGCATTTCACCTCCCTTCATGAACGGATTTTGCTGGGCAAGCGATTATACTCACTGTTGTTTTGCCGTGAGAACATCTTATCTGGAGTAGTCGATTGGGCTCATGATCATCCACATACCGGTTCGAGAAAAGACTACTGGCCGCATTTGTTTTATGATGTAAACGAGTCATTCTCCCGTGCCTTTTATAAACGGCGGATAAAAAAATGCCAATTAAGAAAAGGGGCACATCGTTTATTCAGTCCTCGATTAATATACGCATGGAAAGATGTTAATCACGAAGACCCTGAAAGCGGAGACTGGTTTGAAGACTGGAATATCATTGACTACTTAATTGATAAGGGAGAAACTACAAATGGGAAAATTTATGATGAATACTGCAAAACACTTGAAAAAATTGAACTGGCCATTATGGCAAAAAAAAACGTCCTTCTCCGCGAAGAGGCAGAAGAAGAGTAGCCATCAAGGAGCTTTTGTAGCCACCATCATTTTCTCTTCTTTCACAGGAACGTATTTGGACTTACTGTTTGTCGGAAAACATATGTATGCCTTTCCAGCAAGACCATTCCCAGATGTATTTACCATCAATGTTGCCTTTACATTATTGATATTGCCAATCTTTACTGCTCTCTTTTTACGGATCGTAAAAAAGTTGCCTCAGCTTTTAAGAATTCTATTTATCGTTTTAATTGGACTTTGTATAAGTATTTCCGAACAGTTTGGAGAGAAATTAGGATTGTTTACTCATAGCGAAGCGTGGCATCATTCTTATTCATTTTTCGGATACAACATCTTCATGTTCTTTATATGGAAATTTTATCGATGGTTTCAATAACCACGACTGTGTTATCGAAATAAAAGAATTGCATCTAGTTTATAAGGTATCCCCTTTCTAAACCACCTAACTAAATTTCTGTTTATAGTGAGCTAACGTCAACAGCGGCCAAATGACTCGCTTCGAGTGAAAAAGTGGATTTTGTAAAACCGTTTTGATTGCTACAAAAACAACCCCATTTGTTTAGAAATCAAGTTTTTTCATAATTTACCTGAATAGCTTGATGGCAAATGAAATTAAGCACATGGTGGCAGGCGCTATAGCATGTATAGCCGTAGTAGTTTGGTATACTTAAATAAATACATAAAAGATAAGAATAATCAGTAAAAGAGCAGCCAGGTACATCCTAGTTGTTTTTTTGCGTACAATAGAACAATTGAGTCCGGTACCAAGGACACTACAGTCCGTTAATCCCATTGGCATATAATTCTAATTTTTCAGAAAAAATGTTATGATATATTCAGAGAATTGAAACCTTGTTTGATATTATAAAATCCTTTAGGTGGAAAGGAGGTATATATATAGCTCAGATCTGCTTTAATACTATTAATCAATTTTTAAAAAAGGAGAGATCATATGTCAGCAAAATTCCAAGGTGTTATTCCACCGATTCCAACCATATTACATAAAGATGGACGACTAGATGAAAAGGGTATGGGAAATCTGATTGATTTCTTAATTGAATCAAAAGTAGATGGACTGTTCTTTTTAGGGACAGGTGGTGAATTCAGCCAGATGACGGTTGAATTAAGAAAAGCTGTAACTGAATTTGCCATTCAGTATGTTAACGGCCGAGTCCCCGTTCTCATTGGAACCGGTACTCCAAGCACACTAGAAACCATTTCATTAAGTATGCATGCAAAAGAGGCTGGAGCAGACGGTATTGTTGTCATTAACCCTTATTATTGGCAGCTTACAGAGGAGAATCTTTTTCAACATTATGCCGATATTGCTGAAGCGATTGATTTACCCATTCTGCTCTACAATTTCCCTGGATTAACAGGACAAGATTTATCACCAGAATTTGTACTTAAGCTTGTGAAATCGCATCCAAATATCGTGGGCATTAAAGAAACGGTTGAATCAGTGGGGCATACCAGGGAAATGATCTTAACGGTGAAGTCCTTTAAAGAAGATTTTGCGGTTCTCTCTGGATACGATGATCACTTATTAAATACATTATCTGTTGGCGGGGACGGTGCCATCCCGTTAACAGCCAATTTTATTCCTGAGCTTACTGTTGGCCTCTATCAATCTTTTAAGGAAGGAAACTACGGGAAAGCCATTGAATTACACAAAAAGTTAGCGCCATTTCCCCTTTTATATAAACTCGATTCTCCTTTTGTGAATGTAGCGAAAGAAGCCATACGGATGCGGGGAATCGAGATCTCTACCGATGTATTGGCACCTTCACGTCCTTTAAGTGCTGAAAAGAAGGAAAAAATACAGCGATGTATGGATAAAGTATTGAATCAAGCCATACCTTCGTCAAACTAAACCGTTTTTAACACAATAATATTTGGAGAACTTTTAAAAAGAAATGTTGAAGTAAGAATTATTATTAAGCTTTTGGAACCTGTGTGGAAAAATCAAAAAACAAGTTTTGATTGGACCATGTGTAGAATGGATTATGCCGAAAAAAAGATTTCCAATTGAACTAACGGGTGCGTTGATCCAAGAAGGATTACGCACCTTTTTGCTGAATTTAATAATCGAACGAAGCAGTAATGTTGAAAAAGGAAATAGCTAAAAATTTGATGACGGACAGGAGTTAGATAAGATGATAAAAGGTTTTGGAGGAATATTTTGGAGAACTAAGAATCTTGAAGTTGTAAAAAAATGGTACAGTGAAGTGTTGAAGATTGATATGGAAAATTGGAATGGGGCTATGATAAAACCCCAATCAGGAAATGAAACTATCTTTTCTTTCTTTACCGAGAATGACAGTTATTTTCCAATAGAACAACAAGTGATGTTAAATTTCCAAGTACATAATCTAGACGAGACTATTAAGCATCTCGAACATATTGGTGTACCTCTTGCAAAGAAAAATGAGATTAGTGAATATGGAAAGTTTATTTGGATTGAAGATCCAGAAGGTCGACTGGTCGAGCTTTGGGAGAAATAGCGAGTTGTAATTCATTTGCTATTGAGCTAACGGGTGCGTTAGCTAAAGATCGGAGCTGTCTTAAAGGCGGCTTTTTCTTATGGAACTAAAGGGGCAGGTTAGCATTCCTGTAGATGGCTAATTTTGATCTTTGATAAAAATAGGGCTCCTCAGTAAGATGAATGTATCCCAAACAACCATCTAGGAGGAAGCCCTACTATGAAGTTTAAAATGCAGAACAAACAA
>NZ_JAMXKG010000025.1:0-29581 GCF_024494405.1 Fictibacillus sp. WQ 8-8
GCGGGACTAGCGTGACAGGTGAGACTCCCGCCGGTGCTTGCACCAAGAGGCTCACCGCACGCCCCGCGGAAAGCGAGCAGCCTGGAACGGAAATCAACAGCTTACAGACTTCTTGGACAGCCCCTTTTTTGTAGGCTCTTTTCTAAAATAATGTTGCTTTGGGAACATTTTTGTAAAAGAATCTTCATTGAAAAGTTGATTGGAGTGGAAGGTGCGAGACTCCAGCGGGACGAGCGTGACAGATGAGACCATTTAGGCGCTTGCGCCGAGGGGCTCATCGCACGCCCCGCGGAAAGCGAGCATCCTGAAACGGAGATCAACTGCTCCCAAGAACAACAAAGGTTACGAAAACAGCCTTTTTGTTTTAGAATGTAATGAGAAGACATAGACAGGAGCACCGAGAATGAAAGAACAGGAATATGACGCCTTGCTTTACATAGAAACGGTGGGGGATCAAAAGGGATTTAATTCGTCCGCCCACTACCACCGTTATGAACCGACACCTTATGCAGCATTGGAGGATTTGGTTCAGCAATATGAACTGAAAAGCACTGACCGGCTCGTTGATTTTGGATGCGGGAAAGGACGGGTCAGCTTTTACATCCATCATTTTCAAAAGGCAATGGTTACGGGAGTCGAGATGAATGAAGGCTTTTATCAAGAGGCTATGGAAAACAAGGAACGATACGTGGAACAGCATACAAAGAGCAAGGAAGATATTCACTTTCATTGCGGGCTGGCGCAGGAGTATCCCATCCATCCCGAAGACAACCGTTTCTATTTCTTCAATCCGTTTTCCATGCCGATTTTTATGAAGGTCATCCATAATATTCTTTTATCAGTGGAAGCCTCATCAAGAGAAGTGGAGCTGATCCTGTATTATGCCTCTGAAGAGTACACATATTTTTTAGAATATCAGACGGCTTTTGAATTGAAAGAGGAAGTAAGGCTGAAGGATCTTTATGAAAAGAATCCTTATGAGAAGTTTTTGATTTATAATCTGAACATATAAAAACAGGACCTGCCTCAATAAGCACGTCCTGTTATCTTTTATTCTGCAATACGTTCAATCGGTTTGTCGGACGGAAACTGAGTGATGTTTTCGTATTCACCCGGCCGCAAGACGCTTTGGTCACCTTTCATCAAATAGGTGTAGGCAAACATGGAGATAAATAAACCAAACGTCCATGCGTTATCCCATAGAAAACGAAGCCCAGGAACAATCAAGCCGAGCACGGGTATGGCGACTCCAATAATCAGTGCGTACACACCGTTTTTATTGTAGCCGGAAGTGTAGTTGTACCGGCCGTTCAGTTCATACAATTCTTTCAGGGCCATCTGTCTGCGGCGGACGAGCCAATAGTCGGCGATCGCGATGCCGTCGATCGGGCCAAGCAATGCTCCGTACGTTCCGAGCCAGCCAAAAATGTAGTTTCCGAAGTTGGACATGATGAACCAAGGCTGCATGAGGATGGCGAATACTCCAGTGATGAGTGCGCCGATGCCGAATGTGATGCGTTTAGGATAGAGATTTTCAATTGCACGGGCGGGAGCAACGATATTCGCACCGACATTGATGGTAAGGGATGCCATGGCGATAATAATGGTTCCTAAGAAGATAATGAATGGAGGGAATTTTGCAAGCAGCTGAACAGGATCCCAAATCGCTGAACCGAAAATAACAACCGTGGCTGATGTAACGGCGATTCCAATAAATGAGAAAATGCTCATGGTGAGAGGAAGAGAGAAGCTTTGTGCGATCATTTGTGATTTCTGGCTTTTGGCGTAGCGGCAAAAGTCAGGGATATTCAAGGCAAGGGTGGCCCAAAAGGCAATGACCCCTGTTAATGTAGGGAAGAACACTTTTAAGAACTCACCGGTCGTCGTGAACTTAGATGGTGTGGATAAAATCGGTCCCCAGCCGCCTGCATGAGTGAACGCCCAAATCATAAGAATAATAGCTGAGACTCCAACAACAGGCGCAGCGATCAAGCTTAAAATTTTTATTGCTTCAGGACCTTTGTAAGCCACCCCGACGTTCAACGCCCAGAATAAAGCAAAGATGATGGCGGTATGTCCGGTCAGGTTTTTCCAGGCCGGGAATGAGGCGGATAATAAGACATCGATGGCGGTTGTCCCAATCCATGTATTGATTCCGAACCATCCGGCAGCTACAACCGCACGGGCTAGGGACGGGATGTGAGCTCCCTTGGATCCAAACCACAACCGTGCAAACACGGGATAAGGTATGCCGAATTTTGTTCCGGCATGGGAGTTTAATAGAATGGGAATGAGGACAATCACATTGCCCAGAAAGATCGTTCCGATGGCTTGCCACCAGTTCATGCCGAGAGAGATCATGCCGCTCGCCATCGTGTAGGCTGGTATACACAAGCACATTCCGATCCATAACGTCGCAAAGTTCAAGCCGCTCCAGGAATGCTCCTTTTCTGTCGTAGGCCTCAGATCATCGTTCCATAGTTCACTGTCACTTAAACTTCTAGTTACATCTTCGGACAAGGTTACGATACCATTTTGTTCAATTTGCGTTTTCATCAAAGATACCTCCCTTTTCTGGCAACTCAAATTAACGGTTCAAAAGACGTGACGTTTCAAGCGACCCTCCTCACCTCTCGTTATTTTGAAACTCAAACTTTTAAAAAATTCGCCATATGAACAATAAAAACCTTCTTCCCAAAAATTAAAGGGGTATTACCCTCAGAAGAGAATAGTATCAAGGAAGTTTCTTTAAGAGAGAGGGAAAGTGAAATTGAGCGAAACATTTACAAATGCATTTAAACAGGCAGACTATCACGTCAGCGGCCACGGTTCGAGAAATCTTCAAGTATTAAAAGATGCCCTGGAAAGCTATGACGGCGGGATGGAAAGTGATATGTACGGAAGCGGGAAGGTCATTAAAGACTTTCAGGAGAAGATGGCGGAGGTGCTGGGAAAAGAGGATGCTGTGTTTTTTCCGAGCGGAACGATGGCCCAGCAGATTGCCCTTCGGATCTGGTGTGATGAAAAGGGACTGAAGAGGGTGGCATATCATCCTCTGTGTCATTTGGAGATACATGAGGAAGACGGGCTGAAGGAGCTGCATCACATCAAGCCCGTTTTGCTGGCTGATGAGAACCGTTTAATTGCGCTGGAAGATGTCGTGAATTTGAAAGAAGAGATTGCTTGTTTATTGCTGGAACTCCCACAGCGTGAAATCGGCGGCCAGCTGCCCGACTATACAACGCTTGAGGAAATCTCTGCTTACTGCCGAGAAAAAGGAATTAAGCTGCACATGGACGGTGCTCGTCTTTTCGAGATCCTTCCTTTTTATCAAAAATCAGCTGCGGAAGTTTGTTCACTTTTTGATAGTGTCTATGTATCTGTTTACAAGGGAATTGGCGGGATTGCGGGAGCTGTTCTGGCAGGTGGTAAGGATTTTACTGATAAATCGAAGGTGTGGAAAAGGCGGCATGGCGGAAATTTGATCAGCCTTTATCCTTACATCCTGAGCGCGGACTTTTATTTTGGCCAAAGGCAGGAGAAGATGGATCAATATTATAAAGAAGCGAAGGAGCTTGCCGGATTTTATAATGAATGCTTAAGAGTTTCTACAAGACCTGCCGAGCCTGTTTCAAATATGTTTCATGTCCATTTTGAGGCGCCTAAAGAGACGATGGAGTCTTTGTTGGCCGGCTTATATGAAGAAACAGGAATTGGTCTTAGCGGCCACATCCGAGAGGTTAATGAACAAACAAGCTATTTTGAAGTAAGTGTTGGTGATTTATACGGTAAGGTGCCAGAAGAGAAGCTGAAGGCTGCTTTTCAGAAATTGGATGAGAAGATGAGAGGACTTTAAAATGAAAAACAAAAAAAGATGCGCTGTACGTCGAGCGCATTTTTTTTATATGGTATCCATCATAAATCAATCCCGGTGTTCAAAGGTTTTGCAGGGCGTTTCTTCACATCGCATAGAACTTCCAGTTTCAAGATAACTGCCTCCTTAAATTGGTTTTGTTCACCATTACCCTTTAAGGAGAGGGGTTAATCTTTATGCAGGGATATTCTGTTAAACAAATTGGCTCATGTAGATGTCGTCTACATAGTACCCGGGACGTAATTTAGCGTTCTTTTTCCGTCTGCCTTCTTCTATAAAGCCAAACTTTTCGTACAGATGGAGGGCTCTTTTGTTATTGGAAAATACCTCTAGGGAAACCTTTTCGACTCGTTCGTCCTTTTTGGCCCATTCCAGAAGATGCTGCAGTAACGAGCTGCCGATGCCTTGATCGGTGTATGGCTCTTGAATGCTCATGCCAAACATTCCTTGATGGCAAAACTTCTTTCTCGTGGATAATCGAAAGTTTAAGAGACCGATAATCTTTTGCTCGACTTCAGCCACGAGCAGCAGGCCGTGCTTTTCATGAGAGGCGATCCACTCTTTCTCTTCTTCAAGTGTAGTATTGAATTCTTCTGGACTGCTGGCAAGGAAGTCAGGGTATGCCTCTAAAACCTTTTGAATATGGATGAGGATCTGTTCGGCATCTGCTTCTGTTGCTTTTCTGATGGTATATTGGTTGATCAAAGGAATCCCTCCTATGTAAACAGGGTTATACTTCGTTTATTGATAATGTAGGTAACTTTAAACATAGACAAGAGAGCAAAAAGCAATCCCGATAATAGCAGAAAATTTGGAGTCGAGGTTATAACGCTTGCGAAGCTTGAAAACGATTCTGCCGGATACAACTCCGAGAGGGGCAGTATAATAATCCACATATCCATCACTATGCACCCATCCTCTTTCATCTAGTAAATGACTCTTTTAACATTCTTCACTTATCCTTTTATCCCTTTTAAAACATAAAGATAAAGGGGCTGTCCAGAAAGTCGGAAATTGACCTTCAGGCAGCCCCTTTTTGGCTTGAAAAATCTTCAATGAAAAGTTAATTGAAGTGGAAGATGCGAGACTCCTGCGGGACTAGCGTGACAGGTGAGACTCCCGCCGGTGCTTGCACCAAGAGGCTCACCGCACGCCCTGCGGAAAGCGAGCAGCCTGGAACGGAAATCAACAGCTTACAGACTTCTTGGACAGCCCCCAGCTGGTTAGTCTTTAGATTGAAACTGCCGGAAGGGTTTGTCCGGTTTCAAGGAAACTTTTTAAATTACTTATTACCGCTGGCCATCCATTGTTAAATCCTTCAAATGTATGATTATCCTCTACAATGTCAGATTCCAAAAGATTTTCATGCCTAAGTGTCAGTTTTACGGTCGTGTTTAGAGGATGTAATTCAAAAGTTACGATTGTAGGACTTTGCCTTGGAGTATCATCACCCTTATAGGTCCATGTAAAGGAAAGCAATTTGTGCGGTTCACATTTTAAAATCTTGCCGTAGTCGGTAACTTCGCCGTTTCGAGAATAGGTGACGTCAGATCCTTCTTTCCATTCAGATTCAACTCGGCTGCCGAAAAAGTATTTCTCTGTAAATTCACCCTCAGTTAAGGCGTCCCATAGTTTTTCAGGTGTGGTGGCAATATAGGTCACGTAAACAAATACAGGCTTAGTCATTTTTGTTATCCTCCTCTAATCTTTTTTTTAGATTATTTAATGCTTCTAAATGATGGTTCTCATATTTATGGATCCAGCGGTGATAAATCTCGCTGATCGGCAGAGGGTTGAGGTAATGAAGCTTCTCCCGCCCTTGCCAAGATATTGCTACAAGATTTGCATCTTCCAAACTAGAAAGATGTTTTGTTACAGCCTGCCGAGACATATTAAGATGCTGGCATAGTTCGCTCAATGTCTGCCCGTTTTTCAGATACAATTCATCAAGAAGTTTTCTGCGGCTGGCATCGGCAAGAGCCTTGAAGATCTTATCGATGAGTTTCAACCTCCCTTAATACAATATTATAGGCAACTAATAAGTTGCATGTCAAACATCATTGGTTGTCTTCTTAAAAGTTTTTAGTAAAAGTTTAAAATTTTTTAGGTAAATGTTCTTATAAAATAGTAATTTTTAGTAATTTCGTCCAATACCTTCATCGTAATTTGTTTCTTACAATAAGGAAAGATAAACAGCAAAGGATGAGGTACGTTGTTTGATAAGCAAAAAAACAGGCTGCAGGCAGAAATGCTGGAGCGGTATTATGGCAAGGTGGAGCATTTGATGCAAACGCTTGACCAGCTGAGATGGGACCGTAACCGTGTGCTGACCAAAGCACAAAGCTGGGAAAGCAGGAGCAAAGCCACCTACCAGCAGATCATGAGCGAAGCAGCCGTTACGCATTTTGCAGCCGCCAGTACGGGAGAACAGCTGAAGGATGCGTTGAAAAGAGAAGCCCGCCGGCTAAGGGACGAGGCGGACGAATTCGAAGGACGAGAGAGGCTGAAAGAGCAGAACCTTTGAAGAATAGGTGCCAGGCACCGCAATTACACAAGTGTGTAATCGTGGTGCCTGGCACCTATTTATTTTGCGATAAAACTTTGAATGTAGGGTATATCACTAGTAAATGTATATCTTGCTAGGGAGGAATTTTATGAAGTGGAAAGGCAGAAGGCAGAGTACGAATGTTGAGGACCGGAGAGGAATGGGAGGTAAAACACTGGTTGGGGGAGGCATCGGCGGTATTGTGATCGTTCTGATCGTAATGCTGTTTGGCGGCAATCCTGGTGATCTGTTGAACGGTATGACGGACAACGGGTCAAATCAATCTGTTCCTTATAAAGAATCAGATCAGGAAAAGGAGCTTTCTTCTTTTGTGTCTGTTGTCCTTGCTGACACAGAGGATGTTTGGACGAAGGAGTTTAAGGAAGAGGGCAAGGTTTACAAAAAGCCAAAGCTTGTCCTATATGACGGCAGTGTCCAGTCTGCGTGCGGGACTGCGGGATCGTCAGCGGGACCGTTCTATTGTCCAGGTGACCAGAAGCTGTACATTGATTTAAGCTTTTATCAAGAACTGAAGAATGAATTTCACGCTCCTGGCGATTTTGCGATGGCATATGTTATAGCTCATGAGGTAGGCCATCATGTGCAGAATCTGTTGGGAACAATTGATCAGAACTCACGCCAACACTTGAGCAAGAAACAAGCGAATGCCCAGTCGGTTCGGGTTGAACTGCAGGCTGATTATCTGGCGGGTGTCTGGGCACATCATGCACAGGGAATGGATCTGCTCGAAAAAGGTGATTTGAAGGAGGCCATTACTGCAGCAAGTGCAGTCGGTGATGACACCCTGCAAAAAAAGGCGCAAGGGTATGCTGTGCCTGAGAGCTTTACTCACGGAAGCTCCGAGCAAAGGATGCGCTGGTTTAATAAAGGGTTCATGAACGGAACAATTGAAGGTGGAGACACATTTCACGCGAAGGATCTTTAAATAACTAAAGGGTGCCAGGCACCGCAATTACACAAGTGTGTAATCGTGGTGCCTGGCACCCTTAGATTATGCGCCTTTGCGGACAGAGGCTGTTTCTTTAGCCAGCTCGTTAAACAAGTAGTCTTTGACTGGGTTGCTTGCATTCTTCGATTTCTTCATAAACAAGGGATTCAGAACGAAAACGGTCAGGAAGTTTGCAGACAGTCCCCAGAATCCTTCATAGATACCAAACGAGGTGCCGGTTGAATAGACAGTGAAAGTAACCGCTAATCCAACGATCAACCCTATGATAGTAGCTTCTCTCGTCTGGTTCCGCCAGAACAGACTGATGACGATGGCCGGGAAAATCTGCACCATGCCGGAAACGCCAAGAAGCTGCAAGGAAACGAGAGCAGTAGGGAAGACGAGGCCGAATAACAGAGCCAGTCCAATAACGACGAACACCATTCCGCGTGTGATCATTGTTAGCCGGGGCCCTTTCACCTCAGGATTAATCAAGTCACGGTAAATGTTATTGGCAAATAAATTGGATGCACCAATCGCCATGATGGAGCACGGGATGAGTGAAGCCAGTGCGATCGTTGAATACGCCAGTCCTTGAGCAACACCGCCATAAGAGGTTTGGATCAGGCTTAATAAAGCAAAGCGGGGATCGGTCCCTTTTGGCAGTACTAGAAAAGCAATAAATCCAAGGAAAACAACAAGAATCAGTACGATATTGTATAAAGGCAGAAACATCGCATTTTTCCGAAGCGCATCACCGCTTTTAGCCGTAAATACACCGGTTGCCGCATGAGCCCACATGAAGAGCGCAAGCGATGAAACTAGGGAAGCGGTAATGAACCAAGGAATGCCTTTCGGACCGGAGTTTGGAATGGTTAAGAGCTGCGGTGCTTCTTTAACAATGTGATCCACCATAGGGTTCCAGCCCCCAAAGTGAATGATCGGCAGGGATACGACCATAAATAGCATGATCGCCCAAACAAGAACATCTTTAATAATTGCCGTGTAGGTTGGACCTTTAATCCCGCTGAAAAAGGTATAAAGGGCAACCAGCAAAAACGATGTGATGACAACGACTTTTACATTAATAAAACCAGTTCCGGCTACCTGAAGCGTATCCTGAATTCCGCTTAGCTGCAGGCAGATGTATGGAATGAGCATAAGCACCCCCACAATAGCAATGAGAGCGGAAAGAAGCTTGCTGTCAAAGCGTTCTCTCGCATAATCAGCAAGAGTCGTTAATTTATGGTGATTTGCTACTTTCCAAAGTTTTGGAAGGAAAAAGTAAGAGATAAAGAATGCGAGTACGGAATATGGGATAGCAAAGAAGGCAAGGCTTCCAGCGGTATAAGCTGTGCTTGTCAGTCCAAGGAATGTATAGGCCGTGTATAGATCTGCCCCTACAAGGAACCAGACGAGCAAGCCTCCAAAACGCCTTCCACCGACAGACCATTCTTCAACCGAACTTCGGACAGCCTTATCCCTTCCGGCCAGGAAACCGATTAAAACGACAGTGAGAATAACAAAGATGGTAATGGACAGTGCTGTAAGATTTCCCTGCATTTTAATGTAAGCCTCCCTTTGATTTCTGAAGATGATAGATTCCCAATGTACATAAAGGGGTTAGGACGATCCATAGGAACAGCCAGAAGTGGAGAAACGGCAATCCCAGAATGATGGGGCCGATCCGATTCACAAATGGCAAAATAGCAAGTTGTGCGAGGAAAGGAAGAACAATGAATAAGATCAGTAAAAATTTTTTCATAATGCCGACTCCTTCATAGGTGATTAGTCACGAGTTTTTTTAATGGAATGTTGACTATCATATCAGCAATGCAGCCGGCAAACAAGAGAATTGTTAAAATATTTAGTATAAAAAGAAAATGATAGGGCTTACATTTAATTTATTTAATTTTTATCCATCTAAGGTATAAAAAAACTCCTGGATTCTGCATGTGAGCCACACGGAACCAGAAGTAATTATTAAGCCTATTTCTCAAAAACATACACCTTCCCATGTTCAATGCGGCGGCCGAGCATTGGTCCGGAAAAGCCGTGCTTAAGCAATTCTTTTCGCATGAACATCATCACACCGCCATGGCAGACGATCAAAATGTCTTCGCCCTCGTTTTCAATGATTCGGTTCAGCGTTTCATTTATCAGCCGGATGATTTCTTCTTTGCCTGGGGACTGAGAAGGGTGCTTCATCAGCCAGGCGAGCCGAATGAAAAGGAGGTGAATGGTTAGCGGCAGTTTGACTTTGGAACGAAAGAAAGGCGAGAGGGGGATCTCGCGCAATTCTTTCATGAGGATAATCTCTCCATCAAACGCACGGCGGGCCGTCTTTTCTGCCCTTGAAAGATTGCTGGCATAACAGGTTTTCCAATCTACACCGCCCAGGTCTATCTCGCTCTCCTCAATTTCTGAAGCATCATATTCTTTAACCCATTCCATCAATTCTTCTGATGAAAAGAAACCATTCGGATACCCTCTTGTTACTTTAAAATGGCGCATCAACCCGACTTTAATAACACACAGCCCCCATCAGCCAACCCGGCCTTATGATTTTGTGAACATCCTCATCAGCATCTCAACCCTCGGCATTTCATAGCCGTCTAATCCAGGGATGTTTAAGGTCATCAATCCTGAAATAACAGTGAAATAACAAGAAATTAATTCGCCAATGTCACCTTCTGCCAGTTCCCCGATTTTCTGGCCTTCTTCAAACAGCGGCTTGAGCATCTCAACATACATTTCCATTGAGGCGCCTTGAAGGAGCTGTTTAGCCTCCTCGGGCACTTCATCAGAGGTTCGTGCCTGATGCATCAGCATAAAATAAAGCTGGCCTTCTTCATCAAGGATCATTTCCGTCAGCCTCTTTAATTTCTCAAGAGGGGAGCCTTGCATATGATGAACCTGCTCGGTGCCAGACACCGATCCTTGGATAGCCTGCTCAACGAGTGTCGTGAAGAGTTCATCCTTTGATTTGAAGTAACGGTACATGAGACCTTGGCTGATGCCGGCCTCTGCGCTGATCATGCTCATTTTTGTACCGATGATTCCCCGGCGCGCAAACACCTTTAGTGCAGCTGCAAGTATCTGTTCTCTTCGCTCATCACGGATTTGGCGGAGCTGTTCTTCGTTTAATGGTGGCAAAATAGATTCACTCCTACGTTCTCTTGTTACCAAAAGTATACCAATTTCAATCTCTAAGCTCTATTGAATTCAGCTTATCGGCTGAAAAACTTCTCCCGAGAAGGACGGAAGGATATCATCCAGGAGTTCCTCTAAAGGCTTTTTGTATTCTGCAAGAAGTTCATTCAGCCACAACCGGCCTTCTGAGGAAGACGTTAGAACGGTCGAGACCATTTGAGGATTTAAAATAGCCTTTGGAGGAACTGACAAGGTGTTGACGGCCCAATACATCCCATAAAGCTTCCAATTCTGCTCTTCGGTAGCATGTTTGAGATAGAGATCCATGTATTTTTGTCCAAACTCGATACCTTTTAAAGGCTGTGAACCTTCATACTCAACACCTTCCCATTGCAGATCTGCTGTGCAATTCAGCCACCAGGCAGGGGCAATTACATCCTGGATTTTTTGAAGAACGTTCTGCTCAAAAAGAGGCTTCGGATCTGTTTGCTGTTCTCGTAGCAGCGAATGCAGGACCTCAGCTTCCATTGCAGAGACGGTCATGCCTTGGCCGAAAATCGGATCAAAATTACAGAAGGCATCACCTATAACAAGCAATCCCTCTGGCCAATGCGCCATCTGTTCGAAATGCTGGCGGAATAGTCCTGGTACACGGTAGCTCCTTGGGTTGGTCATCGGTTCAAGTTTACTGATGATTTCCGTGATGAGGGGACTTGGCAGCCTTGCGATCTCTTTTGCGTATGCCTCAGGCTCAGTTGGGGGATAGATTCCGTCGGGACGGTAAAGCAATGTTTCTGCCACATTGTTTTCGATAAATGAAAACACGCCATGGAATGTTCCTGTAGATGGATGGCCGGCAATGACTATTGCATCCCATTTTTCTGCCAGATGAAGTAAATGCGAAGGAAGCTTATATCTGCGGGTGCTGTATCCGATGACCGCTGTCATCCGATCAGGAGCAGGTACCTCGTATCCAAGCTCCTTCAGCCATTTGGGAAGCTTGGAGGAACGCCCGCTCGTATCTATCACAAGATCGGCATGGATTTCCTTTTCTTCATTCGTTACGCGGTTTCTTCCAAGAATCCCAGTTATGGTCTGATGGTCTGCCGAGGATAACAAGTGAACAACGTCATGCTTCTGCAGGAACTGTACATTAGTTATGTTCCTCACCCGCTGACGGATCACAAATTCAAGGACCGGCCTGCTGAACTTAATGTCATTCCGCGGGTATTGGGCCACCATTGTGCCGTATTGATTATGCTGATGAACTGTTTTGTTTAGGGAGGAAGGCGCTCCATGAGCCTCTAAATCCTTTTCATAATCCGGAAAAAACCGGTTGATCACAGCCTTTCCGCGCCCTGTGATCCGGTGGGGATGGAAGGCCTGCGGAGTGCCTGGGCGAAGTTCGGGCTGATCGGAAAAAGCATCTTTTTCAACAATCACCACCTTGCTGTAAAACTCGGAAAGTATACGTGCAGCTAATAAGCCAGCAATTCCTCCGCCGATCACAATGGCAGAGTCCCATCTCATCGCCATCATTCAGTTCCCCCTTCCAATACTGTTTTTAAGTTGTTCAGATCCTGTTGGCCGGTAGTGATGACCTGGGAGAATTTTTCGTGTGACATCCCGGGCATCTGAAAACCGGTTAAAAATACTTCACAGCCATCGCCGTTCGGGATGACCCGCATCGCATCACAAATTTCAACACCAGGTGCAGGGATGGAACGATGATCCAGCACGCCGAAGGAATTCTTTTGGGCAACCCTAACTTCAGAAATACAGTAAGGGGTTTCCATCATCCATGCATCTCCTTCATCAGCCTTTTGAATCGATTGGCAAATGGATACCCATTGAGGGAAATTCTCCATGTTGTAAGCATACTCATAAACCTCTTGGGCTGGACGGTTAATAAAAACCCTGATCGTTTGGGAAGAAAGGTAAACAGTCATTTTTAAAAGCTCCTCTCAGTTTTGATGAATGAATGATTCATTCACTTTTAAGGTATGCGGTATATCGGCTCAAGTCAACCGAAATTTAGAAAAAACTAGTATTTTTTATTTTACATATGTTCATGACCGGTGAAATTTTGGTAAGATATTAGGGAAGGATTATGAGAAACGGCGGTGGACCCTTTGGAACAAGAAAAGTTAAAGAAGGTCATTGAAGCGGCAAAGCTCTATTATTTGCTGGATTACAATCAGAACCAAATAGCGGCAGAATTGGGCATTTCGAGACCGACCGTTTCAAGACTGCTTCAGCAGGCTAAAACCGAAGGGATCGTGCAGATCAAAATCATGGATCCCACAAATGGGATTGAACAGCTGGCCAGTGAGCTTGAAGAAAAATTCAACCTTAAAAAAGCAATTGTCGCTTCCATTCCGCAATATGAGAGTACAAGCATAAAGAAGGGTCTCGGTGAGAAAGCGGCTGAGTACCTTTATGAAATTGTAAAAGACGGAGATAGGATTGGGGTTACATGGGGAACCACTTTATATAACGTAGCCTGCCAGCTGAAGCAAAAGTTCGTCAAGGATGTTAAAGTCGTTCAGTTAAAAGGCGGCATCAGCCACTCCGAAACCAATACGTACCACTCGGAAATCCTCGATCTGTTCGGCAAAGCGTTCAACACCGTGCCGACTCATCTACCGCTTCCAGCGATAGTTGACCACGTTGTCGTCAAGCAGGCGATGGAAGCCGACCGGCATATTAAACGAATTTTGGACATGGGGAAAGACGCGAATATCGCGCTGTTCACGATAGGACCTGTGAAGTCGGAATCCCTGTTATTCCAGCTTGGCTATTTTTCTGAAGAAGATCTGAAGCATATCCATTCAAAGGCCGCAGGTGACATTTGTTCCCGCTTTATTGATGAAGAGGGAGAAATTCTAAACGCCAGCCTCAATGAACGGACGCTTGGGATTGATTTAAAAGATTTGAAGCAGAAGGAACATTCCATCCTGGTGGCCGGCGGACAGCAAAAGATCGATGGCATTTATGGTGCGTTAAAAGGCGGATACGCGAATGTGCTCGTGACCGATCAGTTTACGGCCAGGTTTTTGCTGGATAAAGAAGAGTAAAGTTCATAAAAGTCCCTTCAACAAGGGCTTTTTTTGTTGGAAAAAAATGCTTTTACATTTGTTCATTTAATTATTTACAATTGTTCAGTTGCTTGGTATAGTGTTCATGCAAGCAAAAATGCAACAGTATGACTGAAAGCGTTTTATTATATTTTCAAAATAGAAAGGAACAACCTGTATGTCAAACACAAAATTGGTTCAAATGATCGATCATACATTATTAAAAGCTGATGCAACTCAAGAACAAATTCAAGTACTTGCTGAGGAAGCAAAAGAGCACAAATTTGCTTCGGTATGTGTGAATCCGACTTGGGTTAAAACAGCTGCAGAAATTCTGAAAGACACTCCTGAAGTAAAGGTATGTACGGTTATCGGTTTCCCGCTTGGAGCATCTACTCCAGAAGTGAAAGCATTTGAAACAACAAATGCGATTGAAAACGGAGCAGACGAAGTAGATATGGTAATTAACATCGGCGCTCTAAAAAGCAAACAGTTTGACGTTGTAGAAAACGACATCAAAGCAGTTGTTGAAGCAGCTAAAGGAAAAGCACTAACAAAAGTAATCATCGAAACTTCTTTGCTTACTGACGAAGAAAAAGTAATCGCATGTGAGCTTTCCGTTAAAGCTGGTGCGGATTATGTTAAAACGTCCACAGGATTCTCTACAGGTGGAGCAACTCCGGAAGATGTAGCACTTATGAGAAAAACAGTTGGACCAGATGTAGGAGTTAAAGCATCCGGCGGCGTACGCAGCCTTGAAGATGCAGAGAACGTAGTAAAAGCAGGTGCGACTCGTATCGGCGCTAGCTCAGGTGTTGCTATCGCAAAAGGTCAGACGTCTAATAGCTCTTACTAATATTTAAAGTGCTTCATTGCAAGTTGATTGAATTGCAAGGTGCGAGACTCCTGGAACGGAAATCAACCCCTAGTAAGACCAACAAAGCTTACAAAAAAACCACTTGAATGGAGATCTGAAACATGGAAACAAAATGGTTAGTTGATCAAGCAATCAAAGCCCGTCAAAAAGCATATGTTCCATATTCGAAATTCCAAGTTGGTGCAGCATTGCTGACCGAGAACGATTTATTGTTTCTCGGCTGCAATATTGAAAACGCTTCTTTTGGCATGACAAACTGTGCCGAAAGAACCGCTATATTTAAAGCGGTTTCAGAAGGCGAACACACCATTAAAGCGATTGCTGTCGTTGGCGAAACAGAAGGGCCGATCTCTCCGTGCGGCGCTTGCCGACAGGTGATTGCGGAATTTTGTAATACCGATACCAGAATCATTCTGGCCAATTTAAAAGGCGACATCAAGGAAACAACGATCAGTGAACTGTTGCCTGGATTCTTTTCTTCAAAGGACTTAACTTAATTTCAGTTCTCACACAATGATGTGAAAATAACAAATAGGGGAAATTATTATGACATATATCATTGCGATTTTAGGACTTGTTGTTGTGCTTGGATTAGCATTTCTAGCAAGCAATAACCGTAAACAAGTAAATTACAAGCCGATTGCCATTATGATCGTCTTGCAGCTTGTATTGGCCTATGTTCTTTTAAACACCAGATTTGGCTTGGTGGTCATTAAAGGATTTGCGGGTGTGTTCGAAAAGCTGCTTGAATATGCAGCTGCAGGGGTTAACTTCGTATTTGGCGGAATTGCCAATGACGGACAAATGCCGTTCTTCATTAATGTTTTGCTTCCTATCGTGTTTATCTCTGTATTGATTGGGATTTTCCAATATATCAAAGTTCTTCCGCTCGTTATGAGAGGAATTGGTTTCTTGCTCAGCAAAGTAAACGGTATGGGCAAGCTGGAATCTTATAATGCGATTGCTTCTGCGATGGTAGGACAATCTGAAGTATTTATTACTGTGAAAAAACAATTGGGCCGTATACCGGAGCACCGCTTGTATACATTATGTGCTTCTGCGATGTCTACGGTTTCCATGTCCATCGTCGGTGCTTACATGACGATGATCGAACCGAAATATGTAGTAACTGCTCTCGTGCTTAACCTTTTCGGCGGTTTCATTATCGCTTCCATCATCAACCCTTATAAAGTTGATGAAAACGAAGATATTCTTGAAGTTGTGGAAGAAGAGAAACAGTCATTCTTTGAGATGCTTGGCGAATATATTATGGACGGGTTTAAAGTCGCGATCATTGTTGGCGCGATGCTGATTGGATTTGTTGCCTTGATGGCTGCGATTGACAGCGTGTTCGACTTGATTTTCGGCGTAACCTTCCAGCATGTACTTGGCTATATCTTTGCACCGGTTGCCTTCATCATGGGTGTTCCATGGGCTGAAGCGGTTTCTGCCGGTGGAATTATGGCAACAAAATTAGTAACAAACGAATTCGTAGCCATGATTCAGCTTGGCAAGGTGAAAGAAGCAATGAGCCCGCGTACATTGGGTATCATCTCTGTATTCCTTGTATCCTTCGCAAACTTTTCATCCATCGGTATCATTGCCGGAGCGGTGAAAGGCTTGAGCGAGAAACAAGGAAACGTGGTGGCACGCTTTGGATTAAAGCTTCTTTACGGAGCAACACTTGTCAGCGTACTTTCAGCAATCATCGTAAGTTTTATCCTGTAATTAAAACAAAACATAAAGAGGGCATATCCCTTTCTGCACTAGCGGAGGGGATCTGCTTTTTCTTTTTTAGTTTCAATGAAGTAAAGTCTAGCTCAAGCGCCCAGGGCTGAAAACGAATTCCAGTTTTCAGCTTTAGTCCTCGGAGGACGAAAATTAAAAGCTTTTTTTCGTCTTAGGTCGCTTCACTCTTCCCCCTCAACACAAAAATCGTGTTGCAGGTTAAGAGTTCCAGCGCTTGTCGGACTTAAACAGGGCGCTTGCGCTTTTCAATATAAGTGAGGTGAATTTGTCTGTGAGATTGTTTTCTCACAGCAAAACATTATGGGTGACGTCGGTTTATTTCTTTCAGGAGCAGCCCTGTTCTTAAACAGCTTCATGCTTTTCGGAAAAGCGGAGGGCAAGAGCGTCGGATATTTCAACTTGTTTGTCGGAGTCCTTCAGGTCGTTATTCCGTTTTATTTGATCGTAATCTCGGATCAGCAGCACTGGACCATTTTTAATCTGGCTACGATCTTTTTGTTCGGGCTGACCTATTTATTTGTAGGAGTCACAAATGTAAAAGGTCTTCACGGCAGCGGACTTGGATATTACTCGCTTTGGGTTTCCATCATTGCCGTTATGTATGCTGTTGTGTCTTATATGCAGTTTCATGATCTTGTAAGCAGCCTGACTTGGGTCGCATGGGCGTATTTATGGTTCCTCTTCTTCCTGTCCGGAGCACTTAATAAAAAAATTGATAACTATATCGGCAAGGTCGCATTCGTGCAATCTTGGCTGACGCTTACTTTTCCGGCACTCCTGTCTCTAGCAGGAGTATGGAAAACGCAGGCTGTTTCTCAGGCATGGACGTACTTGCTGATCGCATCGTTCGTGTACTTTATCGGTTGTACTATACAGCTGATCCTGTCTACTCAGAAAAAAGAAAAACGGCTGGAAGTACAGACGGCTTCTTAAAAAGAAAGAAATTCTCTCGAAGGACCGGGAGGATTTCTTTTTTGTGTTGGCGTAGTAATCAATCAACGAATCGAGAGCGGAGGCGTGAAAATCAGCAAGCATTGGAAGACTGGCTAGAAGAACATCATGAATCATCTCCAGGCATTCGGCTTCATATTGCGAAAAAGAATTCAGGCAAGGTGACGCCAAGTTATGACGAGGCTGTGGAAAGCGGATTGTGTTACGGGTGGATTGACAGCCAGAAGGAAAAGTATGATGATCAAACTTGGCTGCATCGGTTTACGCCGAGAGGGCAAAAAAGCATTTGGTCGAAAGTGAATAAAGATAAAACAGAAGAGCTTATAGCGGCAGGGAGAATGAAACCTTCCGGACTCCGGGCGATTGAACAGCCAGAACCGGTATGCGATTCTTTTTAGACTACAGACCGCCAAGAAACCGGAAACAGGGATGAAACGGATGGACCAATTCCTTGAGATGCTTGAAAAAGGAGAGAAGATTTATCCATAATGTAAGTCGGCAGACATAAACAGAAAGCGGGCAGACCATGAGAATTAACAAATACATCAGTGAAACAGGCGCTGTTTCAAGGCGGGAGACGGACAGGCTTATAAAAGCGGGAAGGATTACCGTCAATGGAGCAGTATGTGAAGCGGGCCAATTGGTGAGTCCGGACGACATCGTGCTGATTGATGGGAAACCTATTGAAAATAAGGTACACTCGATATACATTGCATTGAATAAACCGGCCGGCATCACGTGCACGGCCGCTCCGCATGTTGAAGGAAATATCATAGATTTTGTAAGTTACCCTGAACGGATTTTCCCGGTCGGCCGTTTGGACAAGGCTTCAGAGGGTTTGATTTTGATGACGAATGACGGGGAACTGGCAAATTCCATCTCCCATTCTGATCACGGACACGAAAAGGAATACTTAGTAACACTTGATAATACTTGCAGCAAACAATTTATCGAAAACATGTCGAGAGGAGTACAGATTCCTGAAGCTATGACCAAGCCCTGTGTGGTCAAACCAGTAAGCGATGATGAGTTCCGTATCATTCTTACGCAGGGACTGAACCGCCAAATCCGCAGAATGTGCCGGGCGTTTGGCTATACGGTCACGAAGCTCGAACGGATTCGGATCATGAATATTGAACTGGGTGAATTGCCCAGAGGAGAATGGCGTGAATTAACGGCTGAAGAAGTTGGAACGCTTAAAGGATTACTCGGGATGTAAGCTGAAATGGAAGGAGGAATGGAGGATGAAGGCACAGCTGAAGGACATCATATCTAAAAGCATATTGACGTCAGGTGTTGGACAGCTTGATGATTTTTCCCATTCACTGAATCCGTATGCCGGCTGTACCTTCGCCTGTTCCTACTGTTACGTTAGGCAGCTTCCGATTTCTCTTTACCGTGAAGAGGAGTGGGGCACTTGGGTCGATATTAAGAGCAATGCTGCCGAACTGCTGAGGCGTGATCTTTTAAAGGCGAGAAACAAAGGTCCCGTAACAATCTTTATGGCGTCTTCCACAGATCCGTATCAGCCACTCGAACACGAAACGAAGCTGACGCGCAGCCTGCTGGAGGTTATGCTGGAAGTTCCGCCGGATTTTCTTCATGTTCAAACGCGGTCGCCGTTAGTGAAACGTGACATCGACTTATTAAAAAAGTTTGGGGATAAAGTCAGGGTGTCGATGACAATCGAGACCGACAAGGAAGATATCCGCAAAGCATTCGCCCCAACCGCTCCGCCCATTCCGGCACGTTTGAACGCGTTGAAGGAAATAAGGGAAGCCGGCATTACTACTCAGGCCAGTATTTCACCGCTTTTGCCTTGTTCGAGGGAATTTCCGCAAAAGCTGCGTCCGATTGCTGACCGGATAACGATCGATGATTTTTGGATGGGGGACGGAAGCGGGGGAAAGCGCACCGAACGCCTTGGCATTTATGAAATCTACAAAGAGACCGGCATGGAAAAGTGGTACAATCCAACGGCCTATAAAGTGGTTTTGAACATGATGAAAAAACAGATCGGTAATGAGGTGGAAGTGATGCTTTCAAAAGACGGCTTTACACCGGTTGATCCAGATCGAAAACCTGCGATCGGAGAGAATTTAACATTTTTTTAATTGTGAAAGACTGGTCGGACAGACCGGTCTTTTTTTTATGAGGATGTTCGCCGCTTTCGGGCTTTTAGTGACACTAGGACTTTCCTATCCAGACTAACGAACCTATTTTATGTAATTTTCAGAAAATATATGTACTTACCATCCCGCTCTATGAATAATGGATATATCTAATAGAATGGAGGAAGGCATATGCGAAAGTCAATGGTCTTAAAGTGGTTGGCGGTTTTGGGTTTTCTTGCTTGTGTTTTTTTTGGTGGAATGAGTTTTACCTCGGCCACTAAGAGTTCGGGTGAAGTGGAATGGAACGGCAGCCAACTGAGTTCGATGGAGGTTAATGGCAAGCCTTATGTGTCCGCAGAAGAGCTGGCACAAGCCACGGGATCCGAGCTGCATAAAGAAAGTCATCATTATACGGTTTCTTCAAGGCTTGACCGCATCATAAGAAAAGGGGTAATCCGGGTAGGTACGACAGGGGACTATAAGCCGTTTACCTTTTACAATAAAGAAACGAATAAGTTTGAGGGATACGATATAGAAGCTGCAGAATTAATGGCCAAGGACCTTGGAGTAAAGGTCAAATTTGTAAAAACCTCTTGGCCCACATTGATGAATGACTTGCTCGACGACAAGTTTGATATTGCGGTAGGCGGAATCAGCCGCAATACGGAACGCCAAAAGACGGCTCAATTAACCAGTCCTTATATGAATGAAGGGAAGGCACCCTTAATTCGTGCGGTGGATAAGGAAAAATACACTAGTCTTCAAGCGATTGACCAGCCGGGTGTTACGATTGGCGTAAATCCTGGAGGAACGAATCAGAAGTTTGTGGACGCCAACATTAAGCAGGCGAAAGTGGTAGTAGTAGAAAACAATCTTGAGATTCCGCATATGGTGGCAGAGGGCAAAGTAGACGTCATGATTACTGACAGTACCGAAGCGATGTACTATGCAAGCAGGGATCAAAGACTTTACGCTGCGCTGACTGATAACACCTTTACGAAAAGCCAAAAAGGATACTTGATCCCTAGAGGCGATTCAGTCTTTGAAAACTGGGTCAACCTCTGGATGGATGAAATGGAGCTTCAAGGTGAGTTTAACCGGTTAAAGGACAAATATATCTACAACAAATAGCTAAAGAAGGATGTAAAAGGAGGCCCGAGGAGACTTTTGGCATCCTTTTTATGTGGTACAAGCAGAGATACGGGCAATTCAGGGAGAATTTTAAGAAATACGCGCCAGTCTCCGGAAAATACGCGCCAATCTCTGCGAAATACGCGCCAATCTCCACAAAATACGCGCCAATCTCATAACAGCTAAATATATAAAAATAATCCTGGGTATCCAAACGGATAACCCAGGATTATCATTTAAAAGATTATTTCTCGTAAACTGTTACTTTTACGTCTTTGCGTCCCCAATTGATTGCATCACCATGGTCTGGAATGAACACATCAATCATCTTCCCGTTGATTCCGCCGCCAGTGTCTGCAGCAATGGCTGTGCCGTAGCCTTCAACCACTACTTTTGAACCAAGCGGAATAACATCTGGATCCACTGCAACTACTTTGCCGTCATTGTATTTTTGCAGATCAATGCCCATTCTTGTTTTGCCGGAACAGCCGTCACAATCTGCAGTATAGGCAGAGCTGTTTACCGTGAAGCTTCGTGTGGAGTAGGAAGGGCTCTTTTGGCGAAGCTTTGAGAACGTCTTAGGTCCTGCGATGCCGTCAGATGTGATGCCCTGATTTTTTTGAAATGAAGCCACAGCCGAAACCGTGCTGTCACCGTAAATGCCATCAACCGTTGAATCGTATGTATTCCACGCTTTCAATAAACGCTGTAATTCAATAACGGGTTTCCCCATATCACCGCTGCGCAAAACTTTAATTTTACTGATGGTCGCTGATCCAGCAACACCATCAACTTTTAAACGAGACTGCTCTTGAAAACGTTCAACTGCGCCTTTCGTGATCGGACCATAGTAGCCAGTAGCCGTATGATATGGAAAAACGCCCTTTGTCATCAAGTATTCCTGCAATTGTTTCACGTCACTGTTGCTTGAGCCTGTAGAAAGCATTTGACTGCCTAGAGCGGCGCTGCTGTGTCCAGGAAAAAACAAGCCAGTACAGAGGACTGCCATCATCAACAATCCCATTAGTTTTTTCAACATAATGATTTCCCCCTTAAAATTTTTGATTCGTGTAAACTCTTTAGTTTTTTCGCTAAGAAATGACAAAATAGGGGGAAATCTTGAATAAACGCTTCTATTTTCCTATGAACCTTACAAGAAAATCCAATCTGCTGTTTGCGAAAATTTCCAGCGGGGTATCTAGTCTAATAGAGACAAAATAAGAAAGACTGACCCTATAATGGATCAGCCCGCTACCATATTATACGGATTTTGGAAATTTCGATAAAAAGGTGTTTAAAACAATAATCCCATGATCACCGTCGAGTAATAGACTCCGTTTATATACGTATCGTTTCGAACTAAACCTTCCACTTCAAAACCCAGTTTCTTGTATAAAGCGATGGCCCGGTGATTGTCTTCTCTGGTCACTAAGCTGATCCTCTTGGTGGTCCCGTTATGCTTGGCCCAATCAATCAGCTCAACCATCATTTTCTCTCCAAGACCCATCCTGGTATAGTTTTGAGAGATAACAATTCCCAGTGTGCCGTTATGTTTCGACCGTGCTTTTTGGGAAGAGTTAATCGTGGCAATGCTGATGATAGCGTCGCCCAGGGTGGCAAGCAGCATGATGGAGTTTTCTTCTGAAGCCATACTCTCTATGTATGTTTCATACTCATCGGCATTTCTAGTAAACTCGTTTCCGCCAAAAGAGAGGAAATCTGTCTCACCCCCGACCACATTATAAAAATCAATGATGATCTGTGCATCAGCTGGAACAGCTTCGCGAATCAAAGCTTTATCACCGTTCTTCATTACATAATTCTTCATGTTCAAACCTCCAACAATTATTTAACGGTGCCTGGCACCGCGAACTAAGCCTTAAGTCTTAGTTTTTTTACGTTTACGGGGCTATAGAGATGTTCACCATAATCATGTAAGGTAGAGATAGAGAAAAGTAAATTTTTTCTAAAAGTGAAACTCAAGTTTGTTCTCTTCGTAGTATTAGAAAAGACATGATGTCAGGAGTCGATTTACATGAACTGGTTTTTAGCCTTATTCGTCAAGGTGTTCAGTACGATCAATACAATGGTCATCGTCTGGCTGCTGTCCTTCTTTGCCTTCGATCAGTCTTTCTTGCTCTCGAGCGGTTTTGCGGCCGGGGGAGCGGTGATCGGCTATACGATGACAGCGATGCTCTGGAATTACCGCATGCTGAAAAAATATAAGCTGACTCGCAGCGAATTTAAATATATCAAGAAAAATTTAAATGAAGCAAAGCCAAAGATTTACAGACTGCAGAAATCGATGTTTTCCATTCGCGACATTCCAACCTTTAAACAGAGGATGGAACTGACGAAGATCACAAGAAAAATATACAGCATGACGAAAAAGGAGCCAAGGCGTTTTTTTCAAGCAGAGCGTTTTTACTTTTCGCATTTGGATTCTGCCGTCGAGCTGACGGAAAAATATGCATTCTTATCAGGACAGCCCAAGAAAAGCTGGGAGATTCAGGATTCTCTTTCGGAAACAAGAAGGACGTTGAAGGAACTTACCGAATACATTGAAGAGGACCTTTACCATATGATCTCGGATGATGTGGAGCAGCTGAAATTCGAGCTGGATGTGGCCAAGCATTCTATAAAAACCTTGAAAGATTCAAAATTAGAAACGAAAGCAGGAGATTATAATGAGCGATAATACGTCCCCTCTCTATAATCATGACGATAAATTGGATATTATGAATGACTTGCTCTCCGATCCGTTCGGAGGCGCTGAAAACGTTCAGGAGCTGAAGACAGGAGAACAAGTAAAGCAGAAGAGGCTGATTGATGTTCTGCCAGAGGAAAACAAGGCAAAAGCCTACCAGCTGGCCGAACAGATCGATCCGAAGAACCACCAGGCGATGATTACATACGGAACACCAGCACAGTCTAAATTACTCTCATTTTCCAACACGATGCTGGATCAAGTGAAAAAGCAGGATGTCGGGCAAGTCGGAGAAATCATACATGACTTGATGAAAAAGCTCAGCCATGTAAACCCTGATGAGCTGCAGTCGAACAAGCCGTCCTTGATTGGTCGCATGTTCGGCAAGATTTCCGGTTCTGTTCAAGAGGTGCTTTCCAAGTATCAAAAGACTGGCTCGCAGATTGACCGGATCAGCGTCAAACTCGACAGCAGCAAGAATGTGCTGCTCGCCGACATCGTCATGCTTGAAAAATTGTATGAGCACAACAAAGAATATTTTCAGGCATTGAACGTTTACATTGCTGCAGGTGAACTGAAGCTGGAGGAATTAAACGGAAAAATCATTCCGGCGCTCCGTAAAGAAGCAGAGTCAACAAACGACCAGATGAAATATCAGGAAGTTAACGATATGGTGCAGTTTGCCGACCGGCTGGACAAACGCCTTCACGATTTAAAATTGAGCCGGGAAATCACCATTCAAAGCGCACCGCAGATCCGTTTGATTCAAAACACGAATCAGGCTCTCGTGGAAAAAATCCAGTCCTCCATCATGACTGCCATTCCGCTTTGGAAAAACCAAGTGGCGATCGCACTTACCTTGCTTCGCCAACGAAGTGCGGTAGAGGCGCAGAAACAGGTCTCCAAAACGACAAATGAGCTTTTATTGAAAAACGCCGAGATGCTTAAAGCAAATACAATTGAAACGGCGAAGGAAAATGAGCGAGGATTGATTGATATTGAAACGCTTAAGAAGACGCAGGAAAACTTGCTGACTACCCTGGAGGAGACTTTGCGGATCCAGGAGGAAGGCCGCCATAAACGCCGTTTGGCCGAGAACGAACTCGCTCAGATGGAAACAGGGTTGAGGCAGAAACTGCTTGAGATTAAGGGGCAATAACGGATTAAAAGGCTGTACCACACGAGGTGGTGCGGTCTTTTTTAATGTGCATACATCTTTGTGGAATCCCCTTTTTATCCATGGAATGCGTGAACCGCATTGGCACCCTAACGCCTGGGAACTGACGCGGTTGTTTCAGGAGAAGCCATGGTATCCATTGTCGAGCTGGATTCCAAAAAGCTGCACAATTATCACGCCAAGCCAGGTAAAAGCCCACAAAGGTATGGTCTTTTACAATTCACTCTTCAGTTTTTCCACACTTTTCTATAAAATAAAAAGAAAGAATATTCTGTTAAGTGGGGGGTTAATATGCTGACACGTGAACTGAATTCTTTTCCTTATCCGTTTAAGGGCGATCAATACCGCTATTCCAACAACTCCGTCTCCATGACTCGGCCATCCAGTATAGAAATTACTCCACGTTATACAGAAGAGGTCCAACTAAAGCGGGACCTGCTAACCCATCATCCTGAACGCTGCTTTCAATCCCTTCCTCACACGTTAAAGAGCCAGTGGGAGATCGTAGACCTGGTAACTGAAAACCTCGTAACCTATTACCCCGATCAGTTTGCGCTTCAAAAAAACGGGGATCACTGGACGTTTGTAAATAAGATCCTTGGAGAGACCTCTCGTTTTACCTATGGCGATGAAACGACGATGCCGTGTGAGCCTTTAGACTTTATCGGCAGGCATGTACAGGAAGATCTCATTTTCATGAAGGAGAGGGATGGGGATCTGTATTTGGATGCGGGGCAGCTCTGCTTTCCAGCCAACTGGTCGCTGGCGTTTAACCTTGGAATGGAATTTAAAGAGATCCATCACCCGATTCCAGGGTTTAAAGAGGAAGGGCTGGACGGCCGCATTTTGCGTTTTTTAAAGAGGCTGGAAGCTGGAGCCCCTTGGGAACGGCTGAATTGGTCTTTAATGGCGGGGAACAAGCTCGATACGTCATTGGAAACGTTTCATGAGTGGGGGAAAGAAAGAAAGAATGTAACAGAAGAAAATGCAGGCGAGCTCGTTCATTTGCGAGTGGAAGTCCAGAAGCTTTTTCGATTGCCGCAAAGCAACGGAATTTTGTTCACGATTCATACTCATGTATTGGCCATGGAAGACTTTACTGCCAACACAGTCTGGCTTCAGCAATTTTATCAGATTATAAAAGAACTCCCCGAACATATTGCGGATTATAAAGGAATCTCCCTCTATAAAAAGCAGCTTCTGGCCTATCTGGAAGAGAAGCTAAAAAGCAGGAATCCTACATGAAGTTTGTGCCGGGAAAGCGAAAATACCTTATTTGCGGAGATACATATGGAATCAGATTGCTGCAGCCAATCACCCAAAAAATCATGGAACAAAAAAAACCTTTTGAACGAATGGAGCTCACAGATGAGGTGAAGGTCCGAAGCTGGCTGAGCCAACAGAAAATGGGATGCTATCTTTATGTTTCGGCAGCATGGCCAGAGATTGAGAGACTTAAAAACATCACAGAAGATATCGGCTTCCTCTCTGAGGAAGAGGTGCAATTCATCGGCCATGGTGACCGCGTCATTCAGGTGTTCTGCTGCCGCTGCCACGGACTGACTGAGCTGAAAGTGACCCATTCTGAGACACTTCAGGATGGGATGGAGATCACATGCTGCCAATGCGCCTTACTTCTTTCAGTAAGTGATCATTATTCATCATTAAGAAATGCGTATTTAGGCTATGTAGCCAAACTTTAATTGGAGATGAACGGTGATGCTGCAAGAAAACATGCTTCCTGTTACGGTAACAGCTATCCATAAAGAAGCTCCGAAAGTGAAACGTTTTGAGCTGGCTTCGCTTGACGGCCGGCCGCTTCCGCCATATAGCGGAGGTTCTCATATCGGTATTTTTATAGAAACAGAGAAAGGAACAATACATCGCCACTATTCTTTAACCGGACATACACGCAAAAGAGGACATTATGAGATTGCTGTGGCGCTTAACGAAGATTCAAAAGGCGGCTCCGCTTTTATGCACCATGGAGTAATAGAAGGAGACAGTCTGCACATCAGTTACCCGAAAAATCATTTTCCCTTTAGCTTTAAAGCAAAGCGTCATGTGTTTTATGCTGCAGGGATCGGAATTACTCCCTTTTTAAGCATGATGGAAGAATTGAAAGGGAAAAATGTTCCCTTCGTATTGCACTATACCGCCAAGACCAAAGACACCTGCGCGTTTTATTCTTTCCTGAAAAAAACTTATCCTGAACAGTGCCGCTTCTATTTTTCCCGTGAACCGTTGGTAGAAAGGCTGACTACAGATACTCTCGCTCAGCATCCTATCGGCACGCATGTGTACTTTTGCGGACCGGGTTCTTTTATTACTGAATTCACTGATGCAGCAGCAAAATTAGGCTATCCATCTTCCAATATTCATGTTGAACGGTTTACCCCTCTTAAATCAAATGTTCAAAACGCTTTTCACGTAAAACTGACTAACGGAACGATCCTGCAGGTAGCGGAAAACCAGACCTTGCTTGATGCTCTTCATGAGAATGGAATTAATACTCCGTATTCTTGCCGGGCAGGACGCTGTGGTACGTGTGAGATCAAAGTTAAAAAGGGGGAGGTTGATCATTGCGACTCTTTTCTGACAGAAGAGGAGAAGGGTACGAATGATACAATCTTAGCATGTGTATCGAGGGCAAAATCACGTGAGCTGGTGTTAGAGATCGAGTAACAAAAAAGAGAGTAATTCGAGTGGCTGTTTTCGGAATCAGTTTGGGCGTGATCGTCATGACATTCATTGATTATTGGATCTATAAAGATGAAGCGAAACGGTACGATTGGTTTAAAAAGTTGACGAACGCTCAAAAACTGCTTGTTGCTCTGGCTTTTATTATGATTCTCCTTTTCCTTAACTTACGATTTGAGAAATTATAGAAGTAATCTCAACAATTAATAAGCCTGTATCCTAATAATGGATCCAGGTTTATTTTATTTACTTTAGTTTTACAGCCTTTTAAAATGCTTGTAATAAGACATAATCATATCTCGTCACAATTTTGTAAGTTGAATATAACACTTTTTGTAATCAATAAGTATCCAAAATGTAAGCGCTTTAAAATATGATTGAAACAGGAGGGATGATGACGTGCAACTGGAAGAACGGCCGGCCTTATTGTTAAACCAGCTTTCTGCACTAAATAAACCAACAATGTCACAGCTCATGGATCAGACAAATTTGACCAAGCGGCAGATAACGTATGATCTTGAAAAAATTAATGAATGGCTGAAGGATCGGAGTCTTCCTTCTATTGCTTATAAACGAAGAACATGGATTGAGGTTCCGGAACGGGTGATTGATTATGCAGGCACAAAGTTAACGGGAGAGTCTTTTATATTTACGGAAGAAGAAAGGCTTTATTCCATTTTCCTATTCTTATTTATCAGAAAAGAGTATATCTCGTCAGCCCATCTTATGTCTCTCCTAAAAGTAAGTAAAAACACAGTGATAGCTGATGTGAAAAAGGCCAATGAAATGATTAGTCCGTTTCTTGTGAAAATACATTACACAAGGGAACGGGGATACCACTTAAAAGGAACCGAGCTTGATAAAAGGGTTCTATTAATGAATCATTTAACAAAACTTTTTCAGAAGCCGTCAGGGAAAAAAATAATTGAATATCTTGTGAAAAAAGCAGGTTATGAACTTAGAGCTGATTATATGATCACTCTTCTTCAATCCCTTGAAAGGGATTCTAATCTTCAATTTGTGGAAGAACGGCTGCACCAGTTTGCTCATTTTCTTCAGTTCTATTATATCCGGCTTCTGGAAAAAAAGGTTATCCGTCTTCATCCTGATGAAATTGAGATTCTGAAACAAGACCATTTAATAGAAACAGCTAAACAAATGATTCACCTTTTAGAGCTGGATACCGTTGAATCAGAAATTGCTTACCTTGTCATTCAGCTATTGGGACTTTCGTTGGGGAATGCTTCGGTTATCCAGGATGATTACGATCTGCTGCTGCGAATATGTGAAAGGCTTGTAACAGAATTTGAATCCAAGGCCTGTATTTCATTTGAAAAAAAGAATACAGTCGTGGAAACACTGTATCAGCACCTTAAACCAGCTTATTACCGGATGAAGTACCGAATACCCATTCATAATCCTTTGCTTGAACAGATCCGGGAAGAACATAAGGAACTTTACACCATTGTAAAAGAACTGCTTGAACCCGTGGAAGTCCTTCTCAATATTTCTGTACCGGAAGAAGAAGTAGGGTTTATTACCATCCATTTTGGAGCTTTGCTTGAAAAACCAAAGCAAATTGCGGCTAGAAAAAAGAGAGCGTTGGTGGTTTGTCCAAGCGGAATCAGTTCTTCGCTGATGGTAAAGCATCAGCTCGAATCCTTGTTTTCAGAGATTACGATTGACCGTACTATGTCATTGCATGAGTTTAATCATTGCCAGCTCTCCAATTTTGATCTTGTTTTCTCGACCGTACAGCTTCACACAAAGAAACGCTATTTTCTGGTGAAACCGATAATGACACCTGTTGAAAAAAGTACGCTGCTCAACGAGGTTTATCAGTTTTTATTTGGAACACAATACGAACCTGTTACAACAAAGGAAATACTCAAGATCATGGAAGGTTACGTTAATTTTATTGATAAGGACGGGTTGAAGCAGGCTTTAAGCCAATTCATGTTTCAAAAAAGGACCAACGTAAACAGGAGGAACAGACCAGTGCTAAGTGATTTGATTACAAGTGAAACCATTCAATTTGCTGAACAGCTTCCAGACTGGGAGGAAGCGATAAAAGAAGCAGCCCAGCCGCTGCTCTCGAAAGGGGCGATTGAGTCTTCATACATCGATGCCATGATAGAGAATGTATACACAATGGGGCCTTATGTCATTTTGGGTCAGGAAATTGCAATACCCCATGCACGTCCGGAAATGGGAGTCAATCAGGTGGGTATGAGTTTTTTGAAGCTGGAACATCCGGTTTACTTTTTAAACGATGACAAGCATCCAGTGTCCTTATTATTCTGTATAGCTGCGATCGATAATACGACCCATCTGCAGGCTCTTTCACAGCTTACTAAGCTTTTGAGCAATAAAGACAATGTAAAACGATTGAAAACGATGAAGAGTGTTGAAGAAATCATGGAATTAATACAAGAGTATTCCAAAGCAGTTTAGCATTCCTGTAGATGGCTAATTTTGATCTTTGATAAAAATAGGGCTCCTCAGTAAGATGAATGTATCCCAAACAACCATCTAGGAGGAAGCCCTACTATGAAGTTTAAAATGCAGAACAAACAA
>NZ_JAMXKG010000026.1:0-28630 GCF_024494405.1 Fictibacillus sp. WQ 8-8
CTAAGATGAGCAATATGATTCCAATAAAAAGAACTTCCATAACTAACCTCCCCATTAACAATGACATCTTTACTCTAAATATTCTTAAAGTAAATAACATATTCCTTATGCCACAATCCTGCCCTTTTCTTGAGTAACGGCGGCTGACTTAGGTGACAATTGCACCCGATTATTGAATAAAGAATTATTCGTCATCAAAATCATCCTCAGCCACTTCTTCTTTTCTTTTTTAAAATTTGTCCAAAATGCTTTTATATCAGGTATTTTACTTTTTTAGTTTTCAAAACATGACTTATTTTTAAAATTATTTTGATCATTTTTCGGTGAGATATTGGTCCATGAAATAGTGAATCATTCAGGTATGACAAAGCAATCGGCGCTTCTGTCAAAATTTTGATAGGGTTTCATTTATTATTGGCATCCGATTTACCATTTTATAGAAAACAACCTTAACAAATGGCTTTCAAAACATTTTAAGGTTTTCAATCCGACTTTAACAATTACTTCTAAAAAAAAGAATACTTTGATTAAATAGTTCATCAACCCAGTTCAGCCTTGAGAAACCATGATCGGCGTCCTTGATGAAATAGATGCTGCGGTCATTCTTTACATATGTGTCGTAATATTTTTGACCAAATTCAGCAGGAACAACCTGATCGTTTGTGCCATGAATGATCATCACCGGTTTCGTATAAGATGTAATCCCTTGAAATAAATCCCGATTCTTAAGGTCTTCATAGAAACCACGACCTAACTCAATACCGTCTAAATCAATGTTTCCGTTAGGAAGCATAGGATATTTTTCAAAATAGGAACGAGCTAGTTCGTTCATGTTACCTGCTGGTGACCACAAGCATACTTTATGTATTTCGTCCGGGGTTTCTTTTGCTACTTGAGTAGCAACCGCCCCGCCCATGCTATGACCCAATAGCATTATTTTTTCTGGATCGACCCAATCTATTTTTTTCACAAGATAAATGTCATCTCTGTAAAAGATCCGTCACTTTCCCCAGAACCTGAAAAGTCAAATCGAACACACCCGATGCCTTGTCTGCTCAGTTCACGTGCAAAACGGACAAACAAAAAATTCCCATCTACTCTGGAACCTGTAAACCCATGAAAAATAATAACGATGGGGTATTTTGATAGATTGTTAACTTTAGGTTTGTGAGACATCCCGCGTAAGGTTAACCCATTCACTTCAATTGCTATTAAGTTTTCCACAATTATCAACCTTCCTCTCGCTTATTACTATAAGCATTTCATGCAGTTTAAAACAAATATATAAGCCTAAAATAAGGAATGTAAAGAAGATTCTTTTTTATGTCAATGAAAGGAACGATTGAAACATAGACCATAAAACACGAGAAGCTGAGAGCATTCTCAGCTTCATTGCATAATCAGAATGTTACATTAATTCCTAAGCATTAGTTAGATAAGAATGCAGTGAACGCAAAAGATTTATGTTACATACCTCCTGTCGTTTTAATTCGATTTACTTTTTCCTTTTCTTTTCTCTTTCCCCAAGGTTTATAGTAAGAGATGATAACGAGAAACGCTAGTATAGAAAAACTAAGTAGAAGACCCATAAAGATCATATTCCGGTTAGCTAAATAGAGAGCATTTTCTAAAGGATGAAGCGGATTGTTAAACACAGGTTTAAAATTATCATGCAGCCAGATCCTCATAAAATTAGCCCCAAACACGATAGCCAAAATGTTCCCGATCCACTTGACTAATAGCCAATAATGTTTGGTCAGACCCCAATGCGTTCGAACCGCGAGCCAAATTCCAGTAAGTAAAGCCCCTAGCCCGCCAGGAATGATCAAAAACCAATCAAAGTATTGAATAAACAAATGAGCTGAATAGATGATGTCTCTGTTGTCTGTAAATTTTGTCGTGACCACCATTAAAAAGGTCCCTAACAGTCCGCCAAAATAGAGGATCACGAAGAATATATGTGCGATCAGCCAACTGTTCTTTTGTTTCATGTTAAATTTTTGTTTTTTCTTTCTCCCCATCCAATTCAGAAAATAGATGATCAGTAAAAACCCAAGAGGCATGACGATTACGTTTAGAAGCAATAGCCACATCAGATATATCTCTCCATTCTTTAGTTAGAGTCATTTCATACTTTTATCGTTTTAAAAGATATCCTCCTTACTTAAAAGTATCTAACACTGTTAGTTATCTAACACTGTTAGTTTATGTTCGTTATGGTATAATTGTCAATAACAAAATTTAAAATTTGGAAGAAGGGCAACAATGAAAGGAAAAATTGATCGAAAACAAATTATAGATGGAGCCATAGTCTTATTAGAGGAAATCGGCATCCAGGATCTGTCGATGCGTAAACTAGCTGAACAGTTAAATGTCCGCGCCTCTTCCCTTTATTGGCATGTAAAGAATAGATCAGAACTATTAGAATTACTTGCTGATAGGATTATACAAGATATTTCTATACCGGAGGCTGGATATCCATGGGATGTTCAATTACAGATGATTGCGACTGACTACAGAAAAGTATTATTAGCTTACCGGGATTCAACAGAAATCTTGTCCCTGACACCACCGGCAACAACAAACCGAGTAAGATTGATCGAGTCCATTTATCGAATTTTTGCAAATGCTCATGTGAGTCATAAACTGATACCCTCATGTGCCTCTCTGTATAACAATTATGTTCTTTCATTCGTAAAGGATGAGATAAGACTATCTCAAACGAATGTTAACGGAATGAAGGAAAATGAAGAAGAAAAGAACATATACTTCCAATCCAAACTTGAAGAAGACTTTCCTTTCTTTATTGAGTTGAACAAATATTTTCACATGCGGGATAGTGATGAGGAATTTCAGTTTGGCCTAAATATTTTACTGGAAGGCTTTAGAAATAAAGTGGGAAAAGATTTATAACAAATTTGAATTTACTAGAGGCACAACCAAGAACAGAATGTAGGCATTCTTGAATGATTGCTTGATGATCAAGAAAAGAAAGTCGATATCAAGAGTAGGATTTCGGTAAACTAGTTTTTATTTAAAATTATAGGAACCAATTTATCATTTTTGATAGGGGATGAGAGTACAATTAACGTTGTTGAATCCCCGTAAACTCCCATTTGATTTGTAGCCATTTCCAGCGTTTGTAGATTTTCCGTCACTACTTTTACTAAAAAATTATATTGTCCACTAATCCTGTGTAACTCCACTACTTCATCTGCTTGTTTACAATGTTCTACAAAACTTTCACATCCCTTTGTATGAATTAGGACGTAAGCTGTAATCTGTTTATTGATTTTCTCTGGGGAAACAACAGCTCGATAAGAGTCAATTATCCCTTTCTCTTCCATTCTTCGAACTCTTTCTGTGACTGCAGGTTGTGATAAAGAAACTGATTTCCCTAATTCCGTCATAGAAATTCTCGCTTCTTCCTGAAGAAGTAACACGATTTTCTTGTCAATCTCATCCATATAAAAGCAACTCCTTTAATTTTAAAGTGAAAAACATAAAACAAATTATTTATCTAAGTGAATGTGATTAATTAACTTTAATGATCTATGTATCTAGCTTACCTCATTTACTAAAATTAGTCATATAGTTCAATCTTTTAATGAGGGGAGAGTAAATATTTGAAAAACGAGTTATTAAATCCCATCAAAATTGGTGATTGGAACCTCCGGAACAAAATTGTAATGGCTCCTATGACAAGAAGCTTTGCAGATAACAATACCGGGACTGTTGGAGAAGATATTGTAGCTTACTATAGAAGACGGGCTAAGGATGGAATAGGACTTATTATTACCGAAGGAATTAATCCAAGTCCTAGAGGAAAAGGAACTTTTGGTGTTCCAGGTCTGTACTCAGATAAACAAGTAAAAACTTGGAGAAAAGTAACTGAAGCTGTTCACGCAGAAGGAGGAACTATCATTGCTCAACTGTGGCACAGTGGAAGATTGACGCACCATGATCTTACAGGAGGTTATCCTCCACAAGCACCATCAACGGTAAGAGCAGAAGGACATGTCCATCGTTTACGTAAGCCTTATGATGAACCTGAGGAAATGTCATTATATGATATTGAACAAGTAATCGATCAGTTTGCTTTAGCTGCAAGAAATGCCATTTCTGCAGGCTTCGATGGAGTTGAAGTCCATGGGGCACATGGGTATTTAATCGATCAGTTCAATTGGGAGGTGACAAATAAACGCAAGGACAACTATGGCGGTAATCTATCAAACAGATTATTGTTCATGAAGGAGGTTTTGACAGCTGTAAGTGAAGCGATCGGACCTGAAAAAACGATTATTCGCTTTTCTGAGATAAAAGATGATATACCGAGTTACAGATGGGAGAATCCCATAGAACTAATTAAGGCTTACCTTTCTGTATTTAAGGAAGTTGGTATTCATATTCTACATCCTTCTACAAATGATTTTACTGAAACCATATTCAATCGCAGGACATTACATCAACTAATTAGACAATATTGGGACGGTCCAATTATCGGAGTAGGAAATTTAGATCCAGATACTGCTTCTGATGCTATTACGGAAGGTACCATCGATTTAGCGGCCTTTGGGCGTTCCTTACTTGCAAATCCCGATTTCGTAAAAAAAATGGAAGAGGAATTACCTCTTATACCTTATAATTCAGAAAGACATTTACAAAATTTGATATAGCCATAAAAAAATAATAATAAAGAGGGTTGATTAAAGTGAAATATGTTTTTTATGTATTAGGAATTTTAACACTAACCCTTGGTATTTCTTTCACAATACAATCAGACCTTGGAACTTCACCTTTTGATGCACTTTTGGTAGGACTGTCCATTAATGTGGGGCTAACTGTGGGAAGTTGGGAAATAATAATAGCTTTAATAATGATAGGTTGTAATTCATTTTTAAAAAGACAAAGACCAGAAGTTTTAGGGCTGTTAACAGCATTTATAACGGGTGTTGGTATTGATATGTGGCTTTTTTTATTACACAATTTGATAACACCTGAACTCTGGTACAGCAAAGTGGTTTGTTTTGGAATCGGCTTAGTTGTTATAGGATTAGGAACTGCAACCTATTTACACACAAATTTTGCACCGATTCCAGTTGACCGATTAACATTAATCATACAAGAATTAACGAGAACCAATATATTTTTGTCGAGAACATTCATTAACCTCGTATTCTTGATAATGGCAATGATTATGAATGGACCAATTGGGATTGGAACTTTATTAACCGTTTGTTTATCGGGGCTAATACTTAATCACTTTATGCCAATTACTGAAAAAGTATTAGACCGCATATTAACACACTCGAGTACATCACCAAATTATGATAAAGAAAAAAACCATTTCTTGTTCAACTACTACCCTGCCACGATAGTTTAAATACATTCATTCACAATCTCTCCCATAAATTTCAACATAAAAAATGCATTTAATTTAAAAATGAGTTCCTCCACAATCTGGCCCGTTTCTGGAATAAAACATAAAAAGCGGAAAAAGGGGACAATGTGGAATCAGCGATCCAGCAAATCTTTCATATCAACGTAAAAGACGCCAAGAAATATAGATGTATCTATCTTCCTTTGAAAGATGGAACTTTATTATCTCCTCCAGATCCGGAAAACAAGTGGGACTTTACGGTCTTTAAACGGAACCTCGTAAAAAATCTTACGGAAACCAATCGAAAAGCCTATACTAAGCTCATCCAAAAACCTGTGGCTGATGTGCGACCGTCTTTTTGATTATTCCAAATACGTTTGATTGAATATCTACAATCTTTGTTTCTATTTAAAACTGTTTCAACTTGAAGGTTTTCATATTCGTTTGTTGAAATATTGTCCATTCTAAACCTCCATTTAAGGTATATTTTACCATTTGATATGTATTCCCATTATAATCTATTTTGTACTGTGATTTGCACTGTTTTTAAATTTTTGAAGTAATAAAATTTCCATTTAATTTTAATCGCTTTTCTTTGATTTAAAGATGCATAAGTCGGTTCTAGATGATGTTGAAAAGACTTTATAAATGTGGTGAATCCTTTAATTCCTGTAAATAACCCTATTATGTAAAGTCTATGACAATACCTCTATGACTAATTAAAAATTATCTGGCTATTTCTGATTTATTAATGAGATAGCTATACAATAGGCGAGGAAAATAATCCGGTTAAATATGACTTTTCAAAAGATTCAATGTTTTCTTTTAGCAGCAATCCGGTTAATTTTGAAACAAATGTGAATTTAAAGCTCTATGCAACAAGGAATCAATCCGGATAATTCCGATGTTTAACAATCCCATATTAAAATTAAAAACCTTTTGTCAAGGCATACAAAAGAAGCCTGTTAAACAGGTTTTTTACATAATGAAAATCTATCGTTTTTTTCTTGGATCTACCCTTAATTTTATTGCAGTTTTTTCTTGATTATCGATTAAAATAGTTATAAAACCAGGAACAAAGACCAAATCAAGACCAGCGGGAGCTACGAATCCTCTTGCAATCGCAATGGCTTTAATCGCTTGATTTAATGCACCGGCTCCCAACACTTGAATTTCTACAGTACCTGTCTCCCTAACTACGCCTGCTATTTTGCCCGCAACTGAACTCGGTTTTGATTTTGATGATACTTTTAATAGATTATCCATATACCCTGGGTCCCCCTGTTATTTGATCGCATTGATTTGATTACTAGAAGGAATATATATTCATATCTAAATCAAACAGAAACTATTAAAGCGTAATATTCATGGAATGTAAGGTCATTAAAGGGCGAATTGATTTAAAAACCTTTCGCGATTTCTGTGAACAGCTGAATCTAGTTTCTTACATTATACATCTTGTTTCTATAGAAACTCTTTTTCATATAGACACGGATTTGTTCTGTATATTAATAGTTTTCATGTTTAATCTTTGTATCAAAGGCAAGAATAGTGCTAAACACAAGGAGTGAATCCATTGGAACCTAATTTATCAGCAAAAGAAGTGATCATGCAGATTCAGGAGCTTGAAAACAGGGGAAATTCATTAAGCAAAAAACAAGTGAAACAAACTCATCCTGAGCTCATGCGTAGTGCCTTATATTACTATCCGAGTTGGCAACATGCACTTGATGTAAGTAGCATAAGTTGACGAGAGCCCTGTCCAAGGACAGGGCTCTCGGCCGTTCTAAGATGGATTACAGGTCATTAATAGAGTCCTTTTGAATTATTTATATGAATTGGAGTAACCAAAAGGGGAGGTGGTTTCGTGTTCGTAGCACCTTATCATAATTATGGTGTTGTGTGTATTTGGCATTTAAAAGCTATTAACGACAGTATCTTTTATGAGTAAATAGATGTAACTGCTAGACTAAATGCTGTTCCATAAAGTTATTTAAATATATTTTTTTATTAATCTTGCAGGTGTTTTTTACATAATATAGAAAGTTTACAAAGTTGTTGGAAATCTAAGAACTTATTATTTATCGGCGGTAACCTTTATCTTAGAAACGAAAGGAGAGGGACGAAATGATGAAGAAAATCAGGGTAATTTTAGCTTTTATTGCACTTTCTTTGATAATTCCAGCAATTGCCCATGCTGGTGGCTGGGATTATCAAGGGAGTGATGTATTTACCCACCAAAGTAAAATCTTTTTATCAGGGGGAGGCGATTTTAAAATTTGTCTTAGTTCTAATAGTAAATCAGGTTATTATGAGTTATATGATGAAGATCCGTTTGATCGAGATGATGTAGTTTATTCTAATGGTATTAGAGGTCTCTACTATAAAACAGCGGGTAGTCATGATTTTGATTCACATGGCTGTCATGTCTTCAGAAATATCGGTAAATATGTCGATGGAGATCAAGCCGAATTTTATTTAGCAAAATACTCAGGTGGAAATTCAAAAGTATATGCTTGGGATTAAGAAAAGGAACTAGTTACTAAAAATATGATCTTGCTTAATTTATAAGGAAGTATAATAGCCAATTTTCCTTTAGTCCTAAGGAGAATCGGCTTTTTTCTATTATACCCATATCAAATTCTACCCAAAGCGAAAATCACGGGCGGTCCAGTATTCAGTTGTACTAGTTTGCTAAGATTGCTCCCGATTATTACTCTACACTTTCCATATACAACTGCAGCAAAAGGTCAATGAAAAGCACCACAATCGAGTTATATGACGTTATGTTATAGGACACATCAAGAGGTTCCCCTGAACCATATATCGGGAGAATCAAATCAGCTATTTCCGCCAGAGTACTGTTCCTGCTGCCTATCGAAGGCACAGATCGCGAAACGAGAGGGAATTCAAATCGCAGCGATAACAGAGGATCACGTCCCAACCAGCCTCAAACATGTTTCTACAAGTAGGGGGGTGGACAGTATTACGGACGGGATCTTGGTCCCACGGGCCAGAACGTCCTCCCCCGGCTGGTTAACCTCATAATACGATCGGGCCATATTCTGGAATAAAGTATTGTGAAAAAGATGTAATTTTGAAATAATTGGTATTAAGTTAAAGTGCAGTTTAGTGAAAGAAGAAGTTATTGAGGTAGTGACAGTAAATCCTCACCTGGTAAGAAGGAATAAAGAAAATCGTGATATTGGAGTAACGTTCCTAATGAGGTGGGCGAATATAGGGCACGCCGCCCCTGGAGGCTTTCCCTAAAATAGGGCTCCTCAGTAAGATGAATGTATCCCAAACAACCATCACGAAGTTGTAATATCCCCATTGTCCTTATGTATCAATCATTACACTCCTTTTCTCTCGCTTATTCTTTGATGAAATTCCGAAACTTTAAATCAATTATCCTGCCCTTTTCTGGAGTAAGCATAGAGTGATAACTCTTTGCTGCAATCGCACCCGATTGTGGACTAAGTTTTTTCTACCTATATATTCATTCTCTCTCTGGCTGAGTTCGTTTTTTTAGTTACGGGAGCAATTGAATACGCTTGGCCTAGCCCAAATCTCGGCATATTATTGTAAATTGCCTCTGCACAATTTTTCGTGATCCGATAGCTTTCATGATAAATACCAACACTTCCATCGTTTCCTAATTTGTTATTAAATTCTTTCCAGGCAACCAAATGTGTTTTACCATGTGCGTAGGCTTCAAGTTGTTCAAAACTTCTCCAATATTGAATCAGCGTTATTCTTCTCCAACTAAAAAGAAACTCCGTATGAAGAAAACCTAATTGAGGGTTTTCATATAATTGTCTAATCATTGGACCCATAGCTTTAAAAACTGGAATCCACTTAGTAAAAGAGAAAAATTTATTAATACGCATGCCTATGATAAACAATACAAAGTCATCATCCACTTCTGCTATGTATCTTCCTTTATTAATTTTTTTCATAATCGTATCCCCTTTTTTTGGTTCAATAGATAATTTAAGTATATCTCAATTAACATTAAATGGATAAATCAAAATTTTATCTTTGACATATTAAAAAAAGAGCATTTCTCCTTCTTGAAGAAATGCACCCGATTGTGTAATAAATTAAATCCAATTAGCTAATGTCCACCCATCAGCTAATCTCTCTTTTAGTAAAGTGTCGTTCCAAGTCCCCCACGGAGAAAGTAGCTTTTGTTCATCAGATAATTTTACGAATTTTTCTCTTTTCCAAGTCTCATAATTAACAATATGCCAACAAATAAGTTCACCATCAACTTTATGTTGAATTCTAAAACTTTGAGGTAACATAAAATCATGTGGAATTGAATAATTCCCTATTTTAGTCACTATCTTTTGTCTTAGTGCAGCTTCCAAGGGAAAATGGATTAAATATAACTCTTTCTTTTCCACTAATTTATCGTCAATACCATACCCTTCTTCGTATAAGATAGGTAATATACGAATTAAGTGCCCCATTGTTTTATCTTTATGAACATATTGAAATAATCCTATTCCATTTAATGTTTCTATCTCAAAAACATCCCCAATTTTTATCCGTGCCAACCTAATCAATCCCTGATGTTTATTTTGTATTTTTAACATACAGCATGTTCAACTATCCTGCTACGATTGCTTAATACCAATTATTTCAAATTATAACAATTAACTCAATCCTAAATCCAATAAAAAAAGTACCTCTACTAGAACGCACTTTAGAAATATCTACTATACAAATCATGTCTTTGCTTGCCACTAAATTGAGCGTATATTTTTGTTGTTTCGCTTTTCTCATGACCCAATAAACTTTGTATTACCTCAAGAGGTGCCCCATTATTGATCATATTAGTAGCGTAGCTATGACGTAATTGGTGGGGATGAATACTTTTCCTGATTATAGCACGACTAGATATACGTTTTATGATATATCTCATGAGATCAATACTCATCCTTCTTCTAGGTTTTCTCTCTGTTATAAACAAGCATTGTTCTATATCGTCCCTCGAATCCAGATACCTTTTTAACCACAAAGAACACCGAGTATTAAAGTATACCTCACGTTCTTTATCACCTTTTCCGTGAACAATAACAGAGTTTGAAAAAGATACTTACCTATTTAAAGATAAGCACCCGTTGAAGACGCAATCCACAAAAAAGAACCAGCCGTTATCTGTTTGTATTATTCCGATATCTTTTAGGTATGGTTAAGTCTTTTCTTTCATCATCCCATGCTACGGAACTGATCTTCCAACCACTTGGAGTTTGAATAAACTGCATCGTTTTCATCCCCAACGTCTCGAACGAATCTCCATCCAACACTCCTGATTTTCGGTATAAGCTGAAACGGTGGGCGATATTACCAAAAATCTCTGTAATTTCGTTTATTTCTTCTTCTTTGAAATCAGTTAAGTGCCCTTCATTTAATAGTTTTTCACGCGGCTCGATAAATTGTTGAAGATTGTAAATGATGGGGATGGAATCCGTATTTTTGATGATCATCCCCTCTGGAATAAATAAATCATTAAGTACACGTACATTTGCTTTTTTTCCATTTTTGTTGGTAAATGCATTAAAGAATATATCAGTTAATCGATCTAAACTTATTTTTTGATTTGATAATTTATATGTGTTACTATCTAGTCCCAAAATATCCCCTCAAATCATCTAAAATATTTTCCTTTTTACTAATTTTTCCTTTAATTTGATTATCATCGTATTTTGATGTAAAGGTTATAGGTCAGTAATTTTGCCGAAAAGTAATGCATCATAATACTTATCTTCAATAAAGTAGTTGTCTTTTAATCGCCCTTCACACTCAAAACTGTTCTTTTCAAGAATCCGTGCTGAACCTATATTTGCTGCAGATACAATTGCATGGATTTTATGAAGATTTAGTGATTTAAATGCAAAATCACTTATCAATTCAACAGCCTCTGTTCCATACCCCTTACCCCAATGATCTTTGTGTAATACATAACCAATTTCAGCTTTGTTTGCAACTTGGTCAAAATTGAAAACCATAGCTGTTCCGATAATTTCATTGGTTAATTTATGAACAATAGAGGAATATAAATGAGTACCTGCCGACTCACGTTCTAACATTAATTCAATGTACTCACGAGTTTCCCTCAAAGTATTCATTAATTTCCAACCAATAAATCGTGAAACTTCTTTATCTGACGCATAATCATGTATCTCATGAGCATCATCTAACTTTAAGGCTTTAAAGTAGATTTTTTCACCTTCCAATGAATGAAACTCCAATGTATGGGATAAACAAATATTCATCATCCTAGCCCCCTTTTATATATTCATATTTTCATATTGCCTATAATTCAGGAAAAATTTCTACGATCATTCCGCATCCAAAATTATCAATTAAATCCTTATTTTTACTATATAGATTTAAAGTAGTATTGGTCAAACAAAAAAATACCTAAAAAAAAAGCAAAGCATGTATTCTAACATCTAAAAATAGAGATTGTACTTCTACTGGATTTAAAGAAGATGCATCTCCCGCCATATTAGAAGGCTTAAAAGAATCAACAGACACAGTGACCGCATTCTTCAAAAACTTCAAGTTTTGTTTGTTTTATGGTCCTTCAATTTTCATTTTTTTAAAATACATGGATTCTTTTTATGCTATTCAAAAATGGATGCATTTCCTCATTGATGAAATGCACCTTAAATTTTTTCTATAACACATCAATCCTCATTTAAAGACATCAAATAATCCTTTTCTCCACCATTGTCTCTACAATCTGAACCGAATTCCAAGCTGCACCTTTTAATAAGTTATCGGATACAATCCACAGGTGGAACCCTTTAGGATAGTCAGGATCTTTTCGAATTCTTCCAACAAACGTGTCTGTTTTCCCTGCTGCGTATAAAGGCATTGGATAAAGCTGTTCCCCCGGTTCATCCTGCAGAATAACACCTGGAGAAAAGGACAATACTTCTCTAATGTCTTTAACAGTAGCAGCTCTTTCCAACTCGATGTAAACAGATTCGGAATGACCGGATACAACTGGAACCCTGACGCAAGTAGCAGCCATCTTTAGAGCGGGGTCCTCCATAATTTTTTTAGTTTCTTGAATCATCTTTACCTCTTCAAATGTGTAACCGTTATCGGTAAACACATCTACTTGAGGCAATACATTAAACGCAATGGGATAGTATTTTTTATCCTTCTTTGCAGGTAATATGCCGGCTTCTGCCTCATGACCTGCAAGCATTGCCCTTGCTTGTTCCTTTAATTCGTTGATTGCATGAATTCCTGACCCTGATACTGCTTGGTAAGTTGAGACAATAATTCGTTCTAAACCGAATGCTTTCCGGATCGGGTGGAGAACTGTTACCATTTGTAATGCGGAACAATTTGGAACAGCGATGATGCCTTTATGGTTAGTTAGAGTGTGGGCATTCACTTCTGGAACGACAAGAGGGACATCAGATGACATTCGATATTCACTCGTGTTATCAATCACAACAGCACCACTATCAACTGCGTAGTTTACTAATCGTTTTGACACTTCTCCTCCAGCACTGAAAAAGGCAATATCGACACCTTGAAAGCTTGTTGGCAATGCTTCTTGTATTGTGATTTCCCGTTCTTTAAAGGACAGTTTTTTACCAGCCGATCGCTTTGAGGAAAGAAGTGTAACTTCACTTATCTCAAATTGAGTTTCGTACTCTAGTAAGCTAAGGATTTTTTGTCCTACTGCACCCGTAGCCCCTACTACAGCTACATGATAACTCTTTTTACGCATAACATTCTCCTCCAATGCTCTTAAGTGGTTTGATTAATGATAACAATCACAAATTCTGACCATCTAATTCCTTTTTCATGTAAAAATCCGACTCCGAGCAGATGTAATAAAAAAGCGAAGAAATGCAATTTCCCTTCTCAGTTTGATTTTAATAAAATATTCATTATTTGAAAAATTGAAAAATATGATATAATCGTTCACAAATCGTGATACTAAAAAGAGGGTTATCTATGGAAATGAGACACGTGAAAACATTTTGTGCTGTCGTCAAATATGGAGGATTCTCAAAAGCAGCTTGCGCATTAGATTATGCACAATCTACAGTGACTGCCCATATTAAAACACTGGAGAACGATTTACATACTTCTCTCTTCGACCGATTAGGGAAAAAAGTTCTTCTCACGAAAGCAGGACACCATTTTCATCCTTATGCTTTAGAGTTGCTATCTATCTACAAAAAAGCACAAGAGATACCTCAAGATAGCAATTATCCTGAAGGAACCCTTACCATTACGTCCAATGAATCTTTGGCTGTTTATCGGTTACCACATTTATTACAAAAATATAAGCAGAAAAATGCTAAAGTAAATATTATTCTAGAGACAGCTACTAATGAACAAGCACTAAGAAAGTTGCGAGATGGTGAAGCAGATATTGCATTCTTGATCGGGGAACCTATGGAGTACGAAGAGTTTATTACAACAATATTATTTGATGAGTCATTCGGATGGGTTTTGCCCATTGACTTTACACCTTGTGAAAATTCATCTAATTTCTTAAGAGAATACCAATTTATTTATACAGAGGAATGGTGTGGGTACAGAGCAATGGTGGATCGCTACTTACGTATGAGCGGACACTTTCCTGACAAAAAATTTGAAAGTTCAAGTATTGAAGTCATAAAGCAATCAGTCATGTGTGGGCTAGGTGTCGCGATCCTTCCTTATATTGTTGTAAAAGAGAATTCTAATAATAATCAATTAACATTTAAACCAATTGAAGCACCCCAATTCATAAAGAGTTATGCCATTTATCATAAGTTGAGATGGGTATCCCCTGTGTTGCAATCTTTTCTTTTGTTACTAGAAGAGCAAAAATGTCTATGGATGGATGAACAGGTTCATGGGAAAGAATGAAGATGGACGTTGGTTTTCGTCCACATTTAAACTCATTATTTGCAAATTCAGCTTGTGAAGAAATTATGTTTCGGATCTATGAAATAAAAAACTGCAATTCAATTGTTAGTTTTTTCTAACATTTGAATTGCAGTTTAAGTTGTCAGTAAATTTTAAAAAGAGAGTAATTGAATAACTTATTTAAAAAGAACTTAAATCAAACTTAATAGCCTTGTTAGAAAATTCATTAACCAGATTTTAAGCAATAATTATTTTGTCTGATCACATCAAATAAAGTGCACGAAATAGTGCACAGACTTAATTTATTTCATTGAATTAGATTAACTACGATTTCCCTCAAACATATAACAAACCTTATAAAATCAGACTTATTTTAACTTAATTGTTCTTATTTAACTCAGTTTTCTTATTAGAATTCCTCTGGCAGCCAAAAGGTCAGCGGTTCGATCCCGCTAGTCTCCACCATACATAAGTCTATAAAACCGCCTGAATTATATTCTCAATTGCTTCCCTAATAACCTCTTTTGTAAATATTCTATCGTTTAACGTTCTTGAGCCTGCTACAATTCGATTTTTTGTATTGAGGCCATCACGAGAAACACCTCCCTATCTTTATCTCTTATGAATGCTGCTGCGATCTTCGCTCCATCCTTCGGTGATCTAACGATGTGGCTCTCTCCTTCCCTCACTTCTGCTATTACTTGTTTGATCTGAAGAATTTCATAAAGTTTTTCCATTCTTGAACAGCTCCCTTCTTTGTTTGAAGGTGAACTAATCTTTGCGAAAAGAGCTGTCAAGGGACTTGAAGTTTGTGCAAGTTTTTTGAAGCATTATCAAAAAAGTTCACAAAGTTTGCGGAGAGAAGCGTAGCATCCCTTTACTGATCTGAATGAGCGAATGATTACACTTGAGAGAACAAAGAGGAAAGAGAAAATCCTTTTTAAATTCTATTTAAAAAGTACATCTAATAATTTAATTCTTGCAATTGATCTTCAGCAATCGCACCCGATTGTTGAAGTACGAATTATAGTTTTTCAATAGAAAATATTAAATCATTAAATTCAGTATCGAATCCATATGCATTGCTTTTATAAACTAATGAACCGTCTTTTTCGCTTATCAACATTCAATTTGCCATCGTTTGTATGACATTTAATAATGACTTCTTCTGGAGATGTGTCTTCCAACAAATTTATGCTCTTATAGATTTCACTTTTTAATGCAGAAATTTCAATACCTTTATCAGTTCTTAACCAAACTCCTTGTCTATGAGGCGACGTTTTAGAAATAAAATTAATTTTAACTAACTGACCATCTTGTATATTTTGAACATCCCATAAAACCACATTTTCCAATCCCTTTTCATAATAGGCTTTATTAAAGATTATTTCCTTTCCGGGGTAGCGTCAGGAAAATGCGGATTTACAACGATGAGGAAATTCCAAATTAAAAAGCCCAACTTCTCTACAAATCAAAATAGAGAAATTGAGCTTTTCAGTTACTTCATTTATTTATTGAATTCATTAACTGGAAGAAGTATTCAGGTTTATGAGTCTTATTTAGGTTATACCATGAATGTAATGCATCTGGTGTAAATACATCTATTTTTTTCAGTACCTCCATGGCAAATTCCAGAGGAGCTATTCCTGATGCGGTGACTAAATTCGCATCAGATACGGCAGATCCCAACTCATAAAACTTTTCTCCTTTGTAGTTAGGACATACCATTTTGGTATATTCCAAGTTATTACTTGTGTGCTTTCTAGTATCTAAGTATCCCCTATTCGCGAGGGCCTCAATTGCGCCACAAGTTGCAGCAACAATGGTGCCAAGCTTTAAAGCCTGGCCGATTCTTTCCAAGATAGGCTGATGAATGTCTTCACTCCAAGTAGTTCCTCCCGGTAAAATTAAAAGATCTTTATTTTCAAAAGTACAATCATCAAGGGACATATCTGGTTTTATGCTCAGCCCTCCCATAGTCGTAATCATTTCTTTATTAGCTCCTACTGTCATTACTTTTAAAGGTGCTAAATCTTTTTTGAAATACCTTCCTGAGTTTAGTTCAGCTATTAAATATCCATATTCCCAGTCTGACATTGTATTAAATACATATAAAAAAACTTTTTTTGTTTGCATCCAATAACACTCCAATCACAATTGATATAGCCAGTATAATAAAACTTCCCTGACAGTTAGCGTCAGGGAAGTGATCATACTTCATGAAATTTTATTAATTCCGACAGAACTTCAACAAGTCTTTTCTTCAGACTGATCGGCTCAATCACTTTAATAGATTGATTGTACGGTAAAAGTAAATAAGGTACATATGTATGGATCACATCTTTTTCAAGAAGAAAAACGGCTTGATTTGAAGTCCGTTCTTGTAAATAATGTCCTATAAACCAATGTTGGCAAATATCATCCAATACACTTTTGTCCCCAGAAATAACCAAAGCAATAATCCCTTCCTTATCTTCTATAGCTGGAAAAAGATTTCTTGTAAAAAAGTCACGTGCTGAAAAATTTTCCGGCCGGTTAAACGTATTTCCGGTCAGGATTAGACTTTCAATTCGATCTACTCTAAAACTACGGATATCATTTCTAAGATGACAAAATCCAATCACATACCACTTATTATTCCAATAGATCATTCTGTACGGATCGACCAATCTATCATTTAATTGCTTTTCTCCACTTTTATGGTAAACAATTTTTACTGAGTACCCGTCAGCTACGGCCTGCTCCAACTCCTTCAAAAAAGGTTCCATAGAAAGTGAACGTAATCGACTGATTACTTCAAGACTCGTTAAATGTTGGTTTACCTTTGTTTCCTGTTCTTGATTTGAGTAGTTACTTAGTTTTGAAATGGCCCTATTTAGTGCCTCACCACCATAATATCCGGCCTCTTCTGCAAAAACAGCAGCGTGAAATAATGAAGTTTGCTCCTCAAAATCAAAAAATAGAGGAGCCTCAATAAAATTGTCCAATAAAGTGTATCCACCGTTATGTCCTGGTTCTGAAATTATAGGTACGCCACTTGTTGAAATTGTATCAATATAACGATACACAGTCCTTATATTCATCTCTAACTTTTCTGAAATTTGTTTTGCAGTAATTTTTTCACCTGAACGAAACATCCATAGAATTGCTAACATATTGTCAATTTTAGGCATATAATTTCACCTCTATATCCCTCTATATATAATTAATAACCATCTTACAATACCAATTATTTCAAATATTATAATATTGAGCAATCCCCTTATTCCATTAAATGGCCAGTTTCATAAAAAAGAGTACATTTCTTATTACAGAAATGCACCCGATTGTGGAAGATTGATAATGTAGAAGTTCTGCAAAAATGGCTTCTAAGTTATTTTACTAACGCAATCAGTTCAACCAGAAGTTCATTCTTTAATTTAGCAACCTTTATATCAATAATAATTTGTTAAAAGAACCATTTCTCACGCGGTATATGGTAGTATTCGCCAGCGACAAGTTCTGAAGGTACGGCTTCTTCGATTCGTGAGAGGTCGTCCGAATTTAAGTTCACGTTAATTGCACCGAGTGAATCCTGAAGTTGCAATCGCTTTCTAGCCCCAACTAATGGGATAGTATCATCACCTTGAGATAGAACCCATGCGATGGCAAGCTGTGCAACGGTTGCTTGCTTTTCTTTAGCAATTTCACGCAAAGCCTCGACAAGAGCTAAATTCTTTTCAAGATTTTCGCCAACAAACCGTGGCGCCCTACCTCGCTTATCATCCGAACTTATCACTCGATCTTTTGACCATGTACCGCTGAGCAACCCTCTTGAGAGAACACCGTAAGCCGAAAGCGAAATGCCCAATTCCCGTAGAGTCGGCAAAATATTTGATTCGATGCCCCGATTAAATAATGAGTATTCAATTTGTAACCAACTGATTGGATGTACGGCGTGCGCGCGACGAATGGTATCTACTCCTACTTCAGAAAGCCCAATGTGACGTACATATCCCGCCTTTACCATGTCAGCAATAGCTCCAACGGTTTCTTCAATCGGTACGTTTGGATCGACCCGGGATGGTTGATAAAGATCGATGTATTCGACACCTAGGCGCCTCAGACTATCAGCAAGGAAATTCTTTACAGTTTGAGGACGGTAATCCCCCCCTCCATTACTCTTGTCCGTCGGGTGCAGCTTTCCATCGAATTTCACTGCAATAAACGCATTGTCCCGACGGATTCCTTGTAAAGCTTCACCTATAAGTAATTCGTTGTGGCCGTCAGCATAGAGGTCCCCTGTATCCATGACTGTAATGCCTTCCTCAAGTGCCGCGTGGATTGTTGCAATGCTCTCGCTCCGATCCGCATCACCATATAACCATGACATCCCCATACAACCGAGACCAATCTCTGAAACCTGTGGACCGTTATGACCAATTGCTCGCTTTTTCATTGGTATATTCCCCCTATCATCGTGAATCAAAAATATATGTGAATTTCCCCTATCGTATTCCAAGTGAACCAATCTGTAACCAGTTTCGTTCCGAAGCCCTATTCCACCCTTGCATTTTTCTAAATTTATTCTTTCTTTACTAAAATCCAAATTCCTTTATTTTATGATACTAATTGTTAGCTAACCTGCATACGCCGGTTTAAGCACAAACCTTCACAATCTGAGACCTATTGTTTTCGAAAGTTTTCCTCAACATTCTGGCCCTAAAATTAAAAAAGCGCTGTTCCTTGTTACAGGAAAGTGCCCTTTTCTTGAATAAACAAGTAGCTCATATTATCCGGTATTGTGGAAGCAATTAACTTATTCTTGCTGGTAATGTTAAATATCGTAGAAGAGTGAGGTTACTTTGGATTAACAATTGTTTAATTAAAGTTATCTGTTAGGAATAACATTTTCAGAATACCAATAAAAAGCATAATCAGTCATAACTGAACAATCACCCAACTGATGTAGCATAGCTGAAATATTCCCTCTATGATAGGTTCCATGATTTACAACTTGTAAGACCATTTCAGATATACTTGTTTCTCTTAATCCTGCCCATGGATTATCTAACATTATTCTCTTTTCCATATCTTCCTGTCTGTTCAAAAAGGATTTAAACCGAGATGTTAAAGTGTGAAATTCCGTTTCTAAGTCTTCAATGGGCAGTTTCTCAATCTTTTCTTGAATTTGAAATGAAGATTGCATTGCTTCATTCATACTCTGACCCTCGAGGGTATTAAGCCATCCATATTCCACCAAATAGAGATGAGATAAAACCTTTGAAACAGAAGAAAAGACACTTTTCATTTCCTTTTGATATTTATCAGGAGAAAGTGTCTTAAGATGATCAATAATCCGTTGATTTGCCCATACATGATAGTTATATAGATTTTCTACATGATTTGCCATACAATCGCCTCCTTATCATCACATTTTTTATTATTCTTTATCAGAATGAATTATTCCTTTAAATATTATTACTTATCTGATGAGATCTTCAACTAAATGGCCCAATTCTTAAATAATACGATAAAAAATGTTAGATAAACTCAAAATATGTACACAAAGAATTAAAGCATAAAAAAAGCCTTGGAATATTGATTAATTGACGTTTTCATACTGTTTTAAGAAGCATTCAAAACCTTGTAAAATCAACGTTTTGTGAATCTAACTTTTCAAACCTATTTATTGTTTTTCAAACTCAATCGGCACGAAGTTCGAAATTGATTAAATACTAAATCAATGGAATGTGGGTTTAATTTTAATTACGCATATTCAATAATCGCGCCCGATTGTTGAAGAAGGATCTTCATCTTCATTGCTGAGGTTTTTTTGCGTAAACACACCCGATTGTTGAAAAATCATTCTTTGTACCAATTATCATCAAATGTGAGATTTAGCGCCTTTCCATATAAAGTTCCAAATCGAATGAACTCTCTCCTCTTGCAGTAATTAGATTTCCATCTTGAACTACAAGCTCTTCACAATAATTTTCTTTTTCAAAAACGCCCGTGGTCTCCCGATTCTCCTCTCTCATTCCAATAGTATATTTTTTCCTTTTCGTATCCATGCTTTTGCTCAAATCCTATCGTTAAATGTAAGTGCGGATTGGATCTTTTTGTCTGGGCATAATAAAGCAAAAAATAAAGGGGCACACGATTTGAAAATCATTCTTCTATTGTTATGTATTTGCAGCTTAACATTTTCGCTTATCTTTTTTATCCAGCTATATTTATTTGGTTATGCAGAGGCGAAGGAAAATCTGCTAAATCCGTTTTGGGTCATGGACAGCTATGAGTTCGCTTTGATCATATTGTTACTTATCTTCTTTTTCGGTAATATCATATACCTTGCCAGAAAGAAAAAAACTAATTGATTTTTTTTCTGATAAAAACAATCGTCGCCAAAAGAAACGGTATTCCGATCTGAATCGGAAGGTGGATATACAGCGGTACAAAGTCTAATCCAATCTTTATATGTTCGGCAAAATTGCCCGCGATGATCAATGAACTGAATAGAATGATGATACCAATTGGAAACAGCAAGCTTTTATCATTCGGAAGTTTATATAGTTTCGCTGCTCCGAACGTCGCTGCGTAATAAAAAATAGCCAGTTTGAAGAAATTGGCTATGATTAATTTAAAAAGAAAAAAAACATCTAAATGCTGTAGAAACCCTATCTGTATTTTACTGATGGCTTCAAGCGTAGGAAATGTGGAACGCTGCATACTATCCGGCCCTATTACAGCTGTATCAAGCCCTATAGAGAAGCTTAAAAGTATCCCGCTAATCAAGATCGCCAGCAACCCAATCTTTTTAGCTTTCTTTTGCTGATTATAGAACGGCAATATCATTAGGAATGCAATAAGCTCACCAAATGGGAACGTTACCCCGCTAGGAAATACAGACTTTAAAACAGGTGTCCAGCCATTGGGCAGGATAGGGAATAATAAATCGAACTTTACGATACCTGAGGAAAACATTAATATCTTAACAATAAGAAAAAGAAGCATATATATGCCAAACATAATCTCCCCAACTCTAGCAAGGACTTCTATTCCCTTAGAAAGCAGATAAAACACGGTAAAGATAAATATACAATTCACTACAAAAACAGGTGTATAGTTATAATAAGCGTTTGTTAGTAGATCTCCGAAATCACGCAGGACCCTTGCTGAAAGATAAATAAAATAGATGACATAAACCAGTCCCAGAGTCCACCCCATGTACTTTCCTAAAATTTCAGGAAGATATTCGATGAATGAAAGTGTAGGAAACTGATTATATAAATAGTGATAGAGCAGATAAAGCAAGGCTCCGCCAACCATGCTGATGATGACAGTTAACCATGCTGCCTGCCTTGCCTGCAGCCCCACACCGACAATCATTGCGGTTCCCAATTCAAACAAAATGATAAGAGCAAGAAGTTGAAAAGTATCAACTTTTTCTTTTCTCATGATTTAGTCTCCTAGGTATCATTATTTATAATGACTTAAGTAGGGTTTATTTCGTTTACCTGAATTTTGCAAAAGGAAATGTACATTCACATTCACTTTAGCCTCTGAAAAATGATGGCCCCAATTATTTTTCACCTTTTTCCAATATTCAGGTTCTTTCCTGCTTAAAACATCACCAAATCCAAAAACATCCGTGCTTTCCTTTTGGGCAATATGCAGGGCGTCATCTATTTGCCTTTTTACTTTTCCGTTCAAGTTTTTTTCTATTCGGTTAATCGTTTTAGGATTTGCGAGATCCACGGGACAGTTCACTTCTTTAATATACCCTTCTGCTTTAACATCAACGTTCAATTCAGGCTGGCCATGCGACAACGGAGTGGCAATAGCTGATTTAGTACGGATCACTTCCACACTAACTCCATCCTCTTTGGTTTTGCAATCTGCAGCAACAATCAATTTAGAAACACTATTTTTCGCCCAGAGAGCCCCTTCTATGTCTTTTCCATCCACCCACTTTTTCAGTTTTTGGCCTTTAAAATAGGCTAGTCCTTTAAATTCAAGATAGTAAGGATATGGATTTGGTGCTTTACCCGCTTTTTTTTCCAATACTTGCACCCCGCTGATCATCGGTTCACTTCCCTTGCTGATCAATGACTGTATGATATTATCGATGTCCATTGATAACGCTTCTGTCCACTGGTTTTTCGACGTCTCCAGCTCGTCTTTAAAATGATTGGCCGATAGTTTCTCCAGAGGAGTCTGGACTTCGAGCAGCTCTTCCGCATGCTCATGCCGTGCGATGGCAATTTTGGTGGTCGTTCTGAAGTCCATGGACCGGTCCATCCAGTCCAGCACCCCGTCGATCCCCCTATTTGCCAACGAGTTTCCAACTATAATAACCTGGGTGTGCGCAAAAAATAATTTTCTCGAAACTTTCTTGGAGGCATTTGCTGCTGCAGCGGAAATGGTCCTTCCTTTCCCCGTAAATACAGTAAAGGCCTGACCATCGCCACGCAAGGAAGTGGTTTTAATAAAGGAGCCGGGGTTCGCAATCTGAAAGGAGACGACATAATTTTTCTTGCCGAGTTTATCGAAGCCGATCCCCATCACGAATGCCATTTCGTTCATCTCTCTTTTGTTCCAGCATCCTGTACACATGACCAGAGAAAACAAAAGTACCACTAAAGACCTTATAATGTTTTTGTTTTTCACTAGTCTTCATCCTCTACTCTTCATTCGTTTTTCGTTAGGAGTCAACATCTTTGGCCTCCTGAATAAATCCCAAAGCGGTAACCGGATAAATACGTCCTTTTGATCTTGGACGTTAAAGGGAGCAATGGGGGAAAGATAAGGAACACCAAAGGAACGTAAGCTGCACGCATGGCCCAATAAAAGAAAGGTTAAAACAGCTATTCCATACATGCCCAAAAAAGAAGCACTAAAAATTAAAATAAACCGGATTAATCGTGCAGAAATCGCCAGGCTGAACGATGGAATGGAAAAGTTTGCGATTCCCGTAATGGCAACAATAATCACCATGGATGCCGATACAATCCCTGCCTCCACTGCCGCTTGGCCGATAACGATCGCCCCAACGATCGATACAGCCTGTCCGACTGATTTAGGCAAGCGTATTCCTGCCTCTCTTAACAATTCAAAGGATACTTCCATGATCATGGCTTCAAGAAAGGCAGGAAAAGGCAACCCCTCTCTTTGCGCTGCCAAAGTGATCAATAATTCTGTGGGAAGCATTTCTTGATGAAACGTAATCGTCGCAATAAAAATGGCGGGAGCATAAAGGGAGATAAAGAAGGCGAAAAATCGCAGAATCCGTAAAAATGTTCCGATATCCCACCTTGCATAATAATCTTCTGCTGACTGGAAGAACTGCGTAAAAACAACCGGTACTAACAAAACAGACGGAGATCCGTCCACAAATAGCGCCACTCTGCCTTCCAGTAAATTTCCTGCCACTACATCGGGTCTTTCTGTGTGATAAATCTGAGGAAAGGGGCTGAAGGTCGTATCCTGAATAAAATCCTCAATATACCCAGAGTCGATCACACTGTCATAGGAGATCTTGGACAGTCTTTCTCTTACTTCCTGTAAAATATTTTCTTCAACCAGCCCGTTTATGTACATAATTGAAATACCGGTATGGGTGATGGTACCCACCTCAACCGTTTCTACCCTGAGTTTTGGATTTTTAATCCGCCTTCTCACCATGGTGATATTGGTTTCCGTAGATTCAATAAAGGATTCCTTTGGTCCGCGTACCACCGCTTCTGTTGTCGGTTCACTGATTGCACGTTTTTCCCAGCCTTGTGTGCCTACGACCACTGCCTCATCATGTCCATTGAGAAGCAGAACGGTATTTCCTGTAAGAATGGACAGTAATAGGGAGTCACACGATTTGCCGGTACTCACTTGACCGATCGAAATGCATTCTTCATTCATAAAATGAAAGGCTTCCGGTGGAGATAATGTCTCAGAATTTAGATTTTCATTCTTTATAAGCAGCGAGAGAAAATCACTAATCGTTTTAGAATCCGCCATTCCTTGCATATAGATGGCTGCAATATGAAAGCTTGAAATCTCAAACTTCCGAATTACCAGATCGGATGTTTTTCCAAGCTTGTTTTTTAAAAGATCAATATTAGACAACAAGTTAGACGTTAACAAAGTTTCTGTCTGATCCACTCCTGACTTTCGACGCTTGGAAACCAAAGCAACCCCTTCTTTTCGTGAATTCTTAGGCATTAAAACAAAAACTCAAAAACAATATGTTATTTTTCTAGTGTGGAATGATAGCTCTTATTTTATTCAATGAATTGATGAGATAAAAAAGTTAAGAATTCGAAAAAAAGAGCTGCTTGAGCAGCTCGATAAAGTTGAATTCAGAGACAGTTAGGGCAAGGGGGTTTGCAATTGTTGGGTCTGTTGTTATTTCTAACAATTAGCTATTAACATCACCAGGAGAACCATTTGTGACACGGATATTGGTGCGACTCATTGCTTCTTCTTTGAAGCAACCCTTCTGAGATGGCTCTTACTGCATTTTATCTTTGCCTGTATTATTTTTACACCAATTTCCTTGTGTCCCTCTAAGTATGTTTTTAAGAAACTATGGATAGCTAATGATACCCCTGCTTAAATATTAATATTAAAAAAGAGAGGCCAGAATCGATTAAAAATCGGACTGGCATCTCTCTTTTGATGGTTATGCGTGAATAGCCTCAGGAATTTCCATGTGAAGGGGAGGAGGAACCAACCATCCTTTTTCTTTCATCATCCTCAAGAGCCGTATGCCAAACTGTGCTTTATTCATGTGGAACTGTCCAAACATAGCTCCAATATCTTCCCTGATGGATTGGCCCATAATCTGGCTGCAAGCGACTAATCCTGCTGCTCCATCTTTTGCAACGGACGCAGCAATTTCAGGATCGCTAAAGCGAGCTCCTGCAGGAATGCTATCTAAAGACGCAGCTGGACGGTGGAAGATCATTGCAAAGCCTTATTGAACAAAAGCCCCCCGTTAGTTTAAGTGTAACGCTTCACAATAGGAATTAAATTGTTATCCATAAAAAAAGCCGATGTTCCTTGAAGGAAATCGACCTTTTGTTGCTATGGAAAATAACATTATATATCTAGTTTACGGGTACCGATCCATTTCACCATTTCAGGGTCCCTGTGTGAAAAGAATAAACTCTCTTTTGTATCTAAAGTGGCGATTTGGTCCATATCTTCTCGGCTTAATTCAAAGTCAAAGATGTTGAAATTTTCGACGATTCTTTCTTTACGGACAGACTTCGGAATTGCAACAACTCCTTTTTGTGTCAGCCACCGTAAAACCACCTGAGCAACAGATTTATTATACTTTTCGCCTATGGATACCAGAATTCCGTTCTGGAACATGTTGTTTTTTCCTTCGGCAAATGGCCCCCAAGACTCTATTTGTACATTGTTCTCTTTCATAAAGGCATGACTTTCAATCTGCTGATTGAACACATGTGTTTCAACCTGGTTAACCGCTGGAACAACTTCATTATGGATAATCAGATCAATCAGACGGTCAGAATGGAAGTTACTTACTCCAATTGCCCTTACTTTTCCTTCACGGTACAATTCCTCCATGGCATGCCAAGAACCGTATACATCACCAAAAGGCTGATGGATTAGGTATAGATCCAAATAATTCAATTGCATCCTTTCCAATGATTTTTCTAATGCTTTCTTTGTGTTTTCATAACCAGTATCCTGAACCCAAAGTTTTGTTGTAATGAACAATTCCTCTCTTGGTACACCACTACGCTTGATTGCTCTTCCTACTGCTGCTTCATTTAAATAAGACGCTGCAGTATCAATCAGACGATATCCCGCCAAAATCGCATCGTATACGGCCTGCTCACATTCATTTTCATCCTGAATCTGAAAAACCCCAAAGCCAAGGATTGGTATCTCTACACCATTATTTAACGTTACTTTTTGCATATAAAATCCTCCTGTGTTTATCGTAAATTATTTCCCTACCCTATTTGCATATTCAGTCGGATATCGTTCTCCCGATATATCAATATTCGATAAGGCATCATTTAAATCTTTGAGCTCTTCACGATTCAGTTCAATATCAACCGCCCCAAGGTTTTCTTCTAGACGCTCCAACTTTCGCGTGCCTGGAATCGGAACAATCCATGGCTTCTGAGCAAGAACCCACGCAAGTGCAATTTGAGCGGGCGTTGCGTCTTTTTCAACAGCAACCTTGTTTATCAAATCAACTAATACCTGATTTGCCTCGATATTCTCAGGCTTAAAGCGGGGAACAATGCTGCGAAAATCTGAACTGACAAACCTAGCATCCTTTTTAATTGTGCCGGTAAGGAATCCCTTGCCCAACGGACTGAAAGGAACAAAGCCGATTCCCAGCTCCTCAAGGGTAGGCAACAAGTCGTCTTCAGGGCTTCTCCACATCATTGAGTATTCACTTTGAACCGCAGTCAGTGAATGAACTGAGTGTGCACGGCGAATCGTTTCCACTCCTGCCTCAGAAAGTCCCCAATGCTTAATTTTCCCTTCCTTGATTAGGTCTTGGATTACTCCTGCTACCTCTTCAATCGGAACACTAGGGTCCACCCGATGCTGATAATAAAGATCAATGCTATCGACTTTAAGGCGTTTAAGCGAGCCTTCGATTGACTGCCTAATACATTCCGGCTTACTATCAAGCACCTGCTTGCCATTTATCATCTGGATGCCAAATTTAGTCGCGATAACCACTTTTCCCTTAAAAGGAGCAAGGGCTTCCCCTACCAATTCCTCATTGACAAACGGGCCATATACTTCGGCCGTATCGAAGAAAGTAATACCCCGGTCAAGAGCTTTATGAATAAACGTAATCATCTCTTGCTTGTCCGAGGCAGGCCCGTACCCATGGCTCATGCCCATGCAACCAAGACCTATGGAGGAAACCTCCAATTCACTCTTTCCTAATTTACGCTTTTTCATGATGATTCAACTCCTTCCAGTCAAGATGTATAGAAAACTTTTAACACCCTTATTATGCAATAAAAAAACAGGGAACCCTTATATCATTCCTATCAAATCATTGCCTAATCCTCTCACACCACTAACGCTTCCGAGGAATATGTATTAATATGGAACTATAAAAAACTGGGACGCAGGAGGTTTTTATGTCTAAACAAATCGGCAAACAGCGTTCGGAACTCACCCAAATTATTGAAAGGCACACAGGTAAAGACGGGGCTCATGAGACTGCTATATCTTCTTTATCATTCTCTAGGTTCTCTGATGTTACAGGTCCAGCTTACGGAGTGTACATGCCCTCCTTATGCATAATCGTTCAAGGCAAGAAGGAAGTATTACTGGCACAGGAAACCTATGTGTACGGCCCTGCAAATTACCTTGTGGCATCCGTGAACTTGCCAGTTACCGGTATAGTTACGGAAGCTTCTTCTGAAAATCCGTATTTGGCACTCAAACTTGAATTTACGCCAAACCAAATATTGGAGGTATTACAAGATTCAAACCTTACAGTTTACCCAAAAGAAAATGCCAGAAGAGGCATGTATGTAAGCAAAATCGAGGATTCTTTGTTGGACGCTGTAACCAGGTTAGTACATTTGCTGGAAACTCCCAACGATATACCGGTTCTTGCACCTCTTATTAAAAAGGAAATTATCTATCGGGTTTTACAGGGGCAGCATGGAGTTACATTAGGGCAAATAGGACTAGAAGGAAGTTCAGCTCATCTAATTGGGGATGTTATTGAACATATCATGAAAAACTATGACCAGTCTTTTCGGATTGATAATCTTGCAGAAATTGCGAACATGAGTGTTTCTTCCTTTCATAGGCACTTTAAAGAGGTAACAGCAATGAGTCCTATTCAGTTCCAAAAACAACTAAGGCTACAGGAGGCTCGTCGCCTGTTATTATCCGAGTCAACAGATGCCACCGATGCTGCATTCCGAGTCGGCTACGAAAGTCCATCTCAATTCAGCAGAGAATATTCTAGGATGTTTGGTCTGCCGCCTAAAGAGGATATTAAGCGATTAAAAGAAACCTATGAGCACCAAATTATAAACCCATAATCCCCTCCCTTATGGTGGGGGTTTTTTGTGGAGAAAAAAGAAAATAATTTGGGGAGAGGATCAAAGGAAAAGTTGGTGTAACCAACAGATTATGAATTATTAAAATTAAACTAACCTGCCCTTTAGTTCCATAAGAAAAAGCTGCCTTATAGACAGCTCCAATCTTCAGCTAACGCACCCGTTCGTAATATAAGGTTAGCCAGAATTTCTGGTTGACCTTTTTTTATTTGGTCTTATTATAGCGGTAGTCGGGGTAGAACGTAGCACCCGTGGGACTGATCCCGTCAACTAAACTGTTCAC
>NZ_JAMXKG010000027.1:0-23540 GCF_024494405.1 Fictibacillus sp. WQ 8-8
AAGCTTTACAAATGGCGGACACAATAACGGTTGGAATTGTGAAACAATTCCCCAAAAAGTTCAAATATAAGAGTTGCTGATTGCACAATAAGATTATAAAGGGCACTAATTTCAGTGCCTTGGTTATTTAGTTTTTGTGATTTCAAATTGAACTAAACTCCCTCTATGTAGAAACGGATATCTCTCGATTCCTACACTATTCTCAAGATTTCATAAAGGATTGAAGATTGAAACGCATGGATGTTGCAATAAAAATTAAATAAAGGATAATTTTGGAGTTGAAGAGAAAAAACAATTCATAGTCAACCAAACCACCACTAACCAAAAAGTGGATATTAGTTAATTTATAATCGCACTAAGTGGATTTCCACATCTCTCATGAAGATTAACCCTCCCATATCTCACAGAGTCTTTGCTCCAAAATTCCTTCGTCCAACCTTTCCATGAGGTGGATAATTTGTCCCTTTCGCTGGCCAGCTTCAGGACATCTCTATCTTATCAGGAGGCTATTTTTATTCTCAAACCTCGTTTTTCTTCATTACAGGAATGCTGCCCATTGGTTTAAGTAAAACGCTTCACAAACTTTCAGTATTATTACTCTTCCTAGTTCCCTCCACAATCTGGCCTTAAAATGAAAAAAGCGCAATCCTTGTTCCAGGAAAGCCCCCGTTAGTTGAAGAACTTATTTTTTGGTTTGATTTAAAAATTCTACTATTAGTGCAAATAAGGCTGAAACAAAAACAATCACCAAAAATGTACACAACTCTGCGGTAATGAACTACTTAAGAGTTGTCTTCCTTTTTAAGAAAATACATAAAAAAAGCCTACCTCCGAAGAGATAGACTTCCTTCCTCCCAGCTTTTTATACCATTAGTGATGATGTTTATTCTTTTTCTTTCTTTTTTTACAAATAAATTTTGAGGATGAACTTGAGGAAGAACTTGAGGATGAACGTTTACGTTTACATTTACATTTAAGTTTAACATTCTTTTTTTTGTGAGAAGATGACATTTAATTTCACCTCCAAGTAAACAATTTGAGAAAAAGAGAAAATCTCTTAATCTCTCTATATCCTATGTAGAAGTATGGAAGATTGTGAGAACAATCTTAAAATGTGCGTTATTTCTTATTGAAGGAAAAAACACCACCGCAGGCATAACGTCCAGTCCTTTGTATATCTTCTTACATATATTAATTTGGGGATACCATTCCCCCAGTTAAACCTTCTTTTCTTAGCTAAGCTCTGTGGAATTGGGCTCTTCACAGAGTTTTTCTATTTTTAAGCAAAATAAAAAAAGCCTACCTCTGAAGGAGATAAGCGTTTTAATACGCACCTTAAGTTAATAACTGAATAATATGTAAGGGACAATAGCACCATTAACTCCCACTTCTATTGAATAACTCTGCTTTTTACCACCCCCTTTGGTAGGGTTATTCTTTAGTATAGGGGACAATTAACTTTCCATATGAACGGTACATAACAAACGGAACCGTATTTTAAAGATCATTGCCAGAAGTGTGAACACCTATTTCGTATTCATATGATAAACAAATCTGGAAAAGGAGGAGAGATATAATGGGTTTGTTTGCACATAATGACGAGTTTGATTATATTGTCGTTGGTACTGGGCCTGCGGGTGCGGTTATTGCCAAGACTCTAACGGATGACAAAAAGACTTCGGTCCTCGTTTTGGAGGCGGGGGATAATAATGATAGGGATACTCCAATAAGTGATTCTCGATTTGCACTTGAATTGGAAGAAAATTTTTCCCCCAGTATTTTTGGCAAGGAGAAGGGGTTCCTCAGAAAGGACTAGATAACCGCACTTTCGAATGGACAACAGGAAGGCTATCTGGCGGGGGGTCTTCTATTAACGGGTTTTGCTGAAGAAGAAAAGAGCATCCTAGTATTGGCAACCATATCTTCAACTAACGCACCCGATCGTTTAAAATATGTATCAAATCAGAATTACATCTCTCAATAAAATAATGTAGATATAACACTAAAACATAAACCAGTGTCGTTGAAAATCATAATGAAGGAGGACTGTCATGAAGTGTATTGGCAAGAATGATATATATCAGCAAGTTTGCGGGTAAAAGGATAAATATAAGTCTTACCAGAAAAGATGATACACCTAAATATTCAGCTATTCCCCCGCAAACACCAGATATCGATTTATCTGTGAATGATTTTCTTAATTTCTTATTCAAATTAAATCCCCCTAATGCTATATAGCAGAGATTAATTGCTATTTTCTACAATGCACCCGATTGTGGAAAAAATTAATACTGTAATCTGGCATAAATTAAAATGAAAGCAATAATTTTACGGGGTTATTTACTAATATAAGCGAAATCGAATCATTGAGATTTTAAGTGTTTTAAACATAATTGTATATAAAAAAAGAACCTTACTTTCATGGATAAGCCCCCTTTAATCTCATGATACTTATCAGGATGTGTTATTGCATCTTCTCAAATTCTGCTATCGTCTGTTCAAATGTCTGTTTTGTATCCTCGACCAATTTTTGGAGGTCTTTCGTTATTTGATTTACGTTTGAAAGCTCCTTTGTAATGTTTTCAATATTAAAATTAACTTCCTTAATAGCTTCGTCTGCATTGCCTGATAATTTACGAACTTCTTGGGCTACAACATTAAAACCTCTCCCATGCTCCCCGGCTCGCGCTGCCTCTATGGCGGCATTCAATGCTAATAAATTCGTCTGAGCAGAAATATTTTTTATCAACTTGGATGTTTCATCAATTAAGTTTATTTGCTTTTCCAATGAATGGACAGCTTGCCACCCTTTACAAAAATTATGTAGTTTGGCACTGTTTTATGTTTAAAGGTATACCTTTTCAGTGATATAGCCGAATAACAAAAAAGATGCGTTCTTAAATAAACGCATTCTTTAAGTGAATTAGAGATAGTGTTAGTGTCATTGAAATTTTTGCTATCCCAGTACGTTATACCAAAAATTTTGATGATTTTATTGCAAAAGATCTCATTTTTACCGAGATCAGAGAGAATATACTTCAAGGATACATGAATTAAGTAGAGTAACCATCAAGAGAAGCTGGATGTGTGGCGTTGCTTTCTAGAGTGTCAAGCTGCAAAAAACGACCCATGTAATGGCTCGTTTTTATGTTATGATTCTATATCCCTTGTCCAAAACATAAACTATTTTCAGGTAGTGTTTCCTTCATTCATCTCCATTCTTATTTGATAAGAGTGGAGATTTTTTTATTTGTTTCCTCCACTCCTATAAAAAAAGAATCTAATCCAACCTATATAGCTTTTGGACAAACCTTTAAAATCACCAAATAAGTCCAATTTAGTGTTAGTTCATCTAAAACTTTAAACACGCTAGACCCTTATTCCGGCCTCCAAAACACTTCTTACATTTCACAACGACTCTTTTCTCCTTACCAACAGTACTACTTTTAGGTATTCCCAACATAAATACAAATCTTCTTTAAACATGTAATGCACTTGCACGTTGAAGCTGCATGCAGTCCATGGCCAAAAATTTTGGTCTTTTTAATTTTTCGTTCATTTCCGTAGTCGTATTTTTATGTTTCTTTTGTCAAGTCTCGTTCAGCATTGGATTCAACTTATTAATAATATGGTTTATTCTATCAGCGTTTTTATTGTATACCTGTTGCGCATTTTTAGATTCAGTTTGAAGAGCAAACAATTCTAAATCGGCCTGACATTTTTTTAAGGAGGCTAGGAGTAATGGCTTTTCTTGGGGAGAAGGCACTTGGATCTTATCATCATAGAGATCTATCGTTAATTGGCCGTACGAATCAACTTGAGCCAAAAAGACATTATCGAGAGAAACTCCGGCTTTTTCTAGTTCCTCATTTAACCATCCTCGGTTGAATCCACGATTGGACAGGGGTTCATCTAAAATGTTTCCATCCATAATGACGGTTTGGGGTTCTTTTATAGGGTCAACTTTGATTTGAAGATCTTTTGCAGTCAGAGGCTGGTTTTCCTTTTTTAATAAAACACTCAGATGTCCATTCGGCTCTAGTAAAGCATATTCAACGTCAGATACTTCAAAAACATTTTTATTGCGAAGCTGTTCAAGCAATTCATCAATGGTATACCGTTCCTTTTTTAAATTATCCTCCATTATTTTACCGTCTTTTATAATAATCCTTGCCTTACCCTCTGCAAAATCCCTTATTTTTTTACTTTTCATGGAAACAAGTCCAATGGCAAAAGGAACCAACGACCAAATGCTCATACTAATGAGACCATGCATGATATTTCGTTCCAAACCCATCGTGACTTCTGCCGCAATACTTCCTATTGTGATCCCTGTTACATATTCGAAAAAAGACAATTGTGATAATTGTTTTTTGCCCAAGAACCATTTTGTTAATAAAAAGAGGGTGATCAAAAAAATAAAGGAACGTACAACAATATCTACCCAATCTAACATAACAATCTCCTTTTTATCGAGTTTCTACTTTCCTTTATATTGTGGTTCTTCGAATTCAAGTTGTGCAATTCTTTTCTTTAAATCTGATATAGCTTTTCCTACCTCTAACATACACTCATGAAATAATTTTTTTGCTTGGTCTTCAGTAGATTTTTGCGCTAAACTACTTAGCGTTGCTTCTGCCGCTTTTAAGGTCACCATACATTGTTTAACATTGGATGCTACTGTCATTGCCAGCCTCCCTATCCTTTGGGTTTAAATAGTAATGCTCCTATCATTCCAAAAATGATGGCTGCGGATATACCCGCACTTGTTACCTTAAACATTCCGGTGATCACACCAATAATGCCATGTTTTTCCGCTTCTGCCATAGCTCCATCCACAAGAGCATTTCCAAAGCTTGTAATTGGAACTGTTGCACCGGCTCCAGCAAAATCCATTAAGGGCTCATATAAGCCCACCCCGTCAAGAATCGCACCCACGACAACTAACGTAGCCATTGTATGAGCAGGAGTCAATTTAAAAACGTCAAACATAATCTGGCCGATCACGCAAATCGCCCCACCAATGACAAAAGCCCAGAAAAAAATTGCCATTTACTCTTCACCTCCATATTCGATGGATACCGCATGAGCAATGCAAGGAATCGTTTCCTTTTGCTGAAAAGTTAAAGGAGATAGAAGAGCGCCTGTTGCCACGACAAGCATTTTCTTAAATTCCCCTTTTTTCATTCGATTTAATAAATGCCCGTAAACCACCGTTGCAGAACACCCGCAGCCACTTGCTCCAGCCAGTACAGGTTGTCCTTCCCGGTAAATCATCTTTCCGCAATCTTGAAATTGACCCTTCTTTAAAGACAAACCGTGTTTATTCATTAAGTCGAGAGCGATATGATGGCCGATTTTACCTAAATCTCCTGTAACAATGAGGTCGTAATAGGAAGGTTCTATTCCACGATCTTTTAAATGTGCCTCAATGGTATCTACAGCTGCTGGTGCCATAGCCCCGCCCATATTAAATGGATCAGATAGTCCCATATCGACCACTTTACCAATCGTTGCAGAAGTCACGCGTGGTCCCTTACCCTTGTCACTTAAGAGGGCACTTCCGGCTCCAGTTACCGTCCATTGGGCGGTTGGCGGTTTCTGCCCGCCATATTCTGTCGGGTATCGAAATTGTTTTTCTACCGCCGCATTATGACTTGCAGTTCCAGTCAATAAGTACTTTGCGCCTTTCCCATTGACGATCAATGCACCTAGAGCGAGACCTTCCATTGAAGTGGAACACGCGCCGAATAATCCTAAGTAGGGAGCTTCCAGTGTTCTACAGGCAAAACTCGTCGACGTAATCTGATTAATGAGATCGCCAGCTAAAATAAATTGGATATCTTCTTTTTTTAGACCGGCTTTTTCAATGGCTGTTTCGCAAGACTCTTCAAATAAAACCGTTTGTGCCTGTTCATAAGAATCCTGACCCAGCCATAAATCTTCGTGAAGAAGGTCAAAGTCTTCAGCGATTCGCCCGTTGGCTTCAAAGGGCCCCCCCACCGTTCCCGTTGATATGATCACAGGCTTATTTTCAAACACCCATGTACGATGTCCGTTTAACATTTAAAAACCTCCATATTGAATAATAAGGGTTTTAATGATGGCGATAACGAATGCAGAAAATACACCAAATAAAATAACTGAGCCCGCTAATTTAAACATATTGCTGCCGACGCCAAGAACAAATCCTTCTGTACGATGTTCGATCGCAGCTGAGATGACGGAGTTTCCAAATCCCGTAACGGGAACCGCTGTACCCGCGCCACCAAACTGCGCCATCCTGTCATAGACTCCAAATCCAGTTAACAGCATAGAAATGAAAATTAACGTCGCAACAGTCGGGTTTCCCACATTTTTTTCTGTGAAATCAAAATAATTGATATACATAAAGGAAATCAGCTGTCCTACTAAACAAATAAAACCTCCCACGAAAAATGCTTTAATACAATTGGATAGTACGGGTCGTTTGGTTTCCCTTTCTTCTTGAAATTTTTGATATTCTTGTTGAACAGGCGTTACTTCTTTGTTGTTATTAGCCATTGAAAGGTTTCCTTTCTACAAAAAGAATTTTTTAGGCTTCGTCCGTTGCTTTAGCTTTTATCTTTTGAAGCTCTTTATCAATTTTTTTCGAGTTCATTTTTGGTTCATCTAATTTATTTTCCAATTCCTCAAGTTTTTTTAAAATTTTTTGATCGGTACTGACATACACTTTCAGGTCGGGAAATTGTTTCTCCAGCCGTTTTTTAATTTTCTTTCGCAGACTTTTTAACTGAAAGCGTTCTAAATGTTTTGGTTTTGCCGCCACAAACATCTCCTTATCAGAGTTTACTGCTTTAACATCGATGATTTCTTCCATAGAAAGAATCTCTTTTTTTGCCTTTTGAGAAGCAGATTGTTGGGTTTGGACATAGGCAATTTTAATGGTTGAATTTTCATTCTTTTTTTTACTTTCCTCTTTTGGTTTATTACAGCCGCTATTCAGTAGCAGTAAAACCAAAAGAGGAATCAAAATACCCTTTGATTGAATTTTTCTCATACGATCACCCGTTCCTGAAATATGTAAAAAAGAAATTGGAAAAGGATGACATGATCACCCTTTTCACTGATCCCAATCCGTTTACTGTTGTTTATATTGTGGCTCTTCTTGTTCAATTTCTTGCAGACGCGGATTTAAAGAATCCACTATAGTTTGGGCTTGTTGGGCCGCAGTTTGAAACAACTGCTTTGCCTGCTGGTTTTCAGTATCAAGAGCAAAAGTCTCAAGACTTGCCTGAGCACTTTTTAACCCTGCCAGGGTTGTTTTTAAATTGCTTGCGACTGTCAATTTCTTTCCTCCTTTAACGTGAAAAATATTTGATTTAGTTGGGTGTGCTAAGGCCCTTATTATTTCTTCAATTCGTGAGGGCAATCACCTCATAAGTCGATTTGTTTCTTGTCCCGAATCATTTTTTCAGAACAATTTTAGTCTTATTAAAAAAAGAAATTCTATACAGGGGAATACAGGAAAGCGAAGATAACCTTGTGTGTGGGCCGAAAAAAAGCCATTCAACAAAGCCCCAAATACAAAAAAAATCAACCATCCTCGTCTGGTTGTCAATTCCATCTTTACACTACGAAAGGCGTAAGATGACCTCGGTATTGTTCCGGGGTCATTTTTTTAAATGTCCATTGATAACGTGCGGAATTGTGACCAGTTTTCCTTCCAAGTGATTTCCGTTAAATTAATCCCTTTCCTTTGGTCTAGATCTTTTTGATTAACATCCGTCATGGCATCATTTTCTTTTGCAAATTCAAACTGAGCAAAATTAGCAGGGTTGTTCTTAGAAAAAGGATTTGTCCCTTGTTGAGCATTTTTATTTTGAAACATGTTTTTGAAAAATGTCATAGCCTGGTTCATGATGCCGTTCTATTACCTTTTCCATTGCTTCTTCTGCATAAACCAAACATCGAAGCAGCGAGCGAAATGAAAACTAAGATTAACGTTAAATTAGGATCCTTTCTACTTTTCGAATGACATTTGCAAGGAGAATAACAATGAGATTGAGATTAGATTTTATATCAGCATGGAATATGATTGATCCGCTCTATTTTTTCTTTACTCGTTTGCAATACCTTGAACAAACGAGAGTAAATACCACTATTTTCAGGGTCAGACTAACACGTTATAAAGGTCGTGCGGTGGTTCTATCTGATGGAACATGTATAAAAAAAAATGATGTACTAGTAAAGATACATCTACACAACGTTCAAATATTAAAAGAACTGCACTTCATGGATAATGACCTAAAAAAAGCAATGATTCTTTATAAAAAAGCAAAAGAATCGTTGCCTTATCTAGCGTTATATATTCAACGTTATAAAAATGAAGTTCAAATTAAAGAGATTATTACAATATGGGACCCCACCTGACTGGAAAAATCTCCAATAATTATAACTGACAATATTTCCTTGTTTTTCCTATAATTGTTTAGAGGAGGGGATATTTTTGTTTATTTGGTTTACGATTATTATTGTTAGTTTATTATCTGTCCTTCTTTATAAAGGCTATAAAAACACTCAACAAGTTGTGATAAACAACGTTTCAATAAATACTTCCACAATTACGAGTAGATGTTATGTCCGGCAAAAGATGACAGGTTAATGATATGCCCTGATTTTTGTTCTCTCATGTATGGAATATGATTAGAACTATTTTATTAGTACAAACATTTTTCTATTTCAAAGATTGTATAGGTTTAACAAATGCATAACTAAAGGATGCTTCAATACAAACGCTCTCTATCTGAACGTTTTTTCTTTTTAATTATTAACTATTTTTAAACAATTTGAACGTTTGTTTATTAAGGTTCCTCTACAGTATAACTACTGAGAGATACTGCATCATTACTTAATTTCACCAAACTGCCCGTCCAAACTTAAACAAATAGAAAAATCCACGAGATAAATGAATGATCGCTTATCTCTGCCTGTATTATTTTTACACCAATTTCCTTGTTTCCCTCTAAGTATGTTCTAAAGAAACGATGGATACTTAATGATACCCCTGCTTAAAAATAATATTAAAAAAGAGAAGCCAGTGTCGATTATAAAATCGGACTGGCATCTCTCTTTTGATGGTTATGCGTGAATAGCCTCAGGAATTTCCATGTGAAGGGGAGGAGGAACCAACCATCCTTTTTCTTTCATCATCCTCAAGAGCCGTACGCCAAACTGTGCTTTATTCATGTGGAACTGTCCAAACATAGCTCCGATATCTTCCCTGATGGATTGGCCCATAATCTGGCTGCAAGCGACTAATCCCGCTGCTCCATCTTTTGCAACGGACGCAGCAATTTCAGGATCGCTAAAGCGAGCTCCTGCAGGAATGCTTTCTAAAGACGCAGCTGGACGTTCAGGAGGTGCTGGAGGTATACCAATTCCATTGGCCTTCAAGACCTTTTCGACCTGTTCAATTTCTTGTTTCATGGCTTGAACAGAGTCTTCCAGGAATTTTTTCAAGTCCCCGTCTCCAGTATGATTAGCGTTTCATAACCTGCGACATATCCCTTATTTCCAGCAAGATAAGTCCACATACTAAAAACTTCCCCATAGTGAATTGGTTCATTTTGTGGATTTCCGCTTAAGATTCCCATAATTTTTTACTGCAAAAGGTAAAAAATTTGTCCTTGCTTTAAGGGATAAAGCTTTACTTTTAGGAAACATTATAGATGTTTGGAAAGGAGGGATAACTGATGAATAAAATAACTGCTTTAATATGTGCTATTGCTATTTCCATTATTACATTTTCTATGCCAGCATACGCAGAACGTGGAACGGACATGATGGACCGCAGTGACAGATTCACTAACGATAATTATAATCGCACTCCAGCTACTAGAAATGTCTCTACAGTTAACGATAACAACGATAATGATTCAAACTGGGAATGGATTGGGCTGCTTGGATTAGTTGGACTTTTAGGACTAAGACGCCGAGATCGAGAAGAAGCACACAAATAAGTAAAGACTGCTACAAGATTTTTCTTGTAGCTTTTTTATTAAAAGGATCACCTTTTGAAAAACGTCGGAGATTCTCTTCCCATCATATTAAGTAAGGTGTTTTTCAAGTTCCATATGGAATCGGTAAGTATTAACAATTAATTTTATGAAGAAACAAATAACTAATATACCTGACAATACTTTTTCAACGATACTATATTAATCATTCTCTCTTTATTATTTTCCTTATTATAGTATTTACCCTAAATTAATCTCCCCCTTAATATAATCCTTCTTAGGTTGTTTACTGTCTGTCATAAGAAATTTCGACCTTATTACGGTCAGAATCCTTTGAAATAATCATACAAATCTCTTTTGTAATTATAGATATCGTATTTAAGGGTTAATTTTTCACCGCTAATTTTTACAATATTTTTCGAAAATTAAAATAAAACACCTTTTTGGTATTCTGCTATTTTTCATTAAGAAAGTTATTTTACCTGAATAGACCTGGCTTTAATTACATAAGGAAGGAGTTGTTCTACAGCATGTTTTTGACTCTCATATACTTCAAGTATTTCAAGTTTTTGCTTTAATATATCCACTTGTAATACTTCTTCTAGCGATAAATCAAACATAAATAAGTTTTCTTTTACTATAGAGTTCATAATTTCAGAAAGAGCTTTATGTTCAGGGTGGCCGTATTCACCTTGTAAATTGTGCGTAACAATTTTGCGATAGTGGCGCTCGTGGATTATCCGTTGTAACTTCTGTTCTAATTTCGGCCGGTTAACGTGTTCTGTCCATTCATCCTTAAAACTCCAGATTTCATATTCGGCTTCTACCTTTTTCATAGCTGCTTTAAATTCTTGTGAACGAGTATCATTATTTCCTTCTGAGATACAAATCACTTTCCAACCTTTTTCCTGTATCAATTCATCCCCGCCAAAAATAATTTCATCATCTGGGTGGGCTACAACCATTAGTTTATTAAATTCCGCCATAATTACCTCCTATTAAAAGTGATCGCTTCTCCAAAAAATATAAGGACGCTGTATAAAGGTGTCTCTTAATATCGATTTGTCTTTTGTCGTCATTTCTTTTGTGTCTTTTCCCTGTAAAAAAAACGTTAAAAAGTCCGAATGTGACAATCTGGTCCATACTTCATTCTTATAAAAACCATCTATATAATGATCTTCTGTTTTGATATATTCTAATCCGTTTTCCTTCTTTATTAGGTCGTTTACTTGGTTAGTGAATGAAGATTTGGATATAATTTTCCACATGGATTCATGATGTTCAAAAGGGTATAACGTTTGATGGCTAAGATGAGTAAACAATTCATGATGCATAGGGAGAAATAAAAGCACTTTATTTTCTTCCTGTGAAAGTGCGGCCTGGTACAAGCGAAACACGGTATTGGAGCAGCTCTGATGACATAATTCAATAATATCAATAGTCGCATCTGCTTTTTGAAAACGGATATACCCTGTCACTTGGTTGTGGTGTTTCGCTACTAAAAAATGATCATGTTCTTTCATACTGTTTAGCTGCTGGGTCCAATATTCCTTTGTCCGTACCATCGGCCCGTTCAGCCGCTGGGAATAGTTTTGATAGATTTCCATTATTTCTGGCAAATCACTATGCTGTACGGGTGTAATTTTCATTCCATCTTCAAGAGTCTGCTCTTCACATTTATCATAAAGGTAGTGATAATTTTCAGGGATTGAGTGCCAGCCCGCTTTTTCATAAAAGGATGGAATACCGGTATATAAAAGCGATAAATCAAACGCCTCCTCTTCCATCCAAGAGAGGGCTTTATCCAATAAGCGGTGGCCTAATTTCTGTCCACGGTTAGCCGGCATAGTAGCAACATTCCCAATACCAGCTACATTAAATGTAAGAGGAGGAACATTGATACAAAAAGGAAAAACTTGAAGTACCGAACTAATCTTTCCATTAACTATGGCAACCCATGTTGTCTTCAGGTGGTAAGCAGGATTACTCTTAATTCGTTCTTCAAAAAAAGCTCTATCTTTATTGAATACCTTTTCCAACAGGACAAATACATCTTCTAGTTCACATTTGGTTTTTATACTACGGAATTCTACAGTCATACTCACCCTCCTTACTGATTTATTCCCAAATTGCAAAAACGAAAACACACCGGAAGACAACATTCTATTGATGACAGAACAGAAAAAGGAGGAAATCCCTCCCAAATGTGTATGGAGTATAGAAAGACTGGGTCCTATTAATGGGGCAAACGCACATCTTCCTACTGCGATTGCGATATCTCTACCCTCAAAAGGGTCCTGGTGTCTGCTTATGTAGGTGACACAGTATACGGAAATTGTAGTAAACGTACAATGCGGGCGAGCTTATTCCAAATAAAAAAAGCCTACAAATATAAGCTTTTTGCTAAGAGTTTATCCTCTACCTTGATTAAGTTCCTCTAATAATTCTGGTAAACCCTCCCCCACTTTCGTTCATACCGGTTGAAGATCCATAATAAAAGCTGATTGACATATCGCATATGTAATATGTCAAACACCTTGTTTTGTGTGTGATCCTGTAATAAGCGCTAATCCTTGTTACAGGAAAGCGCCCTTTAGTTGAAAAACACACAAGCCCAATACATCTAAACCAATTCTCAACACCCACACTAAATTATTATAGGGATGGGGGCAACCTAACTAAAAAAGCGCAAGGCACCCTCCAATCCGCGACAAGTACCGCCCCCTGCTTAAAGGTTGTTCTTTAACCTTCTGAACAGATTGGCCTGTAGTCTCCGAACCAATGGTACCTAGAGCTAGATTCTGTGCCCCAACTGAGTTAAGAAATGAAATAAATTCTGATCGTATAAAAAAAAACCGGCAGGTGCCGGCTTTTTTGCATCATAACGATATCAGCTCTTTTGAGCATTCATTGCTTCCCATTCTTCTTTGCTAAAAAGGCGCTTACCTAATTAAAGATGAGCGCCCGATTGTGGAAGATTGATAATGTAGAAGTTCTGCAAAAATGGCTTCTAAGTTATTTTACTAACGCAATCATTTTCCTGTTTGATGGCTATCTTATCAGTAGATCGATTTATCTCTTCAACTCATTGTCTTACGAATTACTTCGCTCTAAACGGAGTCTGTCCAGCCTATAATCCTCGATTAGTTCAACCAGAAGTTCATTCTTTAATTTAGCAACCTTATATCAATAATAATTTGTTAAAAGAACCATTTTTGCCGTGGTACAGGGTAGTATTCGCCGGCGACAAGCTCTGGAGGTACTGCTTCTTCAATTCGTAAAAGATCGTTTGAACTTAAGTTCAGGTCAACTGCACCTAGTGAATCCTGTAGTTGTGATTGCTTTCTTGCCCCAACCAATGGGATAACATCTTCACCCCGAGATAGAACCCATGCGATAGCAAGCCTCGCAACGGTTACTTGCTTTTCTTCAGCAATTTCACGCAATGCTTCTACAAGGGCTAAATTCTTTTCAATATTTTCGTTGGCAAACCGAGGACCATTACTGCGTTTATCATCTAAATCTAACATCCGGTCTTTTGACCATGTACCGCTCAACAAACCTCTTGAGAGAACACCATAAGCCGAAAGAGAAATACCTAATTCCCTTAGTGTCGGCAAAATATTTGATTCAACACTCCGATTAAATAGTGAGTATTCCATTTGTAGCCAACTAATTGGATGTACAGCGTGTGCGCGGCGAATTGTTTCCACTCCTACTTCTGAAAGACCAATGCAACGCACATATCCCTCCTTTACCATATCTGCAATTGCACCAACCGTTTCTTCAATTGGTACGTTTGGATCGAGGCTGGCTGTCCCTGGTTGATAAAGATCAATGTATTCAACACCTAGGCGCATTAGGGTATCCTCAAGGAAATTCTTTATTGTGTGAGGATGGTTTTCACCCTCCCGATGGCTCTTGCCTTGTGAGTGTAGCTTACCATCGAATTTTACTGAAATGAACGCTCTTTCTCGTTGAATTCCTTGAAAGGCTTCACGTAGAAGTAATTCATTGTGTCCATCGCCATAGAAATCACCTGTATCAAAGAGTGTAATGCCTTCCTCAAATGCCGCGTGAATTGTTGCAATGCTTTCCCTTCGGTCAGCATTACCATATAGCCATGACATCCCCATACAACCGAGACCAATCTCTGAAACCAGTGGACCGTTATGACCAATTGCTCGCTTTTTCATTGGTATATTCCCCCTATCATCGTGAATTAAAAATATATGTGAATTTCCCCTATCGTATTCCAAGTGAACCAATCTGTAACCAGTTTCGTTCCGAAGCCCTATTCCACCCTTGCATTTTTCTAAATTTATTCTTTCTTTACTAAAATCCAAATTCCTTTATTTTATGATACTAATTGTTAGCTAACCTGCATACGCCGGTTTAAGCACAAACCTTCACAATCTGAGACCTATTGTTTTCGAAAGTTTTCCTCAACATTCTGGCCCTAAAATTAAAAAAGCGCTGTTCCTTGTTACAGGAAAGCGCCCGATTGTTGAATAAACTTTTTATATCCATTTTGCAAACCACGCAACATAATATGCAGCAGGGATAAAGATAAGTTGTGCTACTAATGTACCTGCAAATTTTGAGCTTATCATCGTTAACGAGTAAACCACTCTGTCAGCTAGAACTGATGCTTTTGGATCAATGAACAATGTTAAAAGGATGGTTGCAATAATGCCAGATGACATTAAAGCCGTTTGTGCATAATCTTTTGGTACCAACATTGAGGCATAAATAGAGGAAATTACGCCTATAGTAAAAACCGCTCATTTACATATGGACCATAAACTTCGGCGGTGTCGAAGAAAGAAACACCTCGGTCAATTGACTCATGGATAAGCGAAATCATTTCTTTCTTGTTCGATGCCGAATCATAACCATGGCTCATGCCCATGCATCCAAGTCCAATCGCAGAAACTTATAAGCCGATTTTTTCTAATTTTATTAAACCTTTTCCAATAATTTATTTTGATATTCTTCTCTATTAAACCTGTATCAGATTCGTTTAACTTCCGGATAAATTTCAGAACATAATGAGTCCCACTGATATATATTCCCCTGATGGATAGATAATCTATTAAAAATTCCATAGAGGACTCATCAAAGTTCCAACCAAATGGATTATATACAGTTCTTGTAAAGCATATCTCTCTCGAAAGAAGCATGCACATTTTTAGAATTAAATAAATAAAAATAGCCCACTCTTCTAAAAAAGAATGGCTTTTCATATATTTAATTCAGTTTATGCATAAGCTGTTCTTCCACAATCGCGCCCGATTGTTTTTACAATGTATCGAGCTCTTGTTTTCCATTATCTAGGGTTTTTTTTCGCCTTTTTAAATTATCGATTTTGTTTACTAACACTTGTTACTTTCCACCCTTTTTGATCCACCCATTCAAGATTCACAACGTACATCCAACTATCTTCGCCGTCAGGGCTCACTTTTCCAACTGATTTTTGAGGTCCCCCGCCATTTTCAATACGCCAGATGTTCATGTTGACCCCTAGACCTGTTGCCATTTGGATCGCTTTTACTTTTTCGTTCCAATCCACTGAATCCTTAACATAACTCGAAGTATGTGGTCCAGTCTGACTCGTTCCAATGGGTTTCGACGACCCAGGTCCTGTCACTTTCTCCTCATCTTGAGAATTATGCTTCTCGCGCTCTTCCTTGGCTTCTTTTGCTTTCTGCTCTTCTCTGTCTTTTTCTGCTTTTTGTTTTTTTGTAGCTTGTTCTTCGGAGTCTTTCTGAATTCTTTTAGCTTCTTGCTGCTCTTTAGTTTTTTTATTTTCCCTCAATTTTTTATCTTGGTTTTTTAATTCGGTCTCTTTATCTTTACTGATCGTTGTGTCATTATTTTGTTGGTTCCTTTGTTCACTTTCACTTTTGGTTAGGTTGTGTCGGTTATCGGTTGAGGCCTGATTGCTGTCTCCCCACATTATTTTTCCTGCTACAATAAATATTAGGACCAATACGACACAAATTAGGGCGTTCAGAGTAATATGCATCTTTTTTCTCTTTTGGCGTTGAAATCTTGATCTCATCTTATCTCCCTTCAGTTCTATCACTTCATCACAATGGTTTTACAAAAGTTTCGATCTCTTCTTTACACGATGCTATTCTTTTTTTACAACGAAATGATGTTGTTTAAATAATATTCGACAGGTTTTTTATAAACATAAGGGGTAAAATGAAGAGGTAAAATATTCTTTACATTGAGCGATTTAAACATAGCCTCTTTTTTTTATCTTTGATTGGGACCATCTAGTGTTAGACCATACTGTCTAAAGACTATTTTCCAATTCTTTCCTTCCGTTCTCCCCGAAGAGAAACAACCACACTAAGCCTTTGCATGTACTCTATAAGGAAGGGTAAAAACCCTTCCTCTAGATTTATATATAACATTTCAATGGTTGGCCTGGTCTTTGTCCTGTTGTCCTTCATTATGATTAAGTTAATATAATGGGTGATTCTATGAAAAAACTATTTTGGCTGCTATTTATCCTCTTGGTTTTATCTCTAATCGGTATGATTGTCTTGCCTGCCACTTTCCCGTTTCCTACCTGGCGTTTGTTTTTCGCTTTGTTAGGAATGATCGGTTTAATGTTAGGAATTACAAATAATGAACAAATCCACAACAAAGAGACCCGGCGCGGCGGAGTAGATGGAGTAAATGCCGGATGGTAAAAGCTCTTATTTTCTTCGCTAGTCTTATCCCCCTATTTATCGCAATATCCCCCGATTCATTTGATTATTTACTTAATAGATTTCTTCCTTAAATCAGAGCCCGTTCCAGACAATACTGCTACTTTTCTTGAATAACTTACATATTCAAGATGAGCCATCTAATTTCTTCCATAGTGAACTGATTCACTGTTTAAAAGCTTTTAATATGCAAAGGACAATTAATCCAATAACTAGTATTATTACAAAGGGAAAAACAATAAACAAAATAAAATAGAACAAATCCGGATCCGAAATTATCTCAGATGGAGAGCTATTTTCCATCTTTGAATATATATAGCCACCAACAAATAAGAGTATTATTTTAATGAATGTTTCAATATTAGATATGTTTCTTTTTTGTTTGAAGAAGTAAGGATAAAAAACAATAATAAAGAAGCCAACGTTAAAAAGAGCAAACATCCATAGATGAGAGATTAAGGTTTCCAGAATATTAAAATCGTTTTAACAAAAAAAACGATAAATCTATTATATATATAAATTTAGTACTATGTTTTTGTTAAGGGAGAACCCCTCAGCAATGACGATGTAGATTCCAAGGACATATTTCGGTTTTTCTCATTGGCGCCCCCTTAAATGGAACTTTAGTTTAGGTAATCTTTTCATAATCACACTCCAAATATTAACATATGTATGCTGTATTGTTTGAGAGTCTTATTCCATTAAATGGCCCGATTGTTGAACAGCCATTCTAGGATAATTTTGTATTAGCTTTCTTCTGTTAAAATTTTATATAAAACTTTTGATTCTTGTTCGTTTAACTCAACATATTTTCCACTGTCTGTAACAATCTCGATTTTCTTTCCATTCGAGTTTACCCAAAGTGAATAAGAAGCTATTTTATCTTCACTTCCGTTTCTACTCTTAAACGGGAATTGGAACTTATAATCAGGGTAACGGGACAGTTCTACTTTTATAGATGTCCAACCTGCATTTTTTACTATTTTAATTGCCTTTTGAACCTTGTTTTCATAAGTGATTTCGTTAAAATCTTCATAATTTTCACTCTCAGCGATTTGCTTTTGTACAGTTATCTTTTGGTCTGTTGATTTAACCAAATTATTAAAATCACTATTGGAGCAACCTGTCATTAATAAACAAAAAGCTATAATTGCTGTAAATAAGAATTTTTTTAATCTCAATAGTATGCCCCCTTTTCTGATAAGACGTTTAATTTCCATCGGAGTTTCATTCTTCCTATTCAACAATCCTGCTACGTTTGTTAAGTAAGTTCAATAAAAAAGAGCACATTCCTTTCTTAAAGAAACACACCTGTTTGTGGATTAATCGATAGTTATAAAGAATCGTAATGATTGACTATTTCCATCAGACGTTCAGATTTTTCTGATGATACGTTTTCAGACAATCTTGCCCCTGCTATGATTGGAGCCCATGGAAACCTTCATCTTTTGACAAACCACATTTCTCACAATAAATTCGCAAATACATATCAGCTAATACTGTTTGTATGCCAAGAATTTTTCAACTTTCAAATGCAATGCTCTATATGACTAAAAATACTTATGGTAATTTGACAATTGGTAAGGAAATACAGTAAAAAGCCGATTGCCAGTGAAGTACCGGCCATCAGCTCAATGTGTTGTCATGATTTATAATATCCTCTATTGCCATCCAAAACCGCTTCGATCTCGTCATAACTTTTCAGATGGGACTTTATACAGCAGAATAATATTCCTTTAGCTCCTTGATCAAGGCGTCCCAGGTTTCAGCCTGATCATCAGATATTTCCTTTCCTTTTAACGAAGCAATCTGGTTTTGTAAACTGTTAAGACCCTGAATGGCCCTGTCATTTTGCTCTTCAAAGTGGTAGGTCATAATATCAGCTGCCTTTTTAAGGAGGCTGCTTTTTGTCGCAGCTTCAACATTTGAAGTGTAAATGGAAGAATACAATTCATATGTCGCGTAGGAAACCTTTATATGATTATAAGCACGCTCACGTCTCTGCTCATCATATTGCAAAATTTCTCCGATGATTCCGGAATAATTAGATGAGAAACTCCAGCTGCTGTTATCGGCAAAGTTTGCGTTATTCACGGTAAAACCAACAGGCTGCAGTGCATCAAAACCTGCGTACGTCCAGAAGTTATTTACTCCCTTATTCTCATAAAAACGGAACGATACATCAGCCCAGGATTTGCCGGCAAGATAGGGTTTAAGGTCTACCGTAACGGGTTTCCAAAGGAGGTCGGGAACAATTTCAGCCGTATCCTGTTCCCAGACCACCTTTCCATCAATCAGCAACTGTTTTTTATGGTAACCAGATACGTCTGCTCCAAGGTTCATCGTCTGGAACGTTAACGAATAGTTGTCGGCTTTATTCACACGTACTCTTTGAGTAGCTTGTGCGTAATTTCCAGCTGAGCTTGGGACGCCACTGCCGATAAAAAAGTTTAAATAGCCTGTGTCGTCATATGCCTTATCGTCGGTTGGTTCTGGTTCAAAGTTCTTTTTGAGGACGTAGGAGATAGTCCCTTCGATTTTTCCCTTCTTCATGTTCTCCAAGGCGATTTGGGTCACTTTTCTTACATAGTCTGCCGAAGGATTGGCAGGAGTTTTGGATAATTGAGAGGCATAAATCATCCAATACAACGGTAAGTTATATTTGCTAAGTAAACTATAAGCGCTGTCAATTTGTTCCTGTTCGGACGCATATACCTGGGTATTCCTGTATATTCCATCCCTGAAAGCAAGGATGACGCCATCGATATATGCTCCCCGTGTCTGAAGAAAAGGTTCATTTAATGAATCGGTATACATGAGAGGAGAAAAAAACAGATCAGGATTAATTGCTTCGGACGTTTTCTTCATTTGGTCCATATATTCTGGGGTGAATTTATTAAGGTTATGATTAAAATCATCGATTGCCCAGCCGATTACATTCGGATATTGAACAGACAGTTTTGCTATTTCTCTGGACCAGGCAAGGTAATCTGTCGTATAAGGATAGGATTTCCGTTCACCGGTTGATTCAGTTGGGGGGACAACATAGACGACCACATCAATCCCGGCTTTTTTGGCAGCAGGCAAAAATTCGTTTCTCAAATCATCCCAATCTGTTTTCTCGTCCCAAATCAGATAATAATAAGTGTTAATATGTAATTCCTTCATCTTTTCGATGGAACGGGGTGTATCAATATGGTAGATTCCATCGGAGCGGGGAGTGGTTTCACGTATTACTCCGGCATAATCTCCAAGGATTTTTCCTGGTTTAGCCGTTTCTGCTGCGTCCGCTGATTTAGGTGCGGAAAACCCTGTGAAAAGGCTGAGAACAAATGATGATAGTAGAAAATAAAACCCCAATCGTTTCATAAATGTTTCCTCCTCTAAAATTTCAGGTCTTGATTTACGGTTCAGGAAATTTTTTTAAATAAACACAAGGGAAATTGCTTATATGCTACGGAGCATACGGTGTACATTATAACATTCCTCCAATAGACAATTTTTTATATAGAACACGTAAAAATCCCCCTACATCGTTGATATCAGTATGCATAAACGAATGATTTATATAGAATGTAAACTTTATTTAAGGATTTTTAACGGACGGTTAAAATGCCAATATGAAAACATCTTTTATGGTACGTAAAAGGTCAAGCCATATATTTTATTAAGACGAAATACAATTCTTTTTTGAGTCTAGTTTTTCTCTTAATTACGGTTTCTTCATAATGAATCGTCTGTCAATACAGAAAGTTACCAACAAAGCTAGTAAGCCGATTAGAAGTACATTGCCGTAAGTTTCAAGAGGAAATGGTTTGCCCTTAAAATGGATACCATTCGCACGATATTCAAATCGTTTTACAGCATGCTTGGCAGTTAAAAGGTCTTCTTGTTTAGCTAAGTCTTCCAATGGTGCTTCGAATACATATCTGTTTGGTGAATCACTATGAATAAGGAGGGTCTCTTTAGCTTTACCCTTTTCACGCCAAAGTCTTACATCTGCTGCCGCTAGTGATTTTGCTTCGCCACCTGGTATGATCATTTTGTCTAATTTTGGAGCATTAGATATTTGATGCCTAGCCAGTATATTAAGATGATGTTTCGTAGTAATTGGTGCATCTGAACTAGAAACGGTCAAGACTTGTGTCGTTCCGGTGTCTCCATAAGAATCAAATATAGAAGATAAAGCTATTTCATCCATATCTTTATACAGAAGTACCCCCATTTGTTTCTTATTCCAATGGAATCCAAGATTTAGCCAATATGTTGCAAATTTTATATCCACGTAAAAAGGGTGGTCCACCTTTGGATTTTGAACGAATTGGTAAGAAGGATAACTAATTTCCTTAGATATTTTTGCAGCCACAGGTTCTCCTAGTTTCTGAGATATCAGGTGAAGTACTGCATCGATACCTGCGCTTTGACCGGCTGAAGTTAAGGTATTTCCTTCGTGAACATACCTCACATCCTCTTTCCAATGTGTATCAGGATATTGCTTCATTAATATGGGTAGGAATTGCCAGTGTGAGGTGGCTGATTTCCCTTTTAATAAACCTGCATCGGCAAGATTCTGTGACCCACCACAAATGCTGAAAAAAGTGGTGGTTTTACTGCTGGAATGTTGTTGAATCCATTCGCGAGTTGGTTGATATTTCTGTTCATCTACTCCGGGCATATAAGGGACCACAATAATATCTGGACTTTTATTTAATAGGTTATCCAGTTCTTTATAAGAGTAATGTGGTATTACATCCAGTCCGCCTGATAAGGACTTAACGTTTTTGTCCGGTGCAACGGCATATACATTATAAGCATCTGTCATCGACAGCAGTTCGTAGGGAATAAGAAAATCAAAGTCTTCGGTTGGTATACTTGAATCCGCTAATATGACTGCTACTGTAGGTTTATTGGGATCGTATTGAGGTATATTCACTCCTTGTAGCGAAGGAACTGGCTCATGGCGGACGTTAAAGTAAAAATCTTTTTGATGACGATTAAAGCCATAGAACCCGATTCCCCCCACAAACACAACGAAAATCAATACATAAACAGCTAAACGTACTACTAACCTTTTCATTTTATATTCCTCCTTAATTCGCCTTTCCGGATTTGAATGTTGTTATTCTTTAACACGACAAAGATTTCCCGATTCCAATGAATAAACGTTTGATACATCCTGAACAAAAATCATATTTTCCACTTTCTAAAATATGGATATTTGGTTATTGATTACCCTTGTGAACTACACTCATATTGTTTGAACATGATAAAAACCGCACTCTTTTTGTGTATTACCGCAAAGTTTCGCGGTACCCCCATAGGGTATTTGTTGTTATCTTGACTCCATATTACCTTTTTTCTAAAGCTTTCATAATTGTGCTAAAGCCTGATTTTTATATCAGACTTCAGACTTAGCTGGTTTCAGACCACAAAAAAGACAGAGACTGAAATAGTCTCTGCCCAATATTGCCTTATAAAACCGATATCACAAGTTATAAGAAATAGACCGTAACTTGAACAATAAATAATTACCTCGCTTTTTTTCCAAATATGAATTAAAAGGGAGAGAATTCCCCCTCTCTCTTCAACTAAACTGCCCTCTAACTTAGTACCAATTATTTCAAAATCATTTATTCCATTAAATAAGAAGCTTTTTAAGCATATTCGACAGCCGCCGGACTGGAGATTGTGGATTCGCTCGTGGACGAACCGTTCCTTAAGGCGTATCACTTTGAAACTTGACTTGCCCCAACACATACCGGGAGTTCGCGGCGACTTGCTCACTTCTCCACCATCCAGTGACAATTGGTTAGGATCTGCATCAACATTGCCGAGAATATCACCCTCTAATAGTGCGTTAACAGCCCTGAGTTTTCTGAAGGGGAAATCAGTTAATAAATTACTACTAGATTCTAGCTTGCTTATAATAGATTTTTTCACCGCCAATAGACGATTGTCCAAACCTCTTTTTGTAAAGATGAATATGCTAGAACAGAGAAGGATTATAATATCTTTCTCTATTTTTCTATTCTTCTATTCAAAGGAGGGTATATTATGCCAAAAAGATCCCATGGAAAAAGAAGCCATAGACGTTCTTCTAGACGTTCTTTCAGACGTACAAGAACCTCTTCAAAATTCAGGCGTTCTTCAAGTTCTTTTAGACGTTCTTCAAGTTCTTTTAGGAGTTCAAAATTCAGAAGTTCATCTAGTTCTTCAAGCTTTTGATAAGTGTAAGAACGTCAATCCTAATTAAAAATTAGTAAAATTTAAACTCATTAAAAGATAACCCTGGAAGTGATTCCAAGGTTATTTTTTTAATCCACAAGCTCTCAATTTCATTCAAAAGCACCGAAAATCTCCGAGCGATTTGTGATTCACTGCTTTTATTTACCAAACTTCTGATTCTAAAATAACATCTTCTTGAACTAAACTCCCTCAAGGTAAAAATGAGATATCACTCTATTCCTTAAATAAGAAGCACCCCATCTCCTTGAATGGAGTGTACACATGAATGCCTAGATGGGACAACTCTGCGATAATGATCTACTTAAGAGTTGTCTTCCTTTTTAAGAAAATACATAAAAAAAGCCTACCTCCGAAGAGATAGACTTCCTTCCTCCCAGCTTTTTATACCATTAGTGATGATGTTTACTCTTTTTCTTTCTTTTTTTACAAATAAATCTTGATGATGAACTTGAGGATGAACGTTTACGTTTACATTTACATTTAAGTTTAACATTCTTTTTTTTGTGAGAAGATGACATTTAATTTCACCTCCAAGTAAACAATTTGAGAAAAAGAGAAAATCTCTTAATCT
>NZ_JAMXKG010000028.1:0-23130 GCF_024494405.1 Fictibacillus sp. WQ 8-8
GTTATTGCCAAGACTCTAACGGATGACAAAAAGACTTCGGTCCTCGTTTTGGAGGCGGGGGATAATAATGATAGGGATACTCCAATAAGTGATTCTCGATTTGCACTTGAATTGGAAGAAAATTTTTTCCCCCAGTATTTTTGGCAAGGAGAAGGGGTTCCTCAGAAAGGACTAGATAACCGCACTTTCGAATGGACAACAGGAAGGCTATCTGGCGGGGGCTCTTCTATTAACGGTGAACAGTATGTACGGCCGACGCCTTCTGTCCTAAGGGAATGGGAAAAGCTTCTAGGAAGGATGTGGAGTCCTGCACGGGCCATTCGGAGTTTTAAAGAGTTGGAAAAATTCTGCGGAGTAACGGAAAACCCTAAATATCATGGATATAAGGGACGGATAAATATCAGGCAAGCACCTGACAACCCGCCTCGTATTTCGCAAAAATTGGTTCGGGCTATTGTCCAATCAACAGGGGTGGAAAAAATTAGTGATTATAATGATCCAACGACCCCGATTGGTGCATTTACGAAATGGCAGCTGTACCAAAAGAGAAATGGTCGGCGGGAGAGTTCATCCACCGCTTTTCTGTCTCCAGACATTATGACTCCTGACGGGTTTGGGGTTAATGGCCGCAAATTGCGGGTTATTTATAGATCGACTGCACTGAGGATCCTCTTTCATGGAAAAAAAGCGGTCGGGGTAGAAATGATTAAGGAAGGCAAAAAAGTAAAGGCTTTTGCACGTAAAAAAGTAATTGTATCAGCCGGGATCAATAGCCCTCAGCTCTTAATGCTTTCTGGCATCGGGCCTTCAAGAGACCTTATAAAGGCTGGAATTCCAGTTGTTTTTAATAATTCCAATGTAGGAAAAAACTTAGTAAATCATACCTTGAACACTGCTGTATTTTCTATGGATCAACAGGATATGGCTGAACTCCAAAATGACCCATTCGCTCTTTACACAGGAGGTGCGTTCTTGCCGCATCCGCTCAACAAAAATGGAAGCCGCAGAAGTGTTCAACTGGTTGGCACTGTATTAGATGGTAATTTGGTCATCGTAATCCTCTTCTTACAACCAAGGAGCCGAGGATCCATTCAAATCCAGAATAATGATCCATTGAAAATCGTTCTGGCAGACGAAGGCTTTCTCGACGATCCATTTGATTTGGAGAGCGTAAAGGGGATTTACAGGGAATATATAAGGCCAATAGCAATGGAGTTGTCCAAAATTGATCCTGCTTATCGGCTTATTAATCCATCCCTTGAAATGATTGATGATGATGAAGCACTTGAAGAGTTCATTAAGGAAAACTTTGGTCATAATCATCATCAGCAAAGTTTTTTAAGGATGGCACCTTTCAATCAAGGTGGGGTTGTCGATCATCGAGGCAGAGTTCACGGCGTCGAAAATCTAGTTGTGGCGGATGCTTCCATTATCCCCTTTACTGTGGACGGCAATACTTCTGCGGCTGCATATCTTATTGGCTATACAATCGCCCAAAGTTTAATAGAGTGAAACCAGCAGCAAAACGCTGCTGGTTTTCATGTTTTTATAATTTGTTTGTTAATCATCCTCATATGCGTTATTTCCATTTGCCAGCTATTTTTGTTGCATCCCAAACTGATCTAATAAGAGAAAAAAGGCTAATACCCATCATTTCTGATATAATTTAACCAAGCATTTAGGGGTTCAATTCTTTTAATTATTAGCCAATCAAGGAGGAAGACGACAACAATCGATATTCCGACCAAAGGCATAACTAGTCCCATACTTAGCATAATGAAAAATATAATGGTTGTAACCTTTCTGCTTTTGGCTGGCGATATAGAACCTAACTTGCCTCGAGGTTTTCGCTTTCTCCACATAATATAAGATGATAAAGCAATTCCTATTAGTCCTAGGCATAAAATAAGTCCTACTATCTGATTGGCAAGTCCAAACAAAGTCCCTTGGTGAAAGGCGAGGCCTAATGAAATCAACTTTGCCATGATTCCATAATCATGAAAGCGGACATCGGTTAAAACTTTTCCATTGTATTGATCAATGTTCAAGGTCGCGTCCTTCATAGGATTTGGACTAGAGGTCGAAATCGTGTAAACTCCCTTCGCCCCTTCAGGTAATGAAATGCTATATGGTTTCTGAATCTTTTCTTTGCTTGCAATGGCACGCACATTTTCTAGCGTCAATGAATGTTTCCCTTTTTCGGAAGCAGGAACAGGTTGATTTTCTGTCGCCCAAGGGACATCTTTTGCCACGTCTTTAGTTGTAACTTCCGACTCTGGTTTTCCCATATAATTAAAAGCAAATGGAGGATATCCTGTATTCGTTGAAGTGGCCATTTTGTTGATTTTTTCCCCCATTACACCTGACCATGGTAAACCCGTTGCAATTAAAAGCAAAATACCAAGTGATACCCAGAAGGCTGGAACAGCATGCATGTCCCTCCAGAATGTTCTTCCTTTCGCACTGAACCGAGGAAGGATAGTTCCCCAAATCGATTGTTTATTTCTTGGCCACCAAATATAAAGACCAGTTCCTAGGAGAATAACACCCCAACATGCCGCAAGTTCTACAAGTCGATTAGCGAAAGTACCTCCAACGATGAGTTCACTGTGGAGTTTTTTAAATATCTCCGTAAACTTTTTCTCTTCAGCCAGAGAGCCATGAATCTTACCGTTATACGGATCAATATATACAGAATTCATTGACTCTCCGTTCTTGATACTGATCTCAGCCGTCCTTTTAGGGTCATCATAAGATTTAACAGCTGTAACCGTGCTCTTAGGATATTGCTTTTTTACCTTGTTAACCAGTTCTGTCGGCGTTAGTTCTTTTTCTAAGGCTTTTTTTACATAGTAAAGATCCTTATACAGTACATTTTCTATTTGAGGCTTAAAAAGATATACTCCTCCACTAAAGGCCAAAATAATTAAAAATGGTGCAAAGATAATACCAGCATAAAAATGCCATCTCCACACTGTCTGGTAAATCGAGTGAGTTCCTTCCCTGCTTTTTTTATTTTCCAACCTTGACACTAGCTTAATTGCCTCCATAATCACCTACACCCTTATTCCTTTTTTCCACTCCTAATCCAGTGGTTTAAATACTAATTGAGTATAAGGGAGGATTATTTATACCGTCATCACTCGATAGGGGTATATTTAAAGACAAATTTATTGAATCTTTGAACAGTGTGTAAAATGGCTCTTATAATAACCTTTTAATATAAACGCTTAAAAATTAGGCAAGTATCGCCCAAAAGAGGGATTCAAAAAAGTGAGGGACTATGAAAAGATAATAGTGTTTGTTTATTCAGAATAAGGAAGAAAGAAGGAACACACGGTGAGAAAAAAGAAAACTATCATATTGATATTATTTTCCCTTATTTTTGGATTAGCAGCTTGTAGCAACGGAAATAAGGCAAAAGTACAAAGTGTATCGAACGGGGACCAATATCCAAAGGTAGGTTCATTTTCGTATATAGATCAAGATGGTAATTCCTATTCGCAAGCTGATTTAGATAATAAAGTATGGCTTGCTAATTTTATTTTTGCTAACTGTGAAACAGTTTGTCCTCCTATGACTGCTCACATGGCTAAAGTACAGAAGTTATTAAAAGACAATGGGGTAAAAGCCCAAATTGTTTCTTTTAGTGTGGACCCCAAAAGAGATACACCTCAAAAACTTAAGGCATTCGGGATGAAATTTGATGCTAACTTTTCAAATTGGCACTTTTTAACTGGCTATCACCAAAAAGACATCGAAACATTTGCAAGGAAATCATTTAAAACTGCTGTTTCCGCGGACCCAACTTCTGATCAGTTTATACATGGTACTTCCTTTTTTCTGATTAATCAAAAAGGACAAGTAATCAAAAGGTATGATGGTGTTCAAAATGTTCCCTTCAAAAAAATAGTTAACGATACAAGAGATTTAAATAAAAAGGAAAGATGATTAATTGAAAATGAAGCATATATTTCTTTTAACTTTTCTATTCTTATTAAGTGCCTGTAATAATCATGTACATAATCATCATTCATCAACCACCGAAGAAATAAAGGATAACTCAAAACCCGTTCATGTGGATGTAAAGGTGGTTCCAGACAAACCTAAAAAAGGCCAACCTTTTTCCATCCAAGCCAAAGTCACTCAGGATAACCTTATTGTAACGGATGCCGATGAAGTAATATTTGAAGTATGGCAGGATAGTACATCACAACATACTAAAATCAGATCTAAAACACCTCAAAAAAATGGTTTATATTATATTCGACCGAAATTCAATAAAGCAGGAAAATATCATGTAATAGCACATGTAACGGCTCGAGAAATGCACACCATGCCACAAAAACAGTTTATCGTTCAGTAAAAAAATCAGACGTTAAGGTCTGATTTTTTTATGCTCTGAAATTATTTTTACCTGGTTCTTACTACCAAACGATTAATTATAGTTGAATTCCTAATTCTTTTGCAGCCTTTTGAAGGCTGTCTCGATTAATTTTTACATTCTTTAGGATTTGAGTTTTGTCCTTGCTGTTAATAGCTTCTTCTAATGCATCAAACTTGCCATGCATGTCCTCTCCCATCTTTTTGTTTTTTGCTTCAATGGGAGGAAGCACAGCGGAATGATATTCTTCATGCATCGACTCAAATTGGTCGGCAGCACTTTTAAAATCCTTTTTATTGACATCTTTTTCGATGGCAGCCAGTCCATTAAGCTCTTCTTTGATGGCCTTAGCGGTTTGGCTGTTATTGGGCTTGTTAGTATTGGTGTCTTTATGCTCATGCTGCGAGTGATCATCGCCAGAATTCTGTGAGGAGCTGCATCCTGCAAGGCCAAGGCTTACTGCGAAAGTAAGCGGAATAAGTAGAAACCCTTTGGTTTTCATGTGTTAATCATTCTCCTTTTTTGTACGTTCACTTTATTAATTTTCTTTTGGCCTTTCGGCTTCCTTTAAACCATAACCAAATGCCCGTCAAACTAAATACAATCATGCAAATGGCACCAAGGTCAGTTAGCCATACAATGGAAGTATCGCCTAAAACACCTGAGTGAATTCCAAATATCCATTTCTGCATTATCAAATCGTTATTAGAACCATATCCAATCCAGGAACGGTGGTTCAATAATAAGCCTGTTATCGCCATTAATAGGACAAGCAAAGATCCTGTGATACCAAATATCCGATGAATGGTCTTCATTAATCGATACATAAAAGACTCCTAACTTCATGCCATCTTTAATCTTGACTATGACCTGCTGCAATTTTAGGCACAGAGTCATACTTTTTATAGTATTTTAATCCTAATGAATGTTTTCTTAGAAAGTAAAAGTTTATCGGAATTAATTATGTCCATTGTTTCAAGGTTGAATCCATCCTTTACGATAGGCATAGCTTGTTAGTTGAACACGGTTGTCCAAATGAAGTTTACTAAGGATATTTTTAAGATGGCTTTTTACTGTGTGCTCAGAAATAAAAAGACACTCAGAAATTCCCCGATTCGATTGGCCTTGTGCGACCAATTGTAATATTTCCTTTTCACGAGCGGATAACGGTGTTTTTTCTTCTTTCTTTATATCTTGCGTGAATTCTTGTAAAATACGAAATGCCATGTTTTGGGACATTGGCACCTCATCTACTGCAAAAGCACACAAGTAACTGTACCATTCAGTTGAATCTAGGTTTTTTAGCAGATAACCTTGTGCCCCTCTTTTAACAGCCTCAAAAAGATCGGTAATGTCATCCGAGACCGTCATAATAACGATTTTTACAGATGGGTTCTGATCCTTTATATACTTTGTTGCTTCCAATCCATCCATTAGAGGCATTCGGATATCCATTAAAACGAGATCAGGCTGCAATTTTTCCGTTAACTCAATCGCTTCTAGGCCATTTTTGGCCTCCCCAATTATTTTAAAATCACTGTACTCCTCTAACAAATCACATATACCCTCTCTGGCATGCTGATGGTCATCCACCACCAAGAGGCGAATTGGTTCCTTCATGCTCTACCTCCTCTTCTCAAATGACACCAGTATGTCCCCATGTAAAAGCTGGATATGAAATAGCCACCCCATTGCTTTCGCCCTGTCTTCTAATATTTGCAGACCATAACCTCTGTGGTCCCTTTTTATATGTTGCTCCGAACATTTATTCTTAATTTTACAAAGCCATCCGTTCTGATTTTGATTAGCATCAATCCAGACCTCATTTGTGCTGGCATGTTTGACTACATTAAATAATGCTTCTTTGATGCACGCAAATAACTCCACCTTATCCTTTGTGGAAAGAAGAGATTCATTTATATTCCATTGTAAGTCAACTTTCAAATGATGTTCCCTTTCCAATTCATGAATGTACTGTACTAACGTTTCAGTCCAAGGAAATTCAGCTTCTTCTGGGGGAACACGCAAATTGTTTATGGCCTGTCTTGTGTTTTCATGAATATGTTGTAGCGTCTTTTTCATTTTTATAAAGTGTGGATTTGAGTCTAGTTTTGCCTGTTTTCCAAGTTTGTTAATTTTTATGGATAATAAAAATAAAGACTGAGCAATACCATCGTGTAGTTCTCTGGCAATCTTGGCCCTTTCTTGGAGGGCTACTTTTTGTGCTCTTTCCTTATTCAATTCTTCTTGTATTTTTTCAAGGATCGAAAATAGCTTAAAAAGGAAAATTACTGTCACCCCGAACACAATCAATGGAGACAAGATATTACCCACTTCCATCGATACATACGGCATTAAAAAAGTATGTCTTATATATTCCCAGATGGCAATCGAAAGTGTAGGCAGCATTAAAATTAACCATTTAATTTGTTGATATGTCATGTTTTTCACCACTTTACCTTTTACTTTTTCTATCTTCACATATTTTAACCTTAATTCAATCCCCATTTAGAGGGATATAATGTTGGTCAAAAACAAAGACCGCCCCTAAGAGCAGTCTAAGATTTGATCAAAATTCTAGTCTATAAACTTCACTAAAACAGGCATTCGTAACATTCCTGTTTGGGTGTAATTCCTGAATTTCACGTACAGGGGACATTTGGTTTAAGATAGACAACATCCTGTGTTTCGTTCACCACTAACCCCTTGGCTAACAGATAAAAATTACTTCGTGCCATAGGAGGCACAAACTCAGTATCCCCAATCATTTTCATTTCACCGTCTATAACCTTACTAAGGATCCACCCAAACTCCTTCTTCCGATAACCCATGATAAATACATCCTCATATTGATAATTGATGACTTTTATCCATGATGAAGAGCGGTAATTACTTTGGTAAGTGGAACTTGCTTTTTTTAAGGCGATGCCTTCTAAACCCTTATCCTGACAAAGGGAAAATAACTCGATTCCATTTCCTTTTAACCAACGAACCGTTGATAAACAACCATTCTCGCTAGCCACGGAACCCAAGAGGTTTTTTTTCTTTCGGATAACGGAAGGTAAATCACAGATTCCCCTTCATGATACAGAATATCAAAGGCACAGAAATGTACAGGGCATCTATGGGAGCTGCGTTGAATTTTGTCCTGGTTAGTAATCTGAAAACGGCTCATGATGGCCTCAAAATCAGGATGGCCATTTTGATCGGTTAAAATTAGTTCTCCATCTAGGACCTTGCCTTTAGGGATGCCCAAGTCCATCAATTCAGGGAACTTTTTCGTAACCTCGTTCTTATGCCTTGTATATAGTTTGACAGAATCCATATGGGAATAGATTAAACGGATTTCGTCGAGTTTAAGCTCACTTATAAAATCGTCATGATTGAATGGTTCTTCCATTCGTTGCAGTAACATTGGAGATACAAACAATTAAATCACCCAATATAAGTTTATCATTGGTTTATTTTTGTAAGCTAATGTAAGGTACAAGTAACTTTTGGTAAATAAACGTTGTCGTTCAAAGAAAATCCACGATGGTTATCGAATTAAGTTCTTAAAATCAGAACTTCAGATAATTGTAAGGAGGTAATCATAAATGCTACAAGATTTAGGGCAACGAATACGACTGATACGCAACAAGAAAAGGCTCACGGTAGAGGCTGATTCAAAAGGAGTTCCTATTTCTCTCGTTAGACCCGCCAGATCAAGATGAAGATGAGACTTCCTTTCGTTTCAATCGAGTTATACAGCAATTTCATGAGTTAGCCACTACCGAACCCAGAACGGCAGAATATCTTTTATCGAGCTTTGAAAACGGATTGGAACACTTTCTAAAATGAATACATAAAAAAACCCGCTCAATAGAGCGGCTTTTTTTACTCTCCCGTTTTAGCAAACGTTTCGATGCGATCGCCAATTTCATCCCGTACGCGTTGGAAAAACTTCCACTTTTCTTCTTAAGTTCTCTTAGCTTTCGCTGGATTATCAAATCCCCAGTGATCACGTTTGACAGGTGGTGTCATTGGGTATTTATCTGCCGCGTCCCCGTACCCGTTGGTTGAAGAAAGTTGTTGTCTGTTTTTATTAAGTGTCTTCGTCACTTTTGTACTCCAAAATATCACCTGGCTGACAATCCAAAGTCTTACATATCGCTTCTAATGTTGAAAAACGAACCGCTTTTCCTTTCCCATTTTTCAGAATGGAAAGATTCGCCATAGTAATTCCAACCCTCTCCGAAAGTTCTGTTACGCTCATTTTCCTTTTTGCCAACATCACATCAACATTGATGATAATCGCCATGATATTCACCTCAGATCGTTAAATCATTTTCTGATTTTATATTAATAGCTTCTTGTAAAAGTCTTTGGAGAACAGCAGCAAAAACGGCGATCACCATAGAGGCGAAAATAATGACCAATCCGATTGGTATGATACTTGGAGGGTCAACTCTTTCCGCCATGAGATAGTAGAGTGGCATACCTAGCAGGTACAAGGTACTGATCGTGATGGCACAGTATTTTATATTCTTTAATGCCTTTACCGATAATTCCGAGAACGCTTGGTTCTTATCAATATAGCTTAAAAGTTTAAAAGCTTGATACAGAGCAAAGTAAAAAGGTATCGCTGCCGCGTACATATCGATTAAAACGAGAGATTTCATATAAGCAATATCTGGATACAAGTCTCCAGCAAAATTCCCGATCTTAGGCACCAAAAATATGCACAATGCAAGAACTGGGATTCCTATAAAAATAACAGCTAGCTTTAAAAACAATGTTGTAACTTGTTTCATAAAAAGCACCTCGTTAATTAATTTTTACCGAAACGTTAATCATTTTCTGGTTTTAATTCAAGGATGTTTTTTAATGGCTATTGAAGTGCGTCCACAATGGCAGTGATGATACTTGTTGCTAAAATACCCATTAGACATAATGATATAGGACCTGCTGCATCACCACCTGTAACTTTAGCAAGCACCTTTAAGCTTACTATTCCTAACAAAATGAGGATAATGACTGTAAAAGCACATTTCTTTATAATCTTCAAAGATTTAAGGGATAATTCAGAGAAAGCATTGTTCTTTTCGATGTAGGTTAATAGTTTATATGCTTGATACAAAGCAACAGAAAACGCAATACAGAATCCGTATGCACATACTAAAAAGGGGATTAGGAAGTAAGCCGTATCCGGATGTACTCTTGCATCTCTAACGGCTATCTCAGGCAACCAGATACACAAAGCAAGCACTGCAATTCCAGCCAGAAAAATAATTACCTTTAAGAAAGTGGTTGAACCTCGTTTAACATTCATTTAAAACATTTTATCATATGATTTATCGTTTTACAATAAATTCATATTGTTTTTTATTATATTATTATTGTTATTGAAATATCCTTTTAATTTTGACAAAAATAAAAAGCATTTCTCATTACAAAGAAATGCTCTTACTTTAAGTTCCTTTCTGGATCAGCCATCTTCCATAAACTCTCATTTTTCACACTATGCACTAGGACAAACTTGCTAATCCTTTTTTGATATGACAAGTTTTTTGGCCTATTTTGGTCTAGATACAATAAAAAGATATGACAAAATCGTTTCACTGCTATCTTTTATGGGGGTCTTAATGTATTATTTAATAGGTTTAAATAATGAAAAAGGGAGTATTGTGAACTTGAAGAAGTTTATTTCCGTTCTAATGATAGGGTGTTTTTCAGCTGGGCTAATGGGATGTGGGAACCAGAGTCCTGAAGATGCAACGAATGGCTTCTTAAAATCGTTTCGTAATGGGGATTTTAAGGAAGCAAGTACTTTTGTAGAAGGCAGCATTAGTGATATTGGTAATGGTGATGATAAACAGGATGAGGAACTCAGTGATAAAATGCTTAAGGCCATCTCCAAAAATTATGACTTTACCGATGTCAAAGAATTATCCACGAGTGGTGATAAAGCGAAAGTTTCAGCAAAAATCACCTCACCTGATGTAGGGACAGCAATGACAGAAGCCTTGGCAAAGGTTATGCCGATCGCCTTCGCATCAGCATTTGATGAGTCCTCCAAAAAATCAGACAAAGCAATGGAAAACTTAATGGTAAAAACCGTGGTTAAAAACCTTGAAGACAAGGATTCACAAACGGTTACCCGTACGGTGAAATTAAATTTAAAGAAAGACAAAGACGGGAACTATAAATTGGTTTCTGACAAACAATTAGAGGAAGCTGTATTTGCAAACATGAAAGACCTCAATGACCTCTTCGATGAAGAGTCAGCCGCAGCATCCTCTAATGGTGAATCGAATGAAGAAGATGCACCTAAGCAATCTTCGGAAGTGTTAACCAATGTCGTGGAAAACAAAACGTACAATATCAATCCGATCAAATTAAACATTGAACAAGTAGCAATCAAACACTCTTCCAATGTTCCTGAAGACGAACAAGCCAACATTGCCATGGTCTCAGAAAAAGAGATCGGAATCGAATTTAATTATCTTTACATTAAATACCTTGCTGAAAATACATCCGATAAGGATTATAACTTTACAGCAATTAAAGAAGCTGTTGTGTTTGCAGATGGTAAGCAGGAACGTTTAGAAGTCGAGTCAGGACTTGATTTCATCGATTATGATGAAGATAATGACGGCGTATTCTATGGAAAAGTAAACAAAGAGGGAGAGGTTGGATTAGTAATTGATTCAGACCCTGATAAAATTGATAAAATTCGCCTCATTCTAGGATCAACCATGGAAGACAATGATGTATATGAAACAACCACAGATGAACAAACAATAGAATTCATGGTTAAACATTAATCATCAATAAAAAAAGGACCGATTTTTCGGTCCTTTAGTGTTGAATCCACATATCATGAGCGACTTTTTTTGTTCAGTTTGTGGATAAGGAATGACTCTTATTTGCATTTTTACAGATTTTTCTTCATAAGAGATGCTACTTGTATATTATCTTCTTGAGAAGTGTTTTCCAGATGCTTAATAATTAATTCTTGCCGTTCCACAGGATGATTTTGACTTAATTTAGCTTTTGCTTCAATTTTTGTGATTTTTATTCTGAAAGCTACAATTCCTTTAGTCATTCCTTCCATAAAACTAGGTTCAACTTCATTTAAATTGTATGAACTATCAGGGCTTTCATATTTATTTACCAGATCATTTAAAGAATCGAATATTACTTTTCTGTCTTCAACAATCCCCATATTTCCATATAAATGGATTGAAACATAATTTATTTTGCACCGATCCCAGTTGACCGATTAACATTAATCATACAAGAATTAACTAAAACAAATATATTTTTTTCGAGAACATTCATTTATCTCGTATTCTTGATAATAGCCATGCTTTTAAATGGGCCTATTGGCGTCGGAACTTTATTGACCGTTGGTTTAGGGGGGCTCATATTTTATTACTTCATGCCATTTACTGAAAAAGTATTAGACCGCATAATAACACACTTTAGTACATCACCACATTATGATAGAGAAAAAAAGCATTCAATATAGAATGCTTTTTATTTTTCTTGTTCAACTAACCTTCCCTATTAATGGGTTGGTGTGCTAATTTAGTTCTTGTACTGAAAACCGAACCTGTTGAATTTTCGGTCCTTTTCTCTTTAGGTTCCAATTCATGTTCTTAAATTGGAGAACAACTAGTCCAATTTTAAATAATAAACAATCTGGGAGCGATATCTGTTCTAATTACCTTCTTCCTATGCTTGTGACTGAGATACAGTTGGAAAGAATGTTGAATAACATATGTATTCAGGTTACTTTTTTGATATTGCTTTATGTTCATATTGTCTTTACGATATGTGCAACCAAACGCAAGTTGTGTTCGATCAGTTTGCTTCTGGCTTCCTGGTCTCCCTCGGCCATCGCTTTTAAGTATTCTTTCTCCTCGTTCTCAGAGAGGGGTTGCGGAAACGCATTGTTTTTCACATAAGAAACGAACAACATGACTTCTTTAAAAAAGTACGCTAATACGGCAAGCAACCCGGACATACAGACACCTCCCGGCTTTTTTCGTTACTCTTATCTGTATGCCGTTTTAGGCTTGTTAGGTGTCTGTACAATGTATAAACATTGCCACTAAAAAAGTACTTTAGTGGGCGATTCTAAACTTTCCATTAACTTGATATTTAAAACAGTATCCAAAATTCTTTTTACTTGTGTAGATATAACCCTCTTTCAAGTCAGGGGTACACCATGTCCTCTTCTTCGACAAATATATCAAGATAATGTTTATTTTCCAAATCTATTTTTGCGGTGATTTCAAGTAGAAATTTTTTACTTCAGTCCTTTTTCTTAAGGTAATATTATGAACAATAACAGTCTGTCAATGAATAATTGTATAATTCATATTGGTGAACAACCCATACTTATAAAACAAAAATGAATATAATGAACTGATTGAAGCAGGAAATCAGGATGGCCAAATCTTCAGATAGGTACATCGAGAAAGCAGGATTTCTATCTAGTAACATGATAAATAAAAAAGGTGATAAAATGGCAAAAAGAAACAAGTCCAATAATAAAGAAAAGTGTTTAATCGGGCCTTTTAATGGACAAAAGCGCAGTGAGAAAGCATTTCGTGTTCGTCATAAGGCAGTATGTTCCCAGATGGAACTTCCCCTTACTGAACATCCATGTAATGGTGAGGAACTATTGTATCCAACTAAAATTGCCAGCTTTTCTAAGGGGTTGCCACATAATTCCCTTGGCGAGGTTGACCTTCATGCCTATAACCAACTTATTAAGGCTCTAAAAACGGGTAACAAAGACCATTTTGAATCCATTCCTCTCGGCGGTGACGCCAGGCTTGCAAATCCTCAAGCCGCATATGCATTTGATCTTGCGGGAACGGACTGCCACAACTTGGGTATCGCTGTGCCTCCTTCCTTCAAAAGTGCTTGGGCGGCTGGTGAAATGGCTGAACTTTATTGGCAGGCGCTGACCCGCGATGTGCCTTTTCATGAGTACCGCACCCATCCACTGACCATTGAGGCAGCTTCAGAGTTATCGTCATTCTCTGATTTTCGCGGGCCAAAAGCCGGCGCCAAAGTCACAACGGGTACGCTGTTTCGCGGGATTACACCTGGTGACCTAATTGGCCCTTATATTTCCCAATTTCTTTGGAAAAACGTCCCCTATGGCGGGACAACAATCGTTCAGCGTTATCGTACAGCTTTGGCGGGGTCTGATCATATGACATCCTATGATCGATGGCTGGAGATCCAGAACGGCTCAACTCCTGCTGCACCGTTATTTGATCCCACACCCCGCTATATCCGCAATGGAAGGGATCTGGGTGAATATGTTCATCAGGACTTTGCCTTCCAGGGTCCGCTTTCCGCTTGTTTACTTCTGCTCAGTTTCGGCAGAGGAGCATTGGATATATACAATCCCTACCTTAAATCAGAAACCCAGGATGGTTTTATTACCTTCGGCGCCCCGCATATTCTGGATTTAGTTACGAAAGTGGCGCGGGCAGCCCTTGAGGCCGCCTGGTTCCAAAAGTATCTTATCCACCGCAGGCTCCGTCCCGAAGAGTTCGGAGGACGCGTCCACAACCATATGATGGGTGCAGCATGCTACCCGATAAACTCGGAACTCCTCCATTCCCAGGCCGTTTCAAAAGTGTTCAGCCAGTTCCGCAGCTACTTGCTTCCTATGGCCTATCCGGAAGGCTGCCCAATCCATCCGGCTTATCCAGCTGGCCACGCAGCAATCGCTGGGGCAGGAGCCACTGTTCTCAAAGCATTCTTTAAAGAATCGTTTAAACTTCCAAATCCAGTCGCCGCCAGTTCGGATGGCCTCTCATTGCGTCCTTATTCAGGTAAACCATTGACCATAGGCGGGGAATTGAATAAACTTGCCGCCAATATCTCCCTAGGCCGAAACACAGCCGGCGTCCATTGGCGTTCAGATGGGATCGAGGGGATGAAGCTTGGGGAAGCTGTCGCAATCAGCATTCTTAGGGACTATAGCGCGACCTACCATGAGAAATTCACTGGTTTCTCATTCACTAAGTTTGACGGGACTCGGATCACAATCAAGTAGGTTAGCAACAAACTTTACGAAAACAGCCTAATTTTAAATTCGATTTCCACAAAAGAAAAACCCTCATCTTCCTTTGTGTTCAAGAATGTTTCCCCGGCGGTTTTATCTTCCTTGTAACTTTCTTCGGTATATACTTCAGGGGTTACTCGTATAAAGAGCCTTCCGTACTGCGACATGTCCCTCATTATCTGTAATCTGAGCATATTTCACATACCCTTGTTCAGTATAAATCACATTATTTTTTATCAATTCTCTTTACTCTCCCTTTTGTTTTTTTGTAGCAAGATTTGCTTCTTCTTCATAAATTATATATGTATTTTTGGTTTCTACTAAAAATACGTTGTAAAGTTTGCAAACTTTAGGGCTTTGCGATAATTAACTTAATAATTTTTTGAGGATGACTATCTATGAAATATTTTGCAATCGGGGACATTCATGGTTGTTTCGAGCCTTTTTCTCAACTTGTTCGAAATCATTGGAACTCCGATAACGAACAGTTAATTTTAACGGGAGATTTAATTGATAGAGGACCAAGAAGTTATGAATGTATTGTTCTGGCAAAACAGCTGCACGAAAAATACGGAGCGATTATACTTCAAGGGAATCACGAGTGCGAATTCTTAATGTGGCTGGACCACCAAAAAGATGCGGGATTGTCCTGGTACGATGACCTGGAACCAACCATAAAATCCTTCTACAATGACGAGAACGCCATTCATATATACGAAAAAGAGCAGATAGCGGCACATATTTTAAAAAACTTTCAAAGTGAAATTCATTTTTTAAGACAAGCCCACCTTTACTTTGAAACACCTAAGTATTTATTTGTGCATGCTGGGGTCGATTTAACAAAAGAAAACTGGAAGGATACAGAGGAAGCCGATTACTATTGGATTCGTGAGGATTTCATTAACGGAGTGAACAGCACAGGAAAGCGAATCGTTTTTGGACATACTACCACAAGGGAACTCCATTCCCTTCCATCAGATGATGTCTGGTTCTCTCCTTGTAAAACCAAAATAGGCATAGATGGTGGAGTAGTTTTTGGTGGTAAACTACATGGGATCCGCATTGATGAAGAAAATGATAAAATTAATATCATTTCAGTTTGAAATGCTCTATAAATATTTTCATTAATCTTATGAAGTCATTGTAATAGCAATCATTCTCTTTAAAGTACCAAAAAGTTAAATAACCAGGAAATTCCTCACCAAAAGATATTACTATTTCCCTGACAAATCTATCAAAAAATCACTAAAAAAATGATTTCATAAATTTGTAGAACATAAAATGAGGTAAATAATGAAAAAGTCCACGTTTTTATCGTGGACTTTTAATTTCGAATGAATTCGTACTAACCACAGGTTTTTTCTTTCGCCGTTTTCGTAAAGTTTGTTGCTACAGAGAGGAAGATTAAAAGCTCCTATTTAGATGCTTTCTTAAACTCATAATATCCAATAAATATCACTAATTTTGTTCGTCAGATAAATTTATTATCCTGCTCTTTAGCGCAAAAAAGACCAGCTAGCACTGTTATAGCAGCTGATCTTTAAGTATTGCAGTAAACGTTTAAAACGCCGATTGGGGAGCCCACTCATTTATTTAATCCTACTGCCTTTTTGGCAAACTGGTTTGTAACCAATTATCTATCCTATTGATGTTTGATAAGTGAAGTGACATGGTGATTTATTACATTATTTTGTGATGATTACTGCCTTTATGCCTCAAACCGTCAATCCCGATGAATATCTATTTTCTGATTTTTTTCTGAAACAAGGTGCTTGTCCGTTTCTAGTAAATGATCAATAGAATATTGTATTAAAAGGAGGTAGGATAAATATGCAAAATAATAGAAGGAACAACAACTGAAGCTCAAACCCAAAATCAAAAGAGCAATCGCCGAAGAGACTGGGATTATGAGTATTAACCATATCAATAATCCATTTCATTCAATAAACGGATCATCCTATATTGGCACGAGGTAACCCGAAGGCCAAATAGGTAACCGAATTGTCAAACGTCAACAACGATAGATTAAGGGAGAAAACCAACGTAAATTGATTTACAACAGGAAAAAGTAATAACTCCTCTGACTACCTTGTTGACGGAAGGAGGGGAAAATGTTGCAAATGTCCACGAAACAGTTGCATGATTTAGCTCGTAAGCACCGTGGAGAACCAGTTAAAATTGTTGATCAGCATAGGGATGAGTATTTTGGAGTTATAAAGAAGGTAACATCTGAGGGAATCTATCTTTCCTCGAATGGATCAGGGATATTCTTTCCATTCTTCACCATTGCTTCATTGTTCCTTTTGATACCTTTTTTACTCTTTTTTTAGAACACACCCACACAGGTGCATCAGACGTTTTAAAACTTTTAGGCAACTGTATTTGTAACGAAATTGACAAACGCAAAATACATTAGATAATGGGAGAAAACCTAAATAAAATGGAAAACCGCCCTTTCCACTTTCATTCCTTGTGTATTTCAGAAACCCTGAATTTGACCTTATTTGGTCAATTTCAGGGTTTTGCTTGTTCACTTTGTTCCACTAACTTGCTTTATTTAAACTACCGCAATGATAAGAGAGACAAAAAAGAAAGACTGTGCTGGCTAAGTGACTCCCTATTAATGTTTCTCTGTGAATTTTTACGGTAATTACTCATATCTTGTTAGTGACAGTTACCTAGGAGGCGAAACAATTGCATATAAATGAAAAAACGTATCGAGAGTCATTATTGAAATGGTGTGAAGATATCAAAATAACTTGGGAATCAGTTCGAGAACAGTTAATAAATTTCGACAATCCTATTCTTCAACAATGGGAAGACACCTTCTTATTATTAAAAAATGAAATAGAAATGGAAAACCACATACATGACCATCATGAATTAAGTAAGAAAGCAACCTCCTTATATGATAACCTTAATGGCTTCTTAAACCGAGCTGAACTGTTATCCGGCCATAACGAAGATGAAAGAATTCAAGTCGTCCCAATTGGGGGACATCGATTACCTCCTCTTCCTTATCCATATAATGGTTTAGAGCCTGTCATTTCAGAAGAAATCATGAGATTACATCATGATAAACATCATCAAAGCTATGTAGATGGACTTAATAAAGCAGAATTAGAAATGCAAAAAGCACGTGAAAATGGAGACTTTCATTTGATTAAGCATTGGGAAAGAGAAGCAGCGTTTCACGGTTCCGGTCACTATTTACACACAATTTTCTGGCATATTATGAGCCCGCATGGCGGGGGTATACCATCAGATCATCTAAGTAGAGCGATATATAACACATTTGGAAGCTTTGAAAAATTTAAAAAGCAATTCTCCGAAGCAGCAAAAAATGTTGAGGCTGTTGGTTGGGCGATTCTCGTTTGGACCCCCCGATCCCATCGTTTAGAGATTTTAACAGCTGAAAAGCATCAGAATCTGACTCAATGGGATGTTATTCCGCTGCTTGTTCTAGATGTTTGGGAACATGCCTACTACCTGCAATATAAAAATGAACGAGCTAAATATATTGATAATTGGTGGAAAATCGTGAATTGGAGAGAAGTAGAGCAACGATACAATCAAGCAAAAACAATTGTGTGGCAGCCATTTTAAAAGGTCAATATTTCGATGTAGAAAGCGTTATTACTCTTTTGGCAATCAATCTTCTGAAGTGATTATTACTTTTTTCAAAAAGCTCTTTTCTAAAAGATTGTTGCTTTTGGGTCATTTTTGTAAACAGCCTTCATTGACAAGTTGATTGGAGTGTAAGGTGCGAGACTCCTGCGGGAGAAGCGGGACAGGTGAGACCCACAGGCGCGTGCGCCGAGGAGGCTCACCGCACGCTCCGCGGAAAGCGAGCATCCTGAAACGGAAATCAACCACTCCTAGAGCAACAAAGGTTACGAAAACTGCCTTTCAAAAAGAGCAAAAATTTACAACGGTTTGTATAAAAAGTGTGTGATTTCTCTTAACACACAAAAGCCCTTAGGGCATGGTTAGCAGCTATGCAAACCTAAACTCAAGGGCCTTTGGTCCGTTCGTTATTCAGTACAAATTCAGTTATTTTGATAGTGGGTTTGGTGAAGGCAATCCAGACAGATAGCCAACTCCACCAGTGTCCATAATCCCAATGGTTCGTTTCATTTCTTCTTCTAATTTGGCTTTGTCGACTGCAGTAATTTGTTTTCCATCAAGGTCTTCACCAGGATGTTGAAAGTTGCTTAAGATATAACGGGAATCCTCAACATCGGCATCCGCTCTTAAGCCTGTTGCTTCTGCTCCAGCAGGAACGGAAAGAATTCTTGATAGTTTTTTGGTTTTAACATTAAATGCCCATACAAAGTTATTCGTGTGAAGAGAGCTGTCTTCTCCGATAAATAACGTATTTAAATCGTCTGAGAAGCTGATATTGTCAGGACCAGCTACTTTATTTGGATCTGCTGTATTACCATAGGCATCAGGTGTTGCTAGATCCTGTCCGACAACTAATCCTTTCATGGCTGATGGAACATAATCGCTATCGATATCATTTTGCGAACCGCCTAAATCCAGCTGATAGGTAACACCTGATTTACGTTCAGGAAGTTGAATATCGTCCCGGATACTGCCTTCCTCTTTTTTCATGCTTCCCTCTACATAAGACATTGCAACATATGCTTTTTTATCCTTTTTATTGACGGCGATGCCTTCCATTTTATTAAATTCGGAGGTTGCGCCCAGCAATGACCCATATCTGCGCGACTCTAGGAAAGCAGCGGCTTTTTCCATTCCAGGTTTAACTTTAAGGTACTCGACATTTTTGCTTGCTGCTGTTTTGACCGCCTTATAACCATCAGTCGGTTCGGAAGCAGTATCAAAAATATCACTGAACTTAGTACCCTTATCAATGATGGACTTCACTTCTTTATCGGATGCATGGCCAAGCTTTATCCATTTTAAATCTCCTGCTCCGCCATTTTCAGAGCTTGTTTGATCAAATTTGGCTGCATATAGTGTCCCGGCAGAAAAATCTTTTTCTTCATCTGCTACATACATGAACATCATCGTGTTTCCGCCATCATCACCAAATAAGGCTGTTTTGTTGTCAGGTAAAACCTGCATGACTTCATGAGAAAATCTTCCTGTGCTGTAGTGTTTTACAACCGATGCATTGCCGGAAGAGTCAACGGAAATTTCTGGAATCCATCCATAAAAGTAAGGGTTGGCTTTAGATTTATCCCCAAAGTAGTAATTAGCAAAGTTTGAAACATCTTTATGAGCTTGTGAGGTTGGATCCGCTTCAAAAGCCCGTGCGTCTGGTTCATATTCTTCTGAACCAAGATGAGTGCCCCATGGTGATGTAGAACCATTACATGGAATCCATAGACCATTTACATTAGAAAAATCGATTTTTTTGGCATTATTAACAGTTAGCTCGCCATTGTCCTGATTTCGATCAACCTGAGTAAGGGTCATGGATGCCGGTAATCCAGAAATTTTGTTTCCGGCATTGTCCTGTGAATCGTACTCATAATGAGAAACAATAAAAGATTTTCCACCCGCATGAAGAAGGCTATTGGAGTCAGGAGCATCAGATACAAAATTGGATGGTTGATCTGGAACACTTCTGTCCACAATTGGATTGCCTTTCGCATCAATAGGGGTACCAGCAGCAATCATTTCGCCTTTATTTTCTGCAATTTTGTCTTTTGATAAAAAGAGCGAATGATAGTTAAGTGGTTTTTCTTTGACACTGCCATCTTTATAAGTAATTTTCATGGTTGATTCTGTGTAATTCTTCACCATATTTTCAATGGTGCTTGGAGCTTTCATTGAATTAAACTCAACACTTTGAACCGGTTTAAGGTTGTCAAGTGGTGACGTTTGATCATTGCTGGCAGCCGAGGCAATTGCGGGAAATGCACTGGATGCCATAATAGCCAATGACAGGCCTAAAGTTACTGGTTTTTTCCTCATATTTAATACCCCCTTGTGGATTTAACTATTTCATTAAAACATTTGATTGTTAATATGAAATAAAAGAAACCGCTCCATTGTGAAGAAATTACTAATATCAGGCAACATTCCGATAACATTTCGTATTAACATGTCATTAATTGGCTTTAGAATAAAATCCTTAAGAGAGCAAAACAGTTGATCACACAGCCTTTGACGTTTCTTCTGACTATTTATTAGGTCATACTGATGACAGTCAAAAAATTAATAATTTAGAGATACCAGAAGAGTTTGTAGCCAAGAGGATAACAGCACAAAAAGAAGCCTTAAAATAGGCTTTTTTTTTTAGATATTTGTTTTTTTTGTGAGTTCTCAATTTATAGCTTTATTTTTTCAATGTTTGGAGGTATTGCTATACACGGAGGATTGATCGGAGGTTTTACAATTATTTTTATCTATGCTTGAACCAAAGGGATTTCTCAGTAGAGATTGCAGATATTAATTAGGACAGTCTATAGGGCGCTGGGAATCAATAAAATTATCTTTCCTTCATGGTTTAAAATTACCTGAAATATTTATAGATGGTTTTTATCGTCACCCCAGTCTAATCATCTACCCCTGTACTCATTAAGTATGATTTCTTTATGGATAGCTAAAAATAAAGAAATACTCAAGTCGTTACTGATGATGGAGGAAAACATGATTTATATTTATAATGACTATGGTGGAACGCATACTACTTCTTTAGCTGCTGCCTATCACTTAAAAGAATTACAAAGTAACAAACCTCTTACAACCGAAGATATCTTAAGCGTCAGATATTTTAATAAACTTAATACATCAGATATGGGTAAAATTATATTTCATGGTTTAGATGAAGACGGAGATTCAGTTTATACAATTGGTCGTGGAAATTCAAAAGTTTTAGTTCCAAGCCTCAAAAATTTAAGTTTATTGTTACAGGAAAAATTTAATAGTAATGAAAAGATTATTTTTTCGAATACATCGCCAACGGTACCATTCGCCATGACTATTGGAGGCTTATTATCTAGAAGGCTAAAAATCGATTCATTGGGTGTTCCCTTATTAGTAAAAGGTGCCAAGCAGGCTCAGGGTGAAATTATAAGATTAGTTCATCATACTAAAGAAAAGGCTCATTCTACCCAAGAAAAGGTACTAGTGTTAGAAAACACACATATTCAGTAATCATTTTTTGTTTAATAAAGTGGAATTTCTTTTAGGCAATCCAAACAAAGCTTTTTTTGAATAGTATATTTAAAATAATCAATAAGAAAAAATGTGTAAGCCTTTCGAAATCATCTTTGTATGACTAAGATAGCAACACATCTATTTTTGAAAAAAAGAGAGAGACATGGAGTTCTCCCTCTTTTTCTACTTCTTATTCACTTACATATTTTTTAATGGTTTCCAGTAATTCTCTTCCCATCCTTGCTTCAAGTGCTCCCCTTGTCCTTCAGGAAAACCAGTATGATTGAAGTATAATAAAGTATTTTCTCCTTCTGAAAACAATTCGAAATTCACTATTGAATAAACTCCTGAATCCCAGTTTCCTGCACGCCATGCTTGAACAATTCGTTTATTAGGAATGAGCTCAATCATTCTTCCGGCAATCATTCCACCGAAACAGGAAAAAGATCCTCCTTCTTCAGAATGAATTTCTGCAGGTGCACCAGTTAAATCGCTGAACTTCTTGGGATCCGTTAGCGCTTGATATAGTCTTTCTGGAGTGGTGTTAAATTTGATTTTTTCTTGAATAGTTGTAGACATAATTATTCCTCCCTTTATTTACCTTGTACTGACCAGGGATCTACTCCGAGATCATTTCCTTCTCCTAAATGTTTGATACGGTCAATATAATGAGTCCATCCCTTTTGATTAGTGGGTACTTTTTCAACAGGGATGTCATAATGATTTAATATTAAAAGAGTACCCTGATATTGTGGCTTCAACAAAAATTCAACCGTCGTTGATCCGGGGGGCATTACCTCAGAATCTTCCCATCCCCAAGTAAGTACTACCTTTTCATTTGGAATGAGCTCTTTGTACTCACCAATAGCGACGTTTTCACCGTTTATGTCAATCCGGTACTTCCCTCCGATTTTTGGCTCCAACAATACATGTCTTCCCATCCACCGGTTCATTTTGTCGGGATCTGTAAAAAAAGTGAATAACGTACTAGGACTACAACCAATCCAAATTTCTTTCCTAAGATTTTCGGTAGGCTTACTCATGTTTTCTCCTTTCTTCCTCTTCAGCTGCTTCCTTCAAGGCGAACAGGCTATTGTCCCAGAACTGATCTACGAATTCTTTTAAATCTGCGAAACCTTCCCTTCTGATTCGATAATAGCGTTTAGTTCCTGATTTGCGGACAACCACCATACCTGACTCATGCAGCACTTTCAAATGCTGAGATATTGCAGGCGCTGATAACTCAAAGTGTGCAGCAATGTCACTAGAAGCCAACTCTCGACCTCTCAATACAGCTAATATGGCACGACGTGTAGGTACGGATAATGAATGAATCGCTTTTTCAATCATAGATATAATTTAGCATTTACTTAATTAAGCGTCGACTTAAATATCCTATTTAAAAAAGGGGCTGTCCAAGAAGTCTGTAAGCTGTTGATTTCCGTTCCAGGCTGCTCGCTTTCCGCGGGGCGTGCGGTGAGCCTCTTGGTGCAAGCACCGGCGGGAGTCTCACCTGTCACGCTAGTCCCGC
>NZ_JAMXKG010000029.1:0-15817 GCF_024494405.1 Fictibacillus sp. WQ 8-8
TTCCCGAAGTTATCCCCGTCTTACAGGCAGGTTACCCACGTGTTACTCACCCGTCCGCCGCTAACCTCAGAGAGCAAGCTCTCTTTGGTCCGCTCGACTTGCATGTATTAGGCACGCCGCCAGCGTTCATCCTGAGCCAGGATCAAACTCTCCAATAAAGTGTTTGATATAGCTCTTAAAGTTTAAAAATTGATGGGATTGTAAAATCCCTGACTTACCTGGCTTTTGTTTGGTTTTCAAAGAACAAGTTTGCGCCGCTCGTTTTGGCGACTTTATTAGAATACCACATGGGCACCTATCAAGTCAATAACTTTTTTGAAAAAAGTTATTTGGTTACTGACTTAGTCAGCAAGCAAAAGAAGCAGCTCAATAAATATACCACCCTTATTCATACGTTGCAAGAGTTTTTTTCAAAATAAAAAAGAAACCCTCTGATTGCCGAACAAATTGCTCGGCAGCAAGAGGGCTATCCTACGATAAAATATTGAATGGCTGCAAGTGAGGCAAGGCCTGGCAAGCCAAGCAGCCCTGATATGAAGACAGTAGCCGCATTGATCGGCACGTGTATATCATAGGATGCACCAGCAGTGTTCAAAAAGAACAGCAGCAGAGCTCCGATGGATAATCTGATGAGCATCTGACCTGTCCATCTTAATGGTTTTAACGGCGCCCCGATCAACAGGAGCAGCAGAATTGCACTACCGAGAATGGAAATGACCATCACGGGTTCCATAGTTATCATCCCCCAGCTTCTTTTATAGTAAATGTATGGGGGATGTCCCAAAAAAAGAACAGGAAGACTATTTCAGTCTTCCTGTGGTTACTTTTCTTATTTTGGCCTCTTTTAAGAGAAACAGATACTTGGCCTCAGCGAGCTTAAGTTCATATATAACCTGTTCAGAAGGCTCGACGCTTCTTTCCACCAGACCTTTCTGGTGCGTCCACACTGATTTAACTTGTTGGAGAGTTTCTAGAAGACGTTCATCCCCTGCTTTTCTTAAACGTCCTTTTCGGGAGAAAAACATGCTGTGTGTCTCCTTTTTTTAAATTTCACGTCTGCCTTCCATTGCTTTAGATAACGTCACCTCGTCGGCATATTCCAGATCTCCGCCTACTGGCAAGCCATGAGCAATACGTGTAACCTTAATGCCGGTCGGCTTCAGCAGACGGGCAATATACATGGCAGTTGCCTCTCCCTCAATATTAGGGTCGGTGGCCAGTATAATTTCCTGGATGTTATCATCGGAAAGTCGTTTTAACAGCTCGGCAATCTTGATATCCTCCGGCCCAATTCCTTCTATTGGAGATATGGAGCCATGCAGCACGTGATAAAGCCCTCTAAAGTCCTTCATTTTTTCCATAGCTATCACATCTTTTGAATCATGAACGACACAAATGGTCGTACGGTCCCTGCTGGAATCGTCGCAGATCATGCATGGATCACGGTCTGTAATATGGAAGCAGTTGGTGCAATAGATTAAATTCCGTTTGGCGTTGACGAGGGCACGGCCGAAATCGAGTACATCGTCTTCGCGCATCTCTAATACGAAAAATGCCAGACGGACCGCCGTTTTTGGCCCGATCCCTGGCAATTTCATAAAGCTGTCGATCAGCTTTGATATTGGCTCTGGGTAATGCATGTTCCGCCCCCTAGAATAATCCCGGTATGTTTAATCCTTTAGTGAATTTACCCATATCCTGGTTCACAAGCTCATCTACTTTTTTCAAAGCATCGTTCGTTGCTGCAAGCACTAAGTCTTGAAGCATTTCGATATCTTCAGGATCCACTACATCTTCTTTAATATTAACTTCTAGTACTTCTTTATGGCCGTTGGCAATAACAGTAACCATTCCGCCGCCAGCTGTTCCTTCAGCTTTCTTATCCTTAAGATCTTCCTGTGCTTTTGCCATTTCTTTTTGCATCTTCTGCATTTGTTTCATCATATTGTTCATGTTTCCGCCGCCACGCATCATACGTATCATCCTCCTAAAGGTTTATTCTTTTATTTCAATTAATTCTTCACCAAACAGCTTTTTGGCTTCCGCAATTAAAGGATCTTCCGCTTCTGCCTGGCTGTTGCCGTCCCCGCGCTGCTGCTGGATGAATTCTTTTTTCACAGTATCCCATTCCGGCTGCAGGATGGTTAACATCGTTAGGGACTTCCCTATTGTACTATAAATCACGCCCTCTACACAGCTTCGAATATTGTCGGATGAAGCCATTTGGCTGTGAATTTCATGCTGGAAAGACAACAGGACATCCTGATCGGAACAAGCAACCGGTTCGGCGCCGGATAAAAGGGCGTAGACACTCACTTTTTCCGATTTTATCTTTTCCATGATCGCTCCCCAATTGTTTTTCAATTGGACCAAATTCGGTTTCGAAGCTTTTTTCAGCATTTCTTTTATACGGCCTGTATTTGTGCCGCTCCCCCTGCCTGCTGTACGGAAGGTTTTCTTTTCCTGGACAGCAGGGGTAGAAGGATCAGCTGGAGCAAGGGCTACCCCTTTTTCTTTTAGTTCCTTCACCTGCTGTTCCAGTACTTCTATTTTCTTTAAAAGCTCCTGTCCCGCTCCCGCTGATTCCTGTCGTTCTTCCTGACAGATTTTAATCAGGGAAAGCTCGAGGAAAATCTTAGGATGGTTTGTCCATTTCATTTCCTGCTGAGACTGATTAAGGAGTTCTATAACCTTGTAGATCCATGTACGGTCCGTTCCCTGTGACAGCTCCTTAAATTCTTCATCGACTTTTACACGGTCCAGCACTTCTTCAAGTCCAGGAGCTGTCTGATATAAAAGCATGTCACGGTAATAATAGATCAAATCCGTGATAAACCGGACAGGGTCTTTTCCTTCAGCCATTAGCCGGCCGGCAACATGGAGTGCTTTTGCAACATCCTGTTCTTTGAAGGCTGCTGCCACTTGCGACAAGAATCCCTGTGACACTGCTCCGGTTACAGCAAGAACGTCTTCTACCCTGACTTCATCTTCACTGTAGGATATTGCCTGATCGAGCAGGCTGAGTGCGTCGCGCATTCCGCCTTCTGCTGCCCGGGCAAGCAAATGCAGGGCGTCATCATCAGGAATAATGCTGTTGGACTCCAGGATCGTTTTCATCCTGTCCACGATCGACTGGCTGGAAATGCGTTTAAAATCGAACCTTTGGCACCGTGAAATGATGGTCAGCGGAATTTTATGAGGCTCTGTTGTAGCAAGTATGAATATAACATGCGGTGGAGGTTCTTCCAGTGTTTTAAGCAATGCATTAAACGCTCCGGTTGAAAGCATGTGGACCTCGTCAATAATGTAAACCTTATAACGGACAGCTGACGGTGCAAATTTTACCTTGTCGCGGATATCCCGGATGTCGTCTACCCCGGTGTTTGATGCTGCGTCAATCTCTAATACATCAGAGATCGAACCGTTCGTGATTCCAATACAGTTATCACACTCATTGCATGGTTCCGCTGTAGGGGCTTTTTCACAGTTTACTGCTTTTGCAATGATCTTTGCTGCACTTGTTTTTCCGGTTCCCCTCGGGCCTGAGAATAAATAGGCATGGGAAAGCTTGTCTTGCATTAGTGCGTTCTGGATTGTCTTGGTGATATGTTCCTGACCGACCACATCATGAAAGGACTGCGGCCGCCAGACACGGTAAAGCGCTTGATAGCTCATCCCATGCCCTCCTTCATTCATTTCGTCAATTTGCTCTATCTTCTATTATACTGAAAACGAACAAAAAACTCACCCCATAAGGAGTGAGTTGTTGTTTGAATATATAAAATGCCGCGCACCTCTCTTTGGTATAGCCAACCTATGCGTTACGCAAGCAGTTAGCTCGATCCAGGCTGCCCCACGGCACACGAAGATGACCACTTACTGCTGCTTCCTTCCGGACCTGACAGGGTTCATGGGTCTCCGTTGCGCAGGACCCGAATGTCAACACCACTTACTTGCGTCAGACCATACGCAGGACTAACCGAGGAGAGGAATTCAGCCTCGCTACAGCGGATTGCGAGTACAGGGCACCGCTACCTCCCCACCTAGCGCGACAAAGTGTATAACGTTATTTAGGCACATATCAAATGTGCAAGATTAAGTATACAACGGTGGTGCTAAAAAATCAACCCGCACCAGATATTCCCATCAAAGGCTGCTCTGATTTTTTTTCTTTTCCTTGTTCCGTTTTCTGAGTCCCCTGAAAAAGGCAGACAGCATCTCACTGCACTCCTGCCCGCGCACGCCGGGAACGACTTCGCATTGGTGATTGAAGCGCTCCTCCTCCAAGAGGTTCATCAGCGTTCCTGCACAGCCACCTTTTGGGTCATGTGCGCCAAAAACCACACGGTCAACTCTGGAGAGAACGATGGCCCCAGCACACATGGCACAAGGTTCCAGGGTAACATAAAGTGTACTTCCGGTAAGCCGCCATGTGCCTTTATTCTTGCATGCTTGATCAATAGCGATCAGTTCGGCATGGGCAACTGCACGGTGTTCGATCTCACGGCGGTTATAAGCCGCAGCGATGACCTCATCATCCATCACCAATACTGCACCGATTGGAACTTCACCAAGTTCTTCTGCTTTTCTGGCCTCATCCATCGCCAGAGACATATAATGTTCATCTTTTTCATTTTGAAGCATCATTCCGACTCCATCTTTGTATTTTATGTGATTATACATAAGGTTTGGCCAATAATAAAGAGAGGAATAGTTATGGATGTGCAAAAAGACGTAAAGGAGTGGATTTCATATGTCCTCAACACCATCTTATCCACCGGTTGCTCTCCTTATTATAGATGTTATCAATGATTTTGATTTTCCGGAAGGCCACATGCTCATTGAACAGGCACTGCCTATTGCCCCGAACATTGCAGATCTCAAAAATAAAGCCAAAGAGAACGGCATTCCAGTTATCTATGTGAACGATAATTTCGGAAAATGGCAGTCCGACCGAAAGAAACTGGTTAATTACTGCCTTGAAAAGGAAGGGAAAGAATTTGTCGAGCAGCTCGTGCCTGAGGATAACGATTTTTTCATTATTAAACCCATGCATTCGGCCTTCTTTTCAACACCATTATCCACGCTGCTGCATGATATGAAAATAACAACTTTAATACTCGTGGGCTTGGCCGGCAACATTTGTGTCCTGTTTTCGGCAAACGATGCATTCATGCGTGATTTCACGCTCTATGTGCCGGAAGACTGCTCCGCTTCCAACATTACTGAAGATAATGAACGGGCTATCCTTTTAATAAAAAATACATTGAGAGCCGATACTTCCTCAAGCCATGAACTTAACTTTAAAAAAATCATAAAAGAGGCGGAACAAAATAAAAAACGGACAATTCTATAGAATCAAGAAGATTTTAATTTAACTGTATTTTGTTCTATTCCCTCCGCCCTTCATATGCTACAATATTTTCTGTCTGTTATTTTTTTGTAATTGAAAATAGGGAGGAAAAGCAGCATGAATTCTACCCCCTTTATTGCAGTTGAAGGGCCAATTGGTGTTGGAAAAACATCATTAGCAAAAGCCATCTCAGAACACTATAAATTTAAGCTGTTGAAAGAGATCGTTGAAGAAAATCCGTTCTTGGGGAAGTTTTACGATAACATCGAAGAGTGGAGTTTCCAGACAGAGATGTTCTTTTTATGCAACCGCTACAAACAGCTTGAAGATATACAAATACACTACTTAAATCAAGACATTCCGGTTGTGGCTGATTATCATATTTTTAAAAACCGCATCTTTGCGGGACAGACACTCGCCGCCGATCATTATAATAAATATATGCAGATTTTCGATATTCTCACGAAAGACATGCCTGTGCCCAATATGATCATCTATCTGAACGCCAGTCTTGATACGCTGCTGGAACGCATAGAACTTCGGGGCAGAAATATTGAGAAGCAGATCGATCCATCATACTTAATGAGACTCATCAATGATTACGAAATGTTTATGGCGGCTTTTCAAAACGAGCATCCTGAGATCCCTGTTCTATCTTTTAATGGTGATGAACTGGATTTTATCACTCAAAGCAGTGATAAGGAAAAGATATTTGCTGCGATTGAAGCCACCTTGCATATAAAGGAGAACTGACTCGATGAATTTAGCCGAAAAATACAGCATTCCCTCAGATGCAGTCATCACTATTGCAGGTACGGTCGGAGCCGGTAAATCTACACTGACTTCAGCTCTCGCTCAAGCCTTAAACTTCAGAACATCAATGGAAAAGGTCGACAACAATCCGTACCTGGATAAATTTTATAAAGATTTTAAGCGATGGAGCTTTCATCTTCAGATTTTCTTTCTAGCTGAACGTTTTAAAGAGCAGAAGAGAATGTTTGAATACGGCGGAGGCTTTATTCAGGACCGGTCAATCTATGAGGATACAGGCATCTTTGCAAAAATGCATTACGATAAAGGGACAATGTCCGAAGTGGATTATGATACGTATACGCGTTTGTTTGAGGCAATGGTTATGACCCCTTATTTCCCTCACCCGGATGTTCTGATCCATCTCGAAGGATCGCTTGATGATATCTTGCAGCGCATTAAACAGCGTGGCCGTCAGATGGAACAGGATACACCTGTTGAATATTGGGAAGAGATGTATGAACGCTACGAACAATGGATTTCTAACTTCAGCATCTGCCCCGTCCTTCGCTTGAACATCAATGATTACGATCTGCTTCATGATCCTGAATCACTCGAAAAAATTATGGCGAAGATCGGCCAAAAGATTGAAGCCAAAAGAGAAGTCCGGTTATAAAAAAGAAGTGCCTCCGATGATGACGGAAGGCACTTTTTTTATTAGCGATTTATCTCCTATATAGGCTGAAAAATAAAAAGCTATTTTCGCAACCTTTGTTGCTCTTGAAAGTGGTTGATTTCCATTCCAGGCTACTCGCTTTCCGCGGGGCGTGCGGTGAGCCTCTAGGCGCATGCGCCTGCGGGAGTCTCACCTGTCACGCATATCCCACTGGAGTCTCGCACCTTGCATTCCAATCAACTTGTCAAGAAAGTAATCTAGACAAAAAATCTTCACTAAGCAACAATCTTTTGGAAAAGAGCCAAATAAAAAAACACCTGCACAGCGGCAGATGTTGAAATTATGTATGGAGGAGGTAGAGGGATTCGAACCCCCGCGGGTTGTTACACCCCTGTCGGTTTTCAAGACCGATCCCTTCAGCCGGACTTGGGTATACCTCCATGGTCTTACTGACAAAAATAATAATACCATGTGACTCAATTATATGTCAACATTCTTTTATAAAAAAATGAAAAAGGAAGGAGTAAATCCTTCCCTTTCTCTTTTTACTTGATAACTTCTTTGTTCCCCATATATGGGCGAAGCACTTCAGGGATGACGATAGAGCCGTCTTCCTGCTGATAATTCTCGAGGATGGCAGCTACGGTACGGCCGATTGCCAGTCCTGATCCGTTCAGTGTATGAACAAATTCAGGTTTCCCTTTCGCTTCGCGGCGGAAGCGGATTTGCGCCCTTCTCGCCTGAAAGCCTTCAAAGTTAGAACAAGAAGAAATTTCACGGTACGTTCCGTAGCTCGGTAGCCATACTTCAATATCGTACTTCTTCGCAGCAGTAAATCCTAAATCAGCTGTACACATGCTCAGTACACGATATGGAAGCTTTAACAGCTGAAGAATTTTTTCTGCATGGCCTGTCAGCTTTTCAAGCTCTTCATAAGACTCTTCCGGTTTCACGAAACGGACAAGCTCTACTTTATTAAACTGATGCTGACGGATGAGACCGCGTGTATCACGGCCAGCAGATCCCGCTTCAGATCGGAAACAAGCGCTGTATGCAACATAACCTTTCGGAAGCTCTTCGGCAGTAAAAATTTCATTGCGATGAAGGTTGGTTACCGGAACTTCAGCAGTCGGGACCAAAAAGTAATCTTCTTCGCGGATTTTAAATGCATCTTCCTCAAACTTCGGCAGTTGCCCAGTTCCTGTCATGCTTTCTCTGTTCACCATGTAAGGAGGCAAGATTTCAGTATAGCCATGCTTATCTTCATGGTAGTCCATCATAAGGTTGATCAAAGCTCGTTCAAGGCGTGCTCCCGCTCCCTTATAAAAAGCAAAACGGCTTCCAGTTACTTTAGCGGCTCTTTCAAAATCGACGATATCAAGATCTGTCGCCAAGTCCCAGTGAGCTTTTGGTTCGAATGCAAACTCCTGAATATCTCCCCAATGGCGTACAGGTACATTATCGTCCTCTGTTTCACCAACCGGTACACTTTCATGAGGCAGGTTCGGCAGTGTGAGCATCAGGTGGTTCAGATCCTCTTCCACCGTGCGCAGATCGTCATCGATGGATTTAATCCGGTCTCCCACTTCACGCATCTCTGTGATCAAGTGGTCGGCATCTTTCTTTTCACGTTTGAATTCCGCTACCTGTTTGGATACTTCGTTACGTTTAGACTTTAATGTTTCTGTTTCACCAATCAGTTCACGGCGCTTTTCATCCAATTCAACAAAACGGTCCAAGCCTGTTAAGTCTTCTCCCCGTTTGCTTAATTTCTCTTTTACTTCATCAAAATTCGCTCGAACATATTTCAAATCAAGCATGTTTCTTCCTCCTTTAATCAATAACCTTTTTCTGACAAAACCCAAATAGCTAAAGAAATCCGTAATTGTGGCCCGGTATCCGTTCAAAAAACAAGGAGTTCGAGGCGCCGCTGATTCCGAGGACCGGAGTTTAGTATACCTAAATGAGGATCCGAGGAAATCAAGGCAACGAAGAAATCCGCTGCTTTGCCCGAGTAGCCGGACAAGAAGCAAGGAGTTCGAGGCGCCGCTGATTCCGAGGACCGGAGTTTGGTATACCCAAATGAGGATCCGAGGAAATCAAGGCAACGAAGAAATCCGCCGCTTATTGTTCGGCGTACAAATACAAAAAACTCCCGTCCCTATAAAGGGACGAGAGTTAACCCGCGTTGCCACCCTAGTTGCAAGTAAATACACCTGCCACCTTGTCATTGATAACGGACAATGTATACCGGGAAAGCTTACGTTATAATTTCAGCTTCCCACTCAAGGATGGATTCACAAATGACTTTGGTCGGTTTACACCAGCCACCGACTCTCTAGGCAAAGATCATTTTGCTACTGGTTCCTGTCAGCGATTTAACAAATAATGTTTGTATAGTAATGTACAATATTTTCCGCTTTTATGCAATAACCTTTTTCTTCTGAGATGCCATTTCTACAAAAAACTGGTGAAGACGGTAATCATCGGTCAGTTCCGGGTGAAAGGCCGCACATAGGAAGTGTCCTTGTTTTGCAGCAACGATACGGTCATTATGAACAGATAAAACTTCTACTTCTTCCCCGACTTCTACTATATAAGGAGCTCTGATGAAAACACCATTCACATCTTCGCCTACACCTTCAATGTGCAAGTCAGCTTCAAAGCTGTCCACCTGCCGGCCGAATGCATTTCTCTCAACGGTCATGTCAATGAGCTCGAGGTGCGCATGGTCTTGACCTTGAATGCGTTTTGCCATGAGGATTAGGCCTGCACATGTACCGAAAACTGGCTTTTCTTGTGCAAACTCCTTCAATGGTTCAAGGAAATTATATTTATCGATCAGACGCCTCATCGCAGTGCTTTCGCCGCCTGGGATCACAAGCCCGTCCAGATCATTCAACTCTTCAATACGCTTTACGCTCACTGCTTCTGCGCCGCTTTCTCGCAAAGCTTTAATATGTTCTCTCACAGCGCCTTGCAGGGCAAGAACACCAATTTTAATCATCGCGTTGCTTCCTTTCTTACCAGCCTCGTTCCTGCATGCGGTCTCCAGGAAGTAGCGTGGAGATCTCGATTCCTTTCATTGCAGTACCGAGTCCTTTTGATAGTTTAGCAATCAGCTCATAGTCTCTGTAGTGAGTGGTTGCTTCTACAATCGCACGGGCAAATTTCTCAGGGTTTTCGGACTTGAAGATTCCTGATCCGACAAATACTCCGTCAGCACCTAACTCCATCATCAATGCTGCATCTGCAGGAGTGGCTACGCCGCCAGCTGCAAAGTTAACGACAGGAAGACGTCCGTCTTTTTTGATTTGAAGAAGGATTTCATATGGTGCTCCAAGATTTTTAGCCTCAGTCATGAGTTCATCTTCACTCATAGCTGCTACCTTGCGGATTTGGCCTTGAATCATGCGCATATGGCGAACAGCTTCCACGATGTTTCCTGTTCCAGGCTCACCCTTTGTACGAAGCATAGAAGCGCCTTCTCCGATACGGCGGGAAGCTTCCCCAAGATCACGGGCTCCACATACAAATGGAACTGTGAAATCACGTTTGTTCAAGTGGAATACTTCATCCGCAGGTGTAAGTACTTCACTTTCATCAAGGTAATCAACACCCATTGATTCAAGAACACGCGCTTCCACTATGTGTCCGATTCTAGCTTTCGCCATTACAGGGATACTGACTGCATTTAGTACTTCCTCTACGATTGTAGGATCCGCCATGCGCGCTACTCCGCCCGCTGCACGAATATCTGCTGGAACTCGTTCTAACGCCATAACGGCTACTGCTCCGGAAGCCTCGGCAATTTTAGCTTGCTCTGCATTGATAACGTCCATAATGACGCCGCCCTTTTGCATTTCAGCCATTCCGCGTTTTACACGATCTGTACCTGTCTTTAACATGCTACATATCCCCCTGTTTATTTATTAACTCATGTATGAGTTTTTTTAATAATCAAATTCACATTCATTTTAACGTAAAACCAATAAATTCGCTAGGGTTTAAAAAAACTCTTCAAAAGCAATGCTTTTGAAGAGTATTTCATCAAGATCAGAACCAGCCTTTTACAGTGTCAACTGCAGAATCCCAGGCACCGCCAAAGAAATGGCCAGTACCTCTCATGGCAAGAACAAACCAATTGGCTTTTTCTACTGCCTTGGTTGTTACAACACTAGCTTGTCCTTTACCGGATCCGTCATTCAGCAAATAGCCGTGATCCGCATCTTTACCTGTATATTTCAATTGAATATGGCCGATTGTTTCACCTTTTTTAAGAGGAGCTTTCAATTTGCCGTCTTTATCCAAGTGCTTCTTGTCGATCACAAGCACTGGTTTATAATTTTGTTTTTCGCCATTTTTCACAAGCATTGAAACCGGTTCTTTTGTTGCAATCCCAACTTCTTTCTCTTTTCCTTGGATAACAGGAAGAGTTTTTTGTTTCTTCAGCTGATAGCCTTTAGGAAGAAGTGTTTCTTTTGTATAGTTGGAAAATCCGTAATCAAGCAATTGTTTCGTCTCGCCAAACCGGCCTGCATAGCTGTTCGATTTCATAAGAACAGAAATCAACCGTGTTCCATCTCTTTTCGCTGTAGCTGCAAAAGAGTAACCCGCATTGTCCGTAGTACCCGTCTTTAGTCCGTCTACTCCCTTATACCCATAAACGAGGGACGGAAGCATCCAATTCCAGTTCTTCATCATGATTTTATCGTCAGTCCCAGGACGGAACCATTTGGATGGAATACTTGCTGTATCCAAAACTTCAGGATAGTCACTGATTAATTTGAATGCAAGAATCCCTACTGATTTTGCTGACATCTTATTTTCATCCGTCTTGCTACCAACGGAATCATACCCTTGGAGGTCATTGTTGTTCAGACCTGTACTGTTAACAAAACGAGCATCCTTGATTCCCATCTTTTTAGCTTTGTCGTTCATCATCCCGACAAACTTGGACTCTTTACCATCGCCAACAAGCTCTGCCAATGCGATCGAAGCACCGTTTGCAGAATAAATGGCCATAGCTTCATATAATTCTTTTACTGAATATTTATAATCACTTCGCAATGGTACGTTTGAAAGGTCTCTGTTTTGAGAAATTTTATGTGCATAATCACTAATGGCTGTTTTTTGATCCCATTGGATTTTGCCTTTTTTAATCGCTTCATTGACCAGGTATTCAGTCATCATTTTTGACATACTGGCTGGTGGCAATACTTGATCGGCTTTATTTTCGTATAAAATCTTACCTGTATCTCCATCAACTAAAATCGCCGTTTCCGATTTTGTTTTCAATTCCGGAGCAGCGCTTGCTTTTTCTGAATATCCAAATACACTGGCTGATAGCATTGAAACCATGACAGCTGAAAAAGTAAATCCTTTAAGTTTGTTGCCGAACAAAACTGACACCTCCATACAATTTACACAAACGTAATTGTACCATAGCAATATACAAAAAAATAGACAGAGGAATGACCTCTGTCCACTTTTTTTATAAAATCCATCTTTAGACTGAATAATTTGGTGCTTCTTTGGTAATTTGTACTTGGTGAGGGTGGCTTTCTCTTAATCCAGCACCGGTAATCTTAACGAACTTAGAATTATTTTGAAGCTCCTCTAATGTAGGAGTTCCGCAATATCCCATACCTGAACGAATTCCGCCGATCAGCTGGAACAATGTATCAGCCAGTGGCCCTTTATAAGGGACTCGACCTTCAATGCCTTCTGGAACGAGTTTTTGATTATTTTCCTGGAAATATCGGTCGCGGCTTCCTTGCTCCATAGCCCCGATCGATCCCATTCCCCGGTAAACTTTAAATTGGCGCCCTTGGTAAATTTCCCGTTCTCCTGGGCTTTCGGTTACTCCGGCAAGCAAGCTTCCGAGCATAACAGCATTTCCGCCTGTAGCAAGAGCTTTCACGATGTCTCCAGAATATTTAATGCCTCCGTCAGCAATAATCGGAATACCGTGCTTGCGGGCTTCTGTTGCGCAGTCATAAATGGCCGTAATCTGAGGCACACCTACACCGGCAACAACACGGGTCGTACAAATCGATCCAGGCCCGATTCCGACTTTGACCACACTTGCTCCAGCTTCGATCAAATCTCTTGTCGCTTCTGCTGTTGCTACGTTTCCAGCAATGATGGTAAGGTCAGGGTATTTAGCACGAACTTCTCTTACTTTAGTCAATACACCTTCAGAGTGGCCATGAGCCGTATCGATGACGATAACATCCACTCCTGCTTCGACCAATTTATCAATGCGAACCATTGCATCTTTTGTTACCCCTACTGCAGCACCAGCCAGCAAACGACCTTGGCTGTCTTTAGCAGAATTAGGGAACTCAATAACCTTTTCGATATCTTTTATTGTAATTAATCCTTGAAGAGTGCCTTCATTATCGACCAATGGAAGCTTTTCAATCTTATGCTTTTGAAGTAATTGCTCTGCTTCTTTTAGGGTAGTTCCTACTGGGGCAGTCACAAGATTTTCTTTCGTCATTACATCTGAAATCTGAATGGAGTAATCTTCAACAAAACGAAGATCACGGTTGGTGAGAATGCCTACAAGCTTCTTATTTTCATCAACAATGGGAACACCGCTGATTCTGTATTTCCCCATAAGATGTTCAGCATCAAAAACTTGATGATCAGGTGTAAGGTAGAACGGATCAGTAATAACTCCGCTTTCAGAGCGTTTTACTCTGTCCACTTGCTCTGCCTGCTGTTCGATAGACATGTTTTTATGGATAATACCTAATCCGCCCTGGCGAGCCATGGCAATCGCCAATTCTGCCTCTGTTACCGTGTCCATTCCAGCGCTTATAACAGGGATGTTTAACTGTACGGAATCTGAAAGACGTGTCTTCAATGAAACATCTTTTGGCAAAACAGACGATTTTGCCGGCACTAAAAGCACATCATCAAACGTTAATCCTTCTTTTTCAAACTTGCTCTCCCACATGCATACTCCACCCTTCTCTTCAATTAACTTCCTGAAAAATATTATTTGTAGATTAACAACTGGATAAACTACTGTCAAGGAAGGAACAATAAGTCTAACTTTTCAAAAAATACCACGGAGGTGAGCGCCCGATGTCCGATGCGAATACCTGGTCATTATATTATAGTTTTTTCTCCTCCAGCAGGGCGCAAAAATACCTTTATGGCTGCTACGAAAACGCTGGAATTGAGCAGGCAGAAAGCAAAAGCTATCAAAACTGCTATCCCTTCATTTATTTTCTGGAACATGGAAAGAAATATTATGACTTGGCAGGTACAGCACCGACTGAACTCCAGCCGGTTTTGCTGTTCTATGGCATGATCCAGCTGCTAAAGGCGTGCATACTGACCGTTGATCCTGACTATCCAGAAAACAGTTCTGTTCTTGCCCACGGTGTAACAACCAGGAAACGTAAAAAGAAGTATTATGAATTTCTTCATGATGAAGTGAGGATTCAGAGGAGCGGTCTTTTTAATCACTTTTCCACTAAATTGTTTCATGTGAAACATGCAGAAGGCGAAAAGCTTAAGATGAATGATATTATGGCTCTTATACCCGAATTGAGAGATCTTTTTCTTCATGTTCATAACGAAGATATAAACGTTCAAGTAATGCGAAACGATCAGGAGGTTACTATTCCCATTGATGTGCTGGATGGTCTTCATATGAACACCGGAAGACTGATCTCCTTTCTCAATGAAAACCCGGAAATCACCTTTCAACTTTTAAAAGAAACAAAAGAACATATCATTGTTCATTCTTCCAAAGAACTCCATCCCCTTGAATGCGAACCATTCAGCTATCACACTAACGGTTCATATTATCTCTACAGCAGCCGCAGAGAGATGAAAGAATTGAATGAATGCATGATTCATTATGCTGTTCTTTATAACCTGAGCATGCTGTGCCGATATGAGACCGAGTGGTGGAGTGATATCTTTCATTCCTATACTACCAATGATCTCCCTTTTATCAAGGAATTCCTAACCATTACACGTACAAAAATGCCCTATTTACTTGGACAATTCCTGCAGCGGAAAGGGTGAGCAGAATTCTTGATTTAAAAGATTTTCGTGGGTGCTTGAGGGAGGGCTCTGAGGGCTCGAGGACCAGAAAAGGGTGATTCAGGCGGACTTCCTTGGGTGATTTTGATCGTTACTTCCGGATTTGGTGGGTTTACTTGCGGCTTTGACTCGTTTACTTGCGATTTTACAGCCGTTACTTGCGATTTCACAACCGTTACTTGCGATTCGACAAGGTTTACTTGGCTATCACGTCATTTCATACTTATTTGGTTGATCCCTCGATGGTTTTATGAAAAATAGAACAAGTAATTAGTTTGTATAGGCTTTTTTTTCGTTATCTCTTTGAAAATTATCTTTTTGTGGCTAATGGATACGGTTTTGAAGGTTCTGCTTTGTTGTCCGGGAGCGTTACTTGCGGATTTGGTGGGTTTACTTGCGGCTTTGGCTCGTTTACTTGCGGTTCGACAGAGTTTACTTGCGATTTCACAGCCGTTACTTTCGATTCGACAAGATTTACTTGCATATCACGTCATTTTCATACTTATTTGGTTGATCCCTCGATGGTTTTATGAAAAATAGAACAAGTAATTAGTTTGTATAGGCTTTATTCTTTCGTGTTCTCTTTGAAAATCATCTTTTTGTGGCTAATGGATAAGGTTTTGAAGGTTCTACTTTGTTGCTCGGGATCGTTACTTGCGGGTTTGTACGGTTTACATGCGGCTTCGGCCCTTTTACGTGCGACTTTGAAGGGTTTACATGCGGGAATGGAGACTTTACGTGCGACTTTTCAGCCTTTACATGCCAAACCCATCATTGTCAAAAAAAAGAACATACAAAAAAGCACTGCTGGAATCAATCCAACAGTGCTTCGTTCGTGCCCGGCAACGTCCTACTCTTACAGGGGGAAGCCCCCAACTACCATCGGCGCTGAAGAGCTTAACTTCCGTGTTCGGTATGGGAACGGGTGTGACCTCTTCGCTATCGCCACCAGACATATTTTGAGGTAT
>NZ_JAMXKG010000030.1:0-13336 GCF_024494405.1 Fictibacillus sp. WQ 8-8
ACAAAAGGAAAAAATTAAAGAGGATGCGAACGGATCAAACGTATCCCTCCATAATTTTATGTTTGAATCAAGAGAGTATATCGTCTTTCCGAAAAGACCGAATCGTCTTAGTATACCCTACGCGTTTTGCTGTCGTATATTCTATGTAATATAAAGAAGGACGTTTATAAGGTAGAATGGGATAATAAATTATACCTTTTGGGGGAAGAATTCCGTTTTCTTCCCTATGTCCATCACTTCTGTAAGACCGGATACGTCAAATAATCGGTGGACACGATCCGTCAACCCTCTTAGCTTTAGCGTACTGTCGTTCTTTTTCAAGGACTTAAGAACTTTAATGAAAATACCCAACCCCGTGTTGTCCATGAAGTCAATTTGTTGAAGATCGATAATAATGTCTTTCCTTTTTTCTTCTGATAGTGGTATAAGTACTTCTTTTAACTTTGGTGCAGTATAGACATCAATTTCTCCATACAATACTAAATAATGTGCATCGTTTAATTGTTCATGTTTAATTTTAAGATTCATCCGTTTTTCCTCCCAAGAGTAGAATTGGCCAGAAAATTCATCCTTAACTTTATAAAGTGTATTAGCGTAAGTTATATGTAGGGACGACGAATTGGCTTTTGTTATAACTTAATGACTTTAATCTTTTTTATAGACATTCACATCAGCAATTCCCCATGATCGATAAAACAGAATATAAAAAATACATACTATTCTAATCCCCCATTTAATGGTTAACAGGATGATCCTCCTAAAGTTCAACAAAGTGGACGGACTTGTTAGTTATGAAAGTGAAAAGAAACTTGGAATCAAAAAAGAAAGAAGGGGATCAATGGTGTTCTTCAAATCACAATTAGTACAAAAATACCCTCGAATTGTTAAGAAGAACGAGACTATTTTATAAAGTTGGGTATGTTTCACAAACCCGTTCTTAATATAAATAAACTGCTCTGACAAGTTTTGCAAAGCTAGCCAGTACCTCAAGCACGAACAAATCATTTTCACCTTTTCCTTAAGGAGATCTTAAATGCTTCTGTACTTGGGATGATTTTATTATTTCATAATAATTTATTTATAGGTACTGGGTTAATTTGTCGTAAAAGTACTAGTTTTGACGATCTTGGTCTAATCCTAAAATACCGTACAAAAAAGCGGGCAACTACCGAATTCAATATTTGGTCGTGTGGATGTGTTCCTAGATCTGCACCACTAGTGATTTTACAAAATTGAAGGCACTGATGAAGATGTAACGATGTCCATTCCGCGCAATTTGTTCCTATCCTCAAACAAATTATCTGATCGCTTAGAAGCAGATACGATGAAAGATCGGGTTGACGTTAAGCATGAAGATGTTAATGAAGTCGAAGAGATTGGCTAAAAACTCAAAAGCTGATACAAAATAAATCACTTTCCTCTTATATAGAATCAATAGGTAAACTCGACAGCGGTACATTCAACAAATTAAAGGAAGCCCTGGCTGACTTCTCAGAGATAAAATATCAGCCTCTCGGTGGCCTTCTTTGGGTCTTGCGATAGGTTCTTGATACCCTATTGGTTATCAAAAATATGGAGAAATGATTCTCCAAATGTGATGTTGGGTTATCTATATGGATGTACACGAAGCTGGAGAAAAAAGTGTAATAGGTACAAAGAGAAAAATTACTTATCGGTTAAATAGATTAAAAAGTCTGCTTAACCGGATGACGGTATCGGTCGGGCAATGGAAAGCTACGCATTAGGAAACAATACAGAAGTAAAGAGTGTTTGGGTGAACATGGACTAAGTTGTCTAAATCTCACATAATGAATAATTTTATTTAAATATAGAATGAGGCGAGTCTAGGATGAATGCATTCCAATCTCGTCTTTTTTTTATTAAGAGTCAGACAAATAGAATGATGTGTTTAAAGAGATATACAACAAATCAAATTTTTTAGGATGGTTCACTAAAAAGTTTAATCATTTAAAAAGTATAAAAAATGCTAGTGTTGTACATTGTGTCTAGGGACATATGGATTTCAGAAAATTATAATAAATATAACAGAAAATAAAAATAAGGAGGAAAATAGTCTAAAGAAGATCATTAAAGTATTACGTATGTAGTATCTTTGCTCACTATTGCAACAGTGGACTTCCCATTGAGTGTATTTAAAAATTTGTATGTGCTTTATAGAGGGCCCTTTTAAAAGGTGTTTTAGATGTAAGGGTTAAAACCGGTATTAATGTTAGTCCAGATAACTAAGGAAAGAGGGATTATCCGATGTTACGTTCAAAACGATTTGAGATCTTAGAAGAAAGACCGGTCAACAAAGATGGATTTGTAAAAGAATGGCCTGAAATGGGATTCGTCGCTATGTCGAGCCGTAATGACCCAATGCCTTCTATTAGAATAGAAAATGGCCAAATAGTAGAGTTAGATGGTAAACAACGAGAAGACTTTGATATGTTAGATCAGTTTATTGCAGATTATACGATCGATGCAAGTGTAACTGAACAAGTTATGGCTCTTGAAAGTTTAGAGATTGCAAAGAAGCTCGTGGATATTAATGTGTCTCGATCAGAAATAGTACAGCTGTCAAGAGGACTCACACCTGCAAAAGTGCTAGAGGTCCTCAATCATATGAATGTGGTCGAAATGATGATGGCTTTACAAAAGATGAGAGCACGAAAAACACCATCCAACCAATGTCATGTCACAAATGTACGCGATAATCCTGTATTAATGGCTGCGGATGCTGCAGAAGCGGGAATGTATGGATTTGATGAACAAGAAACAACAGTTGGAGTTGCCCGTTATGCTCCTTTTAATGCATTAGCTTTACTCGTAGGTTCCCAAACAGCAAGGAATGGAATCTTAACTCAAGATTCTTTAGAAGAAGCGACTGAACTGCGTTTAGCAATGCTGGGAATGACCTCCTATGCGGAAACTGTTTCTATTTATGGTACGGAATCTGTTTTTATGGACGGGGACGACACACCTTGGTCAAAATCATTTTTAGCTTCTGCCTATGCTTCACGCGGTGCTAAAATGCGCTTTACTTCAGGTACCGGTTCCGAGGTGCAAATGGCCGGAGCAGAAGGGAAATCTATGCTTTATTTAGAAATTCGCTGTGTCATGATGGCAAAAGGAGCTGGTGTTCAAGGGCTGCAAAACGGTTCCATCAGTTGTATTGGCATACCAGCCTCGGTACCGAGCGGAATCCGCGCCGTCTTAGCAGAAAACTTAGCGACTACCTTGTTTGATATGGAAGTAGCTTCAGGAAATGACCAAACTTTTTCTCATTCGGAAATCCGACGCAGCGCCAAAATGCTCTGTCAGATGCTGCCTGGTACAGATTTTATTTTTGCCGGATTCTCTGCGGTACCAAACAACGAGGATATGTTTGCGGGCTCTAATATGGATTCTAGTGATTTGGACGATTACTTAATTATTCAACGAGATATGATGGTGGATGGCGGATTAAAACCGGTCGATGAAGAAAGCCTTATCAAAACCCGTTATCAGGCCGCTAAAGCGTTACAGGCTATTTTTGAAGAGCTAGGATTCCCTGCAATTACAGATGAGGAAATCGAAGCGGCCACTTATGCCAACAGTAGTGAAGATATGCCACCGCGAAACGTTGTTGAAGATTTAAAGGCAGCAGAGCGAATTTTACGAGATGGCATATCGGGATTTGATGTAGCTCTCATCTTAGCTAAGCGCGGTTATCGACAAACGGCTGAACGAATTTTCAATATGTTGAAACAAAGGGTAGCTGGCGACTATTTGCATACATCTGCCATTATTAATAAAGATAATGTGGTTATCAGTGCGGTAAATGATGAAAACGATTACAAGGGTCCTGGAACGGGCTATCGTCTCAGCCCTGAAAGGTGGGAAGAAATAAAAAACATTCGTCAAGCCATTAGTCCGCAAGATTTTGATTAAGGGAGGAATATAACATGACTACAGAAATATTTTCAATTGATATGAAATTAACGGAAATCGGTCCGGCAACCAAAGGAACAAATCCGAGAGAAGTTATCGTAGCGTTAGCACCTGCTTATGGAAAAGAAATGAATAAAACCATTGTGAAAGTTGATCACGCATCAGTCCTGCGTGAAATCCTTTCTGGGATTGAAGAGCAAGGAGCCGTTCCGCGGGTCATTCGCAGCTTGCGAACGGCGGATTTGGCTTTTATGGCGCACGGAGCAGCCCAAATGAGTGGTTCAGGCATCAGTGTAGGCTTGCAGTCGCGGGGAACGGCAGTAATCCACCAACGAGATTTGGATCCGCTAACCAATCTTGAATTATTCCCTCAATCCCCATTAATTACGTTAGACATGTACCGGGCGATTGGACGAAATGCGGCCATTTATGCATTAGGGGAAAGTCCGAATCCTGTACCGGTTTTAAATGATGAAATGACACGTCCTAAATACCAGGCGGCAGCAGCCCTCCTTTATTTAAAAGAGTGCCAGTCGCTTGTTCCAGATCAAAAGCCTGTTGAATTAAATGCACAATTTTTAATAAAAGAGGGGGGAGAAAAATGAAAAATCTAATGCAAGAAAAAAAGCAGAATTTAACAAAGAACGACTATCCGCTTGGTTTAAAAAGACCTGAGTTATTGTTGACTCCTACAAAAAAAGCCTATAATGATTTAACATTGGATGCGGCTTTAAAAGGAGAGATAACAGCAGCAGATTTACGTATCAGCCCAGAAACGCTGGAAATGCATGCGAATATTAGTGAAAGCTTAGGAAGAATTCAACTGTCGAAAAACTTCCGCCGAGCAGCTGAAATGATCAATATATCAGATGTTCGAATATTAGAAATTTATAATGCTATGCGCCCTAACCGTTCGACTAAAGAAGAGCTTTTAGCGATTGCCAATGAACTAGAAGAGGAGTATGGAGCGGCAGAAAACGCTAAATTAATCCGTCAAGCTGCAGATGTGTATGAAAGACGCGGAAGATTAAAGAAGAGTGAGGATTAAAGAGTGGTAAAAAGGATTTTAGCGGGTGTAGACATTGGCAATTCATCAACGGAAGTGGCAATCGCGAGAGTAGAGGGAGAGCAGACTGAATTTCTTTCGCAGCATTTAGTCAAAACAACGGGTATAAAAGGAACGGCTGATAACGTAAAAGGCATACGCCTTGCTTTGCAGGAAGCCGTCAAAAAAGCGAACATGGAGTTAAGGAACATCGATTTGATCCGATTGAATGATGCTGTGCCGGTTATTGGTGATTTGGCCATGGATCTTATTAGTGAAACGATTATCACAGAATCTTCCATGATCGGCCATAATCCTGATACTCCAGGTGGAGCTGGCTTAGGTGTGGGAATTACGGTCTTGATTGATCAATTATTGGACGTAGAAAAAAAAGATCAAGATTATATTGCTGTTATACCTAGACTCTTTGATTATGAATGGGTGGCTCACCGCTTGAATCAGGCAGAAAGTAAAGGAATCTCTATTACCGGTGCTGTTATTCAAAAAGATGATGGAGTATTAATACACAATCGGCTCCATAAAAAAATTCCCATCGTGGATGAGGTCGCTTTGATTGAAAAAGTTCCTCTTTTGAAATTAGCAGCCGTAGAAGTCGCCTTACCAGGTCACGTGATTCGAACGTTAAGCAATCCATATGGCCTTTCTACTGTCTTTCAGTTAGATCCTGACCAGACGATACAAATTGCGTTAGTTGCCAAAGCATTAGTCGGCAACCGATCCGCCGTCGTAATCCGGACACCACAAGGGGAAGTGGTCGAGCGAAAAATTGAAGCGGGGCGAGTCATTTTAATAGGATCGAATAATCAAAAGCTAGAAGTGTCCATTAATGATGGGGCAGAAGCAATTATGAACACGTATGGAAAGCTAGAAGCATTATTAGATGTGTATGGAGAAACAGGTACCAATGTCGGAGGGATGTTTAACGGTCTCCGCCATGATTTAGCTGAACTCACTGGACAATTACCAAATGAAATTACAATCTCTGACTTTCTCGCCGTTGATGCAGTAATCCCGAACTCTATTAACGGCTCAATGGCGGGTGAGCTTTCGATGGAAAGCGGTGTCGCTTTAGCCTCAATGGTGAAAACGGATAAAGTTCCTGTCCAAAGAGTCGCTTCTTTGCTGGAAAAAGAGGTTGGCGTCGAAGTTGAAGTTGGAGGTGTTGAAGCAGAAATGGCTATTGGCGGGGCTTTAACGACTCCCGGTACGAGAAAACCGATTGTTATTCTTGATATGGGTGGGGGCTCAACTGATGCTGCCTTGATGAATGAAGCGGGTAAAATTAAATCAAGTCACCTGGCTGGGGCAGGAGACATGGTCACGATGCTCATAAATTCTGAACTCGCTTTAGGGGACAAGGAACTGGCTGAAAAAATTAAAAAGCACCCTTTAGGGAAAGTGTTAAGTTTATTCCATATGCAGCTAGAAGATGGAACGATGTTATTCTCTGAAACCCCTTTTCCTCCGTATGCTTTCGGAAAAGTGGTAATCCGGGAAGAAGAAGACCTTACCCCCTTATTCACCAAAGCATCTATGGAGAAAATTAGAGAAATCCGCAGAAGTGCAAAACGGAAAGTGTTTGTAACTAATGCGCTACGCGCCCTTAAGCGGGTAATCCCGACAGGCAATTTAAAACACCTTTCTTTTGTCGTTCTGGTGGGGGGATCGGCACTTGACTTTGAAATCCCACAAATGTTGACAGCGGAATTAGGTAAGTACGGTATTGTAGCAGGTTTTGGCAATATCCGCGGCACAGAAGGTCCGCGAAATGCAGTGGCTACTGGATTGGTTTTATCCTCTGCTAGACATGAGGTATTAAAATGAACAAAGGTGAAATTTACATTGCTATTTTATGTAACAACGCTGTTGCCCCTGATCAGATTCAGGAAGTTTGTGCCGGTTTGGAAGAAGAAGGGGTGGCATTCTTACTTCAAAAGCGGAACAATGTGAAAAATGTTATTCAGCTAGGGAGTGAAGCAGCATCTATATCTCCATTGCAAGTTGGGATAGGCGTTGATAAAAATGGAGATTTATGTGTGCATCACCAAAAGTTAAAGCAAGCAGAACCGTATTTACAAGATAACCTTCAAAATGCTCGCCAATTAGGTAAGAATGCAGCCCGCTTAGTTAAAGGTCTACCGTTATCTTTTTAATAAGAGAGGATGGGGAAAATGAGTAATATAAATTTAGAATTAGCGAAAAAACTGATTCACAGTGGTGAAAAGGAAGCAAATAAAATTGGAGTTCCTATGGTCATTAGTATTGTTGACGAAGGTGGTAATTTCATAGCTTGTCACCGAATGGATGATGCTTTATTGGTAAGCGTAGAGCTTGCGCAAAACAAAGCATGGACTTCAGTAGCCATGAAAATGTCGACAGCGAATTTGGCACAGGTAGCTGCAAACGGAAAAGATCTTTATGGTATTAATACCACAAATAACGGACGGGTTGTTGTATTCGGTGGGGGTCTTCCATTGTATAAAAATGGTCAAATTATCGGAGCTGTAGGTGTAAGTGGTGGCTCGGTTGAAGAAGATGTACGCGTAGCGCAGGTCGCAGTTGATGCACTGAATGATTCAAAATTGATTGGGAGTTTCCCTGAATAAAACTACAAACAGTGGAGGGTCTTCCTCCACTGTTTGTAATTGAACCAACTGAGCTTTTGTGCACAGTAGAGTAGAAGCAGTATTTTGTAGGAACCAGCCTTTCAATCAGTTTTCTAGCTTCCAAGATTATCATTTGTCTTAATGAAAGTGACCTTGTTGTCATAAAATATGTTTTCATACCTTTTTATTTTACGAACTCTTTTATTTAATAGAAGCTGGACCTTTATACTTTTTAACGAAAAATTAATAAGCTATAATAAAGAAATATAAGTGACTAGCAATTAAGAATTTTCTAAATATAAAGTAAAGGGACATGGAGGTTAACGTTGACTATGTTGACATTACGTAATGTTGTGAACGTGGAGATTCTTCAGGAAATCCAGACGCGCTTTTCAGATGCTACGGGTTTGGGAGTCATTATTGCGGATCAGCATGGGATACCTGTCACCAAGCCAACTAATTTCACAAGCTTTTGTAGCCAAATGCGCTCCTCCGAAGAAGGATTGCAATGCTGTGTATTGTCTGATCGAAAGGTGGGGCTGATGGCAGCAGAACAAGCAAAGCCGATCGTGCATTATTGCCATTCTGGTCTAGTTGATGTAGCTGCGCCTATTATTCTTAATGGCAAGTATCTTGGATCTATTTTATGCGGCCAGGTGTTGGTAGAAAATAGTGATGAAAACCATGTGGACGAGATTCGGGAGAAAACAAAACATTTACCAATTGATCAAGAACTCCTACGGCTTTATTTTGAGAAGATTGAATTCACAAGTGACAAGCGGATTGAAGCAGCAACTGAAATGCTTCAGCTCGTAGCTAATTATATCATCAAAACGGGTGCTAATTACCTTGCACAAGAAGAGTTAAATGAGAAGAACCAAAAGCTGATGGAAGAGATGGAAACTCGTTCCACTCTGGAAAACCTTCTTCAGGAAGCACAGTTAAAGGTATTGCAATCCCAGATTAATCCACATTTTTTATTTAACACATTAAATACTATTTCCCGACTTGCTTATTTAGAAAACGCAGAACAAACACAAAATGTAACATATTCATTGGCTAAAATCATGAGGTACAGTCTACGCAATATAGATCAGCTTGTTACGTTAAGAGAAGAACTGGATTACATGAAAAATTACATAAATATTCAGCAATCCCGCTTCCGTAACCGAATTAAATACGAAGAAATAGTAGAAGTTGATGCCAAGGCATTAAAAATGCCTATTCTTTCTATACAACCTATAATTGAAAACGCTATCATTCATGGATTTGAACCGCAAAATAGTACAGTTGTTATTAAAATTCATATATTTTTAAAAAATGACAATGTAGTGTTAGAAATATCTGATACCGGGGTGGGGATGACGAAGGAAGCGATATCCTCCATTTTTTCACATTCAAGTGTGAAAAAGAGTAGTCATACTACAGGAATTGGGATGAATAATGTCCAGAAGCGAATTCAGCATTATTTTGGGGAAGAGTACGGTATTACTGCTATCAAAAGCCAACCCGGAATTGGCACAACGGTGCGGATGGTCATTCCAAAATCAGGAGGTGTTTTGTCTTGAAGGTAATGATTGTGGATGATGAACCATTAGAACGAGAAGTGCTAACAATGATGATTAAAAGAGTAAACCTCGGCATTAGCCAATTATTTGAAGCCACAAACGGGGTGGACGCTTTAGAACTGGCTAAGCAAAATCGAATGGATGTTGTTCTTATGGATATTAAAATGCCTATTATGGATGGCTTAGAAGCCGCAAAAATGATCCAAAAGGATGTTCCTGATTGCCGCATTATCTTCCTTACGGCGTACGATGAAAGGGACTTTGCCCATAAAACAATGAAATCGGGAACACATGATTATTTATTAAAACCTGCTCACCCGAGTGAGATCAGGCAAGCCTTGGTCAAATATATACCTGTAGTAAAACGGTCGGTTTCAGCCTCTTTAGAGGCAGCCTGTGACCATGACGATATTTTAACGGTCATGGAATACATAGAAAACAACCTTCACTTAGAATTAAATTTAGATACTTTATCTAGTTTAGTCCATCTTTGTGGACAATATCTTAGCAGACTTTTTAAACAAGAGACGGGTTGCACGATCACTCAATATATTACAGTCTGTCGGCTTGAAAAAGCGAAAAAATGTTTTATCTACAGCAGTGAAAACGTAATGGAAATAAGCGAGAAATGTGGTTTTTCAGATCCAAATTACTTTAGGGTGTTCAAAAAATACGAAGGGGTTACACCAACGCAATATCAGCAGCAATCTCTTATCGGGAGAAAAAAAAGAATCAACTCATTCAATAATTTTGTAATGTAGAGTTGACGAGTAGATAAAAGAAATATGTTCATGAACGATATAAAGTTTGTAATTAAATGAAAAGTGGGTTCCTCATATAATTTTTTTGCTGTTAAATCTCAGCTAGTCCCAGGGAGTAGTATGTAAATGATAAAAAATGGTGTGAAAGATAAATGATCCAACCAATGATGCGTTTATCTTTATTTTTGGAGATGTTTAAAAACTTTCCGATAAGTCTAGCTCACTGCATACTGCATATAACCTTTAGAGTATAAAAAGCCAATATAAAACTGTTTCGTTATAAAGTTTGATCCAACACTGAGGGGAATAAAGAGGGAAATAAATAGGAAACTAGTATATAAGGAAAATGAAATTAATACTGTCAATATTTTTTCAAATACGTTTATGTAAATGTAAGCACATACATAAGCTTCTTCATAGCCTTAAAGCCTTATGGGTCTCGACTAAAACGACACTTGACTTCAAATTTTCCGAATTGGTTTGACTATAGTAGGGAGTTATAGTTTTTTTGTTCATGTGCCTCTTAGAGTTTTAACAGAAATGGTGTAGCTTGTTAAAGCCGATGTTAAAATCCCCAATATAGCCGGAATAAAATTCCCCATCTAAAATAGAACCATAGGTTTGAGAGGAGCTATGGTTCATGATTAGTAAAGGGGACTTTTTTATGATTAAAGATATGTACAACAAAGGAATGAGCATTTCAGACATCTCGAGGGAGCTGCAGATGGACCGGAAAACCATTAGAAAACACATCCACTCGACAACTGCTCCTTCGAAGCAGAAACGAAAGAAAAAAAGCAAGCTCGACTCTTATAAAGAGTACTTACATAGGCGTATGATGGAAGATCATGTTTTTAATGGAGAGCGTTTGCTTGATGAATTTCGCCAACTTGGCTATCAAGGAGGAAAAACAATCCTAAAAGATTACCTGAAGCCCTTTCGAGTACCAGAAAGAAATACACAATCAGGTATGAAACTTTGCCAGGAGAGCAGATATGCAGGTGGACTGGAAAGAAATCGGAACCGTGATTTTAAGCAGAGAAAAAGTGAAGGTATCCATGTTTGTGGCCATACTAAGCCACTCAAGGATGTATGTGGAGTTTACTCTATCCCAAGATCAGGAGCAAGTCCTTCAGTGTTTAATCCATAGTTTTAAGCACTTCGGGGGCGTTCCAAGAACTGTACTGTTTGATAATATGCGGACGGTAACCGATGGCCGTGAACAAGGAGTGGTGAAGTGGAACCAGAGGTTTTCGGAATTTGCCTCCTACTATGATTTCATTCCAAAAGCGTGTAAGCCCTACCGGGCTCAGACAAAAGGAAAAGTCGAACGGGCTGTACAGTATATCACTAACCACTTTTATGTCGGAACGGTTTATGATTCCATTGAGGATATTAACCATCAGGTGTCCGGTGGCTGGACAGGATAGGAAACAGAAAGAAGAATGAAACAACAGGAGAGTCACCCCAAGTGAAATGGTCAGAGGAAAAGCTGCATTCTATACCTGTCTTAGATTACGACACAAGCTACCGTACATACAGAAAGACACACTTTGACGGCACCTTCTCGTACAAAGGTCAGAGATGGCTCCTGGCAAAGGAATATGCAGGCAAGGACATTGACAGGTAAAATCCGTCTGTTCCATCAGGGAACGGAGATTCAGGGTCTGAACCAGCATACCACCGTGATCTCTCTGGCTGAAAAAATAAAAAGAAACAGACTGCCGTGGTTGCCGCCCCGCATTCTGTTCCCACGGTAGAGGTCAATACCCGTCCTTTATCTGCCTATGATATCGTAAGAGGTGAATCATGAAAGAGCAGATTACCGAGTACTGCCAAAAGCTAAACTTGTCCGTTATTGCTAATCAGTGGTCAGCGTTAGCGGATCAAGCAGCTAAAGATAATGTAACATATTCCTCGTTTCTTTTCAGTCTATTAGAGGCGGAAGTCGTTGAAAAACAAGTTAGATCAACCACCACCCTTCTTAAACTGTCGAGGCTGCCGTTTAGAAAAACAATCGATGAGTTTAACTTTTCTATCCAGCCCACGATTGATGAGCGAAGGATTCGGGAGCTGATGAATCTTTCTTTCCTGAGAGAACATGAGAATCCTATCTTTCTGGGACCGCCTGGCATCGGAAAAACACACTTAGCTGTGTCCATTGGCCTTCAGGCCATTTCTCAAGGGTATAAAACCTATTTTGTATCTGCTCACGATCTAATTATCCAACTGAGAAAAGCCGATTCTGAGGGGCCCGGCCCCTTTTTTACAAGAGGGCTTCTATTTTTTTAGAATAGATAGAAAATAATCCTATTAACCAAAAAAGTAATCTGCTGATATTACGGCATATTATGCAAATTTTGAAAAGAGAAAAAAGGGTGAAATGTGTTCCGAACTTACGAAATGAGAAAGAACCGCCAGCCGGTTACTCATCAAATGGGACACCACGGTGTTCCATGGGGTATGACATGACGTATTGGGGATCAGAAAAGAACTATTTGAAATTCCGTTGCCCCCATGTCGTCGTAAAAGTAGATTGTCCACACGGAACGGCTTGGTGTTCGGATTCAAACTATGGCATGGTTTGTAAAATCAATGTAAAGGACAATGTCCAAAAGTTTTCTATTCCCCATCGAGATTCAGCCGAATGGAATGAACTTTTTAAGGAACGAACCAGTGTTGAACGTTGCTTCTTACGCTTAAAAAACAAATATGATAGCGAACAACCTGCATGTTCGAGGCAGAGAAAAAGTCAAAACACACGTACTTCTCAATGCCATTGTTTTATTAGCCTCAGCTTTAGGATGCATCGTTCAAAAGACGTTGAGACGGCTGCTTAAAAAGCTGAAAAACTTAAATTCTGCAAGTATGCTCTTTTTCAAGATATTGCGATGAACATACGAGAAAAAGGCGATCGAAAATCAAAATTTTTAGTGAGTGGGGGCTATTTCTTTTAAGTTAGACCTTTAAAAGACTTATTTTGCAAAACCCTCAATCAACAAAAAAACCTCCTGTATAATCAATTTACGCAATATTGCGCATATTGATTATACAGGAGGTGCCCCTCTACTTGGCACAGCTGTCCCTATTTCATGTCCGAAATGTCCCTGAATTATGGCAGAGGTGTCCCTTTTCCATGGCTGTATTCAGTAATATGAATTTGGAAAAAAAGCCCTTCAGATTATTATAAACAGATAATGCCAGCATAATGAAACCTTAAAAGTACAAAATAAAGTTCAGAAAGTGAAAAATTTTGCTTTCTAAATTTTAAAAAGGGAAGTGCTAAATTTGAATAACTGGATAACAGCGCTTTTTAATATGGGAAGAAGACAACCTCTTTTAAATATGTTTGGCAGACGGAGAAACAATAATGGATTGATGTGGGCGTCTGTTTTAGGTCTT
>NZ_JAMXKG010000031.1:0-12685 GCF_024494405.1 Fictibacillus sp. WQ 8-8
CCTCCGGCTTCAAGTGCAGCTGTTACAAACACTGCTTCTACCAATTCTTCGAGGGATGCACCCGATGTTTTGGCATTACGGGTATGCACATCAATACAATAAGGACACTCAGTTGCGTGCGCCACAGCGACAGCAATAATTTCTTTATCCTTTTTTGTAAGAACGCCTTCTTGCATTACGGTTCTACTAAAATTTTCGTACGCTTGCTGTTGTGCAGGAGCTAATTCGCCCAGCTTAGCAAGATGACGTAAGTTTTCCCTTTGATATAAGTTTTTTGCCATCATTCATATTCCTCTCTTAAAAACTGCTTATTTTAAATTCAAAGTCCATCCTTTATTACTTCCTCAGATTCACCTTGGCCTGTTCCATTTTTTTATACTATCCATTTTGAATAAGAGTATTCAAAGCTTGTCAAGCCGTATTTTACAAATCAGTAGGTATTTTCTTGGACACAGAGCCGCCTGCTTTTTCCTGCCTGGTATGCAGCTGATACCGGTTTACAAAACTTTGCGAACAACAAAGAAAACCCCAGGTGAAAAATGCAATTGTAGGTAAACCCTTACCGCATCATTTAATATAAAAATAGGAAACATTTTAGAAATTATTGCATAAAAAATAGTTTAAATTGAGATGTTATGTAAAAAAGGAGGTGAGTACATAATGGCAAATCGTAGTGGTGGTAATCGTAATCAAGTATTAGTACAAGGTGCACAACAAGCACTTGATCAAATGAAATATGAAATCGCAACTGAATTTGGTGTGCAACTTGGAGCTGACACAGCTTCTCGTGCTAACGGTTCAGTAGGTGGTGAGATTACAAAACGTCTTGTTGCTCAAGCACAATCGCAACTTTCCGGAGGTTTTGGTGGAGCATCTCGTTAATTGTAGGTAATAATGTATAAGTTTTACTTCTCTCAAACAAAACATAAATGGATCAGGCTGCCTAAAAATAGGTAGCTCCGTATTTTTGATTCAAAACTAGATCTCCTTTTTTTAAAAGAGCAAAGGGATAACAAGAGGAGGTCTACAATGGCAAAGCAGACTGATTGTTATCCCAATAATCATTAACATCAACAAAAGGATAAATAAATATCCATTTTTTGTGTTAAATAAATGTAAATTTACTACATAACAATCGTTGGTTTGAACAAAAAATTTTTAAACTGGATTTATAAATACCGAAAAGCCTCGTCACAACTGGCATCGAGCGACCAAACAATTACTGTGGTAAGGTAAGGCTCACGACAGTCGGGAATTTAGATGTACGACGATCAATTAAAGCTAACATTAGATTTTTAGCTTCAACATAAGCCTTCATGAGAGACTTGTTAGACATCTTGTCTAAAGTCATCTGTACCATTCCTTTCTGGCTGCATCAGACACTTTATGTACAATTATAATAACGTTTTTAACAAAAATTAACCCTTATTTTGTCCTATTGTTTCGACAATTCCCTTTTTTTTGTTCATTTTGAACAATCACCGATTAATCGATGTAGAAAAACGGATACACAATGAGGTGAAAAGCCTATGTGGGAGAGATTGCATAAAACCGTAATTTCTTTAAAAATTCCTGATTACAACTTTCTGGCTCTGGAGTGGTTAAACTTCCCCATACGTGAGTGGAAGAAAACAAATATCGTCGCAAAGCAAGTTTGGCTAACATAGGAGGTCGATGTCTCATCAAATTAATACAAAAAATAGAGCATGAACAGAATGAGGAAAAATTTAACTACGTATTGTAACAATAATAATAGTGTCCTTGTTTTCTCTCATTTAAAAGGTTATTTTGTTTCACGTTGTAAGAATAGTTCAATCATATTAAGATAAAGAGAGTGAGAGAAAGAGGAGGGATGTTATGAACAAGTGTAACATGGATCACTCAACAGTAGATGTCAAACATAAATATGAGGCACAGAAGGAAGAGCTTCCAGAAGATATTTGTGGGTTGTTTGATGATTTTTTAAACAGGAATAACTCACAACCCACCTTAAATGAGATGTTTCATCTTCTCAAAAAATATGATTTAGCTGATGAATTAGAAAGATTAGAACGAAATAGAAAAATGAGATCGTTACTTCTTAAATAGGGATGTAAAAAGGCTTCTCTTTACGGGGGTGCTGACATTTCAATAGGCATTTTAGAACTTGTGTCGATCTTTCGACATAAGTTCTTTTTAATGGGGAATTTTTATGATAGGAAGAATAGAAGAAACGGTCTAAATCGTTTTTCGGAATATGCCCCTTTAAATGACTATAATTTCACGTACCGTAATTTTATCAAAAAAAGAATGAATTTTCTATTCACTTTCTATACCTGCCCATTGTTATTAAGCGAAAGAACTGACTGCCTGCAAAAGAATGCCCTTGTGTGAGGTGAAAACGCTCACTGTGTTTTTAATGAGCAATGTGAAAAGAGATGGCTGCTTGTTTTAGCTTCATGGTCCATCGTTCAGCTTTACGGGAGGCATTGCATGTTGACGTTTTAGAAAAGGGACGTTAACACCATTATACTTTCCTGGATTTGTTTTAAATTTTAAAACAGCTAGTTCTGCAGCATCTTATCTTTCACCGAATTAGTAACATAAGATTCAACTCATTACCTAAGATTCCCTGAAAACAGGTTTGAAATAGGTATGAATGCCTGTTTCATACCTAGCTCTTAATTAAAAAACCGAAAGTCGGGAGGAATTGGACATTAACCAGAAATATTTGGTCATCTTAGAGCTTCGTTTCGAAATTTTTTAATTGATCATTGTCCAACAGCTTAGGAACTTAATAGACAATGTTCAAAAAATAGGGGGTATACCACACTAAAAAAATAAATAGATGAAGTTGTTAATATGCTTAAGGAAGCTGAAAATACTATGTCATTGGAGCGGGGCTATGGCATTCAAGGGTGTTCCCATAGTAATAACTATGTCATACGTTGTTTACTGACAAGGCGTGAGCTCTCGAAGTGCTTTTAACGAGTCGATATAAAAAGTGTCTTCATACCTGAAGAGAGTATCCTATTAAAAAGACAACGGGACAGGACGAGACAAAATGAGACAACCGTCTCGTTTTGTCTCGTTTTTTATGTCTGTGAATCCGCAAATGCCTTTTGCTAAGGGGTTTTTTAGGTTGGCATGAATCTTGCTACTTAGTAAAGTGCAGTTTTAAAACAAGGAAAGACAGGAGGCTGACGTATGGAAGCGACGCAAAGTCAAAACAAAGAAACATTAACACGGGAAAAGGCGCAGTGGATTTATCAGAAGATGCTGGAGATCCGCAAGTTTGAAGACAGGGTGCATGAATTGTTCTCGCTCGGGAAATTGCCTGGATTCGTTCACCTTTATGCTGGGGAGGAAGCGGTGGCAGTGGGTGTATGTGCGCACCTGTCCGACCGTGACAGCATTACGAGTACGCACCGGGGACACGGCCATTGTATTGCCAAGGAATGCGGATTAAACGGCATGATGGCTGAGATCTATGGAAAAGTAACAGGGCTCTGCAAAGGAAAGGGAGGATCCATGCATATAGCTGATTTTGACAAGGGCATGCTTGGAGCCAATGGAATTGTCGGTGGAGGCTTTCCATTAGCCTGCGGAGCAGCCCTGACAGCCAAGTATAAAAAGACCAATAATGTAAGCGTTTGCTTTTTTGGTGACGGGGCCAACAACCAGGGAACGTTTCATGAGGGCATTAATTTAGCTGCTGTCTGGAAACTGCCGGTCGTGTTTGTCGCAGAAAACAATGGCTACGGTGAAGCCACACCATTCTCCTATGCCTCCAGCTGCAAAACCATCGCAGACCGTGCGGCAGGCTACAGCATTCCTGGTATCACCGTGGATGGAAAAGATGTTCTGGCTGTATACAAAGCGGCAGAAGAAGCAGTGGAACGGGCGCGACGTGGCGAGGGGCCAACATTAATTGAGTGCGTGACCTACCGCAATTATGGCCACTTTGAAGGAGATGCACAGAAATACAAGCTGGAGGAGGACAAGAAAGAACAGAAAGAGACAAAAGATGCGATTATTAATTTCAGAAAGCATGTGCTGGAAAATGGCCTGTTTGCTGAAAATGAGCTGGTGGAAATGGAAAATGCCGTTGATCTGGCAATTGAAGAAGCGGTAAGATTCAGCGAAGACAGTGAATATCCGGATGCGTCCGATTTATTGAATGATGTGTATGTAAGCTATTAAACAAAAAGGAGGCAACGATAATGGGAAGAACAATCAGTATGTCCGATGCAATTAATGAGGCGATGAAGTTCGCGATGAGAAAAGATGAAAATGTACTCCTTCTGGGAGAAGACGTTGCCGGCGGTGCACAAGTGGACCATCTACAGGATGATGAGGCCTGGGGCGGTGTGCTTGGCGTAACCAAAGGGCTCGTTCAGGAATTTGGAAGGGAGCGGGTGCTGGATACACCGATTACAGAGGCCGGCTATGTCGGTGCCGCGATGGCTGCCGCATCCACTGGTCTTCGTCCGATTGCCGAGCTGATGTTTAACGACTTTATCGGCACATGCCTGGATCAGGTGCTCAATCAGGGGGCGAAGTTTCGCTACATGTTTGGTGGGAAAGCAAAAGTACCGATTACCATACGGACGACACACGGAGCGGGCTTTCGGGCAGCAGCCCAGCATTCCCAAAGTCTCTATGCGTTGTTCACGGCCATTCCCGGAATTAAAGTGGTGGTTCCTTCCACTCCTTACGATGCCAAAGGACTGCTCCTGAAGGCCATTGAAGATGATGATCCGGTAATCTTTTTTGAAGACAAGACGCTTTATAACATGACAGGAGACGTGCCGGAAAATTACTATACCATTCCATTCGGTGAGGCGGATATTAAACGAGAAGGAACCGACCTTACCATTGTGGCGATCGGCAAAATGGTTCAGGTCGCGCTGACAGCAGCTGATCAGTTGGCATCAAAAGGAATACAGGCTGAGGTTGTGGATCCAAGGAGTCTATCGCCTCTTGATGAAAACACTATACTCGGATCCGTAGCCAAAACAAACCGCGTGGTGGTCATTGATGAAGCGAATCCGCGCTGCAGCATGGCGACAGACATTGCGGCACTAATTGCCGATAAAGGATTTGATTCACTGGATGCTCCGATCAAGCGTGTCACGGCTCCTCATACACCGGTTCCATTTTCGCCTCCGCTGGAAGACCTTTACCTTCCGACACCGGAAAAAGTGGTGGCAGTGGTATCAGAATTACTGGGAGAAAACGCACTCAGCGTGTAACGATCAAGGAAGGGAGAGGAACGAACATGGCCATAAATGTTATCATGCCAAAGCTCGGTATGGCGATGAAAGAAGGAACCGTTTCCGTCTGGAACAAAAAAGTGGGCGATTCGGTACAAAAAGGAGAACTGATCGCCAGCATCAATTCTGAAAAAATAGAAAAGGAAATTGAGTCGCCTGGAGAAGGAGTCCTTCTGGAAATTGCGGTAGAAGAGGGACAGGGCGTGCCGCCTGGAACTCCGATCGCCTATATCGGGCAGCCGAATGAAACGATCGTAAAAAAAGAGGTCAGGGAAGAGGCAGCAGCCAGTATCGCCGCAGAGCCAAAGAGGCAAACCCTGACGGTAAAGGAGCAAGAAAAGACAGATTCTCCTGCTGCTGGTGAAAAGGTCAGAATTTCGCCTGTTGCCAGAAAAATGGCCGCCCAGGCCAATCTGGACATCCAAAACCTGACGGGAACAGGGCCGGGAGGAAGGATTACAAAAGAAGATGTGCAAAAGGCACTGGAGACTAAATCTCAAATGTCCCAGCCAGAACCGGCTGCTCTTAAACAAAACGAATCGCCAGCTTTGGCGGATCAGCCATCAAGGCCCCTTTCCGGCATACGCAAGGTAATTGCAGAACGGATGCAAAGAAGTCTTCTGAACACTGCCCAGCTGACCATCAACATGAAGGTGGATATTACCGAATTGAAAACGCTCCAGGCTCAAAGCGCGCCATCTGTACAACGCAGGTTTGGAGCGAAACTCACGTTAAATGATTTTATTGCCCGCGCGGTTGTTTTATCGTTGCAAGAACACCCGGTAATGAATAGCACTTTCATTGAAAATTCCATTCAGGAAAGTGAAAACGTCCATCTTGGCATGGCGGTTGCACTTGCAAATGGACTCGTTGTTCCGGTGATTAAAAATGCGGAATCACTTTCTTTGTCGCAATTGTCCGCAGCCATCCGGACGGCGGCAGATCAAGCAAGAGAAGGGAAGCTCAGCAGTGAAGAGATGAAAGGCTCAACCTTTACGGTAACCAACCTCGGAGCGTATGGAGTAGAGCATTTTACGCCAATTCTGAACCCTCCGGAAAGCGGGATTCTGGGCGTAGGGGCAGCGGACGACCAGCCGGTGTATATAGGAGAACAGCTTGAACGCCGGAGCATTCTGCCGCTGAGCCTGACGTTTGATCACCAGATAGTGGATGGGGCGCCGGCTGCCGCATTTTTAAAGACCATTAGACAGTATTTAGAAGGGCCATTTGCAATGCTTGTATAGAAAGAAGGTGGACGTGATGGAAACAATCGCAGTGATCGGAGGCGGGCCTGCCGGTTACGTTGCTGCAATCACCGCAGCACAGCAGGGGAAAGAGGTTATCCTGATGGATCAAGCAGCCTTGGGAGGCACCTGCTTAAATAAAGGCTGTATGCCCACAAAAACACTTCTGGAAACCGCGGAAGTGCTTGAGAAAATTCAGCATGCAGAGGAATTTGGCGTCTCGATCTCCTCTGCAGAAGCTGTCATTAACTGGGACAAAGTGCAACAGCGCAAGAACTCGATTAAAAATCAGCTTGTTTCGGGTATTCAGTATTTGATGAAAAAGAACCAGGTGACCGTGATTCATGGAAAAGCCAGGTTTGTTACAGCGAACACGTTGAGGGTTGATGAAAACAGCGGCTCTGAACGATTCATAGATTTTGATTCTTGCATCATCGCCGCAGGGTCGGAGCCAGCTGAGCTTCCGTTTGCTCCGTTTGACGGAGAATGGGTGCTTCACAGCGGCCAGGCCATGGAGCTCAAAGCCATTCCGCAAACGCTGCTCATTGTTGGAGGAGGAGTGATAGGCTGCGAGTTTGCGAGTATTTACAGCCGGTTTGGAACGAAGGTAACGATGATTGAGATGGCAGATCAGTTGCTGCCGGGCGAAGACCGGGACATTGCCGCTGTGCTTGAGGACAGGCTGAGAAGGGACGGTGTAGAAGTACATACGTCTGCCTCATTAAAAATGCTTGAGGCACATAAGAAGACCGCCATTTACGAAGCTGATGGACAGCGGATTGAAATGAAACCTGATAAAGTTATGGTTTCTGTGGGAAGGATACCTCGTGTAACCGGCCTGGGCCTTGACGATATTGGCATAGTGACTGAAAAAGGCGGAATTCAAGTCAATGAGTACATGCAGACGAACTTGCCGCACATTTTTGCTGCAGGCGATGTGACAGGAGGAATTCTGCTTGCCCATTTGGCCTTTCATGAAGGGACGGTTGCTGCATTAAATGCCTGCGGCACCCGCAAACAAGTGAATTACAAAGCGGTCCCCCGGTGTATTTACACTTCTCCAGAAATCGCCAGTGTCGGCTTGACAAAGAGGCAGGCACAAGAACAATACGGGGACGTGAAAACAGGGGAGTTCTCTTTTGGAGCCAACGGAAAAGCATTGATTCTCAATGAGCCTTTTGGAAAGGTAAAAGTAGTGATTGATCCGGAGTACAATGAAGTGCTCGGCATTTCCATTGTCGGTCCGCGTGCGACTGAACTGATTGGGCAGGGAACGCTCATGCTTCACGGCGAGTTAACCGTGGACGTTCTTGAGGATTTCATCGCTGCCCATCCCACTCTGTCTGAAGCCATTTCAGAAGCCATTGCCAGTACAATCGGTCAGGCGGTCCATGCCTGATTTAAAAAGGAAGGGATGAAGATAGATGCATGAAATCAAAACAGCCATCGTCACCGGATCCGGCCAGGGCATTGGGCGAGCCATTGCATTGCGGCTGGCAAGTGACGGGTTTAACGTAGTAATCAATGATGTTGATAAGGGGAAAGCAGAAAGCGTCTCAGAGGAAATCGAACGTCTTGGAAGAAAAAGTCTGGCCGTTCAAGCGGATGTCAGCAAAAGGGACGAGGTTTTCGGTATCGTATCACAGGCTCAAGAAGCGTTCGGCAGTGTGGATGTAATGGTTTCCAATGCAGGGATCGCCCAGGTAAAGCCCCTGCTCGAGGTAAACAAAGAAGATTTGGAGCACATTTTTAATGTGAATGTATTTGGTGTGTTGTACGGCATTCAGGCAGCCGCAGAGCAGATGAAAAAACAGCAGAGCGGCAAAATTATTAGTGCCTGCAGCATTGCCGGTTATAAAGGCTTTAGCCTCCTTGGTGTGTATTCAGCCACCAAATTTGCGGTCAGGGGGCTGACACAGGCGGCTGCCCAGGAACTGGCACAGTTTGGGATTACGGTAAACGCCTATTGTCCCGGCATTGTCGGAACACGAATGTGGGAACATATCGATGAACGAATGGCAGAATATATGGATTTAAAAAGAGGGGAAGCGTTCAGGCAGTTTTCTGAGGGAATTGCCCTGGGCCGTCCGGAAAAACCGGAGGATGTCGCACAATTTGTTTCTTATCTGGCTTCCGATGATTCCAACTACATGACTGGCCAATCCATAATGATTGATGGCGGTGTCGTTTTTTCCTGAAAAATACAGATCATTAGCGCCGCTTACGGGCACGGTATTTACGTGCCCTCTTTTCATGCTGATTGTAAGCGCTTTAAATTTTCGATATAATAAGAAAAACACACGGAAAATTCTAAAATATTTTGGTTGTTGGACAAGCTTTGTTTCCCGCACTCTTATTAGGATAGAGGAGGTCAAAATGCTTGCGTCTAACTGTTATTTGAGCACTTGGAAGCGGTTTGTACATGAAGGAGTTCTCGATCCATCCCGGTTGAATAAGCGCATTCAGGAATCCTGGCACCGGTGCAAAGATGTCAAAGTGGATCCTTATCTGACCAAGGGACGCCATATTTTATCACAGCAGGAGCTGCTCCATCATAAAAAGAAAAGTTCCTTCTTTTTAGAAGCGGCCCAGCCCCATATCACACGAATGAAAGAGGCTATCCATGAGCTTGGAATGATGGCGCTTTTAATTGATTCCGAAGGCTATGTTCTGTCACTGACCGGCAGCCGGAAGATTATTGCTGACGCCTCGAAAATCAATTTTATCGAAGGGGTCAAATGGACGGAAGAAGAAGTGGGCACCAATGCCATCGGTACGGCCCTTCAAACCAAAGAGGCCGTATTTGTCAGCGGAACAGAGCACTACTCCATCGCATCACATCAATGGAGCTGTTCTGCCGTGCCTGTGCATGACCCTGAAGGCAGGATACTCGGTGTTTTGGATGTTTCCTGCCCGGTAGATTCAGCTCATCCGTATATGCTCGGTGTTGTGGCTTCGGTTTCACAGGCCATTGAACAGGAACTGAGAATCCAGATCTGCCAGATGGAGATGGAACTCATCCAGCAGTCCATGGACATGATTGAAACCCATCCCAACCTGGTGATCTGCAGCCCTTCCGGTAAGATTTTAGCCATGGGCCAAGCCCTTCGCCGAAGATGTACGGATTTGGCTGGAATGAAAATCACTGAGGCCATTCAATTTGGCCTGATCAAGGAAACCCAAGTGCCATTATATAATGACCAGAAAAGCATCATTGGCTATTGTGTCCGTCTTGTGCCCAATCAGCAGAGCCCGCGATTTCAAGGCCGGAACACAGCCGTCAGTTCTTTTTTTGCCTTCCCTGGCGAAACGGGCAGAAGTGCTGCCTTTCAACAAACGATCGAAGAGATCCAACGGGTTGCGCCCCGTTCTCTGAGTGTCTATATTTCAGGAGAAACCGGTACAGGAAAAGAGCTGGTGGCGCGTGCGATTCATGAAAACAGTCCAAGAAAAAAAGGACCGTTCGTCGCCGTAAACTGTGGGGCACTTTCGGCAGAACTGCTGGAAAGTGAACTATTCGGCTATGCACCGGGTGCATTTACAGGCGCAAAAAAACAAGGGACCGAAGGGAAATTTCAGCAGGCGGACGGAGGAACCATCTTTCTTGATGAAATCGGGGAAATTCCACCATCCATGCAGGTGGCTCTTCTGAGAGTGCTTCAGGAGAAAAAAGTCACCCTTGTAGGAGGGACTAAGGAAATCCCGGTCGATTTCCGGGTGATCTGTGCCACTCATCAGGATCTGGGACAGCTCGTTCAGAAAGGGTCTTTTAGGAAAGATTTATTTTACCGGCTTCACGTCTATCCGCTGGCTGTTCCTGCACTCCGCGAGAGAAAGGAAGATATCCCAGATCTTATCCGGTATTATTGCGAGAAAAACGGCATTGTTCCAAACTGGCCGGAGCATTTTATGGAAAAAATGATGGCCTACCACTGGCCCGGCAACATCAGAGAGTTGTTTAATGTGATCGAACGGCTGCATATTTTGCCTGCGGCCGAAATGGACACGGATCAACTGAATCGTCTGCTGCTGCCATTGGAACATCAGGAAACAGACTACGGATTCCCCGTAAAAGAGGAACCATCCCTTTCCTTTCGCGATAAAGTACAGCGTGATGTGATCATGAACGCACTAAAGAAAACAAAAGGAAACGTGACGCTCGCTGCAAAACTGTGTGAAATCCCACGAAGCACCTTTTATAAAAAAATTCAAAAATTCGGGCTTTGAACAGTTTTTGCAAAGATGGCAACTAAAGTTGTAGCCGCCTAAATATACCACAAGATTTTCTATTAAAATTCTGTTATAATATATCCCTTTTGTCCCAGGCTGCAACCCTATTTATATCAAGGAAGGACAAGCTTAACTGATTTCTAAGGAATTCGTCTTATAATGAAATATTATGTATTTTTTGATTTTTTCCTGTCGATAATTCCTCGGTCTCATGGTCATTTCCATTTTTATTTCTCGGTTAATTGGTCATTTCTCCAGTAATGTAACCCAAGTAATGTTACTCAGGTAAAATTAATAGTCGTTATGTTTGGGACTTTCTTCGCATAAGATTCAAATAAATGTAAAGGAGGGGTTATGTGGCAAGATTTTTTAATGTTCACGAGGCATTAAAAATTTTGAGCGAACATCGTATAACGGATTCCATTCAGATGGTAACAAGGTATATTCGTGAAGGCAGAATCAAAGCTGAAACCATTCAAAATCGAAAGGATGGTTATCGAATACATGAAGACGATCTCTATGACTTCATTAAAGAAATAGATCCTGAAATTGTATGGATCATGGATGCGTATAAAAATGATTACATTCCAAGCCTTCTAACCCCAGGTCAAAGAAGATACGTTCATAAAGCAGAAAAAAGGGATGAACAGATCAACACTGAAGAAACATTGTCCAATCCAAACATAGTTGATATTGACGAACGGCTTAATAAAATAGAAGAAGAATTGTGCAACATAACTAAGGCTTTTGAAAATGAAGATACAGCCATCGATGAAAGAAAAATTACAGATATCATTGATAAAAAAATAGTAGATGTTAAAAAACGAACATCTGAATTAGAAGAAAAACATTTGAGCTTATTAGAAATTATCCAGGAGAATAAAGGACAATTAAATGCAATAATGGAAGGATTGCAAAAGAGGGATCATCAGCAGTTGAAAATAGCTAGACCAAAGAAATCGGAACAAAAAGGAGAAAAAGGGGAGTTTCCTTATACTCTTATCGAATTTAAGGAGCAGATTAAAGAATTAGCAGCAGAACATAACTGGGGGTATGATGAAAAGAACGACTCACAATTTATTGATGAATATTACCATGCCTTGTATAAGGACGGAAAAATTAATCCCGATCAGAGAAATGGAGAAGGGCAAATAAAATGTCCTTTTACATTAGAAAAGCACAAATACTTAAGAACATTGTTAAAAACGGCGATACCTGCTTATTTAAAATCTAAAAGAGGATCCCAACCGCTGAGGGACCTAATGATGACGATGTTCCAAAAGCAACAGAGCAAGTGGTTCTCTTTAATAAACAAAAATAAAGTAAATAAAAAAGAGAGGCTTTTTATTTATACAGGCCTCTCTTTACAATAATCAACAGATACTTAACGGAGCTGATGTAATGTGGGCTCCGATGATACCAGCAATCGGAATCAGCCACTAGTGATCCTCTTCCGAAAGTAAATCGAATCCACTCTCTAGAAAGGACCGTTAACATGAACAATAAAAACCTGATAATGAAGTTCGATAAACAAGCCAAAGACGTCGCTCTTTATGAAAAAGTAGAGCATCGCTGCACACCATTGAAGCAGGTGCAAAATCCAAGCCTCTGGATGCAAAGACTTTAACTAACGCAGCTGATGAACTGAATAGTGTTTTATCCAAAGTGGAAAAATTGAAGTAAAAACAAAAAGCCCAAGAATGATGGCATATTCTTGGGCTATTTTTAATGGTTGCTAGGCCGTAGTGCATTATTGGCAAGAGATAATAAAGATCACAATGCTTAGTTGGGTTCCACATGGACATGAACATCATATACTCCGTAATCTCTTATGAGGATCCTTTCCATAAGGGTGGCTATATCATGAGCTTCTTTAATGCCTAACGTAGATTTAACCATTATAACAACATCAATAACTTCGTTATTTCCGTAATTTCTCCCCTTAATGGTTTTTAT
>NZ_JAMXKG010000003.1:0-803311 GCF_024494405.1 Fictibacillus sp. WQ 8-8
AGTCTCACCTGTCACGCTAGTCCCGCAGGAGTCTCGCATCTTCCACTTCAATTAACTTTTCATTGAAGATTTTTCAAGCCAAAAAGGGGCTGCCTGAAGGTCAATTTTCGACTTTCTGGACAGCCCCTTTTAATTTCTTATAATTGTGCAAATTCCTCTACCAGTTCCTCAAAGCGTTTCAGCGCATTGACGATCGGCTCTGGGGTTGTTAAGTCGACACCTGTCTTTTTCAAAAGATCGAGCGGATAATCAGAGCTTCCGCTTTTTAAGAAATCCAAGTAGGAGTCAAGAGTCTGTTGGTCGCCGTCTAAGATTTTTGTAGCCAGGTGGATAGCTGACGCAAACCCTGTAGCATATTTGTAAACATAAAATGGACGGTAGAAATGAGGGATTCTGGACCAGCCATATTTCACTTCTTCATCAAATATCACGGTATCGCCGTTGTACTCTCTAAACAGATTTTCATAGATTTGGTTGAAGACCTCAGCATTCAGCGGCTGGCCTTCTTCTGCGAGTGCGTGTGTTTTCATCTCAAACTCGGCAAACATCACTTGCGTAAACAATGTTCCTTTGAACTGATCGATAAAATGATTCAGCAAATGTTTTTTAATATCTTTGTTGGTTTCCTTGTTCAGCAAATAATTGATCAGAAGTACTTCGTTAACGGTAGAAGCAACCTCTGCGACAAAAATGCTGTAGCCGGCTGTGATTTTTGGCTGCTGCTTATTGGAATAATGGCTGTGCATCGCATGTCCCATTTCGTGTGCCAGCGTAAAGAGGCTGTCTAGATCATCCTGATGGTTCAGAAGCACGAAAGGATGAACGCCGTACAACCCAAGATTATAAGCTCCAGAACGTTTTCCGCGTGTTTCCCTAACGTCGATATAACGTGCATTTTTAAACTCTTTCAATCGTTCAACATAATCATCGCCAAGCGGAGCGAGTGCTTTAACCATCGTTTCATAGGCTTCTTCATAGGGAATGTCCAGCTTAACTCCTTTTACAAGGGGAGCGCTAAGATCGTATTGGCGCAGCTCATCAAGTCCCAGTTTCTCTTTTCTGATTACTGTGTATCGGTGCATGGACTTAATGTTTTCTTTTGTGGTGGCTATGAGATTTTCATAGACTTCTTTTGGTACGTTATCACCAAATAAACCTTTTTCAAGAGCAGAAGGATAGTTGCGGATTTCAGCAAGCGAGACATTGTTTTTAACCGCTGATGAAAGGGTGGAAGCAATCGTATTTTTTAATGCCACGTAGGGTTCATAATAAGCTTTGTATGCTTCTTTTCTTACTTCACGGTCTTCATCCTCAATCAATTTGGAATACATGCCGCGGGTCATTTCTACCTTTTTACCATCTTTATCAGTGACTTCGCCGAACTTAATATCCGCATTATTAATCATGCTGAATGTGCCGCTTGGAGAGGAGAGCGCTTCACCCAGGCGGGAAACAATTTTCTCCTGTTCTTTACTCAGGACATGGGACTTGTAGCGAAAGGAATCAAACAGATCTTCTTCAAAGTAGTTCAGCCCTTCATCCTCTGCGATATATTCCTTCAGCTGTGCTTCGTCCAAACTTAACAGGAAAGGCATAAAGAATGAAGTGGCAGAGCTGATTTTCACTCCGGCATGCTTCGCGCGATCCAATAAGGACTGAGAATCTGAGTTTCGCGTATCCACGTCCACATTCAGCATGGCATAAACATAAACGAGATTGAACGTGTGGGAGAGCTCTTCTTGTTTAGTGAGATATTCAAGCAGTGACTTACCTGAATCAATGTTTCCATCAAACGCCTTTAATTCTTCAGCCATTTCCTTCACCTGTTCATAATCTTTTTCCCATTCAGCCAGTGAAGGATAGATATCGGTCAGGTGCCATTTCTCTTGTTCAGGAACGTCATTTCTTGATTGGTATGTGGTCATATAAGTAACTCCTTCTGCATGAAATATCTTTATTCTCTTATGTGTATTATAGGTCCCATAATATGATTATTGAATTTATTAGACTTATAGGGTGGATTCTCCTTCTTTCAAAGGAAATAAGAGGAAGATGGAGTTGGGGCCGTATCGATAATAAATTCGCTTTTTCGATAATATATCAGGATTATCAATAATAAAAAGCCGGCAATGGCTGTGAAAACTCACAGAACTTGATGTGCCGGCTTTCTTTTTTGAAGAATTTCTTTAATTTGGTCAATGGCTTCTGCAATATTATTAACTTTTAAAGTAATTCGCTGGTCTTCTGGATATTCGACATCATGATGCTCGTAACGTGGATCATAATAGTGCTCAAGCAGCAGGCGGACAGCTGAATGATAGTTTCCAGCACTCAGATCATGTTCAATCTGAGCAGCTATTGGTGTATGAATGCGTCGTTTGATCTTTTGAAATGCGGCAAGACATTCCTCGTGATGCTCCCACGGAAGATAGTCTTCAAGGATATGATTGACCCGTTCCTCAATCGGCATGTCCAGGAAAATATGGAGACCTTGCTGCTTTTTATCCGTTACAAAACCCGGAAGCACGACTTTTCCGATTCGTTTGCTCTCAGCCTCCATCAGAACAAAAGGTGTATCTTTCAGTGCAAACAAATGATGAAAAAGGAGAGATTCAAACATTTTCTGGTTGTTTGGCTGAAGACCGATTTCTCCAAAAATGGAACCGCGGTGACCGGCCAATTGCTCAAGATCAAGAACTGGAAATCCTTGCTTGGCAAGCTCTTGAAGGATTAATGTTTTACCGGTGCCGGTATTTCCATGGAGAACGCAGGCTTTGGGAGCAAACTCCATCTCCTCTAGGTTTTTTATTATCCACTGCCGGTACACACGGAAACCGCCCTGCAGCCGGTAAGCACGAATTCCCATGAGATCAAGCACAGTCGCAGTCGTTCTGCTGCGCATTCCTCCTCTCCAGCAAAAAACAGCTTTGGGTCCAGCGATCTTCGAGAATTCTTTAATAAAAGCAGGAAGCTTGGCAGAAACAATCTCGAGTCCTCGTTCCTTAGCGGCTTCCACACTTTGCTGTTTATATAGAGTCCCAACTTCAGCACGTTCTTCATCATTAAAAAGAGGGATGTTCAAGCTTCCCGGAATCGTAGAATCCTTAAATTCGGAGGGTGACCGTACATCAATGAGTGTAATCTCTTTTTTATTGTAGGATGACATAAGCTTTTCAATGGCAATATCCTGAAACACTGGTTTTTTCCGCCCTTCTGTACTGCACGTCTATATCCTATTATAAAATACTTCTTCTCTAATTTCATTTTAGCCGAATTTTGGAAGGCTTAAAAATATGTTTTTGCAGGAACTGTGATATAATTTACTATCCAATCTTAAGGTCGGAAAAAAACTGGGGTGGGGGATATATGTCTCAAATCAATCATAGTGTTCAAAATGGAAAATCCACCAGCAAAGAGGCAATCTGGGTCATTGTTATATTCATGGCGGTTGCTGCGGCTGGTTTGCTGTATGTAAAATGGTGGCCGTATTTTCAAAAGGTGATCTCAGTTTCAGCTACTCATTCTATCGGTCCATCGATCCTTGGTGATCAAGCAGCTTCGGCGTCACCATGGGTAACTGCTTGGGACTATGCAAAAGTTTATTTTCAGTCTGTATGGAAAGCTGCATTACTGGGGGTCTTACTCGGTTCGTTGATTCAAGTGCTGCTTCCGTCACGATGGCTGCTTAAAGTGCTTGGAAAAACATCGTTTGGCAGTACAGCAGCAGGAGGTTTGGCGTCCATTCCAGGCATGATGTGTACTTGCTGTGCGGCGCCAATGGCCGTGGGGATGCGCAAGAAGAAAGTGTCGATTGGAGCAAGCCTTGCTTTTTGGCTGGGTAATCCGACCATAAACCCGGCAACCCTGATTTTTATGACATTTGTATTATCATGGAAATTTACGGTACTGCGATTATTCTTTGGAATAATACTCGTGTTTGGTGTCAGTTACTTTGCCAATCGTTTTGCCAAAAACGCTGAGCCAGTAGATATGGAGAAAGTGCCGGAAAGCAAGAACTTTGAGGAAGAGGAAGGACCGTTTTTCATCAGATGGATGAAGAGCCTGGGCACCATGCTGCTCCATATTGGACCAGCTTACATTTTTTCGGTGCTTTTACTTGGTGCAGCACGTGTCTGGCTGTTTCCGCAGCTAAGTGAAACAGCGTCCAACAGCTTGTTTGCTGTTATCGGATTTGCTCTTGCCGGCATGCTGTTCGTTATTCCGACTGCTGCCGAAATTCCAATTATCCAGACGTTTATGCTCGTAGGTCTTGGTGCAGGACCTGCGGCTGCCTTGCTCATTACACTGCCGGCGCTAAGCTTGCCGTCCTTACTCATCGTTTCCAGGTCCTATCCCAAACGTGTTCTGTCGTTTGTCACCTTATCGGTCATCGTTTTAGGTGTGTTTAGTGGAATGGTGGGAATGCTGTTTCTTTAAGGCTTACTTCTCTCTGACAGAATGGGTTGCACAATTTTACCATAATCGTGTTATACTAATACCAACAATGTGAAGGAGGTATCCAATTAGACATTATGTGGAACTAATCCCCTTGTCGATCATGAAATCTGATTGCACGGCAAGTGATGCTCTGCGGCTTTGGAGCGGGATGGGATACGTATGTCTATAGGAGACCCTCAACGGTTAAATTCAATGTATCAGTGTGCTGAAGCTGGTCTAACGGTCAATGCACTTTGAGGTGTTTTTTCGTATCTTTTTTCGCTTACCCAAAAACCGCAGGAATGCGGTTTTTTTTCGTCTTCAGATATCATGAGTCCCTATTGCCTTTGAACGAAACGCAAAGCGGTGATTTTTGATGACTCTATTAAGCTGTCACGAATTAAGTAAAGAATTTGGCGAGCGCCTGATTTTAAAAGAGGTTTCTTTGAATATAGACAGTAATGAAAGGATAGGTTTGGTTGGTGTTAATGGAGCGGGAAAGACAACTTTGGCTAACCTGATTTTCGGAACACTTCAGCCCGGTAAAGGTTCTATCGTTAAACATAAAAATCCACTGAAGATCGGTTATCTTCAGCAGTCCACCTCCTATACGACTAATACTTTTTCACATATGCAGAGTGAAGAAGAGGATTTTCTGCAGATGACCAGCCGTCTCGGTTTAAAGAAAGTACAGAATTGGGATGAGGGCCGTTTCTCAGGATTAAGCGGAGGGGAGAGGACGAAGCTGGCTATCGCACATATCTGGTCAACAAGGCCCGACCTTCTCATACTGGATGAGCCGACCAACCACCTTGATTTTAAAGGAGTCGAATGGCTGATTCAGGAGCTGAGATCATTTACAGGTACCACACTGATCATCTCGCATGACCGGTATTTTCTTGATCAAACCGTGAATCGAATCATTGAACTGGATGATGGCAAGTCTGTTGATTTTCCGGGGAATTATTCATTTTATCGGGAAGAGAAGGAGAGAAGGTACCATGCACAGCTGCATCAGTATGAAACACAGAAAAAGTACGAGCAAAAAATACAGTCTGAGATTGAAAGGCTGGACAACTGGTCGTCGAAAGCACATAGAGAAGCAGGAAAAGTCGGTAAGATGGCAGATATGCGCGGCACAAAAGAATTTTATAGAAGCAAAGCAAAGAGCATGGATAAACAGATCAGTTCCCGGATCAAACGCCTGAAAAAGATTGAATTGGAAGGTGTGGAAAAGCCAAAGGAGGAAACAAAAATACAGTTTGGCTGGGACAATCCGGAGAAACGGGGAAAGCGGCTGGTGGATGCGAAGGAAATCTCCAAATGTTTTAGTTCTCGACCGCTCTTTCAGAAAAGCTCGTTTTATATTAAACGAGGTGAAAGACTGGGATTGACAGGTCCGAACGGGTGCGGCAAGACGACGCTCCTTAAAATGCTGACAGGTAGGGAGACCGTCGATTCGGGTGAGCTTTGGATCAGTTCAAGCGCAAAAATGGCCTATCTGACACAGGATGTTACAGACCTCCCATCGGAACAAACGGTAGTTAACTTGATACACGATGTTTTTGAAGTCCGGTCAGAAGCCTCTACGGCCCGGACACTGCTCGCCAATATGGGGTTTGATGAAAGAATGCTGAAGAAGCAGATTCATCAATTGAGTCTTGGTGAACGGATGAGGGTGAAGCTCGCCTTGCTCATCATGCAGAAACATGATCTTCTGATTCTGGATGAGCCGACGAATCACCTTGATCTGGCAAGCAGGGAGCAGCTTGAGGAAGCATTGCTGTCGTTCAGCGGTACACTGCTTATCGTTTCCCATGACCGCTATTTCCTGGAAAAAACGTGTGAAAAGCTGCTGGTTTTTGAAGATGGAAACATAAGAAAAACGCAAAAGGGCTTTAAAGAGTTTGCTGAAGCCAAACAAAAACCGGTACAGCCGCAAAATCATAAAAAAACGGATCTTCTTGAAAAAAGGATGATTATTGAGAACCGAATCAGTGCTGTTTTGGGAGAGCTTAGCCTCCTGTCTCCTGGTGATAAGGAATACACGAGGCTGGACCAGGAGTTTAAGCGGCTGATGGAGGAGAAGAGAAAGCTTTCTTAGCAATACGGAATAACCAGACAAAAGCCGTCCCTAAATCTCGACGGCTTCTGTCATTCTTCCAGCTTTTTAGATAACTCCTTTAAGTCTTTGTTTTTTCCAATAATGACGAGAAGATCGCCGTTTTTCAAAGAATAATCCGGACCAGGAGCAACCGTAACCTCTTCGTCCGTATGCCGGATTGCAATGACGTTCAGCTGGTATCTGGCTCTGATGTCGAGGGCTTGTATGGTTTGTCCGACCAAGTCTGGAGGAATCTTAATTTCTTCTATACTGTAATCGTCCGATAATTTAAGATGATCGATGATGTTCGGATGCATCAGGTTTTGAGCGAGACGAAGCCCCATATCACGTTCAGGGAAAACCACCTGATCTGCGCCGATTTTGGTCAGTACCAGCCCGTGGCGTTTACTGAGTGCTTTGGCGACAATATAGGGAACTCCTAATTCTTTTAACAGAACGACAGTTAAAATACTGGCTTCCATGTCATCCCCGATTGCCACGATCACAACATCAAAGTTTCGGACACCAAGGCCTTTCATACTGTCCTCATCTGTACTGTCAGCGATAAATGCCTGACTCAGGCCATTCTGTAGATCTTCCACCTTTTCTTCGTTAATATCAATACCAATAACCTCGTTGTCTTCCTCATAGAGTGCTCTTGCTAAATGTGATCCAAACCTTCCGAGTCCGATTACTGCATATTGTTTCTTCATGCTCTGTTTCCTCTCCTTCATTTTAGCCGATCAAATATTTTCCTTTTGGATAGCGATAGAGTTCTTTTTCATTTTGTTTAGCCAAAGCGATGGCCACGGTCAGAGGTCCCAGCCTACCGATAAACATCGTTAGTGCAATAATAATTTTGCCGAACGAAGAAAGATCGGGTGTAAGTCCCATGGACAATCCCACCGTTCCGAATGCAGAGACCGCCTCAAACAGGATTTTCAAAAAGTTGTTTTCCTGTTCTGTGATCGAGAGCAACATCGTCACCACAATAACAAGAATCAATGCACTTAAAATAACGGTCAATGCTTTATAGATCATGGTCGGAATAATCCGCTGTTTAAAGAACACCACATCCTCTTTTCCTTTGATCTGTGACCAGGCCGCTCCAAACAATGTCACAAATGTCGTTGTCTTAATCCCGCCGCCGGTTGATCCTGGTGAAGCCCCGATAAACATAAGAATAATCGTTAGCAACAGAGTAGGATGAGCCAGGTCCGGAATGTTCAGAGTATTGGAACCGGCCGTCCTTGGAGTTACTGCTTGATAAAAAGAAGCCAGGAGCTTACCAGAAGGAGATAGAGGCTGAAGGGTCTTGCTGTTATGCATCTCCAACAGGAAGACAAGAACGGTGCCGGCCACAAGCAGGATAGCGGTTGTGGAAAGCACGACCTTTGTATGTAAAGAAATATTTTTTAGTTTTTTCCGATGTTCGATAAGGTCGCTGACAACTATAAATCCAATTCCTCCTAGAATTATAAGGATCCCGATTGTCAGCGTAACGACGGGGTCTTCTTTATAATCCGTTAAACTCTTAAATCCTCCCATAATATCAAAGCCTGCATTATTAAAATTTGAAACGGAATGAAAGATGCCAAAATAAATGGCTTTCTTAACTGGCATGTCCATGGCAAAGCGGAATGAAAGCAAGATGGAGCCAAGCAGTTCCGAAACAAACGTAAACAGAACAATGGTTTTCGCCATTTTTACAATGCCTTGGGTGGAGGAATTATTTAACGCTTCCTGCAGAAGAAGACGTTCACGAAACGAAATTCTCCGGCCGACGATTAATGCAAAAAAGGTGGAGAACGTCATAAATCCAAGACCGCCAATTTGAATGAGAGAGAGTATAACCATTTGTCCGAAAACGGTAAAGGTATCTCCGGTATCCACGACGATCAGCCCCGTGACACACGTTGCTGAAGTTGAGGTGAAAAAGGCGTTAAGAAAAGACATTCCCTGTCCGTTACGAGTTGCTTCAGGCAAGCAAAGGAGAAAAGCTCCGGCCAAAATGATAGCGGCAAAGCCTAATACCAGTATTTTAGGAGGAGTCAATGCAAAGCGCTTCCTGCGATTTCGATCTGTCATATTTGGCCTTCCTTTCAGCAAATGGTGATTATGTATTACCCTTTATTATCCGATTTTAATGCTTAATTATAACGGCAGTAGTTTATTGCATTTGTTTTTGTTTAATTGTTAAAGGATATAAATACTTTACATCAAGAATATGGAACTCCTCCAAGGCCATTCAGGCATAAAAAAAACAGCCCACCTGAACCGTGCAGATGGGCTGTTTCCTTATTTTTTTACTCCCGTATAAATGTGAATCGCATCTCTTAAGAACTCAGCAGTTCCTGGCTGGTCTTTGTCATAGTGCTGTTTGAAGCGTTCATCGTCTACATACATTTGCGCCAGACCCGCATGGGCTACTTTGCTGTATTCACTCCAGTAAAAACACAGCCATTGCTTATGAAGATCTGCTGCTTTTTGGGCTAGTTCTCCCGCAGGATCCCCAGTTTTAAAGGCTTCAGCCAACGAGGTCTTTAGTTCGTCCGCCAAATGATTTACTTCCTCATGATCTTCCTTCGTCATGTTTTTCAGCTTTTCATTGGATTGATTAATCATATCATCACCGTATTTTTCACGAATCTCTTTTCCATATTGTTTCTCGTTATCATCAATGAGCTTCTTTTTAAAGCCTTCGAATTTTTCTTGATCTGTCATCGTCATTCTCCCTTCAGATGAAGCAATCGTTTTTTCCACATTATTAATAAGCAATTCCAATTGCTTTTTCTTGTCAAGGAGCTTCTCACGGTGTTCTTTAAGAGCCTCTGTCCCGTTAAAGGAAGGGTCAGTCGTGATCTCCTTAATCTTTTCCAGACTGAGTCCGAGCTCCCGGTAGAACAAAATCTGCTGTAACTGGTCTATTTCGGGCTGGCCATAGATCCGGTAACCTGACGAATTGATCCTTGCCGGCTTAAGGATGCCAATCTCATCATAATACCTTAGTGTTCTCGTACTGATTCCGGCCAGTCTTCCTAGCTTTTGCACCGTATATTCCATGTGAGCACCTCCTGACATCCTAAATGTACACCTTGACGCAGCGTTAATGTCAAACCTGTTTTTTAAAAGGCTCATTTCTAAAAGATTGTTGCTTTGGGAACATTTTTGTAAAGAGCTTCATTGACAAGTTGATTGGAGTGGAAGGTGCGAGACTCCTGCGGGACGAGCGTGACAGGTGAAACCCGCAGGCGCGTGCGCCGAGGGGTTCAGCGCACGCCCCGCGGAAAGGGAGCAGCCTGAAACGGAAATCAACCACTCCCAAGGGCAACAAATGTTACGAAAACAGCCTTTAACAATAATAAAACCTGCTCAGGATAAAAAGAGCAGGGTAGAGTGAAAAGCTACATGAGTTCTCCTGTCATGACAGACATGAAGTCATGATAGAACCAGTAATAAATAAAATCGAACGCAATACGATGTTTCTTTTCACCATTGTTCAAATCGGCATATGGACGGATATCAGCGATGCTCTGTCCCTTTGTCACCCCGCTGTTCGTATCAATGTATACAGGAAGATGACGAAACGAGAACATGTTCTGATGCAGAGTTGCCATCAGAGCGAGTGCATCATGAACCGGGCTTCCTTTAATACTCGGATTGCGCTTCTTATAAAACTCATAATAAAAATCGAGCAGAGGCTTAATAATTTTAGCTTTTCCTTTAGACTGAATGTAATCGACCATCTGGGGAGTGACGATGGCCCGGTCTGTTACATTCAGGGGAATAATCGTTACATTATTGGCATAGCGAAGTACGATTTTTGCAGCAATAGGATCTCCGTGAAAGTTCGCTTCCGATACAGCGGTAACATTGCCTGGCACCCAGAATGCACCGCCCATGATGTACACTTCTTTTACTTTATTAATCAAGTCATTATATAAGATGTACATGCTTGCAAGGGAAGTTAGTCTGCCTGTGTTTACAATCGTCAATTCACCCGGGTGCTGGTTGATGAGTGAGACAACTTCACAAAAGTTCTCAGTGAACCCTTGAGGGGGGAGCTGTTGGGGAGGTTTGATGTATCCCAAGCCGTACTCTCCGTGCACTTCCGGATAAAAGATGGGATCTTCTCCTGTCATCGGTTTTTCAGCACCGAGTATGACCTTTGTATGCTGGGAGAGATTAAATAAATTAACCAAATACGTAATATTGCGCAATCCCATTACCCTGGGAACATTTCCGTAGTCCGCAACCACTCCAATGATATCCACTTGTTTACTTAAATACCCGTAAATTAAGGCAATCGTGTCATCGATGCCAACATCCGCAAAAAGCAAAACCTTTTTGGCCATGGTATCACCTAATTAAATGTTTTTTACAACATATGACTGGAGGGTATGTAAAAGAATGGGAATGAGGAGGGGGACTTTAGGCTTATCTTTAAAGGAAAAAAGTCTGATAGGAGAGAATATGACCTAGGTGCCTGTTCTAAAGTGTCAATGCCTGATTCATAGGAGGAATGACAACGGATCCTGCGGGCTTGCTTCCATTTAATCGCTTCATAAAGAATGGGTAACCCTTAAAGAGGAGAGGATTGAATGAAAAAATCTTTTGCCGCATTGCTGGCGGCGAGTACTCTGTTCTCTTTTGCCCCGTTGACCGTCTATGCCGACCATCAGGAAGAACAAAGGGAAGTTGAGTATGTCGCGTTAGGAGATTCAATAGCCGCAGGAATGACCCCTTATGGTGACATTGACAAGAGCTATCCGGATTTTATTCAAAGCTATTTTAAAAGATCCCACGTGAAGCTAACAGATTATGATAATTTTGGTGTGCCAGGCTATACTTCAGAACAGCTGAAAGAGGATGTTTTAAACAATTCAGACATGATGAAGGAGATTAAAGAAGCAACCCATATTACGATCAATATTGGGGCAAATGATCTTTTTCGCAAACTGATGACCGATCCAGCACATGCTTCTGAAGGAATTGCGACGGCCAGTGCCAACCTTCAGTCTATCCTTCAGGCAATCGATAAGCTAAATCCAAACGTGCATGTATATGTGATGGGGTATTACAATCCTTTCTCTTATTATGATCAGGATAGCCAAGCGTTCTTAGTTCCTTTGAATAACGCATTGAATTCTGCTATTAAGGAGGCAGCTGTATCAAATGGCGATTCATATGTCCCGACAGGTGGAGCCATCGATCCCCATTTCCCGAAATACATGCCCAATCCGGAAGATAACCACCTCAACATCAAAGGATATAAAGTGATCGCTAAAGAGTTTTGGAGGGTGATAAAAAAGGATGTGAAGTAAGGGGAAAAGAGGACCGAGGTCCTCTTTTTTATGCAGGTGAGACGAGTACTTTCCATTTCTCCCATGCCTTCAAATATTCGGGCAAGTCTGCAGGGTGATGCTGAGAACTTCTGGCCAGCCGTGTGAAAAGACCGAGCAGCACTTCCTCATTGAGGACTTGTTCATCGTAATTCCACATCTTTAATTGCTTTGCAGCAGGAATAATCGTTTCTTGTGTAAGTTCGTTTGCGGTAGAACAAAAAGCAAAGACAAGATCGTGGAGCGGGTGGCCGATAAAGGTTTGAGGATCAATTAAACCAGAGAGCTCCTGCTCTGAGAACAGGAAATTATGATACCCGCAGTCTCCATGCAGCAAATAAGTGAGTTCAGATTCCTTGCTTTGGGACCTAAGTTTAGCAAGTTCAGCGATAAGCTCGTAATCTTTTTTTTCAAGCAGGCCAGAATGAATAATTTCTTTGACTGAACATATTTCGTCCTCCAAAAATTGTTCTCTGGAATGCTTAAGGTCGTCCCTGTATCCCCATCCATTTGCTTCAGAAAAAGGTTGATAGTAATTGAGCACATGCTGGACGAGGGAGGACAGGATGTTTGTTTTGTCCGTCCCGGAACTGTCTGTTGTTCCTGCAAGAAAGGGATAGACGATGAATCGGTCCTCGGGGTCTTTGTATACGAGACGGGGCAGGAAAGGAATATTCTCGTATTCATTCAAGAATTCCGCCTCTGCATGAATAACATTCGGTTCGTTGAACTTAAGCACCCATTGTTTTCTGCTTCCATCACGCAGTAATCCGATCGTACTGGTCGTTCCTCCGCTCAAAGGTTCGTAGACGGCATCTTTTGATTCTATGATCCCTTGGGTGTATAAATCTTTCACAATCCTATCCGTATCCATGATCCGAACTCCTTTTTTTGTTTGTATCTATTTAAAGAGTAGCAGATGCTAGGCCAAATGTTTCATAATTTTTAAGTTTAAAGATCAATCGGGCGGCATCCATTTTTAGCCTTCTACCTATCAAAAATTAGAGGGTATCACATAAGTAAATGTGATACCCTCTTCGTTTTTATGTCGACTTTAAGGAACGAATCCTGAAATTCTCAAAAAACTGCTTCAGTTTCTCTATGTTTTGGGTATCATCCGCAAGAGCAACGTACCCATCCGGCCGGACGGCATATAAGGAATCCTGCTTAAGGCCAACATCCTCCATTTCAGACTGCCACACAAAGGTATGAATCGCAAAGCCTGCGCTTTTACCATATTCCCGAACTTCCGGATGAATTTCACCGTATACATGAATCTGCCAGTCCATTGTTTTCAGCGGATCGAAATTGTTGCCGCTCTCTGTCTGAATCCAGGGCAAGCGGTCGCCTCCATGAACTTTTCCGGCCTTACCTTTGCTCAGTGCGCTGTCACGGTACTCAATCCGTGTTTGTGACACGGTATTAAAGGCAGCCCTGCGTGCGGCAGTGAAACCAAGCAGCAATGGAGTGACATAGGGAATCAACACCGTACGGAACAGGCGGTTACGAGTATTGCGTCCTACTATCATTTGAAAGGCACGGTCGGTTGTTGAGACGAGTGTGCGGGCAAAGGCGATCCGTTCTGTTTCATACGTCTCAAGGATCTCAGGGTCTGCCCTGCCTTTCAGAACCCATGCAAGCTTCCACGATAAATTAACCGCATCCCCTATACCGGTGTTCATCCCCTGTCCGCCTGCAGGACTATGAATATGGCCGGCATCTCCAGCTATAAAGCAGCGGCCCTTTCTAAAATGCTCACTGACCCGATGATGAACATGATAGGTTGAGAACCAATTGACTTTATCAACTTTTAAACCAATCTGATTTTCAGCGTAAGGCTGGATCTCATCGAATGTAATCGACGTGGACTGCTCAAGCTCACGGGGGATGATGCCGATCAGGCGGATCATTCCCGTACTTCTGACCGGCATATACAAACAGAACCCCCTTTCACTGAGATGTACTTTAAGTGAGCGGTCCTGTGTTTCTTTATTTGATGACTCTACATCAGCCACATAAAAAAGCTGTTCGTACGTTCCTCCGGCAAAGTCGAAGCCCAACCCTTTTCGTACGGTACTGTGGGCGCCGTCACATCCGCATAAATAGTGGAATTCAGCGGTTTCCTCCATACCGTCTTTCTTCAAAACGGTGCGGACTCCTTCGCTGTCATCCGTAAAAGAACCCAGCTCGGTGTTCCACTCAATGGTGACACCAGCCTTTTTAAGCTGTTCCACTAGAAATTGTTCGTGGACATCCTGAGGAAAACTTAAGGCAAAAGGAAAAGGGCTGATGTCCTTGCCAAGATCGCTGAACTTGAATTCTGCTTTTTCTTTCGTTCCTTCACGAAGATGAACAGATTTCATCGGGATGCCGAGGCTTACCACTTCGTCCGTAATGCCTAATTGACGGTAAAACTCTAAAATCCTTGCATGGACGACCAATGCTCGAGATGCTTCACCAGGTCCGGAATGTTTTTCAATAATGCGGAATGGAATCCCCATTTTTGAGAGCTGAAGGGCCAGGACAAGCCCTGTTGGACCTGCCCCGACAATCAAGACTTGAGGATTCATATCATCGTCTCCTTTCAGAATTACTGTTTGATTTTTCGTTCACTTTAGGGGAAGCAGAACTGTTCCTCCCCTGATTGATTAAGATTTGAATCGTGGATGAAGAAGGGGAAGGAGTTTGCATAGAGATCTGTTTTTGACTAAAATCCCTTGGGATGACAAGGGCTGCATAATACCTTTCTGTCGTTTAGACCCTCTATTGCTTTTTGTTTACCTGAAACAGCATGCCATTTTACAGGTGAATCGCCATTTGACTTCTCCTGCATGGCTTTCTTTATATTTTTTTCGACCTTATTCCCTAGGTTGATTTTGTCATGTAGAAGAAGGTATGAAAGTGCAATTTGTAGAATTGTTATTACGAAAATATTGGTATGGGAGAGGTAACTTGAAAATAGATAAAGTATTTGAATATGATATTAGTAATGATCTATCGGTGCGTATAAAAGAATTATTAAATGGCAGTTTTCCAGATGTCTATCCAACGAATAGAATTTACTTTAAGCAGTTACCGCATTTTAGATTTCTAGCTTTTAACGAGGAAAGTCAACTCATAGGACATGTAGGATTGGATTACAGAGTGATGAATTTAAACGGAAAGCCTCTAAAAATACTCGGTGTAATTGATTTGTGTGTTTCGCAAAACGCCCGCTCACAGGGTATTGGTTCGAGGCTGCTTTTAGAAATTGATAGGTTTTCTCAGGGACGCGATATTGATTTTATACTCTTATTTGCAGATAACATGGACTTATATTTAAAAAATGGATATCAATCAGTTGGAAATAAATGCAAATGGATGCAAATTAATCATGAAACCCAAGTTACAAATGGTATAGGTACTGAACACATTGATAAATTAATGATTAAGCAAGTCGGCATGACCAATTGGAGTGAAGGGAATCTTGATTTATTAGGTTATCTTTATTGAGCTATGGGTGAATAGCAGTGTTGCAGGAGAGGAGCTAGATTGATTAGCTCTTTTTTATTGTATCAAAGGACAGGCTGATGATACACACAAAAAACCATTTTATCATCTCATAGGTAGGTGGAGTCATTGATTGATAAAACCTCGCATATTTTCGGGATTTTTACTATCATATAACTAGCAGAGTCGAAACATCCTGAGGAAGGGGCCAAAACATTTGAACATCAAACTCAACCATAGCATCATCAAAGAAAAGTGCGGTACGGTCTCCTTCAAAAAAGGAGACTCTTTTTATCGAGCGGATAAAGTGTACTTTGAAAGTTACAGTATGGATGCTTGTAAAGCAGCAGTTACAGGAACACAGGATTTTCATGTCACCATTGAACGGGAAATGAACGGAGGCTTTCGGTCTGAGTGCAGTTGTCCGACACTGGCTTCTTTTCAAAAGGATTGTCAGCACGTTGCAGCCGTTTTACTTGCGATTTACCATCACCAGCAACAAGGGACAGTTCCTCTGATTTCCGGTCGACATCTTTCTGTATCTCTGGAAAATCAAGAACTGACAGAAGATTTTCTGACACTTTTTATTGATCAGCACAAGCGATCAAGCAGGCATCAGCTTCATTTTGAAAAAAGGCAAGTGCTTGATGTCGAGTTTACCTGCAAACCCGTGGAAGTAAGCAAAGGACAAACCGTTTTAGGCCTAGAGGTGAAAATCGGTTCGGTTAAAGTGCAGCACATCCGGGACTTTCTTCAACGTGTGGAAGAAGGGAATACCAGCCCGCTTTCCCTTTCATTCACATTTGATCCGTGCCTCCATTGCTTTCAAATGGAAAACGATGCGGTACTTCAACAGCTTATAAAAGCCATGCATGATGAACAGATATATATCGATGAACTGTTAGACCGGCCGAATGAGGTTACTCATAACAACACCTTATTTATCTCCCCTTCTTCTTGGGACATGCTGCTGCCTTTGTTTGAGAAAGCACCATTGGTAAAGCTGGAGTATGGCAACACGTATAGAAGGTTTCGGACATCGAAAGAACCGCTGTCTCTACAGTTTGACTTTGGAGAGTCGCAAGGAAATAGCTATCATTTGAAGATTGAAGGACTAAAGCAGATGGTTGTGTTGCATTCCTATCGCTCTGTCCTTTCAGCAGGAAAACTGTTTCAGTTAAAAAGTGATGACTGCTCACGCCTTTCAGAACTGAAACGAATGCTGAATGCATCAAGAACGAATGTCATCCCGATTTCTCAGAAGCAGATGGGGATTTTTTTAGAAAAAGTCATTCCAGGCTTGAAACGCCTCGGGGAAGTTCATGTATCTCGTGCGATCACCGAGCAATTTGCCAAGATACCGTTAACAGCCAAACTATACTTGGATCGTGTAAAGAATCGACTCCTTGCCGGGCTGGAGTTTCATTATGATAATATCGTCATTGATCCATTGGTCAGGCGTGATCTTCAGGAAAACTCCAAACTTATCAGAGATGTGGAGAAAGAGGAAATGATACTCAGGCTAATGGAGGAAAGCTCGTTTGCCAAGACAGATGGCGGATATTTTTTGCATAATGAAGAGCTGGAATATGAGTTTTTATATCATGTTGTTCCTAAACTCCAAAAGATCGCCGGAATCTATGCAACCACCTCTGTGAGAAATCGTATTTTCAGAGAGAATGCACGGCCGCAGATTAGAGTAAAGCTCAAAAAAGAACGGACCAATTGGCTGGAATTCAAATTTGATATCGATGGTATTCCTGAAGGACAAATACGAGATGTTCTTTTAGCACTCGAGGAGAAAAGAAAATATTACCGTTTGAGAAACGGCTCGCTGCTTTCTTTAGAAACTAGGGAATTTGATGAAATTCAACGTTTTCTGTATGCCTTGCCTGTTCCAAATCATGATCTGGAAAATGGCCTCAATCTACCTTTCATTCAGGGAATGCAAATGCTTGATACTGCTGAGGATCGTACGTTTGATTTGGAGAAATCCTTCCTTCAATTCTTGGAAAACCTGCGAAATCCGGGCTGCTTGGCATTCGAGGTCCCTGTAGACTTGGAACCGATCTTGCGAGATTATCAAAAACAAGGGTACCAATGGATGAAAACACTTGCCAGGTATGGATTTGGCGGGATCCTTGCTGATGATATGGGATTGGGAAAAACGCTGCAAAGCATCACATTCATCGTATCGGTGCTTCAGGATATTCGTGAAAAGAAGTCTCCGGTCCTTATTGTCTGCCCGTCTTCTTTGACGTACAACTGGCTGAGTGAAATGAAAAAATTCGCTCCAGACATACAATCTGTTGTGGTTGATGGCAGTAAAGCAGAGAGATTAGCATTAATAAAGGAAGCATTGGTTCATGATGTTATCATCACCTCTTATCCCTTGTTGCGCAAGGACATCGGGTGGTATGAGAAACAAGCCTTTCACACGGTATTTTTTGATGAGGCACAGGCTTTTAAAAATCCTGTGACGCAAACGGCACGAGCTGTGAAGAAGATCAAGGCAGATCATCGATTCGCGCTTACAGGTACACCAGTGGAGAATTCGCTGGAAGAACTGTGGTCGATCTTTCATGTTGTCTTTCCTGAGCTATTGCGCGGATTAAAGGAATTTAGTAATCTTCCAAAGAAAACCATTACACGAAGAATCTCTCCATTCTTGATGAGACGGTTAAAAGAGGATGTCCTGATGGAACTTCCTGAAAAAACGGAGTCCATGGAATCAGTTGAATTGCTTCCTGAACAGAAGAAACTATATGCAGCCTATTTGGCGAAGCTGCGGCACGACACACTAAAGCATCTGGACAAAGATACACTTCGGAAAAATCGCATCAAAATCCTTGCTGGTTTGACGCGTTTACGGCAGATTTGCTGCCATCCCGCTTTATTCGTAGACAGTTACAAAGGGACATCAGGGAAATTTAAGCAGCTCATGCAGATTGTAGAGGAATCCAAGCTATCTGGAAGAAGGGTGCTGATCTTCTCTCAATTTACGAAAATGCTGGAGCTCATAGGAAGGGAATTAGCGAACCAAGGCCTTCCTTTTTTCTATCTGGATGGACAAACTCCCTCCATGGAACGGGTGGAGCTATGCAATCGATTCAATTCAGGTGAACGTGATCTATTTCTTATTTCCTTGAAAGCGGGAGGGACAGGCCTTAACTTGACGGGTGCTGATACGGTCATTCTGTATGATATATGGTGGAACCCTGCTGTCGAGGACCAGGCAGCTGACCGTGCCCATCGGATGGGGCAGACCAATGCCGTCCAGGTCATCAAACTGGTTACCCAAGGTACAATCGAAGAAAAAATGAATGAACTGCAAGAGAAAAAGAAAGATCTCATTGAAGAGATTATTGGCGTTGGGGAGAAGCCGGCTTCGTCCCTTACTGAAGAAGATATTCGGGAAATTTTGATGCTATAGAAATATGATTGTTGCTAATAGCGAGGCACTGCTGGATTGATTCCAGCGGTGCTTTATTGTATATTCTTTTATGAAAATGACGTGATATGCAAGTAATCCTTGTCGAATCGCAAGTAACGGGTGTGAAATCGCAAGTAAACTCTGTCGAACCGCAAGTAAACGAGCTAAAGCCGCAAGTAAACCCGCCAAACCCGCAAGTAACGACCCAAACCGCCCACCGTAGACCGTCTAAATCACTCTTATTCCTCCAAAGGATGGAAAAGAAGTGGCCAGTTTGATCCAGAAAGCAGCCTTCGTGGAGTTTGAGAAATCCTTGCATGCGCCGAGCATGGAAGAGCCGAAACGTTATACAGAAGTAATCAATAACTTTTTAAGATCTTAATCCTCAACTTTTATAGAAAAATTTTCCAAAAAATTGTATAGTTAAAATGAAAGGATGCATAAAGTTTTTAAAGTTGGAGGTTAGGGGCGGGCATGAAAAATCATTCAGTTGCATTTTCTATTATTTGTTTAGCCATAGGAATCACAGCGGGAAGCTGGTTTATATCTGACCACTTAGCCCCAAAGCAATCCATACAACTACCGGGGAAACTGCTCAAAAGCAACTATTAACACAGTCGGAGTTAGCGGAATATCTAGGGTTAACTGCAGAAGAAGTTAAGAAACTGGGTCCTCAACTAGATAGCGGAGATGACCTTGAGAGTGAGCTTCCATTTATTAAAGTGGGGAGCACGGTGTATTTCCCCAAAAAAGCAGTTGATAAATGGCTGCGAGAAACGCAATCTTTGATCATTGAAATAGAATCAATTAAGCAATAGGAGGTGGATGCATGGCAGTGAGCAGAAATGCTAAGACCATAATTCTTGTTATTTTAGGTTTTGTCATTGTGATTTTTGCTCTTCAGAGAATGGGGATAGATGCTCATTTTGCTTTTTATAATTTTGTTCCCTTTTTAACGGCCTATATTCTTCCCTGGATTGCCCTCTATTGGCTGATCCGGCTGGTCAAAGCGATAGAATCCAAGAATTACAATTAAGAAGGCTGCATGAGCAGTCTTCTTTTTAATGAAAAAGGGATTCCGCAGCAATGGCTGTGACAAATGTCAGCCAATGGGTGATAACATATCGCTCCTGCAGAAGGAAAAGCAGGGCTGACAGCGAAAGTAAAGATTTGTAGATATATAATGGGATAAAAGGAGAGAGCGCAGTGGAGGAAACGTGGAGTAATGTCGATGCTTATTTCAGCTCAAAGCTTCATGGAGCTGATCCGGATTTGGATTATGTTCTGAAAGCCAACAGTGAGGCTGGTTTACCGTCAATTGATGTCTCACCCAGTCAAGGGAAGTTTCTTTATCTGCTGACCAAGTTAAAAGGAGCAAAACACATTCTTGAAATTGGTACGCTTGGCGGCTACAGCAGTATTTGGATGGCACGTGCGCTGCCGGAAGATGGACGGCTCATTACATTGGAATACAGCCAAAAGCATGCAGATGTAGCGAGGGAGAACATCAGGAAAGCAGGACTGGACCACAAAATTGAAGTGCTTGTAGGTCCTGCCCTTGAATCTTTGCCAACGCTGAAGGAAAAAGGATTCTCTTCTTTTGAATTTATTTTTATTGATGCTGATAAGCCAAACAACCCCAACTACTTAAAGTGGGCGCTGATGCTTTCTAAGCCAGGTACAGTAATCATTGGAGACAACGTAGTGCGTGATGGAAAAGTAGTGGATGGCAACAGTCAGGATTCCAGTGTTCAGGGTTCACGAGCATTGATGGATCTGTTGGCCAATGAGCCGAGGATCGAAGCGACAGCGATGCAGACGGTAGGAAGCAAAGGCTACGATGGGTTTGTTTTTGGCATAGTAAAAGAGTGAGGGAAGCACATATGATCGAACTTCGGAAATTAACACTGACAAACAATAGAAAGAGGAGAGAGTTCTGTAGTATAGAAGAAACAGCCAACGAATGAATCATTGGATGTTTTATTTACCAGCCTAATCGCTGGCGGAGCGACGTGATATGAGCGATATGATGACGGCTGTGCCAGGAATACAACCCGATGTTCTGCGCTAGTGTTACAACTCCGGAATCGGGATGAGTGAATGTCTTTTCAAGATCAGCAGTGGTTAACGATTTAAGCAGTACGATCCAGCGTTCGTGGAGAGCTTCCAGCAATTGAATGGAAACCGCAATCGGGAGTTTAGAATCAGGCAGCTCGGCCCATTGATCTTCCTTGTAAGGCCTGATGACTGGATTCTCTTCTGTGAGCGCCAGTTTAAAGCGTGTATAGCTGTTAAGGTGGCTATCAGGCAAGTGATGGACAACCTGCCGTACTGTCCAGCCTCCAGGACGATAAGGAGTATCCAATTGTTCTTCTGTAAGATCGTTAACTGCTTCTTTCAGTTGATTAGGCGCTGACTCAATGTCATGGATCCATTCTTCAATCTTTTTCTCTGTAATGTCTTGATCTAGTGCAAATAAGCCAACCGGATAGCGTAAATCTATCATTATTCGTTACTCCTCACTTAACTTAGTAGAAAGTCATCTATTACTATTATACATAGCATGCAGGTTGTGGATTAAAGTGATCGTTAATTTAAATATGCAGGGAGTTGAGTGGAAATGTCCAAAGTAACACCTTTTTTAATGTTCGAAGGCCAAGCAGAGGAAGCGATGAACTTTTATGTTTCACTCTTTGATGATTCAGAGATTACGAAGATTACTCGATACGGTGCAAATGAGGGAGGAGCAGAAGGTTCAGTGATGAAGGCGGAGTTCAGCTTAAACGGGCAGCGGTTTCTCTGTATCGACAGCAGTGTGAAGCATGAATTTACCTTTACACCTTCAATCTCTATGTATGTAACCTGTGATACAGAAGAAGAGATTGATAGAGTATTTCAGAAATTGTCAGAGGACGGACAAGTCTTAATGCCGCTAGGCTCCTATCCATTTAGCAGGAAGTTTGGCTGGACCTCGGACAAGTTCGGCGTATCTTGGCAGCTGACCCTACCGTGATATGGTGCCAGGCACCGTTGGAAAGAGTGTACAAAGCATGCAGATAAATATATCTTCTATCATCAAAAAAATCCCAAAGCTAAAAACAGGCCAGCGCTTCATCCTTGGAATCGATGGCCTAAGCCGCTCAGGAAAAAGTACCTTGGCAAAAGATTTACAACACCATCTCATTCAAAATGAAATTCCACACTTTTTGATTCATATTGACAATCATATCGTGGAAAGGGAAAAACGCTATCACACCGGCCGGGAGGAGTGGGCTGAGTATTATCATCTTCAGTGGGATGTAAAGGAGCTTACTCGAAGCATGTTTAGCCGACTAAAAAACGGCAGATCGCTTGAGGTCTCATTTTATAATAACGAATCCGATACCCTCAGCCTTCAGGAAGTTCAGCTTCTAGAAACCTGTCTCATCATCATCGAAGGCGTATTTCTTCAAAGGGAAGAATGGAGACCGTTCTTTGATTATCTCGTCTATCTGGATTGCCCGAAAGAGACAAGATTTCTGCGGGAAAGTGAAAGAACGCAGAAAAACATTACGAAATTCCAAAATCGATATTGGCCGGCGGAAGATTATTATCTTAAAACCGTAAGGCCGAATCAACAGGCGGATCTTGTTCTGTACAATAACCACATGAAAAAACCAGCACTGTGACTAGTGCTGGTTTTCTTTATTGAGCCAGAATAGGATTTCTTTGATCACCTGATCCTGCTGTTTCTTGTTGGAGATACGTGCTTTTTTGTCACCGGCTTGAGGACCGTACATGCCAAACTGGGCATTATTCCCGCCTTTGATTTCATAGTAGGTGGTGTCAGCCGGATTAAACGATTTGTTGCCGTTGATTTTAGCTTTTGTGGTTAAGCCGTCTCGTTCTCCATAGATAGAAAGAAGAGGGAAGTGGGCTTTCGATAAATTTGAACCTTCCGTTGTATAGGAACCAAGGAAGATCATACCTTTAATCTTATGTGGGTGTTTCAAGGCATAAGCGGAAGCTGCTGATCCGCCCAGTGAATGGCCGGCGATATACCATTCCTTAATATCAGGATCAGCTTTCATCGCCTCTTCGGCTTTGTTTTTGCCGAGTAGAGCCAGCTTCAGCGGCATTTCCGGTATGACAACGAGATACCCGGCATCAGCTACCTTTTTCGCCCAGTAGGAATAGGCGGTTGGCTCAACTTTAGCTCCAGGGTAAAAAATCACACCATCCTTCGGTTCCATGTTTTTCGGTTTGAAAATATACATGCCGTCTTTATGCTGGACCTCATTTTTTACGTCCACTAATTGGTTCAATTGAGCCGTAGGTTTAAAGGTTTTCTGCGTCCAGATGAAAAAGCCGCCGGCATAGACAACAAGCAAGATTAACAAAATGATAAGGACAAGCTTCAGTTTCTTATTCAAGTAAATCCTCCACGTGTTCTCCCGGTTCGGAAGTTGTTCTAGTATACCTTGTTAGTATGAACATAAACTGTAATCCTGACAACAAAAGAGGACCTCATTATAGGTCCTCATCAAAAATCCCAACATCTCTAATTAAGATCCATCTTAAATCAGATGTGTGCATGGGGAGAGAAGAGGATTCATAAGCAAGGATAAAAAGACTGCTCTCTTGTGAGAAAGCAGTCTTTTTTTAGGCAGAGATATGAGTAAGTTTATCGGGATTCATGACCGAGTAGATGTTTTGAATTCTATTATTCTCAATATGAAGGGACATGACAGCATAGACATGCCCGCCAACCGTTAAAATCATTCCAGGCTCGCTGTTTACCGTAGTAAAGGTATAGCTGACGTCTTTCGGAAGCTTTGGCAAAATGCCTTGGTAAAAGCGTGAAATGCGGTCTGCTCCAAGGATCGGGAAGATAGCGGCTTTTATTTTTCCGCCTCCGTCTGTGATCAGGGTAGCGTCAACTGACAACAGGCTGAGCAAAGTATCGGTATCTCCGGAAGTGAGTGCACGAAAGAACTGTTCGGTGAGTGACGCTCCTTTTTTCGTTATTTTCTTTTCTTCAGAAGGACTTCCGATGCTTTTCTTCGCCCGATGAAAGATCTGCCGGCAATTCGTGCTGCTTTTGCCAACCATTTCAGCAATATCCTCATAACTGTATTGTAAGACTTCCTTAAGGAGAAACACCGCTCGCTCTGTTTCCGACAACTGCTGAAGCAGAAGCAAGTAAGCCATGGATACTGATTCTTTCATGAACATTTGATGGGCCGGATCTTCACTTTGGGTGTTTTCTGTAAGCAGCGGCTCAGGCAGCCACTCTCCAACATACTGTTCTCTTTTCTTTCGAGCAGACTTCAGCCGGTCGATACAGCGGTTGGTTACCATTTTGCATAGATAGGCTTTAATATTCTGAATGTGCTCGGCCTCTGTTCCATTTAATGCGATAAATGTATCCTGGATGATGTCCTCGGCGTCCTGTACACTGCCCAGCATTCGGTACGCTAAGGAAAAAAGAAGTGGGCGGTGTGTGGTATAAAGCATTTCTGTATCGATCGGACTCACGTTATGCCTCCTTTTGAATTCCGCGGTTCACAGCTTCCTGAACAATAGCTGATGCGGCTCTTTTTGCACTTGCGAAGGCCGCATCTACGAGCATTTCGCCATGGCCAGCGCCATCTCCTGCAACATAAAATCCAGGAATTTCCGGGACGGATGGGCCATAGGAAAAGTGATGGTTCATTGCACAGGAATCTTGCATCACGGCAATGTGCGGAAGGAATTGATAGGCTTTCAGTTCCTTTCTCCAGCCGGGCTGCAGCATCTCTAATACATGTTCCAGCTCCTGTTTACATTCTATTGCATTATTCTCCTGTTCTGTCCCCAAATATTTAATGAGCTGACAGACCACTGAACCGTCTTCACTTAAACGGGCCGCTCTAGAATGATTGGAAAATAAAATGTGTTGATCCACTCCAATCGCAAACTGCTGGTTCGGATTCGGAAGAGTGTGCAGCGAGACATCAAGACAAGCAGCAAACACCGGTTTTGCCCTTTCCCTCCAGGCGGAAAGAGACGTATTTTCAGCTCCTTCTATCAGTCTGAACGTTTGCTCCGGGCTTGCAGTAGATAGTACAGAATGCGCATTAATCGTTTCCCCATTAGACAATAAGAGGGTAAAAGAATCGTTCTTTAGGACAGAAGAGACGGATTGATGAGTGAGGATTGTTACGCCCGCTTTCACTGCTATCTCTTTTAATTCTTCAATAATGGTTTGCCAGCCGCCATCTACATAAATGACGCCGTTCATGCCTCTCAAAACCTGCTGTATTACAGCACCAGCTCTTTGTTCATCCGGGCCAATGCAATAGGTTGATGTTCGGCATAACGCGTAAAAAACGTGTCTGACCATGGGATCTTTAATTTCAGCTTCTGCCCATTGTCTCAAACTCATATCTCCCATTGTTTTAGCATCGATTTTTTTCAGTTTGACCAAAAGCTTTCCTAATTCCATTTTCCCTGGCCAAGAAAGAAGCCTGGTGGAAAGCAGAGAGCTTAAACTGCCCGGAAGCGTATATAAAGATTGATTCCAGATGGCACTGCCTTTCGTTTCCGGCACACTTCCTGGTGGTTTAATCCCAAGCTCGTTTAGTATCGCTTCCGCCTCACCACCTTTATAGAGAGCATGCCCGCCAAGGTTAAGATAGGCTCCATTTTTTTGGGCCGTTTGCGCCCGGCCGCCCAGTTGTTTTCCTTTTTCAATGACCACAGTTGAAATTCCGTCTTTGGCTAAATAAACAGCAGCTGTTAAACCTGCAATTCCTCCGCCAATGATCGCTGTTTCAAATGTTCTCATAAGATCACCACTTTCTCTTTTACAAACAAGACGAGAAAAGGCCATCATCTGTGACAAAAAGAAGAGAAAATTTTTTGACAAAGGGTAAACTAACAAAAATGAAGCAAGGGAGTGGAATACATGCAAATGAACGGGAACATTATCTCTGGTGAATTTGATGAGGTAATGAACGAGTTTTCGCTTCAGCAAGTGAAGCATCTTACAACACAATCTACACTGTCAGTCAGCCAGTTAAATAAACTTTACGGTTATCTGCAGAAACATCAGAGTGATTTGGATGGCCAGGTGATCACTCTTTATGATGCAATGCCGATCAGACTGAGCCAGGAGGAAATTGGTCTGCTTCTGCAGGACTTAGGGAACATTCAAACTCTTTATCAGCAGTAAGCAACTTTTTTGGAAGAGATAAAATAACTAAGATTTAGGAGGGGGAAAAACTGAAATGGCACTTGCTGTTATGACGGCAATCTACTATGTGTTTTTATTGATCATAGGGGCAAGGCCAAACCATTTCTTTAAAAGCTTTTTTCCTGACGGGGCAACCAGAACCACGAATTCAATCGAAGTATCTTCAGGCGACGAATACATAAAAAAGGTTACAGAAAAATGGCGGACAAGTGGTTGTACCTAAAACCGCTATTCCAAAAATGGGTTACTTTGCTTATTGTTTAGATAACCAGGGAATCCTGTTTGGAATACCGAAGTGAATGCTAATGCATATGTGAGTTCTTAATAAAAATGGGCTCCCAAATTAATCGACGCCTTTTTACGGTTTTTTTCTAATTGAACTAAAAGGAAAGTTATTTAGAGAAGAAGGAAATCCTGAAGGTATTTATTGTGGCTACTCTTATCCACGGAGCATATCGGTGATCTTTGGTGTCATATACATTTAGAGAAATGGAGGAATGTGTATGCCCAAAAAGGTTCTTCTTTTTACAGATTTGGGAATAGACGATGCTTTTGCTCTCATATATGCTTTCTTCCGCAAAGAAGAAGTGCAAATATTAGGTATCGTAGCTGACTATGGTAATGTATCCAGAGTTGATGTTATTAGGAATATTAATTATATAAAGTTCATTATGGGACAAGAAAAAGTACCTGTATTTCTTGGTGCTTCTGTCCCTTTAACGGGTATTTCGGTACAGTATTTTCCTGAAGTACACGGAAAAGTTGGATTAGGACCAATCATTCCCCCCGAGATTCCTTATCCTGTATTCCCTTTTAATGATATCTATCAGATCATTGATGCAAATATTGAGGATCTATCAATCATCAACCTTGGAAGACTTTCTTCATTAGCAACCGCATTTGTTCTTAATTTAGAAAAGATGAGAAACGTTAAGGAATATATCTGCATGGGAGGAGCCTTCTTTGTTCCTGGAAATGTAACGGCCGTAGCTGAAGCCAATTTTTACTCTGATCCTTATGCAGCGAACCTCGTCTTGCAACATGCAAAAAATTTGACGCTTATCCCATTAAACGTCACTCAGTATGCACTTGTTACTCCCGAAATGGTTCAAACCATCCACAGATTTCACCAAAACACAAAGGACCCCGCAGGACTCATCATTAAACCGATGTTGGACTACTACTACAATTTTTACTCTAAATCTAATCCAGGCATAAAAGGAAGTCCGATGCATGATTTTATGACCATTTGGTATCTGTTAAATCCTAATTTTGTTAGCCTTACAAAAATTCCTATAAAAGTAATACCAGATCGGGGGGAGGGATTTGGTCAAAGCATTGCCGACTTGCGTTTTACAACAAACCCAGAGTATAAAATACATAGTGTGGCTGTTCACTTTAATTATGAGGCATTTAAAAAAAGCATTATGGATACTCTTTTAATATGGAGGTAGAAGGTTTTCTCTAACTAACTTTTGAACTCCAATCCATTCACCTATGTTAAGGGGAATAAGTTAATAAAAGAGCGTAGCTATCGTCTGAGTCTTACAATTTGTGCGTGATGGGATTATTAAGAGAAGATTTTCAACTGGCAGCTTTTCTTTTTTGAACTAAAGCATCTGGTTAGTTGAACAAGAATAAGCGGTATTTATGTCTGATACAGTCTGATGGCATAGGGCATGAAAAAGGAGAGTATGGTTCCATTGAAGAAGGCGGTTAAAATCGTTCCGATGCCGATGGGTCCGTGGAGAAGAAAGGCGAGTGAGAGAATTACAACACTGATGACCAGCCGGGAGACAGCGATCGTCCAGCCGGCCTGTTTTTGAAGGATGAGCATGAGCCGGTCGAGAGGAATGGGTGCAAATTCAGCTTGTAAATAGAGGGATGTTCCGATACCAATGAACACCATACCCAAAGCGAGCAGTGAAAATTGAGAGAAGTACGTTACGGGTTTCAGCCACCCTTCGAGAGTGAAAAGCCAGAAATCGATGCCAGCACCAGTAATTGAGGCAGTCACTAAAGCCAAGTATTCAGGCCGGGTCCGGCTAGCAGCTGCATTTAAGAAGATCATCAACAGGGCAATAATAATCTCCCACGAGCCTACCGTGAGGCCGATGGTTCTAAACGATCCAACGAGAAGCGCGTCATATGGAGAAGTGCCGGAGTTTGAAAGAATGGTTAAGGAAATGCCAAGCGTTAGAACAATGATTCCTAAAGAAAAGAATGATGATTTTCTGAAAGTCATGGAGTAGCCCCTTTAACAAATTAAAACCTTGGAAAAGATTATCCAAGGTTTTTCTTCATTACTATATGCGGAATACCATCTTCGATAAATGCACCGGATGCGGATTTATAACCCAATTTTACGTAAAAGGGCTCTGCTTGGGTCTGGCCGTGCAGTTTGGCAGCCGTTAGCCCCTTTTCTCTCGCACTTTCCTCAAGCGTGCTGATGATGATTTTACCAACACCGAACTTGCGATGGCTGGGAAGGACGCAGATCCGTTCAAATTTTGCCACGCCATCAACAATCTGCCATCTGCCAGTACCGACGGGGTGATCTCCGTCCATTACAAGAATATGCTCAGCCGCATCCTCGTGCTGATCAAATTCATCCTCAAGAGGAAAGCCTTGTTCTTCGACGAACACCTTTTTCCGAATCTTAAAGGCATCTTCTCGTTCTTCATCTGTTTTTACGTGTTTAGCTTCCATTCTTTCCTCATCCTTTCTACTTCCATACTAAAGAAAAATGGCAGGCTAGATTGGAAATTTCAGCTCCACCTCTGTTCCTTTTCCTTCCTCACTATGAATGCTAATGTTTCCATTATGATGTTTCATAATATTTTTCGCGATGGAAAGCCCTAATCCTGTACCTCCAGTTTCTCGGCTTCGGGCTTTATCGGCCCTGTAAAAACGTTCGAAAATATGTTCTAAATCAGAAGAGGGAATACCTGTCCCATAATCTTGAATAGTAAGCAGAGCATAGTTATCTTTTTTCATCATCTTTAGATCAATCGTAGACATACTGTATTTTAGCGCATTATCCAGAACGATAATAAGTACCTGTTTCACGGCAGCTTCATCTGCGAGAATGAAAAGGGTCTGCTGATCGTGTTGAAACGTGATGTCTCTTTGGTATACCTCTTTCATCTGCTCTAAAACCTGGTAACAGGCTGCACCTAGATCTATGGGCTTAAGGTGGACATTCTTTTCTATTTCGGAGGTGGCCAAGGCAAGAAAGGACTGTGTCATGTTTTGCATCCGGGTAGCCTCCGAATAGATAGTTTCCGCTGCTTCTTCCTTAGACAATCTGTGGTCCTTTACATCACTTCTCCTCAAAAAGTTGGCATAGCTTTTAATGACTGTAAGCGGTGTTCTTAGTTCATGAGATGCATCTGAAATAAACTGCTTTTGCTTTTCAAGATTCTCCTGCAGCCTTACAATCATACGGTTAAAGGTGGTGGCCATTTTTTGAAGCTCGTCCTTCTTTTCGGTATTGATAACAAGCTGCTGCGGGACACCGCTTTGCTCAATGTTTTCCATTGTCTTGATCATAGAAGAGATGGGTTTCATAATTACATTGGACAGCCATCTCCCGCCAAGCAATGATAAAAGGACGGCGATGACAGTACAGAACGTTAAGATTGATAATAATATATCCTTGCGCATTTCAAGCCCAAGGAGTCTTTCCCCGATTTCAATCGTACCTGTGACCTTGCCTTGACTGGTAATTGGCACACGAACAATTAAGATTTGTTCTTCGCCCTGTTCTTCATGTATGATATGCAGATTTGATTCTGTCTTCTTAGAAAAATGCGGCTTGAATTTATTGAGATGTTTATCATTTCTTACTTGGTTAATAACCTTTGATTTGGCATCAATGATACGAATGAAAGAGTGATTGGTTAAATAGGAAGTAAGGATTTCATCAGAGTAAACATGACCTGGTTTCTTATTCAGTACTTGAATAATGGAGTGAGCTTTCTGATGGACAGCTTGCTCTTCCATATTTACGGTAATCTTCATAAAGGAAAAAAAGACAACTCCATTTATGAGTAAAAGAATAGCAAGCAGCCAAGCTGTAGTATACAGGTTAATCTTCGTGGTAATCTTCATTTTATTTCTCCCTGGCGATATAGCCTACGCCCCTTACCGTATGGATGAGCGGTTCGTCAAATCCGCTTTCTATTTTCTTTCGCAAATAACGCATATATACATCAAGAACGTTTGTATCCCCTTCATATTCATATCCCCACACATTTATGATAATAGACTCCCGTGTCACGATCTGATTTTTGTTGGTCAACAAGTAAAATAGTAAATCGTATTCTTTTGGCGTCAATGAAATGGATTTTCCGGTTCTCATGACCTCCCGTGTAGCAGGATTTAGGGTTAAATCTTTCAAAGTCAACAGCGTTTCCTCATCAATATTATTTTCAATTTTCAGCAATGGACGAGTGCGGATACAAGCACGGATCCTCGCCATCAATTCCTCACTTTCATAAGGTTTGGTAATATAATCATTCGCCCCTTGATCCAATCCCAATACTTTATCAAGTGTTAAATCCCTGGCTGTTAAAAGAATCACAGGGACATTTGAATCGGCGTTCCTGATTTTCCTCAACACTTCCATCCCGTTTAAACCGGGGAGCAGGATATCCAGCAGAATTAAATCTATTTTTTCCTGTAATGCTGCAGCAAGGCCAGATTTTCCGTTATGTTCAACGAGAACATCGTAGCCTTCAAGCTCTAATTCAATTTTCAGCATCTTCGCGATCTGTACTTCATCTTCTATGACTAAAATGCGCTCTTTCATATCTGCCTCCAAATATGGCATTTTCCTATACTGTATCCAATGTAGCATGAAAAAAGTAAAAATTTATCATTCTCATGGATTTTTAAGAGTACTCTCAGAGAAATTTAAGGTTGTCTCTATATAGTAGGACTGCAGAGGCCAACCATGCTTTCACAAAAGACAGATAGAAATATTAATAGGGAGGAAAGAGAATGAAGAAATTGGTGGAAGCATCAATGCAAAGAGCCATTTTAATGATCGTGTGTGCGGTTATAATTTTGGCGTGGGGGGGGATTTCCGCCTACCAAATGCAACGGGATTATCTTCCTGGAATTAATAATACAACACTGACAGTCAGCATGAGGGTACCTGGATATCAAGCTGAACAGGTAAAACAGGACATTACTGATAATTTGGAAAGTGCGGTAAGAACAACAGATGGCTTAACTGACGTGGAGACTAATTCATATGATGGCGGACTCTTTATGAGTCTATACTTTCCAATGGATTATGACATGAAACAAGCTGAAACTGATGTGAACAAAGCACTCGCTAATGCCGATCTGCCGCAAACGATCACGTCGACACCGACTGTAACGAGATTAACCACAAGTTCGTTTCCGATCTTATCTTATAGTTTAACTAGTGCAAACCTTAATGAACAAACCTTAAGATCCACTGCACAGCAAGAGATCGTCAAGCAGCTGAAAACAGTGCCTGGAGTATCTGATGTGACAGTCTTTGGCGGGGCAAAGGACGGCTATGTGCTGACGATCCGCATGAAAGATCTTATCAAAAACGGATTAACCCTGGATGATATCAATAACTCTTTTGCGAAGTCCGTTCCATCCCTGCCAAAGGGGACGGTTGTTAATAACCTTTTATCCATTCCGGTTAGTTTTGATGGAGTTTCATTAACAGAAGATCAGATGAAAAATACAACCATTAAGAATTCAGAAGGAAAACTGATTCCTTTGTCTGCAGTGGGTACCATAACCCATTCATTAAACGATGTAAAAACAGTATCAAGGACCAATGGTAAACCAAGTGTTCAATTAAATGTGATAAAAACTCCTTCTGCAAACATTACAGAGGTTGCGAAACTGGTGAAAGATCGAATCCAGCATCTTCATCTGGATACCGTCAATCCAAAGGATGTACATTTCCAAGTATTACTTGACCGTGAGAAGGAATTAAACAGCTCTCTTCATGGATTGATACGGGAAGGATTGCTCGGTTGTTTATTCTCCATGATCTGTGTGTTCTTCTTTTTCAGAAACGTAAGATCCACCTTGCTTATCGCCATATCATTGCCTATTTCCTTGCTGGCAACGACAATTTTCCTGAAATCGATGGGGATTACCCTTAACATTCTAACGGTTTCCGGATTGATTGTGGCGATGGGGCGGATCGTGGATGATTCCATCGTCATTTTGGATAACATGTACAGAAAAAAGGAGAATGCCCCAGACAAAGCCTTGCTGCCACTGCTTGCTTCTTCTGTAACTGAAATGATTCCGGCGATTTTAGGATCTACGCTTACGACGATTGCCGTCTATGTCCCGATTGCGCTGGTAGGCGGAGTGATCAGCGCTTCGTACAGCGGATTTGCATGGTCTGTCGTTATCGCCTTGATTACGTCGTTCTTTGTTGCGATGCTCGTCATTCCTGCTTTGGCGTTCATGGGCTGGAAGGGAGGCCCTTCATCGAAAAAGGCAATTACCATAGAGCCTGTTATGAAACCTGTCTTGGAAGCGGCGTTCAAACATAAAAAGATTATGGTGTTTGCTTCACTTCTCGTCTTTTTATTCGCTGCTGTTTATTCGGCGTTTTTGCCGGTGAGCTTTTTACCAAGTGCAAAAGTAGGACAAATTGCAGTTAAAGCAGAATTGCCAAAGGGCAGTACCATCAAGGAAGTGGATACAGAAGTTCAAAAGATTGAACATGCCCTAAAAAGTGATCCGGACGTAAAAGCTTATTCAGCCAGCTTTGGTTCCACGATGACACCTCAGAGCGATGATGTATTTGACCAAGGCGGCGGTTTTATTCAGAACCCGAATGTTGCCAATCTTTCTGTTGTTCTAAAAAACAACAAAGATGTGGATAGCGTCATAAAACAATTGCGCTCACAGCTGCCTCACCTCTCGAAACAAGTAGTCTATACCGTTACGAGCCAGAACATTTCAGGTGATGATTCACAAATGAAAATAATGTTTAGCGGTGCCGATCAAGCAGTACTGGATAAAACCGCTCAAGAAGCACGCCAAAAATTGGCTCGCATTTCAGGATTAAGTGTGGATGGCAAAGTAGATTTAACGAACGGAATGTCTAAGTATAAGGTAACCTTGAACTCATCTGTTATTAAAGCAAAGGGCATCAACATGGCAGATGTACTGAGCGTAGTGAGACGTTATACGGCTCCAACGAAGGATGCTACCATCAGTGTGAATCATAAATCGCTGCCAGTGGATATGTTCTTGGAACAGATTTCTACTGGAGAACATTCGAAAGTAACATTGGAAGCAACACCAGGTGATGTTTTGGGATCATTAGCGAACGAAACAGTGAAAGACAAAGAAGGCAAAAATGTGCAGTTTGCACAGTTGGCAAAAATCTCAAAAGATACATCCCCTGCTACGATCAGTGAGAGGGATGGACAGCCGTTCTCAGTCGTCACTGCGCAGATTACTTCCAATGATATTAGCGGAGTTTCAGGAACGGTCGGCCAAACGCTAACAAATATGAAACTTCCGCATGGTGTGTCTTATTCCATGGGAGGCATAACCGAGCAGGTCAAACAGATGATTTTTGATATGGTTATCGCAGTTGTCTTCTCCATCTTGCTTGTACTGCTTATTACATCTTCCATGTTTAAAGGATGGAGAGCACCAATCTCTGTACTTCTAAGTATTCCTCTGGCATTAAGCGGAGTTGTAATTGCGCTAGGCCTGTTTGGAGGAGAATGGAACTTGGCTTCATTAGTCGGAGTGTTGATGCTTACTGGAATTGTAGTAACGAATGGGATTGTATTGATCGATAAGGTGGAGAGAAACCGCAGAGAGGGAATGGATGTAAGGACTGCAGTTTTACAAGGAAGCTTATCGAGGGTACGTCCAATATTGATGACCGCTGCGGCTACAATCTTAACACTATTGCCATTGGCTTTTTCACACAGTTCAGATACAGTTATCTCACAAACTTTGGGAATCGTAGTAATCGGCGGGTTAATTACATCCACCCTCAACAGTTTTATCATTATTCCTATTATTTACGAATGGCTTCATCGAAAGTCCGTTCGTCAGGAAGTACCACTAACCAAACACAGAGCAAACCTATAATTAATTATTGCTAGAGAAAGAGGCTGCAGTTGCAGCCTCTTTTATTATGAATTTAAAGACCGTCTCTTTCATAGAAACCATGTTAAAATATGGTGGGTACGTTAAATATTGTGCGGGTGGATCAGGAGAGGGGTTAAACAATAGAATGTGGAAGAACCGAAACTTTTTATTACTCATGTTTGGTGTTGCGGTTTCGAGTACCGGTCTATGGGTCGGGATCATCGGCAACCTGGAATTTTTGCAAAAGAACGTGGAGTCATCCTTTTTACAAGCATTGCTTCTATTATCGGGGTTTTTGGTCGGAGTATTCCTGGCTCCAATGGCTGGGAGGATTATTGATCGGGGAGATAAGAAAAAAATACTCATCTATGCGGGTCTTGCGCGGTGTTTTGCGATCGTTTTCATGTACCTAGCCATTGCCAACGATAATGTCTGGTGGATGCTGATCTACACGTTTATCATCGGAATTGCAGGGACGTTTTCCAATCCGGCCATGCAGACACTTATTCCGTTAATCGTGAAAAAAGAAGATCTGCTGCAGGCAAACGGTGTATACATGAACATTTTTACCGGTGCAAGAATTGCTGGGACAGCACTTGGAGGGGCGATGCTCGTCGGCATGTCGTTAACGGCGATGTACACGGTGACACTCGTATCCTATATTATTTTACTTTTCTTAACGTTTTATATGGTAGTAGAGCAAAAGCCCAGAGAAAAGTCAGCAGACAGTAAAAAAGAAAGCTTCTTCAGTACGTTAAAAGAACTTTATCCTATCGTGAAAAATCAATCTAAGGTTGTCTACGGTATCTTTCTTCTTATACCGCCGTATTTGTTTCTTTCCGGCTTTAACTTGATGGTCATCGAGATCAGCCAGATTCAGCACAATCCCGGAATCAAAGGAATTCTCTATACAACAGAGGGGCTGTGTGTGTTCCTTGGCACCTTTTTAGCAAGAAGGTTCTTTCGTGAACGTCCGCGATTGCCGTATTTGTTTGCAATCACATTTCTCATCGCGACCGCTCATACATCACTATTTTTAGCCAATCATCCCGTGATGTCTGTCGTTTCGTTCGGCTTGTTTGGTCTGTCAGCGGGCATGCTTTTTCCGGTGACAACGACCATCTTCCAAACCGATATTCCTTCTGATTATCATGGGCGGTTCTTCTCCATCAAAGGCATGACAGACAACATTATCTTTCAAATTCTCATGCTGTTAACCGGGTTATTCCTGGATACCATTGGTTTTGAAAAAATGGTCATCGGCTTTGGTATCTGTTCATTTGTCATAGCTTCCATTATTCTGATGCAGTATCGGTCAAAAATGAATCGAAATAAAAGAAAGCCTGTAGCTATGGTGAAATAAATACTTGTCATCCGGAGAAATGGTAAACATCTCCTTTAAGAAAAAGCCGTTGAGAAAATCCTTGGATGTGACTCGCGGCTGAACAACAAAAAAAACAAAAGCCGTGAAGGTACTTGGAAATGCATTCAAAGCACCTAAACAAAAAGGGATCTACATCTATGACATCTCTGCTCATTGGGAAAAAGGAGACGCAAGCTACGCGCTGGCCATTGAGGTGAAATAGCTTGAAGACCAGAGAAAAATTTCTCATGGCTCAGGAGGAATGTGCATTTTAACAGAGAAGTTTAATAGGGCAGTGATGGTTTTAAACCATTCCAGCCTTTTTCTTCATCATTTGCGAATTCGTTTCATAGGGTAGAGCAGAGAGATGGTATAAAAAAGGGGAGGTTATGTCTGGTGGCTTGGTTATTGCTGCTGTTGATTGCAGCTGCCGTTATGATTGGATTTTTTGTAAACTCCAGCAAAGCAACGAGGACCATACTCCAAGAGGATGACCCGGTTAAACTTCTAGAATCAGAGAATGCGAAAAATAATAGTTCATACAATGGAGGACCGATGTAATATCGGTTCTTTTTTTAGGAAAGGCAGGTGCATATGCAGATCTTATTGATTCGGCATGGTGAATCAGAAGATGACTTTTTAGATGAAGACTACACTGGCTCAACTGATTTGCCGCTGACAAGCAGAGGGGTTGAACAGGTGGAAAGGATGGCACAGCGAGTTTGTGCTGAACTTCCGCCCGATCTGATTTGGAGCAGTACCCTGATCAGAGCCAGACAGGCAGCTGATCTTCTATCCAAGACGACTGGCTGTTCAGTAACCTACATAGATTACCTTAAAGAAAAACAGGAAGATGAAAGTAAAACAGACTTCAGGATGAGAGGAGAAAAGATCTTATCCTCAATTAGGGAACTTGGCAAGAATAGCAGCAGAGTTGCGGTTGTTTCTCATGGAGGCATGATCACCCAGATTATTGAAGGCTTCCTGGAGCTGCCTCTCGTCAACACCGTTTGGTTTCACTCTGACAATACAGGCATTCATCTGCTTGAATACACTCGCAATGGCCAGCTCATCCGATTCACAAATTGTACTGCTCACTTAAAAAATAATGAGCAGTTGAGTGAATAATATATTGCATCTTAATGTCACATATAGTAAAATAAATAAGAACATTTGTTCGGAAAAATTCAAAATAAAAAAACGAGGTGTCTAGTATGATCGTAGGGCTATATCCTTATTTAGTAACGAATGGAAATGGACAAGAAGCTGTTAAGTTTTATGAAAAGGCATTGAATGCAAAGGTTTTATCTGTACAAACTTTTGGCGACCAGCCGGAGAATCCGGAATATCCTGTTCCAGCAGAAGCTAAAGACCGTGTAATGAATGCCCATTTAAAAGTGGGAGATCATGACTTGATGCTTTCTGATACATTCCCAGGGATGCCCTATGAAACTGGAGACCAAGTAACAGTAGCAATCACGATTGACAGTGTTGAAACATCAAAAGAAGTTTTTGAAAAATTAAAAGAAGGCGGCCAAGTAATCATGGAGCTGCAAGAAACCTTCTGGAGCCCATCTTATGGCCAGCTAAAAGATAAATTCGGTGTAACGTGGCAAATTTCAACATTAGGAAAATAAGTTAACTCATCCAAAAAAGCTGCTGCGGCAGCTTTTTTTGTTTTTGAAACTGTCCTTCCACCTAATCGTGAATAAGCCAGGGGTTTTACTATATTTTAATCCAATGAAATCCTGGATGCATTATGGGGTAAAGTACTAATCTCTAACTATGTCTACATCCACAATGAAGACGAGCGGATCATCACACCGATCCTGGCATTAAAACAAATATAGAGATAAGAATGTAAACGGCCGTTAATATTACATCGAGCGTCTTAATGGGAATTTACATCTTGGTGAAGTCATTTTAACTTTAAGTACGATAGGTATTACTGGCAACCTTCACTTGAGTTTTATCTATGAGATGGCCCAATTGTTTTTCAAATTTGGATCCTTCGATACAAATGATCCGATCCTTAATACGTTTGGTGGAACGATAGGTTATTTACTCATTATGATTGGTCTTTTATTGTTCAAAAGGAATATTATAAAAAATCACATATTAAACTTGAAAAAGTAAAATGAAGTATATAATTTTGGTACCAAACTAAGTGGAGGAATATTTGAATGGATAAAATTATTAAAGAACTGAATATGGGAGAACACAGAATTGTAATTAGAGAATCTAAAGATGGAGTAAAGACGGCTCGTTTAAGCTCTGGATTCCATGGTGCCATTCTTGAGGTGGAAAAAGAAAAGAACGGCATTCGCATTAAAGAGATGGAACTGGGCAGCGCTCATCTTACTCCGGAACATTTGGCTTTGCTTCTGCATCACGCTGGTGTATCAGAAGAGGTAATGGCTGAATTAGCTAAACTTGAACAACGCCGTGTTGGTTAAGGAATATACGAAATAAAAGGTAAAAACAGTTGTTAATCATTCATTGATTACAACTGTTTTTTTTTGTAGATGATTATACCCGCCATAAGGACGATCTCCAATATGCTAAAAAGATAAGAACATTTGCCAGTGCAGCAATCCAAAAGACGGTACCAGGATGCGAAAACTTCGCGATCCAGCCGGCGGCAACAATGGCAAGCGGCATACCGAGCTTGAAGATGGATCCGGTCAGGCCGCCGATCCGGCCGATGAGGTGCTGAGGTGTTGTCTCCTGCCTGAACGTCCAGATGCATACCGAGGATATCGTTCCAAACAACCCTTCAAAAAACAAACCTGTCGCAAGCAGAAGAGAGGTATGAGCAAGAAATAAGATAAAGTACCCCAAACCTGAGCCAAATGTCGTCAAACCAAGCAGTTTGCCGAGCTTCACTTTTCTCCTCAAAATACTGACCATACTGCTGCCCGCCAAGCCGCCCACCCCTGCAAAGGAAAGGGTTAACCCAAGCTCTGATGTGGTCAGCCTCAATTCATCCTTGGCAAAAAAGACAATCATCGTGTCGACCATACCAGAGGTAGAATTGATAAAAACAACAAGAATAGTAATTAGCCAAAGCGGCCGATTTTCGCGGAGAGCTATCCACCCTTCTTTTAAATCCTCGAGAAAGTGCTGCTTTTTTCGAACAACCACTTCCTTATGATCAAGCTTCAACAAGAATAAAAAGGTGACGAAAAAGGCAACAGATGTAAGCAGAAGTCCATCATGAAGACTCGACAGCATCAAGATAAACCCAGTAATCGCTGGCCCCATAATACCGATCAGTGTTGTTACAAACGAAAACGAGGCATTGGCCGGTGTGAGCAGCTCGTTCGGAAGCACCTGTTTGACCATACTGTAGCGGGCATTAAAGAACGCGTAGCTGCATGTCATAAGCAGGAAACCACATACATAAAAGAGCGGTAAAGAATGATATCCCATCTGCAGGGCCAAGAACAATCCGAATAAAACGACACTCTGGATGCCGATCGTCCAAAGAGACCAATGTTTCTTGTTCACCCGGTCGACGAGCACTCCGATGAACATGGCCAGCAGCAGATTTGGCAAAAATTCGATGGCCCTCATGTTCGACATAGCCACCGATGAATGGGTGAAATCATATAAAATGAGGGGAAGAGCAAGCTCATAGATCTTCCCTCCGACCGAAAAGATGAGTCCTGTAATAAACAACAGCATAAAATTCTTATTTTTCCATAACACCGGCTTTTCTGCAGCCGGCATCTGAACGACCTTTTCCATCTCCATCAGAAACGCTCCCTTCTATTACCAGTGTATCTTCCTTAAATATGAAAAAAAGTGTAAATTAAAATCAAAATCTTTCATCTTTTATCAAAAAGGAGAGTGACCGGATGCAGCTGCAGGAGCATTACCTCACTTTAAGACAACATTACAGAGATACAGGGATCCATCTGCCGCTTTCGGTCACACTGGAGGAGATCAGTTCGGTACTTTTTTGCTCCAAGCGAAATGCAAACTTTCTCCTGAACAAGATGGTGGATCAGGAGTGGGTGAGCTGGTTGCCAGGCAGGGGGCGGGGGAATCGTTCGTCTCTCGCTTTTTTAATAGAGCAGAATTCCTTTCTGATGGAGCTGGCAAAAGAGAAGGTAGTGAAGGGTGACTTAAGTCAGGCTCAGCAACTTTTACATAACTATGAACTGGATGCAGCGTATCAGCAGGAATTCAATGTGTGGGTACAGCAGCAGTTAGGCTATCATCTGGAACAGAAGGAGAACATCGCGATTGACGTGCTGCGGTTCCCGTTCTATAGGGAGATCAAAGACATTGATCCGGCGTATGTGAATCGGCGGACAGAAGCACATATGATTCAGCAGATTTTTGATACCCTTCTTGTCTATAACGGTACTTCAGGTAAACTCGAACCACACCTTTGTCATCATTGGCGCAGTGATGAGTCGCTGATGGTCTGGACGTTCTTCCTGCGGAAAGGAATTCTGTTTCATCACGGGAAGCTGCTAACAGCTGAAGACGTTAAATACACCATCGAGCGAATTCACGATCCTATTAACGGTTCCCCACATCGATGGATGATGGAGAGGATTCAATCTATCACGGTTGTTCACGATTATGAACTAAGAATTGAACTGTCCGAGCCGAATGGCCTTTTTGATTATTATTTCAGTACGGAACGGCTTTCCATCGTGCCGCGTGATTTTGAATTGTTGTCTAACTATAAACGAGAGCCGGTTGGGAGTGGTCCATTTATTGTGGAGAGCAATGACGAGTCACAGCTTCAGCTTACTGCACATACGCACTACTTTAAGGAACGGCCTTTTTTAGACCGGATTGAAATTTGGGTATGGCCAGATTATGACGGGGAGAAGATGTTGTTCGTTCCTCCAGGTGAGATGAAATATGTGCCGCATCCTATAGTCGCTAGTGAAGTAGAAGCGCACTACAAGGCACTCGATCATATTGAAAAAGGAGCGACCTACCTGATGTTCAACCTGAAAAAAGGAGGGCCGCAGTCTTCGTTTCTTTTCCGTAAAGCGATCGAGCAAGCTGTTGATTCCCAAGACTTGATTGAAAAACTGGGTGGGAAGAGGATGCTGCCGGCAGCAGGTTTTCTCCCAGCACGTTCAATAGAATCGCAGAGAACACATTCAAAGTCTGAAGCGAAACGCCTCCTTATTGATACCGAATACAAAGGTGAACCTTTAAAGCTATATACCTATGAAATGAGAACCAACCAATTAAACGCAGAGTGGGTAAAAGAGCAGCTTGCCAGTGTGGGAGTGGAGATAGAGATTGTGGTTGTACCCATCGAGGAATTGAAAAAAGCAGAAGTGATGCGGGAGGCCGATCTTATCCTGTCAGGTGAGGTCCTTGCCGATCCTGTGGAACTAGCTCTTCTCGATATGTATGAAGTCGGCAATTCCTTTATCAGCTCTTTGATGGATGAGGATCTTCGTGAAGAAAAGGACCAGATGATCCAGCAAGTATTTAAAGCTACTACAATGGATGAAAGAATGCAGCGATTTTACGAATTGGAAGATTTGCTGAAACAGCGCCATGCTCTCCTATTCCTCTACCATTCAAAACAGAGCATTCTCCACCATCAATCATTGCAGGGTGTAACGCTCAACATATTGGGTTGGGCGGATTATAAAGATCTATGGATTGAGAGAGTAAAAGTATAGTATCTGCAAGGTTCGAATAAAAGCCTTTTATCGAAACTGGGATAAACGGGCTTTTTCATGCTTCAAAAAATGAAACCTGTATATTTTCCTTATTTTTGTTTGCAAAGTGTAGATCCGGGTACTTAACCACAGTAGAAAGACCATTTATAAAGGAGGAATTCATTATGGGCAAGCATGTCATAGGTGTATATGAATCTGAGGAAGCGGTCGTAAGTGCTGTACAGCAATTGCAATTGAGAGGATATGACACAGATGAGATCTCCGTAGTAACGAATCATGATCATTATACGGATACCGTCGAAACAATAACCGGTGCAACGGTCGACAATGTGGAAGAGCCTCATAAAGAGTCTTTCTTGGACAAACTAAAAGCTGCATTTATGGATGATGAGTACACGAACAGCAAGAATAGCCTGGGCGAAAGACTATCGGATTATGGAATACCTGACCGGGAAGCTGCATCCTATGCTTCTGACGTAGAATCAGGCAAAATTTTGTTGATGGTCGATTCAGACCGTGATCTTGCAACGGATGAATCAGATGCCTTAAATCCTACGAATGCTGGGATTGATTATGGAACATTTAGGATAGCTACGGATGTGGAAGATACCAGAGATGGATACACTGCAGGGAACACTACTGACAATAACCATCGTGACAGAGACTTTCGAAGAGATGCTGATGTAATGGATAACACTGAGCGGCCTCTCCGGGCAAACTCGTATCTTACGGATGATACAGACCGAGAGTTATACCCAGATGAAGATGTAAGGAATGAGGCAGACCGCGACTTTAGAGACCGGACAAGACGGACACCAAGAAACTCGGACGAAGATAAACTGTTTTAAGTAAAGAGTAAAGGCACCCCTAATGGACAACAAAGAGAGCCCTTCTTTAATGAAGGACTCCCTTTGTTGTGCCTTAGTCACGCTCGACTTTAAATCTGGAGACATATTCTTTTGTGTCTTTCGGCTTAATGTCGTCAAACCCCGTTAAAGTTCTTGGGAGCTGCTTCAAATTCGGCGCATTGGTCACCCAGGAATATGGTTCAACAGCAAGCAGATTTTCATTACCGCTGGCTGTGAATAAAACCCATTGGGTAAAATCATCAGAAAGGGAGTAGGAGACTTTAATGCCTTGTCCAGGACGTTCGATGCCTGCCGTCTTGTTTTCTGTCATTAAGAAAACATCATCCATCGCCACGCCAGACAGGGAAGTTCCATCGGAAAACTCTTTTTTATTTGCGATACTTTCCAACTCCCCTGTAGGAAGATGCCGTTCATTTAACAGCCATTTTTCCTGAACATCAAGAAATAATTTGGCTTCCTGCGGAAATTGAAAGGTTGTATGGTAGCCAATTCCGCACGGCATAAGGGAGTCGCCGTTATTTGTGATTTCAGTGGTTTGTATCACTTCGTTTCCCTCGATCTCAATCGTCATCGTGATCGAAAAATCGTGAGGGAATTGATTGAGGATGTGCGGATAATCAGCCGATCGGAGCTGTGTTTTCATTCTAGGGATGCTTTCTTCGATCTCAAGAACGCTCCATTCCTTATCATGAACAAATCCATGGATATGAACATTCTCTTTCGGCCGATTCATCTCCAATTCGTACTTCCGGCCATTATACTCAAATGTTGCATCTTCAATCCGGTTAGGCGGGAACAGTACAGGTGTCCCAAACACCATCCTTCGCGTTTCGTATTCTTCTCTGGTTTTAGGCGTTCTCAGTATTTCAGTGTTTGTTTTCTTATCCACAATAGAAATCAAATTGCTCCCTTGGGAAGGGAGGACAATGGCCTTTATCTCTTCGTTTTCAATGGCATACGCCGTTTCATCCAGGAATGGAATACGTTTCACACTCATTTAAAAACCTCCATCAAGTTCAGTGTCGAATAATAGTATTCCCTTACGCTGACCAATGCAAGCCTTTTGATTTATTGAAAAAAATAAGGACTGATCTGATTAGTCTTTGGAAGGATTTTCATTGTGAAGCACTGGTGACTTATATTGAAACAGTAGTTTCACACACTGTTACATACAGGAAATTGAAAACAAAAAGAAACAATTTGTATTTAGAGGGTATCTCCTTAACCTTGTCGAAGTAAATCGCATGGAAGAAAGGCATTTTTATGGATTCTAATAATAAACAAAAAAGGAGGTAGTTATTATGGTTTCAGTTCTGCAAATGCCAAGAACCATACTCTACGGAGAGGATTCATTTAAGAAAGTCGGAGAAGTAGCGTCTAAACTCGGAAACAACGCACTCATCATTAGCGACCGAATGATGGAAAAGCAGCTGTACGTTGAAGAATGCCAGCATTATTTAAAAGAAGCAGGAGTATCCTCAGCCACGTATTTAGATATTAATTCTGAGCCGAAAGATACGTTTGTTTATGAAGCTTTGGACAAGCTTAACGCCGAGTCCTGCAACGTCATTATTGGCTTGGGTGGAGGAAGCTGTATTGATACCGCAAAGGCGGTTGCCGTTCTTGGTACAAATGGAGGATCCATCAGCGATTATATGAATAGCCGGAAGATTGCACAGAAGTCAGCCGTTCCATTAATCGCTATTCCTACAACTGCTGGGACCGGGTCTGAAGCAACTGATGCAACAATCATAACCGATACCGTCCATGATATTAAAATGATGATTAAACAGCCCGCCTTCATGCCGGAAGCAGCGATTGTTGATCCGGTCCTTTCTATTACTTCACCTAAACATATAACTGCTGCAACCGGAATTGATGCCCTTACTCACGCGATTGAGGCGTATCTTTCAAGGTGTGCTCATCCTTTTACCGATTTTCTAGCGTTAACCGCCATTGGGCACATTATGGAAAGTATACGAGATGCCTATCATGAGCCTCAAAATATAGAAGCAAAGAAAAAAATGTCCCTTGCAGCTCTGCAGGCAGGAATGGCATTTTCCAATTCTTCGGTCTGCTTAGTTCATGGAATGTCCCGGCCGATCGGTGCACTGTTTCATGTGCCGCATGGCATTTCGAATGCGATGCTTCTTCCTGCTGTTTTGGAGTATAGTCTGGAAGATTGCTATGAGAGGCTAGCAGACATCGGGGATTTAATTCTCAAAGAAATGAAAGGGCTTACAAAACGGGAAACAGCGCAAAAAGTGGTGGAAGAGATGAAAGCCCTCTGCCTCGAGCTTGGTATTCCTAACTTGAAAGGATGGGGAATTCAGGAGGAGCAATTTTTGAAAAGTCTAGAAAAGATGGCCAGAGACGCGATCGCCAGCGGTAGTCCCGGCAATAATCCGAGGGTGCCGGATGATAGTGAATTAATGGAACTGTACAAATTATGCTATGATTACCAGTTTACCAATTCTCAAACCATTAAATCGTAGAAACGGGGGAAATCACAATGAGTATGATAGGACTGTTTCTGGCACTTGCCCTATTAATTTATTTAACCATGCGAGGGGTCAATATTATTATTGCAGCCATTATTAGCTCAGTAGTTGTTGCACTGACAGGTGGAATCAACCTTGAGACAGCCTTGACCAAGTATTATATGGACGGCTTTACAGGCTATTTTGCCACCTGGTTTTTAATCTTTCTGCTAGGGGCGATTTTTGGTAAAGTCATGCAGGACACGAAAGCTGCTGATTCCATTGCAGACTGGATCAGCCGTACAGCCGGGCCAAAGCGAGCGGTTTTTGCGGTTGTTGCAGCGTGTGCCATTATGACTTTTGGCGGCGTTAGTTTGTTTGTTGTTGGTTTTTCGGTTTATCCCATAGCTGTTTCTTTATTCAGAAAAGCCAACCTTCCTCATCGATTCATTCCTGCAGCCCTTGTATTCGGTTCCATTTCGTTTTCAATGACTTCCCCGGGTTCACCAGAAATACAAAACATCATTCCTACTACCTTCTTTAAAACACAGCCAACTGCTGGAGGATTAATAGGCATCCTGATTGGAATCTTTATTTTAATCGCAGGCAGTCTTTATATAGGGCGTGAAGTACGAAAAGCCGTAAACAATGGGGAAACCTTTTCATTGCCCGAATCCCATCCGTTATTTCGTCCGAAAAAAGGTGAAGCCACTGAATTAGCAGCAGCGCTTGAAGAAGTAACAGCCATTGAAACAGAATCACCATTTAAAAAGGAATTACCGAACATCGTCACCTCTCTTATACCGTTAATTGGGGTTATCGGTATTTTAAATATTATGGCTCAGTTTACTTCTTCTACGAGTGCAGCTCTCATCTCGCTTGGAACCGGTATTTTATTGACATGGGTGCTCAACCTGAAATTCGTTCCACAATATTGGGGATCTCTGGCCGCTGGTACACAAGATGCTCTTGTCGCGATTGCCAATACATGTGCCGTCGTAGGATTTGGAAGCGTGGCGGCGAAAGTTCCCGCGTTTGGAGTAGTTGTCGATTCATTAGTGAATATCCCAGGACCGCCTTTATTGGGCTTAGGAGTTGCGGTCACATTAATTTGCGGGCTGACAGGTTCAGCTTCTGGAGGATTGGGGATTGCCTTGCCAATTCTGGCCCCGATTTATATGGCTCAAGGTTTGGATCCGAATGCCATGCATCGAATCTCCACACTGGCATCGGGAGGATTAGATTCACTGCCGCATAACGGGTATATCGTGACAACGATCCGCGCGATATGTGGAGAGACTCATAAACGTACGTATAAACCGGTCTTTGTGTTAAGTGTGGCCCTGCCGTTAGTCGGCATGTTCTTGGCGATTATCCTGTATTCTATTTTTTAAAAGCGGCCAAATCAACTCCAAGTGCTTCAAAGGAAAGGAGAGAGTTAGTTGGAACGATCTAATTTCCCTAGTTTTTTACTGAATCACATCGAGAAAACCCCCGATAAAGTGTACTTGCAATTTGAAAAGGAGAAATTTACTTACGAGCAGTTGCATGAAAAAATCGGCCGTCTTGTTTCAGGGCTAAAGGAACTTGATATTCAAAACGGAGACCATGTTTGTGTCATGTTAAATAACTGCCCTGAATATTTGGATGTATGGTTTAGCTTGTCCTTTTTGGGAGCCGTATCTGTTCCGTTAAACGTACACTTAATAGGAAAAGGGTTAACCTACATTTTATCTCACTCTGAATGCAAGGCTATTATCTTTCATCATGAATTCCTTCCCCAAATTCTTCCGAGCATCTCTGAATTGAACCGGCAAGTGAAACTCATTATTGTTAATGACAGTGACACAGATTCCGAAAAAACGGAATTAGAGCCTCATATCGACTTCAACCCCGTTTTTTCCTATCAACAGCTTCTGCAGACTGCTCAGCCTGTTGATATAGATCCATCCGTTTTTCCAGACGCCATTCAAAGCATTCTTTACACCTCAGGAACAACCGGCTTGCCAAAAGGAGTGATGCTCAGCCATGCCTCTTATGTGAAATCCGGACAAGCCTTTGCCGAACATATGATACAAGCCACTTCAGACGATATTTTATTTACATCTTTACCGCTGTTTCACATTAATGCCCAAGCGCATACTGTCATGGGAGCAATTGCACAAAACGCCACAATCGCTCTTGGTAAAAGGTTCAGCGCCTCACGTTTTTGGGATGAGATCCGTGATCACCGGGCAACCATATTTAATTCACTCGGTTCCATGATCCCCATCCTTTGCAAGCAGCCGGAAAGACCGAATGACCATAATAACCCGGCAAGGCGAACGGCCTGTGCTGCTACTCCAAAAGAGTTTTGGAAGGTATTTGAAGAGCGGTTTGGTGTCCAAATTATTGAAGGCTATGGACTAACGGAAACTACCGGCTTTTGCATATCCAACACCTTGACGGCCAACCGTCCACCTTCTATGGGGAAGCCTTTTTCATCGGTTAAAGTGAAGATTGCAGATGAACAAGATCGTGAGATTCCAGTTAGAGAACTGGGTGAAATTTTAATTCATCCGATGGAAGAAGAAGTGCTGATGAAGGGATATTTCAAAAATCCGGAGAAAACAGACGAAGCTTTAAAAGGCGGCTGGTTCCATACTGGAGACCGCGGTTATCAAGATGAAGAAGGCTATCTTTATTTTTCAGACCGAACCAAACAATGCATTAGAAGGCGGGGGGAAAATATCTCCTCATGGGAAATAGAAAAAGCGGTGAATGACCATCCAAACGTATTGGAAACGGCTGCAGTAGGCGTTCCGTCGGAAATAGGGGAAGAGGATGTAAAGCTGTATGTCATTCTCCATAAGGAGCAAAGTCTTACTCCTGAAGAAATTATTGATTGGTGCAGTGATCGGATGGCGTATTTTATGGTGCCCCGGTACGTTGAATTCATCCATTCATTTCCAAAAACAGCAACTGAGAGGATTCAGAAATTCAAGTTAAAAGCGCTTGGTATTGGGGATGCATGGGACAGGGAACAAGCCAATTATAGGCTAAAGGTAAATGGAAGGTGAGGTTGAAAGCAAATGGAGCGGACAAAAGCAATCGCATGTCATAAAGAAGCAGGAATAGCGATCTTAATGATTGATAACCCACCGTTAAATGTACTGGACCGCCATGTGGTTTCTGAGTTATCTGCATGGGCAGAAGAACTGGAAAACGATAAAAGCATCGTCGCTGTGATTATTACAGGAAAAGGTGACAAAGCGTTCATGGCTGGAGCGGATATTAAAGAGTTTCCTGAATGGATGGGGAAAGGAGAGGAGCTCCCAGAGCAGAAATCCAGGGAATTGCAAAGAGCCTTTCATCAAATCTATGAATTAAACAAACCTACCATAGCTGCCTTAAATGGAGTTGCATTAGGCGGAGGGTGTGAACTTGCGCTTGCTTGTGATTTGCGGATTGCGGAAGAACATGTACTGATTGGACTGCCTGAGATCAAGCTTGGACTTTTTCCAGGAGCGGGGGGAACACAACGTCTGCCGCGGCTTATAGGTGAGACAAAGGCAAAGGAACTGATGTATACGGGCCAGCCGATAACGGCCCAAGAAGCAGAGAAAATAGGTCTCCTTAATTATGTAGTTGAAAAAGGAAAGTCGGTAGAAAAAGCAAAAGAAATTGCTATGAAACTAACGGAATTATCATTGCCGGTCCTATCTTATATTAAGAAATCGGTTCATGAGGGCTGTAATGGTTCACTGGAAGAAGGGCTTCACGTAGAGGCCAAATATTTTGGTGAGGTCTTTCAAACCCACGATGTAGTGGAAGGTGTTCAAGCATTTATACAGAAAAAAAAACCGGATTTTAAACATAAATAGCTCTATAGCTCCAAACATTTTTTAAGAGAAGCTTATTAAACAAATAGCGTAAGCGGGGAGAAATCCTCGCTTTTTTTTATTTGTCCAATAAATTTTGCATTGCAAGCTGAAAGAATCTTTCTAATTTAGCATTACTCTTTGTGTGTATGGGCTTTGTCTTATAAATAATAGTAGGCTGAAAAAAGGCCAGGGGGTGGTTGGATTAAATTTTTTAAATAAACGTAATGGGCTTGAAGCTAACACAGTGTCAGGTTGTATAGTTAGGTTGCCGGCAAAAACAATTCGTACGAAATGAGGGATTGATCCTGAATAAGAACAATTGGAAAGTAGGAGAATTAGCTAAACAAACCGGGCTTACGGTACGAATGCTTCATCACTATGATAAGATTGGACTATTTTCTCCTTCTCAGCATTCAGAAACGGGTCATAGGCTTTATACAGAGTCTGATATAGTCAGGCTGCAGCAAATTATGTCCCTTAAGCTATTAGGGTTTGCATTGGAAGAAATAAAAGAGATATTGGAGAATCAAAATTTTAATCCACTTGAACTCATCAAAGTACAGTTAGATGATGTGAAAAAGCGTATACGCCTACAGGAACTGTTATGCAGCCGTTTGGAGAAAATCTACGAATTGCTTAATAATCAACAAGAAGTGACTCATGAACAATTTATAAATTTAATTGAGGTGATTAATTTGAATAAAGATAAATACTTTACCCAAGAGCAACAGGAAAAGATGTTCAAACAGTTTGGACTGGAGAAAAGAAAGCAGTATGTTAGTGAATGGTCTGACATAACCGCAAAGATCCGTGTGGAATACGAGAAGGGGACACCACCTGAAGACCTGGATGTAACACAATTGGCAACACAATGGAACGAGTTCCTCAAAAAGTTGACTTTTGATGATCCTGAAATTTCCAAAGCTGCTGAACGTTATTATAAAGAGAATCCTGAAATAGGAGAGAAATTTGGAGTACAGCTTTCTGACTATATCAAGAAGGCTATGTACATATTTAATATATTAAAAAGTGTTCAGAAGCAAGTACAAGTAAGAATGAAATTAAAAATATAGAGGCCAAATTCAGGTCTCTTTCTTAGCCCTAAAGAATAAAAACGCTATTCATTTTTCTTCTTCGGGGCTTGTTTTGCGTTTTTTAAAGATGGTGAACCCAAGTTTATTAAACGGATTGTGCTGCTTTCGTTTGAGACAATAGAGCAGAAATGTTTTTACCTAAGAAGCCTGCAGGCTCCGATCCGGACGTAAACTCAAGATGATCGAGATTCGCAGCCTCAGCAGAATCGATTCCCTGATCCTTGAGGTTCTGAACCGCATTCAGAACTTCGGTTATGTATCGTCGGACAGGCTCCAGATGCTCTGCACCCTGTCTTCCTGCAGGGTCATGTCTTGGAACGACCGTATGGAAATCGAGCATAGCCATTCTGTCAAGGATTGTTAACCATTCTTCAGGCTGGCCAGCCCCCATCCATGGATGGTTATCAATGACGACAAGATCAGCTGAGAACAAGACCTTGTCATCCGGAAAATAAAGAATGGAATCACTATCCGTATGCCCGCCTCCATAGGTTAGCAGTTCTGCACGGCGTTTGGTTCCGTGCAGCACCAATCGATCTGTAAAGGTGATCGATGGTGCGACAGGTTTCAGGATCGGAATGGCATTAAACAATTCTGTCTTATCCTCAATGTCAATGGCGATTGAACGCTGTCTCGCCTCATTGGTTTCAGCCGCATGCAGTTCTTTTTAGCTGTTAAGATAACCAGAGAAACCCGCTTGAACCTTTTCCACATCAATAGAATGCTTCTCCCAAAATACGTGACGCAGTTTTTCTGTCCCAAAAAACACTGCATCCTCAAAAGCCTGGTTCCCATATACATGGTCTCCATGCCATTGAGAGTTAACAACATACTTTACCTTATTGTCTGTCAGTGCTTCAGCCGCCTTCCTCAATTGCTCACCAGCAGCAGGAGTAAGAAACGTATCAAAAACAACTGTTTCCCCGCCTAAATCCGCAAAGCCGGCATTGCCCAGTGAGCCGGTTCCATCTTTGGAAATTGCTGCGTAGATGCTGTCTGCTGCTTGGTCTAGATTAAAATAGGTATAGTTCATGGAGTACATCCTTTCTTTAGAATTCATTCATAGAATCAATATCCAATGGATAATTCGATGAACATGATATTTATCCCTTCCAGCTAGTAAGAAACGTTTCCTTTTTTTAGCACAGGGTTATTGGTAAACTTTAAGTAATAAACATTATTAGGGAGAGACGTCCAACTATGATTTCCTTAAATGAAAAATTAGATCGAAGTTTCAGAGATAATGATTATCGTATCGGTAAAGAGACTCGTTTTTATGTCTTGACAGCAAATCTTATAAATACACCTTATAAAGTATTTGTTGTTGATGGTAATAGTTTTGTTAGAGAAACTGAGGCAGATACATTGGCTGAAGCAAAAATTAAAGGAATGGAATTGTTAAAAGGATACAAAAATGAATACAAATTATCTGAAGTCACAATGTGTCATTTTAAAGAAAACAGGGGATGGGAAAAAGACAGAGACCATTTCCCGGAACGATATGAAAATGAGAATAGACATGTTTCAAATAAAGGGGTTGAAGTAAACATGAATGAAGTATTCGAGGGTTCTTTCAATCTGTCAAGCTACCAAGCTATCTTTAATGAAAGTGAAACTGCAAGCCGATGTCGCAGTGTTTTAGAAAATATCCATGTTGAAATTAAGCCGTTTTTTGAACAATTTTGCAAGAAAAATTTCCTTTTAACAGGAAATCGTTTCATTAGAGATTACTCTGATACATTATCAACTACATATAGCGATTCAAGAAACCCAAAATATGAAGAGAAAAAAAAGAACTCAAGTACTGGTAAGAAATATTATATTGCACTTAATGAAAGAATCGGACTACAAGAAGTAAATTTGTTAACGTTAGAGTTTAACGGCGTTGATCAAAAACTTTATATTTCTGTAGATTCTACCTTCTTTCCTATTTGGTACTTAATGAGAACAGGTAAAATGATGTCTACTATTCATCAATTACCAGAGGAGATATCCTTTTACTTTCAAACGGAATGGTTTAAAAAAGAAATAGTAAGTGTTAAAGAATTTGAAAATGTCTTTTCCAGATTTAAAAAACAAAGAAAACGTCCTTACTATCACTTTGGTATTGAACTGCCCTTAATTGAAACTTTGCAGAGTAAGAAATTAGAGTATTATTTATTTAAGGTCTGGGATGAGACATTACCAATAAGAGAAAGGCTAAAAGATGAGAAAGTTTTAGGAGAAAAAGCTAATTACATTTTAAATTTGTTTGCAGAGGATTCTCAAAAAGAAGATACAGTTCAACTGTTAAATAACGCGTATTCTCTTATTTATGGAGAGGTAGAAAGTTATAAGCCTAGGGCGAGGCGACAACTTTTTTCTATATATGATAAGGACCAACTAATTACTAAGGGTTATTTTGTGTATTTTGAAATCGATCAAGCCCATGCACCCAATCAAGTTATGTGTGTAACATTGGAAGGACACAGACATATCTATTCTAATGTTAGAGAATTGATTTCTAATAACAAGATAGAATGGTGGATAAAGAAATTGTTTGCAACCCACAACCTAGATAACACAGAGGTTATGAAATATGCCATGAACTTACTAACTAATCATGGAATTAAGACTGACAACAATGCATATTACATAGGTACTTTTAATAATGAAAATAATTCCTTCGATAAAGAAATAAGTGCCATGAAAAAGGACCTAGTTATTGCCTGTTTATTGTTTGCTTTTGCAAGTGAAAAATTAGAGTTGCCTAGTACCACTGAAGAGTCAGAAGAAAATAAAGAGGTAGATGAAACACAAGAAATTGAATTTGTTAGTAATTTTTCTTTTAAGGATATATACGAAATCATTATTGACAGCCAGTTTACATTTTCATTAGATATCATACGTGATTTTCATTTGAATCTCACAGCTTTAGATGACAAGCACTTTGTTATTCTAAATGGTATTTCAGGGACTGGGAAAACTCAGCTATGCCGTTTGTATGCAAATGCTGTATACGGACTTGATTATGAATCAGAGAATCCATATCTAACAATTATTCCAGTGCGTCCTGATTGGATGGATGCAACTGCACTTTTCGGATATTATAGTTCTTTTGAAAAAAAGTATGTGATGACTGAGTTTCTTCAAGTTTTACTTTCAGCACAAAGAGAGCGGGAAAAACCACACTTTATTGTATTGGATGAAATGAACTTGGCTCGAGTTGAATATTATTTAAGCGATTATTTAAGTGCAGTTGAATCTCGTAAAGAGATATTGCTTCATAATCGTGAGGATGTGAAAGATATTCCCCAAAAAATAAGTATACCGCCTAATGTTTATGTTTTGGGAACAATTAACGTGGACGAAACGACACACAGTTTATCTGATAAAGTGCTGGATCGCGCTTTTGTCATGACACTTTCTGATGTGGATTTTGAGAATTTCTGGTCAACACTTGATCAGTCTGTAAAAGTATTGATAAATAATGAATTCGATATTCTTACTGGGATCCATAGCGATCTAAAATCATTTGACCTTCACTTTGGATACAGAACAATGAACGAGATGATTAATAAATTGGTTAGAAATAAAGAACTGGATGAGGATTTTGGGCTTGATGCAATGTCTGCACTTGATCGAGTCATCAGTGAAAAGATATTACCGAAGTTAAGAGGTGACGAGAGAATAACAGAACTACTCACGACATTGAAAAGTAAATTTCTAGATTACTTTGGAGAAGAATCTCAATCATGTAGTCATATTGTGAGAATGGAAAAGGAGCTGGAGCGTTATGGAGCAACCCAGTTCTGGCGTTAGGTTCTTAATAAAAACAAATGAGGAGGGGTGGTTGCCCATAAAAGAAGCTTATCTAAGAGAAGCCACTTCTTATGAATGGAAACTTGAGGGAGAGTCCAATTCTGCGGTCTTATTTAATGGAATACCACTTCCATCTATTTTGAATGATGCAGGTGTCACTGGGACGCTAATTACACCCTTTCAATCAGGAGAAGCTGTTTTTGAAATAAATGATTATAGTATTACAACTTATATTTATACTGATGAAAGAAAGATGACTAACGAGCAGTACGATTGGATGTTGAGTGATATTTTAAGTGAAGCTGCTGTCTGTTTTAACTATAGCGGGTTAAATAAGGGATTCAATTCGAGTGGGAGAGAACGGTATTTATCGTGGGCACAGTGGTCATATGTAAAAAGAAGTTTTCACCAGCTATCACTGCTTTTCCAGAAGATAAAAACCAACCCATTTTCAGTACTAAGGCAAGAAAGTCTATTGATGAACCGAGAAAAAATTCAACAAGTGCATACTTCAACAGAGCGATGGCTGGAAAGAAAACATGGAACGATCGAAAAGCATGTCCCAAACCAAATCTGGACTTCCAAACGACATGAAACCCATGATCTTTATGAGAACAGGTTACTAAAACAACAGCTTCTCGAACTAAGACATCTCCTTTCTCAATACCGTACTTACGCAAACGGAACATTAAAAGAGGAAGCAGAACAGATGAGTAATAAAGTGCTTTATTGGATAAATCACTCATTTCTTATAAATGTTCCATCACATAAGGGTCAGATCACGATAACCCAAAGGTTAAGAAAGCAACCAATTTACCGGAAGTGGATAACCTGGTTTGATAAACTATACCAACATCAAAAATATGAAATTGGGTTTGATTATGATATACCACTAAAAGACACCTTTCAATTATACGAAATGTGGTGTTATATGCAGCTCATTAAACAAGCCAGGAAAAATGGAGAACTTGTTGATACATCTGGACTCTATAAAACTACAGCTGATGGTATCTTTTTATCTTTAGCAGAAAATAAAGAAAGTACGGTCAACTTGGTAGACGATGACACCATTACATTTCAACGAGTATTTCAATACAGAGATCCCGACCGTGTTGCTCTCGATTCTAAAGCGCTATTCTATACATTTACTCAAAGAATGATTCCCGATATTGTCATCCAGCGTAAAGACAAGCTATACATTTATGATCCGAAGTATCGGGTGCCTAATAACATAGGAACGGCACTTGGTGAAATGCACAAATACAGAGACGGAATTAGAAACATCCATACGGATGAGCAAGTGGTAGAAGAGGTATATATAATGACACCATTTCAGCAGAATGGTGAGGAATTAAGGTATTACACAGAAGGGTTTCATAAGCGGTATAAGATGGGGGCTTTAAAATTAATGCCGAGAGGAAACATGGTTTAGGAGCAAGTTATATAGATATATACTTTATTGCATTCCTGGCAGAAACTTTTGGATCTGGTAAAAATACATTCGTGAAAATGTAAGAAGTAAGGTTTATTTCAGATAAAGCACTGTACTCAAGCTTTATAGCAGGTTGGAAAGGGTGATGGAATTTATCTTGATGTTTTAAATAAATATGAGTCTATCAAAGATTGGAACTTCTTTGAACAATGGATTAAAGGGCGTTAATTCAACGCGACTGTTTATATAATATATTCGTAAAAAACATAACACAAAAATTTACTAGTTTTATATATAATTAGTGTTACTGTTAATTTATAAAAATCTTAGGAGAAAATTAAAGTTATGACTTATTCCCTTGAATCTATTGCCCAATTAGATCATTCAAAAGAGTTTGCAGCACTTCATCAAAAATTTCATCAATTTAATCCTTTAAAAGTTTTAAGGGTGGATCAATTTGAAATTCGACATTCAAATGTATTAGCATGGCTACTAGATCCTAGTGAAAACCATAAGCTAGGCAGTTTTTTTGTTAGTAAGTTACTTTCTCGTTTAGTCACTCGTGTAGAGAATGAAGACAAAACTGAGAATTTTCAATTTCTAGATTACCTTGACCATTCATATGGAAATGTTGAAGTTTACCGAGAAGTAAAAACAACGACTGGACGTTACATTGATTTAGTAGTTGTTGATACAACACAAAAGTTAGTGTTAGTAATTGAGAATAAATTCCACACAGGTGAGTCACTAGGCCAGCTGGATGATTATATTACATATGCACGATCTATTTATGTCAACTATACTATAGTTCCTGTATTCCTAACGTTGAATAGTGATGCTCCTTCTCATAAAGATTTCTGGGTTTTGGATTATAGTGATATTTTAGAAATGTTGTCACTCCATTTAGAACTCAATCATGAAGCTATTCCTGACAATGTATATTCATTCTTATTAAATTATACTGAAATATTACGTGAAGAACTTATCTTAGATGAAACTTCTATACAACTTGCAGTTGACGTTTATGAAAAAAATCAAGCTGCTATTGATTTATTATACTTGAGTCAACATGAAGAAAACCGTAAATACTCACGTTATAGCCAGGTTTTTCAGCAATTAGACAGCATATCAGAAAACTATAGACATGCATTATTGCGAATCTACCTTAAACAAAAAAAGACGATTGACTACATATATAAAATAGGCAGCAACCTTTTAAAAGAAGCGTTTTTAACATTTGCTAAAATTGAAGAAATTCCAGAAGAAGTTTATAAAGCTCATGTGAGGGTACCAAACTTCATTTTGCCAGACTGGACGGATTTTGAAGAAACAATTGGTAGGCCAGAGGATGGTTATTGGCTAGGAAGCGGTTTTATTATATGGTTTGAACGTACCTGGAATGAGAAGTTAAAAATGATAGTAGAAGTAGGTCCGGTGCCTGATGAAAAGCGTATAGCTTTATTAAATGCCCTTGAATCTGAAGGTTTCTTTATTCGATCTTCTTCTAAAATGGAAGGTAAAAAATATACACGTATATATAACCAGGTAACAGATATTCCTGATTGGGCAACTAAAACAGAAATTGTAAAAGGTATGGAACGCTTATACCAAGACCCATTAACTAAATCGACCTTTAAAATGATTGCATCTGCAGTAGAGAAAATGAAATTGGGAAGTTTATACTCTAAAGCGGATGAAGAACTAGAAACCGAAATCATTCGATCAAGTATTCCAAGAGAGGAAATTCCAAAGGAAGCTTTTACAAAATTCACAGAAACGTTAGCCTTACAAAAAGGTGAATTCCTTATGAAATTACGACAACATTCATTTATCTTACCTATATTTAGAGACCTTGAAAGAACATATGGAAAAACTCGAGAAAAATGGTGGTGGCATGATAGCACTTTCGTTTTCTGGTTTGATCGTTTAAATGATGACCGTTTGAAATTAACCTTAGAACTAGGTCCATTGCAATTTGATAATCGTTTAAAATTATTAGAGGACCTAGAACAGTTGGGAGTGTCGTTTTTGCAAAAATCAAAGCTACCCTCTGCTAAGTATACTCGTCTGTATTCTCAATCAAAAGTAATTTTAAACTGGGAAGACAAATCAGAAGTCTACATTTCGATGATGGAATTATATAATAACTCCAAATTTCAAGAAGTTCTAAATATGCTTAATATTATAAAGAAGAATGTGGCTGAGTTAGAACCACTAGTATAAATAAAAAATCAACACTGGTTTGAATTAGCCAGTGTTGATTTTTATTTGTTCAACCCAATTATATCCTGCACACCTGAAGCGGACACTCCTCACAGTTGCATACATTTTTCAAATAGTCCAGATCAGTAATAACGAGATTACCATTCTCATCATGATCAATGACCTTATCCTTCTTCAACACACCCAGCATCCGATTGACTGTCTCACGTGAAGTACCAATCAATTCAGCCAGTTCAGTATTGGTAAGCTGCAGAGAAAGAACGATTCCGTCTTTGCCCATTTTACCATAGGAGTTGGACAGACGGATAAGAGTAGAGCACAAAGCACCGTTCTTTCCATATAACATTAGATCTCTAAGCTTGGAACGTGTAATCTGATGCATCAGACCCGTCCAGCGTACAAATTCTATGGCTACTTCGCCATGCTCCCTCATCATTTCTTCAAGATCAGCCTGTTGAATGACACCTACAACACTATCAGTGGAAGCAATTGCGCTAAAATTATGCTTTTCATCTCCAAATGCGTTCAGTTCTCCAATCAAATCACCGTTTTGAAACATGGAAAGGACAAGCTCTTTGCCATCCTCTGTCATTTTCGTCCCTTTAATAATTCCTTCCCTAACAAAATAAAGTTTCCCAGCAGCCTCATTATCCATGAAAAGCATGGTTCCTTTTTTAATTTTGCACTCCAGCATTAATTCATCGAGCAAGTGAAGAGTCTGCTCGGAGAAAATCTCTGTATTTTGAACCGAATTATAGTCACTCGGGATATCACGGGTTTTCATATGTTTAACCTCCATCACCTAACACATCTCTTTATTAGTATAAGAAAAAAGCATGAAGTTCAATATCAGGGAACTTCCCGATTGTGGAGGGTGAAAGTCCCCTATTTTATTCTCATGTCGATAGGTGTGATAAGAGTCACCGTAAAAAACAGAATAAAGAGATAAAGTTGAGGTAAGGTATCATACAGGAGGAGGGGTCATCATGGAAATGGTGTTTGATCCTACGGTAAAAACACGTGACATTATAATAAAATGTCCTAGAGCAGGAACACTGCTAAAAAAGTATAAAATTGATTATTGTTGCAGTGGCAGCCGTCCAATAGGGGAGGCTTTACAAGAACGGAACTTAAATCCCACTAAAATCCTTCATGAATTGAATACATTGTATGAAAAGAATTCAGACGAACAGCTTAGAATGACAAAGTGGGAAAGGCAGACATGTATAGACTTGATTCAATATATTATTGATGCCCATCATTCGTATTTATATATGGCACTGCCGAGCCTGCAGAAAGCCATAACAAATAGTTATAATAAACATGTCCAATCACAACCTGAACTTTCGAATGTTCATTACCTATACTCCATACTAAAGATTGAATTGGAGCAGCATATCATCGTGGAGGAAGAACTCATCTTTCCAAAAATCATCTCTTATGAAAAGCATCAAACACTTAATACATTAATTGATATAACCGAATATGTGGAAGACCTTGAACGAGATCACCATCACATCATGCGAATTTTAAAGGATTTAAGAGCTATTACGAATGATTATCAAGTTCCTCTTGACGCTTGTGATTCCTATAGATTAGCCTGCGTTAAACTGGATGAGCTTGAAACAGATATATTTCAGCATTTACACCTTGAAAACAATATTCTGTTTCCAAAATTAATTGAGGAAATGGAGAAGGTGAAATAAAAAACCTAAAAAATCTCAAATCCTGGCTTTTAGGGGTTTGGGGCTTTTTCATAGAAAAGTAGTTTGTAAATTAAGGGATATGCTAAAATAAAATTGTGAATTGAGAAGAATATCCAAATGGAAAGAGGTTCTCTTTAATGCCAACCTACAATAAACTTGTTCGTGACAGAATTCCAGAAGTAATATCAAGCACAGGAAAATCATTCAACACATCAATATTAGAAATAGATGATTACATAAAAGAATTAAAGAAAAAATGCTACGAAGAACTGAATGAATATGCTTCCGCACCAAACGATGAAAATGCAGTAGAGGAACTTGCCGATCTGCTTGAATTAATGCATTCTTTGGCTAAAATTCATGGAGCAGACATTGCAGAGGTTGAACGTGTACGCCAGCAAAAAGCAGAAAAGCGCGGCGGTTTTGAAAATCGTATCTTCCTCATGGATGTGGAAGATTAAATGCAAAATATTAAACTTGTAACTGGTAACCTAAGAGAAGAACTTACAGGGTTGATGAATGATGCCAGTTCTATTTATATTCTTACCTCATTTATTATGAAATCAGGAGTCAGCTTGCTGGCTCCTTTTTTAAAAGAAGCGGTAAATAGAGGAGCGGAGATCAAAATCTGCACAGGTGATTATTTATTTGTCACCCAGCCGGATGCTCTTGAAAGACTTCTGGAAATAGATCGGAAAATTGAAATTCAACTTTATCGCAGCAACGGACGTTCCTTTCATCCCAAGGCTTATTTATTCCAAAATGAAGATGGTAATGGATCGTTTATTGTTGGCTCATCCAATCTTTCCAATTCTGCTTTAACGAGCGGTGTGGAATGGAACCTGATGTTAAATAATAAAGTGGATCAGGAGATATACCAAGAAGCTCTTGATGCGTTTATTAAAACATTTCATCATGAACAGACGATAACCATTAACCATGAAACATTAAAAGATTACAGAGATGAATATGAGAGGTACCATGAAAGGCATCCCAACTTACTAAGGCAATGGACGAAAGCGGAAGAAGAGATTTTAACGTTGCCAACCATAACTGAAAAAACACCCATTATAAAAGAATCACCAATTCTTTATGGAAAATTAAAACCTAGGCCGGCTCAGCAGCAAGCTCTTGAAATGCTGAGCACTACGCTGGAAGAGGGCTACAATAAAGCCATGGTCGTCATGGCAACTGGATTGGGCAAAACGTATCTTGCAGGATTTTTTGCTCAGGATTTTAAACGAATTCTTTTTATTGCCCATCGGGAGGAGATTTTGGGACAAGCAAGAAACTCTTTCCGGAATATCATGCCCGAACGCTCCATGGGTCTTTATTATGGAAAGGAAAAAGACGGCGAAACTGATTGTGTTTTTGCTTCCATTTATACACTTGGTATTCTTCGCCATCTTGCCGGTTTCCAACCCAATGGTTTTGATTTGATCATCGTGGATGAATTTCATCATGCTGCTGCAGGTTCCTATCAGAAAGTAATAGACTTTTTTAACCCAAAATTCTTATTGGGAATTACAGCAACACCTGATCGAATGGATGGCAAAGATGTGTATGCCATTTGTGAAGGAAACGTAGCGTATCAGCTTCATTTTATAGAAGCCATCCAAAAGCAGTGGCTCGCTCCCTTTCATTATTACGGTGTTTATGATGATACAGACTATTCCTCAATTACATGGCTGGGGACACGGTATGATGAGGAAGAACTGGCTTCCATTCAATTGAGGGATGAAATGGCAGAAAAAGTGCTGCAAGCCTGGAACTCCCATAAGCAAACAAGGACCATTGCATTCTGCTCTTCTATCCGGCAGGCCAACTTTCTATCGAGTCATTTTAATCGTAAGGGATATAGCACAGTTAGCCTTAACTCTAAGACAGTTGGCATTTCACGCGGGGAAGCCATAAAGAGATTAGATACAGGATTCATCGATGTTATCTTTACAGTCGATTTATTTAACGAGGGTGTTGATATTCCTTCTGTTGATACACTACTTTTTGTCCGGCCGACAGAATCACTTACTGTATTCACTCAGCAGGTTGGGCGTGGGCTGAGGTTATTTGCAGGGAAAGAACATTGTGTGATTATTGATTTGATTGGAAACTATCGTAATGCGGATATAAAATTGCAACTCTTTAATACTACGCCAGTTGAGGAGAAAAAAGGTAAACAAACCACAATACCATCTGTACCTCCTAACTGTGAAATCAACATTGAATTGGAAGCCATCAATCTTCTTAATGAACTGAATCGAAAACGTCAGCCAAGGAAGGATAAACTTCTCGGGGATTATATCGAATTAAAGAAAGAACTGGGAAGGCGACCGACTTATTTGGAACTTCATTTGCATGGAAGATCAAACAGCAGGGAGTACAGGCAGGAATTTAAATCCTATCCGGGATTTTTGTACTGGGCAGATGAATTAAGAGAAGAGGAAAAGAATGCCTTTTTGGAGAATGAAAGCTGGCTGGTTGAAGTTGAAAGTACAGGTATGGCGAAAAGTTATAAGATGATTGTTTTGAACTATATGCTTGGCAGAGGCGTAGGAAATTGGCTGAATCCGATTACGCCCAAAGAAGTTGCGCCATATTTCCATCATTATTTGATGGAAAAGGAATATCGCAAACGCATTGATTTCTCAGATAAAGCTTCAGAACAGCTTTGGGAGTATAATGAAAAAAAAGTCAGCAAGCTTATTGCTTCTATGCCAATGAACAAGTGGAGCGGGAGTTCTAAAGGGTTAGCTGAATTTAAAGAGGGAGTCTTTGCAATAAAGATAGACCTTCCAGTGAGGCATTACGAAGTGGTTTATGAATGGACAAAACAGATTTGTGAGTATAGGCTGCACGAACATTTCGAGAAAAGAAATGAGTATTTAAGTATTTTATGATAAAGAATTTTTGTTCATAAAAAGGTATCCAATACGGATGCCTTTTTAGCTTGCTTTCATTAATATAAGTTCTTTCACAAACCAAAACTTTTGGTATTTTAATCAATTAATTACTATTATTGAGAAGATAGAAAAGATATAATTAAAACAATATTTTATATAAAACAATAGGCAACAGGTGATGTGTGATGAAGCAGAAATTAATTAATTTAAAAGATAGATTAAATGACTTAAGTAAGCGTAATCGTTCCATTAGAATGTTGAAAATTTATGATAAATGGGCGTTTGATCTTAGCAATTTATTAAAACTGGATAAAGATCCATTAGATGTAATCAAAAGAGTTTTAGAACAAAAAGGAAATATTAGTCTATTAAAACAAGATGTAAATAATGATAAAACCCAACTTTATTCTGCGAAATTAAATAATTTATACAGAAATATGAAAGCGATAGAAGAAGAAACTGGATTGTATGATCTTTACATGGGCTATCCCTATATAACAGGAAACATGTTAGATGGAACCTATGTGAGGGCACCATTGTTCTTGTACCCTGTTAGACTTGAAAAAGAAAAAGCAGGCGGTACTAAATGGACATTGGTTCTTGAAAATGAAGATCCACAACTTAATAGAACTTTATTTCTGGCTTTAAAAAAATTAAGTGGAATTAATTTTACCGAAGAATTATATGAAGAAGCAGTTCAGGAAAGTAAAACACTTGATTTCCTCAAATGGACCACATGGTTAAAAAAACACTCCTTTAATCTTTTATGGTCGAGTAAAGGAGATCTCCAACCTTTTAGTGATTTTAAACAAAATGAAGTTCCTGAATTTAACAAAGGTCAATTTCAATTAGAGAATATGGCTATTTTAGGGAATTTTCCACAAGGGAATTCTGCACTATTAAAAGATTATGAAGATTTATTGGAAATAGCAAATGATGGACCCATGGGTATAATGGGAACATTGCTTGGTGCTGATGATTCTAATAACGATGAAAAAGATGATTCTGAAGAAATAATAAAAGAGATACCTGAAGCTGAAAGATTCTTAGTATTAGATACAGATGCTTCACAGGAAGAAATTATTAAAGAATTAGATAAGAATAAGGGATTAGTCATACACGGACCCCCAGGGACAGGTAAATCACAGGTTATTGTAAATTTAATTGCAAATGTTATTGCTAAAAACAAAAAGGTTCTTTTAGTTTGTCAAAAACGTGCAGCGTTGGATGTCGTTTATCAAAGACTTGATTCAATTGGCCTGTCTAAACAAGTAGCATTATTGCATGATGAAAAAAGTGATAGAAAGAGCTTATATGCCAGGATACATTCTTTATTAGATGATGATTCGCAATATGTTAATTATGAAAATGAGTTGCTTATGTTATCCAATAAAATACAACAATATGAAAGCGAACTTAATGCTATTGCAAAGGGTTTGTATGAAGTTCAGCCTCATGGATTTAAAGCATATGAATTATATGGATTGGGAAAACCAATTACAGAAATCGAAGTAATTCTGGACTTAGAAAATATACTGCGGTCCTTAAATAAAGAAAACTTTGAAGATGTACTTTCAAAAATTCTCTCTTATGGTAGTTATTATGGAAGATTTGGCAACGAACAGTATCCATTAAAAAATAGAAAGTCATTTACAAAGCTTGATTTAAAAGATCGTTTAACCCTAATAGAAATTTTAAAAAACATTATTGAAAAAGCAGAAAAGAGCGTTGAATACTTAGAGACCTTTGAACAGAATGAAATTACACCTGAATATACATGGTTAATTAGTGACAAACTTGAAAAAATATACGAAGACTTAAATCCAGAAGAAAAAAAATCGCTTCAAAAGTTAAGATTATGGTGGTGGACTTCATTTACAGGTAAAACCATTGTAGAGGAACTGCTTAACGGAGAAAAATTTAAAGGGTTATCATCAAAAGAATGGCCCAAGTTAAGAGAAAGTTTAAGAATTTTATTTGAGCTGTCAAAGGTTTCTGAAAAGATGTCCAAGGAGATTAATTCGTTAAAAACTTATTTTAATGATGATTCTATTTTAAAGATAAATCATTCAATTTCAAAAGGCGATATTCCGGTAAACGACTTTAAACAAAAGCAGGAATTTATTATTCAAGATTTCGAAGAGCTTAGATTTATGGATCGAACTTATGATGAAAGTCTACCATTTTTAAAATTGATCCTAGATCGTTTGAAAAATAAAACGAATGACAATGTTCATAGTCAACTTGCAAATGAATGGGTCGATATTGTAAAACAATCTGCGTACATTCACTGGATTGATGAAATTGAAAATAAGCATCCATCATTAAGTAAAATAGGAACAGAAGAATTAGATAACATACGTAAAGAGTTCAAAAAGATATTAAAGAAAAAAAGAGATTTAGCAGCAAAAGTTTTAACAAACCGCTTACTAAAATGGTTGCATCAGTCAAAACAATCTAATAGTAAGCAATTTAGAGAATTAAAACACCAAGTAGGTAAAAAACGAATGGTGTGGCCAGTTCGTAAACTTGTACGTCAATTTTCGTTAAATGGACTTTTAGATGCAATGCCGATATGGTTGACCTCACCTGAGTCTGTTTCTGCTATCTTCCCATTGGAAAAAGAATTGTTTGATGTGGTGATATTTGATGAAGCTTCTCAATGTACGGTTGAAAATGGAATTCCTTCCGTATATAGAGGAAAGAAAATAATTGTAGCTGGTGATGAAAAACAGCTGCCTCCTTCAAATCTGTTTAAAGGTGACACACATATTGATGAAGAAGAGGAAGAGGATGATATTGAGCACTCAGAGAGTTTGCTTAATTTATCCAAAAGAATACTGCCTGAAAAAATGCTTCAATGGCACTATAGGTCTAAATTTGAAGAACTAATTAACTTTTCTAACCATGCTTATTATAATGGCAACATTCAAATAGCTCCTAATGTTACACCGCTCAAAGATCCAGCCGCTATAAAATGGCATAAGATTACAAATGGAAAGTGGATAAATCAATGTAATGAAGCCGAGGCCATGGAAGTAGTAAACCTGTTAAAGGAAATAGTAATTAAAGAACCAAACAAATCTATTGGAATAATTACGTTTAATGCAAAGCAACAAGATAAAATTTTAGATATTATTGAGAGTGAAGTAGAAAAAGACAAGGAATTCTCTGTTGTATATCAACAAATTATGAGTAAAGATTTAGATGAGAGAATTTTTGTGAAAAATATTGAGAATGTACAGGGCGATGAAAGAGATACAATTATTTTTTCAATTGCTTATGCAAGAAATGAACAGGGTAAAGTTTATTCACGCTTTGGAACGTTAAGTCAGCAAGGAGGAGAGAACCGTTTAAATGTTGCTGTATCAAGGGCTAAAGAACAGATTCATGTTGTTTCTAGTATTGAACCGGCAGAATTAAATGTTACTAATGCAAAGAATGATGGTCCAAAGTTATTAAAAAATTACTTAGAGTATTCGAAAGCAGTCTCGAATGTAAATAAAGATGAAATCGAAGCAATTGTTACTAAAATTAATGAAAATCATAATACAAAAAAACAAGATTTAGAGTTATGGTTTGATTCCCCGTTTGAAGAACAAGTTTATAAACAACTTATTGATTTAGGATATAAAGTTGATACTCAAATTGGAATGTCTGGTTACCGTATTGATATGGCTGTCGTCCATCCTAACCATCCTCAAAAATATATTTTAGGAATTGAGTGCGACGGGGCAATGTTCCATAGTGCAGCTTCTGCCAAAGAAAGGGATGTCTATCGACAACGGTTTTTGGAATCCAAAGGATGGAAAATTACGAGGATTTGGAGTAGAAATTGGTGGAAAAATGCAAGCTTGGAAATTGAACGAATTGATCATTTGATTAAACAGGTTCTAAATGAAGAGAAATCAAAGGAAAAAGTATCTCAACTATAATCTAAAAACACTTGCTGTCGGAAAGTCGTCAGCAAGTGTTTTTTTTAAAAATAGCAATAGGCGGTTTTTTCCTAGTTCTTTTCTTTTACACCAGCACCCTCAATTTTCTCCACAAACATCAAGAATACATTCCGCTTTTCCTCAAGCTTCTTTAATTGCAGCTTAAGCTCGTTGTATTTTTCTTCGAATGGTTCCTGGTAGGTGGATTTGATGTTTCGGATCATTTCTTCGTTGATGGTGGATTGCAGGACTTGTTTGGTGATTCCGAATTTATAGGAATAGAGCTGTAGTTCTGTTTTTACCTTTTCGTACTCTTCATCAATTTCTCTCTTTTGGCTTTCCATCTCTTCTTTCCATTCAAGCAGAGCATCTTTCACATAGGACTCCATGGCATTGCCTCCTTCGTGCCTTCCTTTTTCAGCGTTTCTTTTTATGTACTCTATAACATATTTATAATGAGAAGCGTGGTTTGTGGGGGTGAATTCATGAGATGACCATTTTTTTCCTTCGAAAAGGGAAAGAGAGGTTTCCCTAGAATACATACTGGGTTAGGAATCTTTTATGCAAAGGGAGGCTTTCTTTATGAAAAACCAAGCAAAGGAAATGTATGACTATCATGCCTGGGCAAACGCAAAGATCTTTGAACGGCTAAAAGAACTTCCTGAGGAATTATACAAAAAAGAAATGAAGCCAAGCATTTTTCCATCACTTCAAATGGTGATGGTCCATATTTACCTCACGGATTCTCTGTGGTTGGAGATGATGAAAGGCAGAGATATGAAGGAAGTATGGGGTGCTAATGACCAGGTGAGAGTGCAGGCAGAGGCCTGTACACTGGAGGAAATGGAAACGATGTACTGTGAGCTCAGCGAGAAATACAGAGCTTTTATCAAACAAAACGACATGGAAAAAGTTTTCACGGTTGATAACCCATATGCTGGTCTGCTCGACACCACGCCCACCGAAACGATCTTCCACATCTCTACCCACGGCAACTATCACCGCGGGAATGTAGCAGCCATGGTTCGGCAAGAGGGGCATCCGTCTGTCATGCAGGATTACGGATTGTATTTATATGTGAACAGAAACGGGTTTAAGAGTCCAGTTTAACAAAAAGTGTAGCCCTCTATTTTAGGGGGCTATTTTAATGTATACATCTTTTTTCCTTTAATTGTAAAATGGAGATAGAGAAAAATGGAGGTGCAAGATGGCAGAACAAACAACTTCACTTCAAATCCGGCCATGGGCAGATGGAGACCTCAACTTGCTGTATAAGTTGAATACCCGGGAGATGACGAAGCATCTTGGCGGACCGGAAAGTGAGGAGTTGATCCTTGGCCGCCATAAACGTTATCTCGATCTAGGTGACAGGGGCTGTATGTACACGGTCATCCTGGATAATGGTGAAGCAGCTGGCTCGGTCGGTTATTGGGAAAGTGTCTGGGAGGATGAAACCGTCTATGAAATCGGCTGGAGTGTAGTACTGTCTCATCAGGGGAAAGGGATAGCGAGCCAAGCGGTTGCAGCGGCGATTACACAAGCGAAAGCTGAGAAAAAGCACAAGTTCCTTCACGCCTTTCCTTCGATCGGCAATGGAGCTTCCAATGCATCTGCCGCAAGCTGGGTTTTACCATTCTCAATGAGTGTCAGTTTGAGTATCCCCCGGGCAATTTAATGCAGTGCAACAACTGGCGTCTGGATCTTGAATAGGCAGTATGAAAGAGCATCAGCATCGATGCTCTTTTTGTTGTTCTATTAATCATAAGCATAGACCTTTGAATTCCCTCCAGACCATTTCTGGATATATAATTCCGCTTGTCCATCCGTTCCGTCTACATATTTACTAATATTGTGATACACGACACAGCCTTTGCTATCAAATCCGATATTAGGGAAGCTAGGCTCATAGCCAGTCGGGTCTTTTTCTTCATAAGAGACCCAGTCATCCGGATTAAAAGGATCTTCCTCCATCATCCGGTAGTTTCCTTCTTTACTGTTCTTGCTAAGGCAGAATTTAAAGCTTCCTCCGCCTGACTTGAAATTCTTGCTTTGCTTCGTAAAGACATCACTGCCCTGGTAATCCCAGCCTGCATGTGCGGTTGTCGGAATAAGCATGGAAAGTACAAAAAACACCAGAATGAAGCCTGATTTCTTCATCACTTTTCACCTCCTCCTATTGAAACATAGGGGTATGAGGTTACGATGATTATTGGTTCGGCTTTTTGTGGTGTTTCATTGGACGAGATAGATTGGATACTTTCATTTTATTAAATATGAAGAAATAAGAAAAGCAACTTAGTGATCAAAAAGAGGATTTGGTAAAAGAATGTCAAAGTTTTGAATAACGAATAGATGGTGGAGGAAGAGTTATGAACAAGCAGATTATTGAATACATACAATCGTTGGCCGCTGAAATTCATTTTTCAGGCTCGGTATTTGTAAAGCAGGGGGACCAAATCCTGGCAGATTATAGTTTTGGACTGGCGAACCGTTCGGAGAAGATGAACAATGTAAGTGATACAAAGTTTGGAATTGCGTCGGGAAGTAAGCTGTTTACGGCTATTGCGATTTGTCAGCTGGCTGAAGAGGGGCGACTGTCCTATCATTCTTTATTGGGAGATTGTTTAAACCAGTCTTTCCCTCACTTTTCTCAGGAAATCACCATCCATCAATTGCTGACTCATACTTCAGGTATTCCTGACTACTTTGATGAAGAAGTTATGGAAGATTACGAGGACCTATGGATCAACAAGCCGATGTATCACGTTCGTGGTCCGAAAGACTTTTTACCGTTGTTTCAAAATGAAAAAATGAAGTACGATCCAGGAAGCAAGTTTCACTACAACAACGCGGGCTATATCTTGCTTGGCTTGATTGTTGAACAGGTTAGCGGAATGGCATTCACCGACTATGTAGAGAAAAATATATTTGAGAGAGTCGGAATGGATGCTGGTTACTTTGAAACGGACAGTCTGCCGTCGAAAGCAGCTTTAGGCTATATCGATCAAAGCGATGGAAGCTGGAAGACGAATATATTCTCCTTGCCGGCAAAAGGAGGTCCAGATGGCGGGGCCTATATCACGGCATGTGGGATAATTCAGTTATGGGAGGCTTTAACGGCAGGGAGGTTATTGGATAAACAGAACGTTCAACAGCTGCTTGCACCCCATATCCGTGTAGATGACTCAACTGCATATGGCTATGGAATCTGGATGAAGACTGAAAAACATTCAGTGACTAAACACATTTTGATGGGCTACGACCCAGGAGTGAATTTCCGAGCCGCCTTCTATCCGCATCCCTCACTCTGTATTTCTGTTTGCAGTAATCAGTCGGGAGGAGCGTTTGACATGATCAAAGGTATTGAGAGTGAACTAATGAAAGAGATGACTTCTTAAACAAAGGCTGTTTTCGTATAGATTGATGCTTTTTTTAAAGTGTACAAAAAAGTGAATTCATTGATTAAGAGAGGGATAACTTTGACTACTGGTTTTCGGGTGGACTCTATGGTCTGGTCCGAATTTGTTTCTATGGTAAAAGAACGGGAGAAGATGGAATGAAAGCAAAAACGTTTTGTATTATTTTAGGAATACTACTCCTAACGGGGTGTTCTTTATTTGCGACCGGGAAAGAGAATCTCACTTTGTATGATACTTCCTATGGTGCAATCCATAAAGGAGCGAAAGAAGAAGAAATTACGGAAGAAGATATAATGGGAAGAACCGAAATAGCGGGAGATGTTTTTATCTTCTACGAGAAGAAGGTTAGCGATGGAGATGCTATAGGTGTCGTCAACATTGGTAAAAAGAATGGAAAATATACTTGGTATCGGTCTTCTCCTGAGATCCAAATAAAGAACCAGAAAAATAATTCCTCACCCTCTGTTCATTTCAAGGTAGATTCCCTGTCCAAACACAAGTATACGGTTTATCTGGGAAGAGCAAAATCAAACCTTCATGGGATTGATACAGTCAATGGAAATCGAGTTGCGCCTACCATTGATAAAAAGCGTCAGATCTATTACTTCATGGAGCCCATTCGATAGCGAGAACGCAATAAAAAAGAGAAGGTAGAATCCTTGGCAAACATTCCGAAAAGAGCCTAAACAAAAGAGCGGTGCTGTTCCTTGGGACGGCACTGCTCTTTAATCTAGAGTTTTTCTTTAGCCTTAATAATCTTTAGTAGAATGGTATTATTTGGATTTTGGAGTTAGAAATTAGAAAGTGGGAGTTTTTAGTAATATAGTCCAATACATACAGCCCTATTTCTTTTTTACAATAAAAAGAGAGAAGAAAGGCAGGAGAAGAAAGTAATGAGTCGTGTAAATGTGAAACCGGATGAACTTAAGGCTCTCGCTTCCGATGTGGGCAAATTGGCAGCACAGAGCAAAGAAATCAAAGCGAACTTACAATTAAATTATTATTCCATGCAGAGCAATGGGCAGGGCATAAATCTATCAGCCATCAGTCCGCTTTACAACAGCCTCATTCAACAGATGGAGCATTATGGTACACTTTTACATAGTGCACAAGATGTCGTAAAGAAAACGGAAACTAAATTTCGTGAGGCGGATCAGCAGTTGTTTAGTGCCGACGGCTTTACTAGTTTCTTGAGCGGTACTTTATTTGCTACAGTAAGGCAAGGGGTTTCTAATGTAAGTAAAAGTATTAAATATGGAAGGGTTTCTACTGCATTAACGATTAGCCAGTATCTTAAGTGGAAATATGATTTCAAAACTCTTTTTGACCCAGACGGCCGAAAGGGAAGAGGAGCGTATACCTTATCCGCACGAAATAATAAAGATTTAGTAACAATAGCCAAGATGCTAAAGCTAAATAAAGACGATGATGCTTTCATGAAATATATTCGGAATGGTTTTAAGTTTGATGATTTAAAAACGACTAAATCACAAATTAAAAAAGCAAAGGCAACGATCTATAAATTACCGGATTTTGTAGCACATCAAGAGTTTAAAAAAGATCTTGGAAAAATTGGATTTACTAAAGCTTTCGGGAAACAAGCATTGAAAGGCTTTAAATCATCGTATGCCGACAGTTTGAAAAATCTCAATCCAGCGAAATGGAAATCAACCTTTAAAGAGGTTGGAAAAGTTGGAAAAGCAGTAAAAGGATTAGCTGTGGTAGGATCTGCATTATCCGTTGCCGGTAATGTCATAGAATCACAAAAAGACGGCTGGCAAGGTATGGATGCGGCTGATATCGTTACAGATTCAGCAGTAGATATTGGTTCAATTGCTGCTTCAGCCGGTGCCGGAGCGGCTGTAGGCTCGTTAATTGTACCACCTGTCGGAACGGTGGTTGGGGCTGGTGTGGGTATCGCTGCCTCGTTTGCAATGAATTATAAATCGGACTTCCTTGGAGGAGAGAGCATTGTTAGCGGCACGAAAAAAGCGATAAAGGGAGTAACACATAAGATTGCTTCTGTTTTCTGGTAGAATTACTCGTTAATTATTAAGGTGGAGAAATATATGTGGAACATTAAAGAAGAAGACTTATCTGAATTTAAAGTTACATCCAAAAATCGGCTTAATCCTGTTAATAATGTTTCATTTATGTATGGAACGATCATTTGGAGTTCCATGGTTATGTTTTTTATTATTCTTGGGTTAGTTAGATTTGGCTGGGCTGCTTTTCCAACTGCTTTTGAAAAGATAGTAGTTATTGTTGAGCTTTTGTTTTACAGCTTGCAGATCGTCTTATTATTCTTCTATTCAAAACCAAAGAGGTTTATTAAGTTTCAAAAGTCGCTTTCAAAAGTGACCTTGTTTTATTCTTTTCAACTCGCAACCATTGGATTTGTTACTGTAGTCATTCGGGGGGTTTTTAACTTTCCAAATGATACTCTTACGCTAATATATGTAGGATTATTGATAGCGGGCGGTATAATTACTCACTTCTTATGCACGCTAAATACTTTTAAACAAGCTGAAAATGGAGCTTTTAATGAGGGAGAAAACTCTACTGGATTTTTCAATAAAACTTTTATTTATACGGTTATTGCAGCCTTAGTTTATACCTTCGTTTTATTGATATTAATTTATGTACATAACTTTGGTGAAACTTCATTGGGGGATATGATCTTTTACTTTGTTCTATCAGTCATACTTTATGGTGTTGCTGTAGGTACAGCAGAATTTCATTTGTTAGCCTACTGCAAACGTAAATTCCCTTCTTTCAACATAACTTGGCAAGAATATCAGCGTGAGAATAAAGCGATGATAAAAAAACAAAGTCGTAAAGCAAAATAAAAGAAGAAACTGAGCTAGTGAAAGCAGGAGAGGAGTGGTCTTATTGAAAGTTCAATATAAATCTTTATCGCTATTAAACTTAATCAGTATTACTCAAGTGGTGGAAAAAGAGGAGTGGCTGTTGCCGGCTATCGCTTTAAGGAGCCAGGTCGTAAACAATGGAATCTATCCGGTAGGTCCGGTGCTTTTCAAATTCCAGCCCTTAGAGAATGATCCTGCTTCCGGGGAGTTTACATACTGTGTACCTGTGAATGACCGAGTAGAACTAGAAAAAGGTTCTGCTTATGAATATATTGACGCCTTAGTCATTGAGGAAGCTCTATGCGTTCGTTTTACAGATGAAGACGGCAGCATAGAAGAAGTGTATCAATTGATTCAAGAGACTGCGGAAAAGAATCATATTACACTCGATCCAAGCTTTTATCATGTTTGTTTGGATGTATTTGGAGAAACGTGGTTGGATGTTTACGCTCCTATTGTTGAAGTAGGTGAGCCCGCCCTATGATAGGTGAAGATCAAAGCATCGCATACTCCAATGTGGTCTCAAAGGAATATTACTTCCATTACAGTGAGATGGAGAGAGTGATCGAGGATCTATTATCAGAGATTGCAGAAGTCAATTTAACCATTAAAGGTCCCCTGTTTTATGCATTAAAAAACATACCGAAAGATGAAAACATGTATATTGAATTATTCATGCCCGTTCAGGAAGATAAAATCCCCTCCTCTAAGTCTCTCAGGTTTAGAAGCTATTATTATGTGGATGAAATGCTTATGAAGCGTTTTACAGGGAATTACGAAACCTTAACGGAATTTGTCTATGCTGAGTTGTTTCAATATATGGTAGATAACAATTTGAACTTAGCATCACCTATCTATCATATCTTTGGCGGTGATGAATCCATTCAGTATGTGGACGTAAAGATTTCGGTGTTTAGTGAGGAATAAATAAAAAAATTCTTATTGAAGTATAAATTCACCCTGATTTTTCCCACCAAGAGATATCAGGGTTTTTTATGTACTCTAACCTAAAGGAGGTTTTTTAGATGAAACCACGAATTACGGTTATTACGTTAGGTGTCAATGATTTGGAACGGTCGGTAAAATTCTATCGGGACGGGTTGGGATTTCAGACAGAAGGAATTATCGGAACAGAGTTTGAGCATGGTGCGGTGGCTTTCTTTGACTTGGAATCAGGGGTAAAGCTCGCCATATGGAATCGTAAAGATCTTGCCCATGAGGCTAAGGTGGCACAAGGCACACCAAACCCTGCTGAGTTTACGCTTGGCCACAATGTTGGAAGCAAGGCAGAAGTGGACCAAGTGATGAAAGAGGCAAAAAGAGCAGGTGCTGTGATCACCGACCCGGCACATGACGCGTTCTGGGGCGGATATTCCGGGCATTTCCAAGACCCTGATGGCCATTTGTGGGAAGTCGTCTGGAATCCGGAGTGGGAGATTGTCATTAGAAAGGAGGTCTACCATGTTAAGGGACACGGTACTGAATGATCTTATAACTCAAAAAGGGAAGGATGCTGCTCCATTAGTGGTCATGATGTGTGGGGTAGCTGGTTCTGGCAAGACCACATTTGCTCAAGAGTTGGGGAAAGAGGGCTTTGTCCGTCTTTCCATTGATGAAGAGATTTGGACCACCCATGGCCGATATGGAATTGATTTTCCTGCTGAAGTCTACGAGAAATATAAGGAACAAGCGGATATGAAGCTTCGAAAATATATGGTGGTATTGATTCAAGAGAAAAAGCAAGTAGTTGTTGATTTTAGCTTTTGGCAGCGTTCGAGAAGAGAACGATATAAGCAGCTTATTGAAGATGCAGGAGGGGTGTGGAAAGTCATTTATTTGAAAGTTCCTCCTGATGAATTACGCAGGCGCTTGAATATAAGAAGCCAGCGTTTTGATGCCAATGCTGCTTTTCCAATTACAGAAGTAATATTAACTTCTTATCTGAATGGTTTTGAAGAACCGTCTGGTGAAGGAGAAATCGTTATTGAAACCATGGGAAAGCAGGGGAATTAATTGTTGAAACCTTACATAACGAGGCTTGAAGAAACGGAATTGCCTTTTGCCGAGCAAGCGGGTTGCTTCTGGAATAAGAAATAATTATAAATCTTTTCACAATATTTATGGTATTCTAAAAGTCGAGATTTAATTTACATAAAAGGGAGGATTATCATGAAAAAACTAAGTATCTTCGGTCTGGTAATGATTCTATCATTGTTATTGGCTGCATGTGGCGGAGACAAAGAAGACGCCAAAAACAAAGTGTATAAAGTCGGGGTTGATACAACCTACCCTCCGTTTGAGTATGAAGAAAACGGAAAACAAAAAGGGATCGATATTGATTTGATCACAGAGATTGCTAAGAAAGAAGGCTTTAAAATCAAACTGGAGCCGATGAATTTCAAAGGGATCATTCCTGCCCTGCAAGCGGATGAGCTTGACATTGCCATTGCGGGCATGAGTATTACGGACGAAAGAAAGAAAGTAGTAGATTTCTCTGATCCATACTTCAAGGCAGGACTTACTCTGGTCGTGGCCAAGAACAACAATAACATCACATCCCAAGATGATGTGAAAGGAAAAACGATTGCGGTTAAAAAAGGGACAACCGGTGCCCAGTTTGCTGAAGAATTGGCTAAAAAGAAAAATGCGAAAGTGGTTCAATTCAATGATAGCCCTTCTATGTTCCAGGAAGTTTCCAATGGCAATGCCGACGTATTGATTGAAGATTATCCTGTCGTTGCCTACGCGATTGCACAGAAGGATCTTGGTCTTAAGATTGTAGGAGACCGCCTCAATGGTGACAACTATGGTATTGCCGTATTAAAAGGCGAGAATGAGGATGTATTGAAGAAAATCAACAAAGGCCTTGCGGATTTAAAGAAAAGCGGGAAATACGACGAGATCGTCAAAAAATACTTAAAAGAATAATAGGTTAGTTAAAATACGACGCGCTCACAGCGCGCCGTATTTTTGAAAGGAGAGTTTGTTATGGATGCAATTACAAAAGCGATGCCCTATTTGATAGAAGGGCTTCAAGTTACCGTCTATATTTTTATCGCAGCACTCATTTTAGGATTAATCATTGGGTTAGTCATGGCGCTGCTTCGTCTTTCGCCGCTAAAAGCATTGAATTTGATTGCTAAAATTTACATTGATGCCATCCGTGGTACTCCCATTCTGGTGCAATTGTTCTTTATCTATTTTGGGCTTAACTCTTTAGAATGGATTTCCATGGACAAAACAACCGCTGGAATTGTGACTGTCGGTCTTAATGCCGGCGCGTACTTTGCTGAAATTATCCGGGCCGGTATTCAATCCATCGATAAAGGACAAACCGAAGCTGCGCGATCTCTGGGGTTAACAGGGTTACAGAATATGCGGTTTATCGTATTGCCTCAGGCGGTCAGAAGAATGCTGCCGACGTTTACAAACCAAGCCATCATAAGCTTAAAGGATACCTCCCTATTATCGATTATTGGAATTGCGGATCTGACGCAGCAAGGTGAGGTTGCCACCTCAGCCACCTTTGAGGCTTTTAAGATTTGGTTTGTTGTCGGAATCATTTACTTTATATTAATCTATCTTCTTTCCCTGCTGGCAAACTTCCTCGAGAGGAGATTTGAATTAAGATGAGTATCATTCAAGTGAGCAATTTAAAGAAGTCATTTGGAACGTTAGAGGTTTTAAAAAGTATCAATGCAGAAATTCAAGAAAAAGAAGTGGTATGTGTGATTGGTCCTTCAGGGTCAGGGAAAAGTACGTTTCTGCGCTGCCTTAATAAATTGGAGGACATTACAGACGGACAAGTAATCATCAGAGGCCAAGATATTACGGATTCAAAAATTGATATTAATAAAGTCAGACAAGACATCGGAATGGTGTTTCAAAGCTTTAATCTTTTCCCGCACATGACGGTCCTGGAAAATGTAACACTTGCACCTATTAAAGTGCGTTCCGTTTCTAAGGCGGTTTCAACAGAGAAGGGCCTGGAGCTATTGGCTAAGGTTGGATTGAAAGAAAAAGCAAACAGCTATCCAGGCCAATTATCAGGAGGCCAGAAACAGCGTGTGGCCATTGCGAGGGCGCTTGCCATGAACCCGAAAATCATGCTGTTTGATGAGCCAACGTCAGCTCTTGATCCAGAAATGGTAGGAGAAGTATTAGAAGTTATGAAACAATTAGCTCAAGAAGGGATGACCATGGTCGTCGTGACACACGAAATGGGCTTTGCCCGCGAGGTGGGTGACCGGGTGTTATTTATGGATGGCGGCTATATTGTTGAAGAGAATGTTCCAAGTGAATTATTTGGAAACCCTCAGCACGACAGAACCAAATCCTTTTTAAGCAAAGTATTATAACGATAAGCAATCAGAAGACCACCCCAAGTCAGACTCTTGGGATGGTCTTTTTTTATATAATTAAGAGGGGTAGGCCTGTCCAAACCATTGCTAGATTTTTTACATAGAATAATAGAGAGAATGAGATTGTTCTTTCTCAAGTTTTTAACAACAGGGAGTGTTTAGTAGATGGTTAAAATCTTTATTGACCCTGGGCATGGCGGTGATGATGCAGGAGCCGTCGGGGATGGCCTTCAGGAGAAAAATATCACCCTGCAGATTGCGACTCGGATCAAGAATATATTGTTAGTCGAATATAATAATGTGGAAGTTAAGATGAGCCGAACGTCTGATGAGTTCGTATCGTTAAATGAAAGAACTGACGCAGCCAACAACTGGGATGCGGATTATTTATTATCTATTCATATTAACGCTGGCGGCGGGACAGGCTTTGAAAGTTATATCTATCCTGGTACAAGTGCACCTACAACTGCTTATCGCACCAATATTCACGATGCCGTAATCGACTTAGTCGATTTCACGGATCGCGGTAAGAAAACGGCAGACTTTCACATGCTGAGGGAGTCCAATATGCCAGCAGTCCTAACTGAAAATGGTTTTATTGATACGTCTGCGGATGCCGCAAAATTAAGATCCAGTTCTTTTATTAGTAGCATAGCGCGTGCCCACGTGAATGGTATCGTAAAAAGCTTTAAACTCACCAAGAAAGCAACAGCCGTCTATCATACGGTCATGCCAGGCGATACCGTTTATTCGATCAGTAAGATGTATGGAACTTCGGTAGGAAAAATAAAACAGTGGAACAACCTGGACAGTGACTATACGATTTATGCAGGACAAGGACTGCGGGTTAAATAATAAAAAAAAGGAACCGCTTTTCAAAGCAGGTTCCTTTTGCATTTCTTATGAATAAACTACTTCCTTCTGAAGTGACTCTTTAAACAGCTCTGTCATTATTGTAATGCCGCTTTCGATCTTCTCAATTGTCGGGTGGCTAAAGTTCAGGCGCAATGCATTCGTTTTCGGCAGGGTGGCAAAGAACGGTTCGCCTGGTACATATGCAACGCCACGGGAGACAGCTTCCGGCAGAAGGAGAGTTGTGTTAACGTGTTCGTCGAGCTCAAGCCAGAAGAACATGCCGCCTTTTGGTTTGGTTAATTTTAATCCTGGCAGGTTGGCTTCTCCCAGACAGCGGTACATGACGTTCATCCGTTTTTCATATTCTGCAATCAGGCGGTCGATATGGCCGTCCATATCAAACCCTGTACAGAAATGATAGAGTGCCTGCTGTGACAGGGAGTTGGAATGAAGATCATTTGCCTGTTTTGCCTGTGACATCATGCGGACAATTTGAAATGGCCCGGCGACCCAGCCTGTACGAAGTGCCGGTACGGCTGTTTTTGAAAAGGTGCTCGTGTACAGGACACAGGTTCCATCGTCCAGTGCAGCAAGCGGAGTGTAGGTTTCCTCGCGGTTGAACTGAAGATCACCGTACGGATCGTCTTCAAGGATCACAATGTTATGCTTATGGGCTGCTTGAAGCAGTTGTTTCCTGCGCTCAAGTGACCATACCTTTCCGGCAGGATTGGAGAAGGTAGGAACGACATAGATGCATTTCGGCTTGTATTCTTTGATTTTGTGCGCCAAGTCCTCAGGAATCATGCCATCTTCATCAGATGCGACACCAATCACACGTGCTTCATAGGATTTAAATACCTGTAGCGCTGCGAGATACGTAGGGTCTTCGGTCAGGATGACGTCTCCAGGGTTCAGCATGACACGGGAAAACAAGTCGATGACCTGCTGGGACCCGGTTGTCAGCATCACATCTTTTGTAGTGTAGTTTGTAATGCCTTTGCGTGACATCCGTTCAAGGATGACTTCACGAAGCGGTAAATATCCTTCTGTCTCCATGTATTGGAGAGCATGCTTTCCGGATGCAAACACTTTAGCAAATGCTTCTTCAATTCCTTCCAAAGGAAAAAGCTGATCATCTGGCAGGCCTCCGGCAAAAGAAATGACGCCTTCCTGGTTCACGACTTTTAAAATATCTCTCACGGCAGATGATTGTAATGAATAAATGCGATTGGCAAATGAGTACTTCAACACGGACACCTCTGTTTAAAGTTTTAAAGAACATTTTACTCTTTCTGTATTTAATGTCAATGACCTTTCTCGAATTAATTCAAAATTATGTGTTAATTTTCAAATAATTACTAAATTTATGACTAATACTTTAAGAAGAATGATCTAATCATTCTCTTTTTTCACTTTTAGGGCAGGTTGTTTATGATACATTGGGAGCAGAACAAAGTGAACGGAGGATCAGTCATGAAATTAGTTTCAGCAAAGCCTTTTACCTTTGAAGGCGGCAAGCGGGCCGTCCTGCTTCTGCACGGATTTACAGGAAACACGGTGGATGTTCGGGAGCTCGGCCGATTTTTAAACGAGAAAGGCTATACGTGCCATGGCCCATTGTATGAAGGGCATGGAGATACGCCTGAAAAACTAGTCACCATACGGGCGGAACAGTGGTGGAAGAACGTCGTAGAAGGATATCGCTTTTTACAGAAGCAAGGCCATGATGAGATTGCCGTTGTCGGTATCTCTCTTGGTGGCGTGTTTGCCTTGAAAATGGCATACACTTTTCCGGTAAAAGGGCTCGTCTCCATGTGTGCGCCAGTTAAGCCGAAAAGCGCAGAAGACTTGGGCCGGCACGTCAGTCTTTTTACGAGGAGATATAAAACGATCCTACGAACTCCGCCGGAACAGATGGAAGAAGAATGGGGAAGCTTGAAGCCGCAATCAGCCAAGATGGTTCAAACCGTACAGGCGGTGATTGAGGAAGCAGGGAAGCATATACAGGAGATTACGTGTCCTGCACTCGTTGTACAATCGGGTAAGGATCATCCCGTCAATCTGGAAAGTGCGGACCTTCTTTATGAACGGATTTCATCTGACCAAAAGTCGCTGATCTGGTATGAAAACTCTCCGCACCTTGTGACGAGGGGACCTGAGAAAGAAAAGCTGCACGAAGACATTTATCAATTTTTAAAAGAGCTTGATTGGGGAAGATTTTGAGGGAAGATGACAAGAAATTGTCAACTTCCTTTTTGTTATTTTTTAAAATAATTGTAAAAATTATCAGAACAATGTAAATAAAAGCAATCATTCGGACGAATTCCTTTTATATACAAAATTTTTATGAATGGGGGGAAGTATAGGGCCTTGTTTTTGCACATTTAAAGTCAAAAAAGAAGAGGGGAAAGAGATGAACAAGCAAGTGGGGTTACTTGGTAAGTACATTGGTAGAGTATTCGTTTCATTAGCAATGGTTGTGATGTTTGGTTTTGGATATATGCTTCCGGTTAAAAATGTAAGCGCTGCCACACCGCCGCCATCCGCACAAAGCTATTACATGGACACTGTTGATACAGTGACATTATATGATATGGGATACCAAAAAGGCCTAGCAGATTACAAGAAAGCGGGAATTCAGAACAGTATGGTTATTCTTGATTTCGGTGGACAGTCTTCGCCAACGAGTTTGTCTCTTTTCGGGATGCCGGATGCCACGCTGACTCAAGTTGGGGCAGCGGTCGAAGCTTACTCCCGGGGATATTGGAAAGGCACAGCAAGTGATTCACTATCCACAGTTCATATCATTGTCGGAACGAATAACTCCTATACCGTTACGTATGAAGGCGGCCAGAACTTTGCCAATATGATCGATGATATTAACAGCCATAATAACACAAATTCTTATTCTGATCAGGTTGAAGTAGATGGCGGTAACGATATGGAACCGGGATACGATCCTGTATCGACTACCACAGAGTGGGTGAAAGGCTATGATTCTGTTAACAGCTATTCGCTCTATAATTATGGTTCTGCGGACGGATGCTACCACACCAACCTTAACTCGGGCACCATCAATTATTCGTGTAATAACGGCTGGACCTATAAAGATATTCAATATATTTCCTGGGGAGCATCGCCTGCATGGCCGCTTCCGGAAATTTATGATAACAGCGGCGATATGGCCGAACAGTGGCAGAATATTGCCAAGTACTCTGCCGTCACTGCTGCTAAACCGATGCAATTCAGCGCTTCTTTAACCCAATATGCTGCTTGTACGAATACAGGATGCCATACGGAGCTCGATAACACGCCAAGCCAGGGCTGGACCCAGCTGTACAACGAACTATACAGTGATTCAAAAACCAAAGCTGCTACAAATTATCCAATGCTCTCAACGGATATCCGTTGGCATTAATTCCATTTGAGGGGTGAAAGACATGAAAAAAATAGCAATTTCACTTATAACAATGGCTGTATTGTTTGGAGCAGGAGTTACTTATTACCATGTATCTGCTTCTGGCACTTATGATAATCTTCCAAAAGAAAAAAGAGAGATTATGGAGCGAAAAGCACAGAACAAAGTTAAAGCGAGAAATGACAACATCTCCAAGAAAGATGGAGTGGACGGTCCGCTTGTTGTTCAGCATGACCGCGCGGTGACGGCTCAAATTTTGACGCATGTGGAAGACCCGGTAAACGACCAAAAAGCTAAATTCACAAATGGCTGGGTCAGCCCGATCAAAAACGGTGAGATGAGCGGCAAGAATGTAACCGTCGAAGCCGGAGCATTGATTAATGATTCCGCGCAAGGCTATGTCTTTGTGAGGTCGGAAGGAGACAAACGCAAGTATATGGGGGAAAAAGAATACAAGACCCCAAGCAAACATGGCGAAGTTAAAATTATTGGTGCCAAAGGATTTACGTTAACTCTTCAGGCAAAAGACGGAAAAAAATGGTCATTTAACATCCCCACTGGAACATTTAAAGATATAAAATAGAATCATATGAGGGCTCTGGATAACAATCTGGAGCTCTTTTCCTTAAGTCTTTTTTTAGGAGGGGAAAGAATGGATATTGCATTAAAAGACCATATTTATAACCTGGGATGACTTCTGGAGTTCACGAGCTCAGGACGAAGGATCAGCAAACAGGATTGTTTTGATGGCTTGGGGGTGCCGGGGATGGCCATGAAGGAACTGAACCTTCATCATCCATCACCTCCAAAATAGGTTCGGGGAAGATTGGTCACCTCATGGGCAACCCTGATGCCAGATTGAATGGCTCCTTCAATCCAGGCAGGAGCAGTCGATGTATGTTCCCCTGCAAAATGGACTCTTCCTTCAGGTGTAGGAATATAAGGGAACAACTCTGTTTCCTGGGATGGCTTAAACATGGAAAAGGCGCCTCCGGAGAACTGATACTGTGACCAGCTATGAGAGGCTCCAGTTAAAAAATCATCGTACATTTGCTTGCCGTGAACCGTTGCCAAATTATCCAAGGCATTTCGAATCCGATCTCCCTCAGGCAAGTTATCCCATGACAGGGTATCATCTTCCCAAGTATAGCTGGCTAAAATAATGCCTGATCCTGTAGAACCAATTAGGTGGCTTGGATAATTAGCAAAACGAATGGGCAGGTCGGTCATCAATTTCCCCCCATGGATGCCTTCTCTTTCCCAGAATCTTTTTTTGAATTGAAGTCCTATTTTCGTAGAAGCTACGTAATGAAGTTCCCGGATCGCTTTCCATTTGTCATGAGAGAACAAATTACGCGGCTCAATCTCAACGAATGATAGTAATGAAAAGGGGATCGTTATAATTGCCAGATCGCCGGTTACCGTTAATGGCCGCTGGCTTTTGGTATGTCTAGAATGGATGGTCACCTGGTTGTTATTTTGAACAATCTTTGTCATTTGGTACCCGAAATTAAGATTTTCCTTCAGCAGGGGTAAAAAAGCTTTGGGCAGTCTGTCGTTGCCTCCTTCCACTTCATAAAACTGTATGGCAGGACTGAAGAGCGGCAGCAATTCCCTGAGAATTGCAGGAAAAGATAGTTCAGGAAAGCCTTCCAGTCCAATCAAAACCTTTATACTCTCAATTGCCCCCGGAGATAAACTGGGTCCGACAGGATTGTACAGAAGAAAAAAAGACATCGGGTATTTATCAAAGTCTTTCACAACCCTTTGCCAGTTTTTGAGGGGATTCTTTTGGATATAGTCGGCAATGGGCTTTATCGCCATCATAAGTAATTGTTCAGCAGATTTCCCCCTTTCATGAGGAGCGACAGGATAGTTTAATATATCCGGATTTCGCTGGTATTCCATTTGATTGGTTTTGATTCCGTTTGCATAAATCAGATCATTGGAGGTGACATTCAAAAATCTGTTCGTACGCAAATTGAATTTCTTTATATATTCCAGTACTAAATAATGATCATGCGGAATTCGCATAGCTCCAACATCCAGGTACAAATCATCCATAAAGGGGCTGCGCATCGTATAAACCCGGCCGCCTACACGTTCCGTTGCCTCCAGAACGGTAACATCATGCCCGGCTTCTTTTAATAAAGAAGCTGCCACCAGCCCTGACATTCCAGCCCCGACGACAATGATTTTCTTTTGAAAAGCAGATAAGCCAAGGCCATGCTGAATGGTGGAAAGCATTTGTTCTGTAGATAACTGTAGTGCTCTGTTAACTGCCATGTTTGCTCCTTTCAGCTATTGTGCCATTAACGGAAACTGCCTATTTTATTACCAATATATTTTTAAAGGTATAAGGATATGAAAATTTGCTGAAAAAGAGAAGCAGAAATGGATGATCAGTTGTTTTTTTCAGTAAGGATCAATTATCCGGAGGTTCGCCCAATGAATTGGAGTTAGAGGCACAATTATTGAAAGTTAGGCTCAATTCCAGCCAACAAGGCAGGAATCCACACTCCGTGAAGGGAATTCAATGGTAGACAGCACGGGATTGGAGGGGAAGAAACTTTGATCTGGTTTTTTCGGGTGGTCGTCTGGCTGATTTTTATCGGAATTGGAGCTTATCTTATTTTTTATTGGAGAGATGAAGATAAAGCTGAAAAGAAATTGGATGCGATCCGCAAATTGTGGTACGTCATTTACATATTCGGTGCCTTGATCTATTGGACAGGAAAGCCGCACAGCATCTTTGCAAATTGGACCAACTATCTGGTCGTTCTCGTGGTGTTTATCCTCATCGATGCCTTTATCTTCCTAAGTTTGTACTTGAAAAAAATCGGGAATAATGAACTAGCAAGAATCACACGATCTGTAGAGAACAACCAGATGTTTTGGATGATCTGCGTGCGAAAGTAAATAATGCCCTATATATCTTGAAAACGGAAGGGATCACGGCGTATTATGGAAGTAAGGAAAACTATCTATATGGACTGAAGCTCGTTCTTCAGGCTTATGTAGAGAAGGAAGGCCATAGCTTTACGATCCTGCCTTTCGATACACCGCAAGAGAAGAACGAAGCACTGGCTGCGTATACGAATGCAAGCCTTATTCAATCTACGCTATCAAGAGCTGAAGCTTACTATAACCAGGAAGACAACTTTGCGTTTTATCCTTTTAATATTGAAGATGAAATTTATGTAATCAAGATTTCATCCTCTGCAAAAGTAAGTGATGTCGATGGTTCTTTGATCGGAATCTTATTGGCCACTTACGATATCCTTGTACAAGCTTTGGAAAGGAGTGATGATGCATGACGAGTGGACTCGATCTTATGGGGAGCCAGCCGGTATCCATGAAGAACTGTGAACGAAAAGGAATCACGTTCAAGCCAAGAATTCAGTTTCCAAAAGTCGGCATCAGCCATCACACCATGCAGGTCATGGAAGAGAATGAGCGGATCATTCAAAAAGGAAACAGACGGGGAACATTCAAACGAAAATAAGACCTTAAAGGCAGTGGATTATTCCGCTGCCCTTTTTTGTATGATTGACACCTTGCTGCATATACTAAAGCAAACATTTCCGTGAAGCTGGAGGGAAGTTTGTGAAGAGCAGACGGTTTGTCTCCCGGATCCAAGGCCCGAAGCCGACCTTGTCCCATTTTGAAAAAGCGCTGAAGGAAGAAAATCATTCTATCCTGACTTTATTAAACAGTTTGAAGAAAAAACGCTGGACGTTCTTTGCCGGCAAATAATACATTAAATGGAGAGGGAGCAGAACCCTTTCTTTTTTTATGGACAATTGTTGTCTGGAGGTCTTAAATGTTCAAAGTACATCTTCATTCGGATACCCTTATCATCGTCGTTCACGAAATTTATGGATTGAATCAGCACATGAAAAAGGTTTGTAAGTTCTTATCTCAGCAGGAATTTGATGTCATTTGCCCGAATATATTGGGACGGGAAACGCCTTTTGATTATTATGAGGAAAGTCTTGCTTATGAGCATTTCATGAAGAACGTAGGATTTGAGAAAACCTCCCAAGAGGTCAAAAAATTAGTAAAGGAAAATAAACCGAACTATAAAAAAATCTTTATCACAGGATTTAGTGTGGGGGCTACTGTCGCCTGGCTATGCAGTAAGGAAGAAGGAGTGGACGGTATTATTGGGTACTACGGTTCGCGCATTCGAAACTATACAGAGGTCTCCCCTCAGTGCCCTGTCCTGCTGTTTTTTCCGGAAGAGGAGAAATCCTTTGCTGTGGACGAGCTGATCACGGTGCTTCAGAAAAAGGATGTTGAAGTTTACAAATTTGCCGGAAAGCACGGATTTAGCGATCCTCACACGGCAAATTATAACGAAGAATCAGCAAACCAAGCCTTTCATCATCTGAAGAATTTTTTAGAAAGGAGCGAGTATGTTGGCACAAAATCTTGAAAGTGATTTTCCGCCCAAATTAGCAAAACCGGCACAGCGCGCTCTGGCCGGTGCAGGATTTACCAGACTTGAGCAGCTTGTCAATCTTAGTGAAGCTGAAGTATCAAAACTCCATGGGATGGGTCCGAAGGCAATGGAACAGCTTCGTACGGCGCTTGAGGAAAAAGGACTCTCTTTTGCTAAAAAATAATGGAGATACAACTAGCAACACTTAAAGATGTTCCGTCCATGGTCAAGGTCCTAAATGCCGTTACCCTCGACTTGCTGAAGAAAGGAATCAACCAGTGGCCGTATCCATGGGATCCTTTTGTTGTTAAACAGGCAGTCGAGCGGCATGAGGGTTATGTTGTAATGCTGGATGCTCAGATCACCGGAGCTTTCTACATCTATTCAGTAAGCAAACTTAGTGATCTACCCATGGAACCGCAAAGCCTTTACATCTCAAAAATCGCTATCCTGCCCGAGTACCAAGGTAGAAACATAGGCTCCCAAATCATCCGTTTTGCTTGCTCTTTAACACAAAAACAAAACAAAACGCTGTATTTAGACTGCTGGGCAGGAAATGAAAAGCTGAAAGGTTTCTACGGTGTTCAGGGTTTAGAATATGTCGGCGATTTCCCGGAGGAGGATTATTTCATCAGTATTTTTAAATTCTCAGGACACGTAAGAAAGTAATGTTCCTCCCGCCACCCCAATGGCCACAACCGACCATGGCGGCAGCTTCCAATACATAAGCAAACTGAAAAGCAATGCGGCAAAAGCGAAGTCGATGGGGGCCAGGATGGAGCTCGTCCAAATTGGCTGATAAAAAGCTGAGATCAAAATACCCACCACTGCAGCGTTCACACCCATGAGAGCTCCTTTTACTTTGGGGTTGCGGCACAATGCATTCCAAAAAGGAAGCGTGCCAAAAACGAGCAGGAAAGCGGGCAGGAAGATCGCGAAGGCTGCAAGCAGTCCTCCTGTCCAGCCCTTAATTACAGCACCAAGGTAGGACGCTTTACAATTGCGTAATATAAATTCATCATATCGTTACAAGAGATTTATCGTTCCTTCATACTCATTTACTACAATGAAGGTACAACAGAGAAAAGGGGAGTGGAAGTATTGAAAAAGAAAACAATAGCTGCTGCAACACTTTCATTAGCACTCATCACATCATTTGGGGTAAATCAAATTGCGGATGCGAAAGAAGAGAAAAGTGCATCTCCTAAAAAAGCAAAAAATGTCATTATGTTTGTTGGAGACGGTATGGGAGCTTCTCACAGGGAAGCGATTCGTTTAGCTGCTCAAGGCCTTAACGGCGAGCTGGCTATGAATAAAATGCCGTATACAGGAAATGTTCATACACATTCTACTTCGGTCGTAACCGACTCTGCTGCAGCAGGAACGGCTATGGCGACAGGAGTTAAAACATATAATGGAGCAATTGGAGTAGATGAAAATAAGAAACCAGTAAAATCTGTGCTGGAAATGGCCGGTGAGGCTGGGAAGTCAACAGGCCTTGTCACAACAAGCCAGATTACAGACGCCACACCTGCTTCATTGGGTGCACATGTGGCCGATCGCAAAAAGCAAAGCGATATCGCGAAACAGTACCTTGAAAACAGTAAAGTCGACGTTCTGCTCGGCGGCGGTGAAGACTACTGGTACCCTAAAGGCGAAGAAGGAAAATATCAGGATCACCCAGCAAAAGATAAAGAAGAAGCAAGCCAAGGCACTCAAGGGAACTTGGTGAAAAAAGCTCAAAAGCTTGGGTATAACTATGTAACCAATAAAGATGAACTTCAAAACGCGAAGAACGGCAAATTGCTTGGCCTTTTCGCGAACGAAGAAATGTTCGAACAAAATCCTGAAGGTGAAGGCGACCTTTATGATCCGGTCGTACCATTGCCTGATATGACTCAAAAAGCGATTGATACGTTGTCTCAAAATAATAAAGGATTCTTCCTCATGGTTGAAGAGGAAGGAACCGATGAAATGTCCCACGAAAACAATGGTAAACTCATGATGAAAGCCGGCAAGCAGCTGGACAAATCTGTACAAGTTGCGAAGGACTATGCGAAAAAACATCCTGACACTCTTGTTCTTGTAGCAGCTGACCATGAATGTGGCGGGCTTTCCATCGAAGAAGTAAACCCTAAAGACGAGAGCGGTGACGATGTTTCGAAAGAGGATGGGCCATATACACCTGCTCACTCTAAAGAAAAGTTTACGCTTGACTGGACGACTAATGAACATGGCGGTCAATCTGTTCCATTAACAGCACAAGGACCTGGAGCAGAGAAACTGGAAGGAACGTATGAGAACACGAATATCTTTAAGGCGATGAGAGACGCGATGGGCCTTAAAAAATAATAGTAGCAACATCCGAAACGCTCAGAGATTTCTTCTGAGCGTTTTTTATTTGTCATGTTTTGCCGAATGTCTTGATGAGGATAACTTAATACCGCTGATCTAGATTTGCCAGAGGGACAGTTTGATGGCCCCACTGAAAGAAAATCGATCAAATTTAAAGAAGGACAGACGCCCGATTACGCTCTGCTTTATGTACAATTTTTTTAAAGGGCTTGCAAGGGACAAGAAATCGGGTATAGAGTGGTATTGTTGTATTTTTTCAAATTTTTGTAAGGAGGCTAAAGTGTATGAGCATGAAAAAATCGTTGATCTGTTTCTCGGCAGCAGGATTTCTTGCACTACAAGCTTTACTCCCAACTGCAGCGAGCGCATCGTCCGGTGTAAAATCAGAAAATGCGAATGTGGCTGATCCTTATCCCGGCCACGTCATTAAATACGGGGATCGTGGTTCTGTTGTCAGGAAAGTACAAACACAACTAATCAAAAATAGAATCCCGATTACGGTTGATGGAATCTTTGGAAAGGTGACGCTTCAGAAAGTGAAGCAGTTTCAATACTATCGCTATCTTAAGACAGATGGGATAGTGGGTCCTTCCACATGGAATGCTCTCTATCACACGCCAGTCCCCTATCCGGGGCACGCCATTAAGAAAGGTGACCGAGGAATGGATGTGACGTGGATTCAGGCACGTTTAAACGATGCGGGCGGTTCTATTAAAATTGATAGCATCTTTGGATCGAAAACAGAAGCGAAAGTAAAGGAATTTCAACAAAAACATCACCTGACAGTCGACGGTATCGTTGGCCGGGAATCATGGGAAGTGTTGTTTAATTACGAGGAGTAGGAGATAAAAAATGAGGCATCAGGAGAACGGATCCTGATGTCTTTTTTTGGTGGGAAAATCATAGCCTCAATGTAGGGAGGAAGGGATTGCGGATGTTCTGGCGAAGAATTAACCAGGATATGAAACCCTTTAAAGAGAATGAATGATGTACTCCTTTTATGACACACCGGGTAAACTGAATCAGGCCTATCAGTTTATGTTTGCAGAGTGGCTGCCTGCAAGTGAGTATGAGCCGGATTTTTCACGTCATAATTTAGAGTTTAACCTGAATAATCCTGCAGAGGATCCGGAAGGGAGATGCAAGGTAGATCTGTTTGTTCTCAAAAAATGCGGGTGAGGAAGGTGGAGCATGAAGCTTAACCATTTGAATCTATGTGTGAAAGATTTAGCAGAAGCACAGCATTTTTTTGAACACTTCCTAGGATTTCAAACAAAAGCGCAAAAGAGCGATGTGAGTAGGGTTATGGATGATGGTGAGGGATTTCTGCTGGTATTGAGCAGTATGGGAGAAGAGCCTCCCAAGTATCCGAATGGTTTTCACGTTGGCTTTTATGTAGAAACGAGCGAAAAAGTAGATGAAATGTATGAACAGCTAAAAGCTGCAAAGGTTTCTGTTGGCAATCATCCGAGAGTGATCCGTGGTGGGTATACGTTTTATTTTCATGCGCTGAACGACATTATGTTTGAGGTGACGTGCTCTCAGTAGCTGCAGCTGAAAAGGAGTGGTAGCTTGTATATTCCTAAGCCCTTTGAAATAAACGATGAAGAAATGATGTTTGATGTTATCGAACAATATAGTTTTGCCACGGTCATTTCTCAGCATGAAGGTGTTCCTTTTGCCACACATCTTCCCTTGGTGCTAGACCGTGAGAAACGTATGCTTTATGGCCATTTTGCCCGTCCGAATCATCAGTGGAAAGATATTGAACAGCAGAAGGTCCTTGTTATCTTTCAAGGACCTCATTGCTATGTTTCTCCTTCCTGGTATGAGACCCGGGAAGCGGTGCCGACCTGGAATTATGTAACCGTCCATGTGTATGGGGAAATCCAGTTTATACAGGATGAGCAAGAGATGGCTGAAACCCTCTTTAGCATGGTGAAGCAATATGAGGACCCTGAGAGTTCTTATGATGTTAACGATTTGGACCCACATTACATATCAGGGATGCAGAAAGGGATTGTCGGATTTAAGCTTGCCGTTACGAGTATGGAGGGAAAAGCAAAATTGAGTCAAAACCATCCATTAAAACGGCAGCAAATGGTGATGGAGAAACTGAGTAAGCAGCCTGGTGAAAACGAGAGACGGATTGCTAAACTGATGAAAGAAAATCTCAAACAAGCTTCAACAAATCGGCAAGAATAAAAGGCGGGGAAGCTCTGTGTTCTTTCAAAATGGAAAGCTAAGCGTACGGCAGCTCGCGTATGAAGATCGGTTCGTATTGGCTAAGTGGCTTTCAGATCCATCTGTCCTGGAATTTTATGAAGGCAGGGACCGCCCTCACGATATCTATAAAGTGATACAGAAGTTTTTTAAAAAAGAAGACGAGACGGTTGGCTGTATTGTTGAGTACGATGGAATAGACATTGGATACATTCAATTTTACAAACTGGATGTTGAAGCAAAACATGCATACGGATACCGTGATGAAACGGTATATGGGATGGATCAGTTCCTCGGGGAAGCTCGTTATCGTGATAGAGGGATTGGGACAGACTTGGTGGCAGGGATGCTGGAGTACCTAGTAAGCGATAAGCAGGCTCAGGTCATTATTATGGATCCGCAAACCTGGAATAAACGGGCCATTCGGTGCTATGAGAAATGCGGATTTAAAAAAGTAAAAGTACTGGCTGAACATGAGTGGCATGAAGGAAAGTACAGGGATTGCTGGCTCATTGAGTTCCGGCCGGATAAGGAGGAAGTATCATGAAGACGCTGTTTCGTTACAACTGGCAAGTCAGGGAGGATTGGTACAAATGGTGTGAGGGTGTTCCTGAAGCTGAACTACTAAAAGTTCGTACAGGCGGTGTGGGGGGCATCTTACATACGCTCTTTCATATCATCGATGTCGAGTGGAGCTGGATTCGTGGATTACAGGAAAAACCTGATTTTCAGGAGACTTTTGATGGATATCAATCCCTTGAAAAAGTCAGAAAACTGGACGCCGAGTTTAAGCCTGAAGTGGAAAATTTTGTTCTTGCCTGGAACAACAGTATGGAAGAACGAATTTTGCATGATACCCGACCTGATGGAAGGAAAGTGACATTCACCCATGGAGAAATCATGCGCCATGTGATCGCCCACGAAATCCATCACATCGGACAATTGTCGGTTTGGGCGAGGGAGATCGGAACGAAACCAGTAACTGCTAACCTGATTGATCGGGGACTGAACATAACAATTCAATAGGTAACATGGAAGAGCTGTTTTCACAACAGCTCTTTTTTATGTTGACTTTTTCAAAAGTACATTTATCTTTCCAAAGTATGATTACGAACCGCTTAAAAGTTTTTGACACATATATTAGTTATTGCTAATATCATATTAATATATATATTAGTTTACTCTAATGTATGAATGGGGGCTATTGGTATGCAATTGATCGAAATTGATACAAAGGTAAAATTTCTGCGTGGTTTTGCTGATAAAACACGAATTCAAATATTAGAGGCGTTAATGGATGAAGAAAAAACTGTATCTCAAATCGTAGAAGCGATCAACGGAAATCAATCCAACATATCACAACATCTCGCCTGTCTTAAAGGTTGTGGCATTATTGTAGGAAGACAGGAAGGAAGATATTGTTATTATCGTATCCGCAATCAGCAGGTCCGTGAACTGCTTAACATGTTTAACGTTGTTCTTGCCGACGTTCAAAATGATGTCGCTTGTTGTGACAGTCATATAGATTAGGAGTGATTCTTATGTCAAACCAATGCTCCGGCTCTGATAAAAAGCCACAAACGAAAAAGGATAGCTGCTGTTCAGGTGGGGAAGCCACAGAAGCAATAGCCAAGGAGAAAACAACCAGCTGTTGTTCTTCTGAGCCACAAATAAAAGAAACGAGTATTGTACCTTCCCTTGATGGTGAAAAAATGGAGTTTAGAGTCCAGGGAATGGATTGTCCTGCTTGTGCAAAAACCATTGAAAAAGGGATTCGCACACTAACGGATATAAAAGAAGTCCATGTGAATTACAGTACTGCGAAAATGCAAGTCGTTGCACACAATCTCTCAGCCTTTGATCCCATCGAAGGCCAAATTAAGAAGCTCGGCTATACTGTGGAGCCGATTAATGAGAAAAGAAAACTTAAGACCTACACGGTAGAAGGAATGGATTGCGGTAGTTGTGCTAAAAGTATCGAAAATCATTTAAACCTCCACTCTTCTGTTCAAAGCGTAAATGTTAATTTTTCGACGGGGAAAATGAAAATTGAACATACAAATAGTCCAGAAGAAATCGTTTCAGAAGTTTCTAAGATTGGGTTTAAAGCTACGTTAGATACTAGCCGTACAGCAAGTCAGCCTGTCCAAAAGAAGAATGAAAATGGTTTGCTCATTGGTTCAGGCCTGTTGATTGCACTTGGTTTTGCTGGTTCCTTTACAGGTGTATCCACATTGATGTCCTCGATCCTCTATGCTGTTGCCATGATTCTGAGTGGATATAAACCTGTGAAAAGTGCTTACTATTCGTTAAGAAGCCGTTCTTTAGACATGAATGTATTAATGTCAGCGGCAGCAATTGGGGCAGCTTTTATTGGTGAGTGGCTGGAAGGTGCCACTGTGGTTTGGTTATTTGCATTGGGCAACGAATTGCAGAATAAGTCCATTGAACAAACAAGAAATTCGATTCGCAATCTTATGGATCTAGCTCCTCCAGAAGCCTGGGTTCAAGCCGGCTTAGATGTTGTTAAAAAACCCGTAGAGGATATCTCGATTGGTGATGTCATTATTGTTAAACCAGGTGACAAGATTCCTTTGGATGGAGAGGTATTTAAAGGGGAATCCAGTGTTAATCAAGCACCGATTACAGGTGAATCCATCCCTGTTGATAAGCAATCAGGAGACAACGTGTATGCAGGAACCATTAATGAACACGGAACGCTTGAGATCAAGGTAACAAAGCTAGTCGAAGATACGACTATTTCCAAAATCATTCACTTGGTGGAAGAAGCTCAGGAGCAAAAAGCACCCACTGAAGCCTTTATTGATAAATTCGCAGCCATCTATACGCCGATTGTATTTGGATTGGCATTACTTATCATGGTCCTTCCGCCATTATTAACATTAGGAACGTGGGGTGATTGGTTTTATAAAGGGCTTGAATTATTGGTGATTGCTTGTCCATGTGCACTGGTGATCTCTACTCCAGTGGCCATTGTGTCAGCCATCGGGAATGCTGCAAAGAATGGAATCTTAATCAAAGGTGGGACCTTCTTAGAAAAAGCGGGTGCCATCACAGCTATCGCGTTTGATAAAACAGGAACCTTAACTGAGGGCAAACCAAAAGTATCAAAAGTTGAAGTGCTGGAAGGTACAGAAGAAGAACTGTTATCCATCGCCTTCACATTAGAGAATTATTCCACTCATCCAATTGCTAAAGCCATTGTGGATTACGCGAAGTCCCAAGGAATTTCTTCTAAAGAAGGAGAGTTATATAAAAGCATTGTTGGGAAAGGCGTCCAAGCCGCGATTGATGGAGTGAATTATTACGCAGGAAACCTAACTCTATTTAAAGAAATGCCGGTGTCACTGGATCAGCTTAACCAAAATGTACTGGAGCTGCAGAACCAAGGGAAAACGATCGTGATCATTGGTACGGAACAAAAGATCATTGGTTTGATTGCCGTGTCGGATACCATCCGAGAATCCACCATCTCTTCGTTAAAAGCATTAAAAGAAAGAGGAATACGCGAGACCATCATGTTAACGGGGGATAACGAAGGTACCGCTAAAATAATTGCCTCTGAAGCAAATGTGAGTCGTTACTTTGCTGAATTATTGCCAGAAGATAAAGTAACCGCAATCAAGAAGCTGCAAAGCGAAGGTTACAAGGTAGCCATGGTCGGTGATGGAATTAATGATGCCCCTGCACTGGCCGCCGCTGATCTAGGAATTGCGATGGGTGGAGCGGGAACGGATACTGCCATGGAGACCGCGGACATTGTTTTAATGGCTGATAATCTTGATAAGCTGCCTCATACCATGAAATTGAGTAAAAATGCGTTATCCATCATCAAGCAAAACATTTGGTTTTCCATCATCATAAAGGCTATTGCATTGGGATTGATATTCCCTGGCTGGCTTACGCTCTGGATGGCGGTATTAAGTGATACAGGGGCAGCATTAATCGTTATTTTAAATGCTTTAAGGCTATTAAAGGATAAAGAATGAAATATATCAAGATGACATAATTAAAACCATTGAGACGATTCTCAATGGTTTTTCTTTATATGGTAGGTGTAGGTGTTGGTTTTGCATAACCCTTCTCATATGTTTTATTGATGTTCTCTCTAATTTCCTTTACTGATTTTCCTTTGCTGTAATCCATTACTGATTGTGCAGCGATTTCCAGACATACCCCACATTTTGTTCCGTGATCATCCCAAACTATTGCACCGTTCTTTTTATTTTCATGGACGAAGCAATCGTAATTATTTTTATGGTTTGCTTCTTCACAGCCGCAGTAACAAGGAATCTTCTCCAGGAGCTCTTTATGTTTAGCAGCAGCCTGATAAATTACCTGTATCTCTTTTGGCTGTTTCATTAAAAAGGAAGGCAACGATTCAACTTTTCCTGTTTCCTCTCTAATATCGGAGGTTTCATGAGATTGAGATTGTTCATGCTCTTGATGATTTTTTTCGCTTTTTTGAGGTTCTTTATTGGAACAGGCGATTAGAAGAGATAAGGAGAGTAAGACAGCAAGTGATTTTATTTTCATAACAATTCTCCTCTACAATAGATTAGATTACTCTGTCATTTTAAATGAAAAAAGGCGGCTGCACATAGCTGTTCACAATTAATACATAAATGTAAACAACTCCATCCTGTGAAATCATGGTGCATTCTATTTAGCTCAACAAGAAAAACTGCCTTCATTTTTTATAAAGTGAGGACATATGTCCTTTCCCTCATGCGTGGCTTTCCCTGATAATGAAAAATGTAAATTAAACAGGGGAGAGATTCGATGAAAGGAATACTTTTTGCGTTGTTCGGAGGTATCTTCATTTCCCTTCAAGGTGTGGCCAATTCCCGGATCGGCCAGGATATTGGCACATGGCAAGCGGCCACGGTTACCCAGATGACAGGATTTATTTTAGCGATGATCCTCATGATTTTCTTCAGAGATCAGACTTGGCAAAAATTCAAACTTGTGAAACCGCTGTATTTGTTTGGGGGAACGTTTGCTGCTATCGTGATCTTCAGTAATGTGACAGCCATCCATAAGGTAGGTGTGACCCTGACCATCTCTGCTCTCTTGATCGCTCAGTTAAGCGTTGCTTTTTTAACAGACAGCTACGGCTGGTTTGGAACGGCGAAACAGAGAATGAGGATGCCGCAGTTCATCGGAATTGGTATGATGATTACAGGTGTGCTGATTTTAAGCATGTGATAATCGCCTGATGGAGGTTTCGCTATGAAAGAAATCAATGATCGAAAGCTGCTTGAATTATATTTAAGTGATCATCATATAGAATCTATATTTCATTCGCAATTGATGCCGTATTTGAAGTTATATCATTTCAAGCCGGGTGAGCTCATCTGTTCACAGGGAGAACCCGCACAGTATCTTTATGTACTGGTGAAGGGGAAGGTAAAAGTGTACACCACCTCACCAGAAGGCAAAACACTCATTCTTTCGTTTAAAACACCGCTTGAAGTGATCGGGGACATTGAATATGTACGGGGTACAGATACGGTGAACACAGTGGAGGCTGTATCTCCTGTCACGATGGTCGGTATTCATCATCGCTGGCTGAAAAAATACGCTTGTGATGATTCAGCGTTCCTGAATTTTTTATTGAAAATCATTACGGAAAAATTCTATGTGAAATCCAATTCTTTACGCTTTAATCTGCTCTATCCGGTGGAAGTTCGTCTGGCGAGTTATCTCTTGTCGGTCTCGTTTGATGAATCGGATTCCTTATTAACGGGGCAGCACAGTACCCGGAGCTTGAAAGATGCTGCGAATTTAATCGGAACGAGCTACAGGCATCTGAACCGGGTCATCCAGCAATTTTGTGCAGAAGGATTGGTTGAAAGGAACAGCGGAGGAATTCTTGTAAAAGATCGGGAAGGCTTGCGGGCATTGGCCAATGACAATATCTATGAATAAGGAGTAGAAGAGTTATGCTTTTAGGGATCATTTTTGCGCTGATTGCAGGAGCGCTCGTCGGCTTGCAAAACATTTTCAATAGTAAGGTCAATGAACATGCGGGATCCTGGGCAACGAATGTCCTGGTTTTGGGTCTGGGATTCATTGCATCACTGACGCTTGGTTTAATCTTTGAAGGGAAACAATTATTCCATCTGCACCATATGCAAACGTGGTATTGGTTCAGCGGTGTGATTGGAGTAGGAGTGGTGACCTGTGTGGTACAAGGGGTCAAACGGCTCCGGCCAACGATTGCTATCTCCATTGTCCTGGCATCACAGCTTGGATTTGCCCTGTTTTTGGACTCGGTGGGCGCCTTAGGCTTGAAACCGGTGCCTTTTACCTTTAAAGAGCTGATTGGAGTGCTGATCATCATCGGAGGCATCATCGTTTTTAAATTCAGCGGTGAGCAAGAGACTCAGCAATCGCAGAAAGCCTCATGAAAACTTACAAAACACTGTTATTTGATGTTGATGATACGCTGTTGGACTTCGGTGCGGCAGAGAGCACAGCCCTTCACATGTTGTGTGAAGAGCAGCAGATTACGTTTACCTCAGAACTGGAAAGCCTTTATAAGAAAATAAACCAGGGGCTTTGGCAAGCATTTGAAGAAGGGGAAATCGAACGGGACGAGGTCCTTAACACTCGCTTTTCTCTTTTATTAAAAGAGTACGGCCATGAGGCGGATGGGCGTTTGCTTGAAGAAATCTATCGTGGATTTTTAAGTGAAGGGAACCAACTGATCGAAGGAGCATTGGAATTGATCACAGTGCTGCAAGATCGTTTTGATCTATATATTGTGACAAACGGTGTTTCCAAAACACAAGACAAACGGTTGAGAAGTTCGGGGCTGCATCCACTGTTCAAAGGGATTTTTGTTTCCGAGGACACGGGGTTTCAAAAGCCAATGAAAGAGTACTTTGATTTTGTTTTTGCACGTATCCCCGATTTTTCTCTAGAACAAGGATTGATCATCGGTGATTCCTTAAATGCGGACATGAAAGGCGGACAGCTGGCCGGGCTCGATACCTGCTGGTTTAATCCCAAAAAGAAAACCAACCATACGGATATGGTTCCGACCTATGAAATACAGAAGCTTGATGAGCTGTATCAGATATTGGGATAAAACTAGGTCAACCGGATTTTTCTGGTTGGCCATTATTAATTTCAAGGAATCTGCCGTTCGGATGGATAAGAAGAATAGATCCCTTTTATCGAGTTAATAATTTGTAACAGCGGCTATATGGGTTTTAATTCATGTAAGGTACCCCTTACTAAGGGAGCCATTTTGACTGGCAACCCGTTTTTTAAACCCATCCGAAAAGGTAGTTTATGCTGTTTTGATTTCTTTTTGAGTTTTTGAATTGAAAAAGATTTTCATCATAGGTGGTGTAACAATAGTAGTCACAAGAACTACGACAACAATGACAGCAAACATGTCTTGGTTCAATAGCTTTGATTCTAGACCAATAGCGGAAATGATTAACGCTACTTCACCACGAGAGACCATGGCGGAACCAATTCCGAGTGAACTGTTCCAGCTGAATCCAGCTGCTTTTGCTCCTATTGAAGCTCCGATTAATTTGGTTAGGATCGCGATTAAACTAAGGGCTGCGATAAGACCTATATTTTCCGTAATCCCTGAAAACTCTGCTGTAATTCCGATGGAGGTAAAGAAAATAGGAACAAAGAGAGAATATCCGATCGTTTCAACTTTTTCAAAAACCTCTTGTTTGAAGTTGGTCACACTAACCACTACTCCGGCGATGTACGCACCAATGATCGCCGCAACTCCTGTATATTCTGCGAAATAGGCAAAAACGAAACAAATAATCAGAGCGGATGAAATCACCGTTTCTGTGACTTTTAATAAAGAAAACTTGTTTAAAAAGTAAGGGACGACCTTCCATCCTACAAGAATAGCTCCTGCGAAGAATAAAAGTTTCTTAAGAATAACCGTTGTTAAATTGACATCTCCTCCAGCAAAACTCATTAAGAATGCCAAAGCGATGATAACGACTACATCATCAATCACAGCTGCACCCAAGATTGTTGTTCCTTCAGGTGTTTTTAATTGGTTCATCTCCTTGAGTGCCTGAACAGAAATACTTACGCTTGTTGCAGAAAGCACAAGCCCTAAAAATACAGCTTCCAATACGGATAGGTGTAATGCCATTCCTGCTAAATATCCTAAAACAAGGGGAACAATGATACCACCAAAGCCTACTAATGTGGATGCTTTACCTGTCCTTTTAAACTCATCCAGATCCGTTTCCAACCCAGCAATAAACATTAAGAAGATCACACCGATTTGGCTAAATTCATTTAACGTCTCTGTCTCGTTCACCAATCCCAATACCGATGGTCCAATAACAATCCCAATGATAAGTTTTCCAAGAACTGAAGGCTGTCCTAATCTTACACTCAGGCTTCCCGCTATTTTGGAAGCAATTAAAATAATGGCGATTTGCAGTATTAACATGTGAACAACCACCTTTCATTTTTTAGTTGAAAACAAAAAAAGAGCCTGTTACCAAGGGCATAAATATCCCTTGGTGACAGGCTCCTCCAAGTCGTACGATTTATTTTGTTAAATCCATTATACCATATTTGCGGAAAAAATTTAAGTGTTTTAATGCAATTTCCAGTTTGTTCCGTCATACTAGAGGGACAACGGATTTGTGATCGGACAATACGAAGCCTTTTAACGTGAAAAACACCTTTGCAGGGAATGATAAAGTTATTCAGGCTCTAGGAATGAAGGAAATACAAAGCGGGGAAGGAACATGCCAGGCTTTTTTCTGGTTTCGGAAGGCATATAATGCGCTTCCTAAGGTTAAAATCCCTAATAAAATAACTGAGTACAAGGTATGGGCAATTGCTAGGAGTAAAACAACTGCAAGCAATCCTAACAAAATCGATTATACGATAACGCATGATAAAACTTAGAAAACTAAAATGGAGAAAATGAATCTGAGGTGTGAACAATGAAGAAAAAAATTGGACATATCACCATCCTTGTTAAAGATTTTGATGAGGCGGTTGCTTTTTATACGAATCAGCTGGGATTTGAACTATTAACTAATGTAGCATTTGGCAATGGACACAGATGGGTTACAGTAGCTCCCTCAAAGGAATCAGAGACCGCCATCGTTTTTGTGAAGGGTGATACGCCGGATAAAGCTGAAAGAATCGGCAGCCAGGCCTCCAATCATGTCTTCTTAGTCATTCAAACGGATGATTGTTTACGTGATTATGAAGAAATGAAGAAAAAAGGGGTGAGCTTTCTAGGCGAACCGAAGGAAGTTCCTTGGGGAATTGAAGTCGTTTTTGAAGATCTATATGGCAACCGATTTGATCTTCTGCAGCATAATGGCATGTAAGAAAGAACTTCCCGTGTTGGAAGTTCTTTTAATTTTTTACTTGGTCGATGGCGATCACAATGAAAACAGCGAGCACATGGCATCCGGCGAGTAATGCATAAAAAGATCCTCTCAATCCGTCTATGAATAGGTGAACAATAGGAAAGAGAATCGTGATACATCCGAAAACCATTATAATGATACCGATTCGACTAGCCAATTTCTTTTCATTACGAGGAAAAAAAGTCTGCCGGTAACCAGCAACGAACGAAGCGGTACCTGAACATTTAATCATCCATCCCACAAATAAAATGAGTACACCGATTGCAGCTACACCGAGAGATTTCAAAAGCATTCACTTAATCCCTCCACCTTTATTTTTCCATATTATAACATTATTTCGGGGTTATGCCTTTTAGAAAAGAGGGGTTTTCGCATCTCTTAAAGAAAGGATAAAGAAAACATTCAAAATGAAGGGGAATTTACGATGAACAACGCAGCACTACGCTGTATGGAAGATCTTGTTTTCATGAAGCAGCTTCACTTATTCGACCAGCCCGATGTCATTTTATATCATCCCGGACATTTTCCGGAATTAAATGAACAGCTGCTCTCCTTTTATGAAGAAAAAGGAGCAGAGCTGATCCTGATTCCTGGGGTTTATAACTCGTTCTTGAAACAAAATGAATATAATTACTATGCTCCTCTTTTATCAAAAGCGGGAATTAGTGAGGATCGACTGATGGCCATACCAAACCGGAATGAAGCCAAAAGCGTAGAGAGTGTCATTCACTCTGCTTTTGAATTCTTAAATTCTACTCCTTATCGAAACGTTCTGTTGGCCGGAAAGTCTTTCTTCTGTCGCCGTTTTTACCTTCTATCTTCTTTGTACGCAAGTGATGATAAAGTATTAGATGTTTTGCCTCTGCAAGATAATCGAGAAATTGTCCCTGAAAAATGGACTTTGAGTGAAAAAGGAAGGGCAAGGGTACTCAACGAGGTTGAACAGTTGGCCTACATAAGTAATGAGAAGCTATCAAAGCAGTTAGAGGAGATGAGCAAATGAAACGTGTAGATGTGGTTTATGTTTTATTGTGGGACGAACGAGCGGATAACATCTTAATGGTGAAGAACAGAGGGGAAAAAGGTTCCTATTATACGCTTCCCGGAGGAGCAGTAGAGGAAGGGGAAACCCTTGAACAGGGTGCTGTCCGTGAAGTGAGAGAAGAGACGGGCCTGGAGGTAGAAGTAGAGAACGTATTTGGAATATCAGAGGCCTTTTTTGAAGAAAGTAGGCATCATGTGATTTTCTTTACGTTCCTCGGTAAAATAACCGGTGGAAAGATTGGGACCCTTTGTCCTGATGAAATCGAGGAAGTTGCATGGATGGATTATATGGAAGCAGAGCCATATCTATATCTTCCGGATGGTGTAAAAGAAAGGATCAAATCCAATCATTCCATCTCCTATAGTCAGCGAGGAACCGTCAGAAGCTAAAAAAGAAGTGCAGTATCCAAGAAAATAAGGACAATTATTTGATGAAAAAGAAGCTTTCTCGAAGATAAGGGGAAGCTCTATTTTTTTTGAGGAGCATGCTGTGTTTTTAATGTGCAGGTAACGTGTTTGAATACTGATTTTTGAGTTTACATGCGGGTTTGTATGGTTTACTGTCCACTTTGCTGAGTTTACGTGCCGTTTTTCAGAGTTTACAGTCTGCTTTTTGCGCTTTACGTGCCAGATCAAGCATGTTACATGCCAAACACACCATCCCGCCCCATGCCCCATACCAAAAAAGAGCCAGGAGAAAATTCTCCAGGCTCTTATTTCAACTTATTTTGAAACAGGAAGGACGGCGCCTTTGTATTCTTTTTCAATAAACGTTTGGATCTTTTTAGAATGAAGCACTTCAACCAGGGTTTTAATGGCTTTCTTGTCTTTATCTCCTTGGCGGACAGTGATGATGTTGGCAAATGGAGAATCAGGCCCTTCTAGTGCGATGGAATCTTTCTTTGGATTAAGTCCTGCATCGATGGCATAGTTCGTGTTGATGACGATAGCATCTCCTTCATTGTACTGATAGGCCTTTGTAAGAAGAGCTGGCTCGATGTCAGCCTTAAATTTAAGTTTCTTTGGATTTTCAACAATGTCTTTCAGCTGTGCTTTGTACCCGACGCCTGATTTAAGCTTGATCAATCCTGCTTTTTCAAAGATAGAAAGGATTCGGCCATGCTCAGCTACTGAATTGCTCAGAATTACTTTTGCACCGTCCGGCAAATCTTTTAGTGATTTGTATTTTTTAGAGTAAACGCCCATTGGTTCAATGTGAATGGCTCCGGCGTTTTCGAATTTATAGTTTGGATTTTCTTTCAATTGCTGCTCCAGGTAAGGAATGTGCTGGAAGTAGTTAGCATCGATCTCTTTATTGGCCAGCGCTTTGTTTGGCAGAACGTAATCTTGGAATTTAACGATCTTCAGGTCAATTCCTTTTTTCTTCAGCAAAGGAACCGCTTCTTTTAGAATGACAGCGTGCGGTACATTAGAGGCACCGACAGTTAATTTTTCTATCTTTTTCCCATCGCCGCTCGTGCTAGATGATCCGCATGCCGATAATGCTGCTGCGATCAATACTCCCAGTAATAATAATCCCCATTTTTTTAATTTCATTGATTCCCCAACCCCCATTTTCATTTTTTGATAGTACTACACTGTCTTGAGAGCATGGAGTTAAACCAAAAGCCCTCAATCTCAAAAGAGACAGAGGGCTCCGAATAAATCCGTTGACCTCTCATCTCTCAGCTTTCGCTGTTAGATTTAGCACCGTTTCCATACTGGTGATTCAGCATGAATGGTTGCCGGGCTTCATAGGGCTAATTCCCTCCACCTGCTCTTAATAAGAGTGTACTCATATCAAATTACTTTGTATTATGGCAGGGATTCAAAATAATGTCAATTCCTTTTTTTCCAACAGAGCCATTGTATAAATATATTTATGGGTGTTTGTGTCGGAGCTCTTCAAGAAAAAGCGAACCTCTCGCAATCCACTGTATCCAATTCAAAATCCACCATGTGCAGCGTTCCTTTCCTTGTTTCTGCCATCTATCATAGCGAAATTGGGGCATGTTCTCCAATTAAGTTGCCCTATTTGTAAAAAAATGCAGACAAAACATGTGGAAGAAGATATCATTACAGTATGATCTACACGGCATAAGGAGGTACGAAATATGTCATCTGAAAATAATGGGCAGCCTAAAAAGCTGAGCTATCAGGAAGCGATCAAGCAAAAGCTGGCTGAAAAAAAGCAGCAGCAGGCTAACGGAAAGCTTTCTACAAACCCGGTTAAATCAACCAAACAAATGAAAAGCCAGCAGACGAAAAAGGCCAACAACCAGCACCGTCGCACTGGCGTTTAATTTTCACTATGAAACCCTTATATGAGGGTTTTTTTGTTTACTTAGAAAGGAGTCCTCATGAATATAATAAAACCAATTTTTCACCAGCTGGAGGTAGCCAACCATTACATTCTAAAAATTTTAGAAATCATGGAAGAAAGCGACCTGGAACTTTCGCTGGGAGCGGAGAAAAGAACGTTACGGGAACTGTTAGCCCATCTAGCCGTGATCTATAAAGCGGACTTTATGATCTTGAATGGGGCCACTCAGCAGGAGATGGAGGAGTTCTATGAAAAGCATCACCCCCAGACCATTGCGGAAATAAAGGAGATGCTTCTTGATCATTTTGCTTTTTTAAAAGAAAAGACGGCGTGTTTTTCGAATGAAGATTGGTCTGTTGTTACAACCTCGTGGTGGGGAGTATCCTATTCAAGATACGAATGGATGCTGGAAATTCTCGGACATGTCTATCACCATAGAGGTCAGCTGCAGACGGTACTCGCCATAAATAGCAGAGACCCGAAAATTCAACTGTTTGAATAACATCAATCTTTAATTCGCCTGGAAAGATAAACTCACCATTCCATTTTCAATAACATATCATAAGGTAGCGGTGTATGAGGACGAGCATTTCTTCTTGCATTGACTACCCTTTTTAAGTTGGCGGTTTTATGAAATTGAAAAAGAGTACGAAAAAAGATTACCGCTGGCCGTCTGATGTTGCTATCGTCATCATCGGAGTACTATTTAAACTTTTATCCAATATGGTGACAATCGGCCCGAACTGGCCGGTCTTTGTCATTGCTTTTATCCTTTATATTCCTTTGCTTTACGCAGTTAGTTCTGAACATGATCTATGGTCGAGGAAATTTGCGATTCTTCGGGTTTTAGTTCTTACTTTTGCCTTGATGAGCAGCATGGTGGACTTGGTGTATTCTTTATTTTTTGGCATGCCGAGTGCCAGTGAATTATTTCAAAGTGCTGGTCTATTGTGGGCAGCGAACGTGCTGATTTTTGCGATCTGGTATTGGGAGATCGACAGAGGGGGGCCAATCCGGAGAAATTCAAAAAATCCAGGGAAGCCTGAATTTGGTTTTCCTCAGATGATGTCCTCTCTGCCAGAGTGGGAAGGGTGGAAGCCTAATTTCCTAGATTACTTATTTGTAGCATTTAACACAAGTGTTGCTTTCAGTCCGGCGGATACGGCTGTATTTTCCCGGCGGGCGAAACTCCTGATGATGACACAATCGGTGATCTCACTTGTTGCGCTCGTTGTACTGGCGGCACGGGCAATTAATATCGTGTAAGGGATGGTGAATGCCATCCTTTTTTAAGTTTATAAAATGTTAAATTTTTCTTCACAGTTCCTCAACAATACTTATTTATCGTAGGAGGTAAGCGATAACGACATCCTTAAGGAGGAATTCCAATGTTACAAAATATCGGTATACCCGGCTTGGTTATCATGTTAGTGATCGCGTTAATTATCTTCGGGCCTTCTAAACTTCCTGAGATTGGACGGGCATTTGGCAGCACACTCAGAGAATTTAAAAACTCTGCCAAAGATTTGATGAGTTCGGATGAAAAGGAAGAGAGAGCAGAACAGAAATAATAGAAGAAGGGGGTGGCCATTCGTCATCTCCTTCCTCTTATTTAGCAGAGGTGAAAAATTATGAAGGATGTAGAAATGCTCCTAGTGGATCATCTAAGCGAGCTTCGAAAACGGCTGATTATTACCTTGGTTACATTTGCTCTATTTTTCATCGTTTCCTTTATTTATGTTCAGGACATCTATCACTGGCTAATCAGGGATTTGGACGAGAAGCTTGCGGTTCTTGGGCCAAGTGATATTCTGTGGGTGTATTTTATGATATCGGGCATCATCTCCATCGCACTGACGATTCCGGTGGCGGCTCACCAGATCTGGATGTTTGTGAAACCGGCACTCTCTAAACACGAAGCCAAAACGGCATTGTCCTACATACCGGCTTTATTTCTGCTGTTTATCACCGGCCTTGCCTTTGGCTATTTTGTTGTTTACCCGATGGTGCTGGATTTCCTGCTCTCGCTTTCAGATGGACAGTTTCAGACCTTCTTTACATCAGAAAAATATTTCAGATTTATGATGAATCTCACGCTGCCGTTTGGCTTTTTGTTCGAGATTCCTCTCGTCATCATGTTTCTGACATCTATCGGCCTCGTAAATCCAAAACTTCTATCAAAAGCACGGAGAATCGCTTATTTTGTTTTAGTACTGATTGCGATTGTTATTACGCCGCCAGATTTCATGTCCGATTTTCTTGTCACAATTCCACTTTTGGTTCTGTATGAGTTCAGCATCACGTTATCCAAGATTGTTTACCGTAAAAAGCTGGCTAAGCAGGAGGATAATGTTGTGGAGCTGAGGAAGCCTTCGTGAGTTTGAAGGAATACGCGCCGATTGGGCTGAAATACGCGCGAATCTTCTCGTTTTACGATCCAATCTCCCCAAAATACGATCCAATCTCACACAAATACGCGCCAATCAAAAAAGAGTGCTCCCCTCACTCTTTTTTAAACTTCCAATTGTTAGGATTTTTTAAAGCAAATGTTAAAATTCACCTGGGCGAAAGTCCTTATCGTTTGTTGAGGGTTGACTGAATTTGTCCCTTCACGTATTGAAATATGTTGAAAAAAGATACAGGGGATGATAAAAGTCCTGAGAAGAATGGCCTTCTCCTTTTATTCTCTTAAACTCCGGCCTTTACATATCTTTACGGTAGATTCACAAACAGGTTTTATACTGAGCCTCGTACGCTACTATTTCAATGAGAGGGGAATCAGCATGGCAGATGAGAGGCATATGGAGGATTGGATTAAGGAACTAACCGATAAGAGTAATGAGGACAAGAGGTTTGATCGTCGAAGCTTTCTAAAAGGAACCGGTAAGATCGCGGGATTATCTCTTGGTATGGTGTTGGCTCAGTCCATGGGAGGCTTTGAGGTTAACGCGGCTCCAAAGTTTCATAGCTACCCTTTTACCCTGGGTGTTGCGTCTGGTGATCCACTTTCCGATGGCGTCGTGCTGTGGACACGTCTTGCCCCAGATCCGCTGAATGGGGGCGGGATGCCTGCACAAGCTGTTCCGGTAAAATGGGAGATTGCCAGAGATGAACGTTTTCGCAACATCGTTCAATACGGAACAGAGCTGGCAAGACCTGATCTTGCGCATTCCGTGCATGTTGAAGTGAGCGGGTTAAAACCTAACGAAGTCTATTATTATCGTTTTAAAAGCGGTTATGAACTGAGTCCGATCGGCAGAACGAAGACCTTGCCTGCTGTTGGATCTGCCGTGAAAGAATTGAAATTTGCATTTGCTTCTTGCCAGCAATATGAACACGGATTCTATACGGCCTATAAGCATATGGCTGAAGAGGATCTGGATCTTGTGTTCCATCTTGGTGATTATATTTACGAATATGGCCCGAACGAGTATGTCGCGGCAACCGGAAATGTCCGTACGCACAGCAGTGCAGAGGTCATGTCGCTGGATGATTACCGCAACCGTCATGCCCAGTATCGCTCTGATGCGAACCTGAAGGCTGCTCATGCTGCTTTCCCATGGGTTGTCACCTGGGATGACCATGAAGTTGAAAACAACTATGCGGATAAGATTCCTGAAAAAGGACAGTCTGTGGAAGCTTTCATCATTCGCCGGGCTGCCGCTTACCAAGCGTATTATGAGCATATGCCGCTTCGTAAAACATCGCTGCCAAACGGGCCGGACATGCGTTTATACCGAAATTTCACATACGGGAACCTCGCTTCGTTCAATGTACTCGATACCCGCCAGTACCGGTCGGATCAAGCCAACGGAGACGGAAACAAACCACAGTCTCCTGAATCACTGGATCCTCGCCGTACTCTTATGGGGAAGGAACAGGAAAGCTGGCTCTTTAACAATCTGAGTACTTCCAAGGCTCACTGGAATGTACTGGCTCAGCAGATTTTCTTTGCTCAATGGAATTTTGGGACAAGCGCTGCCCCTGTTTACAGCATGGATTCCTGGGATGGCTATCCGGCACAGCGCCAGCGGGTTTTAGACTTTGTAAAAAGTAAAAACATGAACAATCTGATTGTATTAACAGGGGATGTTCACGCGAGCTGGGCTTCCAACCTGCTTATGGATTTTGATAATCCCAAGTCACCAATCTTCGGTGCTGAATTTGTTGGAACTTCCATCACTTCCGGTGGAAATGGCGCCGATAAGCGAAAAGATACCGATCATATTTTGGAACAAAATTCGCATATCAAATTTTTTAACGACTACCGCGGCTATGTCCGCTGTAAGGTGACACCTGAACAATGGCAGGCTGACTATCGTGTTGTCCCTTTCGTAACAGAGCCAGGTGCCGCAGTATCTACACGAGCGTCCTATGTTTACCAAAAAGACCAACTCGGGCTGAAGCGGGTATCGGCTTCCATTGTCCCACAGGGGCTTAAAATTTCTGAACAGGTAGAGGATGACCGCTTTACTGCTCATACGCATGCACATAACAAGCAGATGGGTCAAATAAAGGAGAAAGTAAAACAGTAAATGGGCTCAGAGACACAAAAGCGTAAAGCTGCTTTTGTGTTTTTTTTTTGAATGTTCATTCGAAATATATTGAATAAATAGTTCGTTAAATTTAGAATATAAAGTATGAAACTATAAAAGGGGGATGGAAAGTCTTGAAACACCTTTTATCCGCACAGCCCGCAGAAAAAGTCCAAGTAGCACTAGAATCTTCATCTGTATGGGAAGTCATACTTGGTATTGCCGGTTATACCTACGCACAATTAAGGCATTCCTTTGATTTGGACGAGCAATGGAAAGATTGGAAAGGGGAAATGAACAGTTCGCTTATTGAGCATCTGAAACAAATCCAAGAAACGAACTTGTGGTACGGAATGCTCCTGCTTCAAAACCGGTGGAACGCGGACACCCTTCAAGAATTTTCGAATAAACTGCAGAACATGACAGAGGAAGAATTTTATGAAACGCTCCTGCCTTATAAGAACCGGGAAGCCGAAGCAACTCGAAAGGAAACTGCCCTAAACTTTAGCCATGAGAATCGTTTTAGAGAATATGCTTCGTACTTTGAAGGTCACGAATACTTGGAAGGCTATGTTCGATTGCTGGGAGAGCGGCCACGCGTTGAGTTAAGTTCGCTGATGTTATCCGCGATGGAAGAGTGGCATGGCTTTATAAGTGCAAAGCCAGCTTGGAAAAAATGGATGCAGGCACTTGCTCATGAAACAAGACAAATCGTGAAATATGAAGAGCCATTGGAAGAGATTGAACGAATTACAGGCGGCGTTAAGTATATTCCTGAACCATCAGTGTGGTACATAAAGCTTGTTCCCCATGTTTCTTACCGGCCATGGGTTCTGCAATTACGGACACCTGACACCATGCTTTTCTTTTATCCGGTAAACGAAGAATATTTAACCGAGCCAGGGGTTCCGTCCATAGAGCTGATCCGGGGGCATAAAGCGCTCGGAGACGAGTTTCGATTGAAACTTCTTTTTCTGCTTCAAAAAGGTCCATTATCACTGCAGGAATTGAGCGGACAGTTTCACATGTCAAAAACGACACTTCACCATCAGCTTTCCCTTTTAAAAGCCGCGAAGTTCGTTAGTGTTGAAAAAGGGATCTATTCGGCAAATGTGAAACAGATCCAGTCTTTTTCGGAAAGATTAATCCAGTACTTGGGAAAAGAAGAATGAAAAGCTACTCGAGGTCGTTTAAAGCGCTTTGGACCGGTGAGATGGTATCTGAATTTGGAGGAGCAGCAGGGGGCATTGTCAACGGATTGCTTCTGTATGAACTGACCGGCTCAAAAGAATGGATGGGAGCATTGTGGCTGGTTTACTTTCTACCTTCTCTAGTGCTGCAGGGAATCAGTGCTCCTTTTTTAAATCACGTGATAAAAGAAAAAGTGCTCCGAAACATTCAGCTCATCCGCATGGGTGCATACTTGCTGCCGCTGATCGGATCACTGCTCCATTCGCATGCGGGGACCATTTTAGGACTTGCCATTCTGCAATGCTGCTTAGGATTGCTGCAGCCGATCTATGCCAGTCTGTCGTTTTCTCTTTTGCCTGAAATCTGCAAAAAAGAGGAGCTGGCAGAAGCGAATGGATTGCTTGATGGAACGATACGGCTGATGAGTTTTCTTGCGCCTGGCGTAACTTCATTATTGCTGCTGATCAGTCCTGTGCCTCTTATTTACGCACTGTCTTCTTTCTTGTTTCTCGTTAGCTATTATGCCCTTTCACGAATACCGCCGCTTGAACCGAAAAGAGCAGCGGTGTGGACTAAACGATTTTGGTGGTCAGAGATGAAGCAGGGGTATCAGAACTTTTTTGAGTATCCATATCTCTTGAGGCTGACCCTTCTTTCATCAAGTGTCCAATTTGCTGTAGGAGCTGCCATGGTCCTAAGTGTTCCTCTGATTCGGAGTGAACTCAATGGAGAGAGGTGGGAGTATGCTGTTTTTTCAGGAGCTTTTCCGATCGGCTATGCGCTGGGGACCGTCCTAATAAAGCGAATTCCAAAATCGCCATGGACGATGTATTTTGGACTCGTAGCTGGAGGGATTTCCTTCCTTCTTCTTTTCGTGGTGACGTCGATTCCAGGGGCATGGATGTGCGAGTTGTTTGGTGGAATGGTATTCCCGCTGTTCAACGCTCAAAGCGCTGCTAATTTCCAGAAGGAAGCTCCCCGAGAGCGATTGGCCCAGTTAAGTGCCGTCCGCTTGCTGTTCATGAGAGCCACGATGCCTTTGGGGATCTTATTTGCTTCTTCAGCATTCCTTCATCTCTCCATACGCCAGACTTTTGGTGTGATTGGAACGGTTATTGTCTTGCCCGGTTTATTTTTTCTGATCAAGGAAAGTGGAAGGATACATTCTTTTAATAAACAAAAAACAGGCTAATTAGCCTGTTATTTATTGCTCTGGCAGCTGATCCCCCACATATTTACCATAATCGGGAATGGCAATCTTATCAAAATCTCGTGCTAATCTTGTGAGATTTTGTGAGAGCCATTCTCCTTTAACCGGGCGCCCATGTCCTGTAACCGCCATTGCGGGGTGCAACGACTCCAGTTTTTTCACTGATTGCCAGGCTGTCATCCAGTCAGGGGTAAAATAGCGGGGTGGTCCGCTGATCTCCAGTTCCTGTATGATGACGCTGTATAGGTCCTCTTGTTTTACGGTGATGAAAGCATCCCCGGCGATCAATGCCTTGTCAGAATCCCGAAACAAGGAAATATGGCCGTCAGTATGGCCAGGTGTATGAATCCAGCGCCAACCAGGCATTTCGGGAACAGATCCATCTTCAGGGAGAGCGGTTACTCGTTGATCCAGGTCAATCGATTCGTGCGGGAAAAGAAAGGACATTTTTGCCACCATACCACCTTCCACAGAAGGATCTGGCTCTTGATAATCTTTCTTCCCAGTGACATAAGGCAGCTCAAGCCGGTGGGCATAGACAGGGACATCCCACTTTTTCAAAAGGCCAATGATGCCGCCGATATGATCGAAATGGGCATGCGTGAGAATGATGGCTTTCGGCCGTGAACCTTTTCCGAAGCGCTCTTCAGCCTCATAGATGATCTTTTCGGCCGAATCAGGCATACCGGCATCGACCAGTACCCAATCTTGCCCGTTTTCAGGCTTTCCGATAAAACAAAGATTAACGATCTGGTTGGTATAGCTGTAGATATCGGGTGCGAGTTCTATTCCTTCACCAGAAGTGACCGAGCTGACTGGAATGTATTTATTCGTAGAAGCACTGCCCTCCACATGATCCATACTGAAGACCCTCCGTTCCATTTTTTCTCTACTCGTATAGGGTTTTCAATACGGTATAATTTATGCGGGAATCCCTTATTGCCCAGAGCATGAAAGTGGAAAAAACAGCAGAATAAATGCTACCTTTGAAGAGGGAACAGGAGGACTGAACATGAATAAGTTAAAAGGACGGATACTGATTATGACATCCGTACAGGCGGAAAAAGAGGCCGTTCTTCGCGGATGGCATGATCCCCGAGTGGATGTTGTACTGGCAGGTGTCGGACCTGTTGCATCTGCCATCAATACGATGAAGGCATTAAACGCCAATACATATAATCTTGTCATTAATGCAGGAATTGCCGGTGGTTTTGCCAATAGAGCTGACATTGGTTCACTGGTGATCGCAAATGAAATTGTCTGTGCCGATTTAGGTGCTGAATCTCCCGATGGCTTCCTCAGTCTGGACGAGCTGGGATTTGGTTCTTCAACTAGAGTTGGAGTGGATGAAAGCTTCGTACTGGCTATATCATCTGCACTGTCAAAAGCTGGACTAATCGCACAACCAGCACCCATTCTTACTCTTTCAAAGGTGACAGGGACCACAGAAACGACTGAAGAATTAATGGAACGGGAACCGGAAGCCGCAGCTGAAGCGATGGAAGGATACGGTGTGGCATTGGCGGCACAGGAGTATAATCTGCCGGTGCTTGAAATCCGGGCGATCTCCAATACGGTAGGTCCTCGTGATCGTGAGGGATGGCGGATAAAAGATGCGCTGATATCCCTTGAATCAGCAAGTAAAGTTTTAATGGAGGTATTATAAATGAGTAAAATGAGCATCGCCTTTTCACCATGCCCGAATGATACGTTTGTGTTTCATGCATTGGTCCATGGAATGGTGCCAGGCACCCCGGAATTTGATGTGACCTATGCCGATATTGACATTACAAACGGATTGGCTGCCCGACAGGAGGGGCCAGATATACTAAAGATTTCGTATGCTGCACTTCCTTGGGTGCTGGATCATTATGATTTAATTCCTTGCGGAGGAGCACTTGGACGAGGCTGCGGCCCGCTTGTTCTTGTGAATCAAGACGGCGAAGTAAGTCCGGACATGCTGTCAGGAAAAAGGGTTGCCGTGCCGAGCGAACGTTCTACGGCTTATTTGCTGTTCCGCCTATGGGCAGCTCAAAATGTACCAGGCGGAATTGGAGAAACAGTCGTGATGCCGTTTGACCAAATCATGCCGGCTGTTAAAGAAGGTAAGATTGATGCTGGCCTCGTCATTCATGAAGCCCGTTTTACCTATCAAAATTATGGCTTGAACCTGTTGGCCGATATGGGTAACTGGTGGGAAGAGGACACTGGGCTGCCGATACCGCTCGGTGCGATTATTGCCCGCAAGTCAATGGATATTGAATCAATCACGAAATGGATTCGTTCCTCAGTTGCCTATGCGTGGGACTCTCCAGAAGCGTCAAGAGAATATGTCATGCAGCATGCAAGCGAACTATCACTCGATGTAGCTCAGCAGCACATCAACCTCTATGTGAATGAATTTACCGCTGATTTAGGGGAAAAGGGCTATGAAGCGATCATTTCTTTGCTTAATCGCGCGGCCAAAGAAGGTCTTGTACCGGAAAGAGACTATTCCACACTTTTAAAAATGGAGGACTAAGTTATGAATTCACTAAACATCGATTTTCATAAAACAGCCCTCGTCATTATCGATCTTCAAAAAGGGATCGTCAAATTCCCTGGCGGACAAGAGGTAGTGGAGAAAGCTGCTGAATTGGTGAAGCTGTTCCGTCAAAAAGAGGGATTTATATCATTCGTGAACGTAGAGTTTCATGATGGCAAAGATGCATTGAAACCAGCGATTGACAAGCCTGTGGCTTCTGCTGAACGCCCTTCTGACTGGGCTGAGTTTGCACCTGAACTTGGTGTTACGGACAATGATTACGTCGTCACGAAGCGCCAATGGGGAGCTTTTTTCGGTACGGATCTTGATCTTCAGCTCAGGCGCCGCGGAATTGACACCATTGTGCTCTGCGGGATTGCCACCAACATCGGTGTTGAAAGTACGGCGAGAGAAGCCTTCCAGCTTGGATACAACCAAGTTTTCATAACGGACGCGATGGTTGCGCTCAGCCAGGAAGAGCATGACGCATCCTGCCGCTTTATTTTTCCGAAAATCGGTAAGGTAAGGACGCTGGAGGAATTTTTGAAACACATTCACGTGAACTAAACAGAAGGAAGGATTTCGGTCCTTCCTTCTTTTTTAATGGCTGTTTTCGTAACCTTTGTTGCTAATTGAATATAAAGGGTTGTGTAATTATATATTAAAAGATAACATGGAAAAAATTGAGAGGAGGTATAAAAATGACTTGGCTATTGGTCTTAATTTTAGGAATAATAGCGTTTGCTTTGTTTTTAGACTGGAGACGCAAAAAAAACAACAACAATTCTCGACCTCCAATAAACCCTGGTGCTAAGCCAGGAGAAAGCACTAATTATATGATGGGAGATAATAAATATACTGACGGTGGTGGTTCATAGAAAAGCAACAGAGCGTTTTTACCCTGAAAGGTTAGCTCCCTTTTGCCGATGTCATGAGAATGATCCAGGTAGTCTATTATTTTTTCTTTATTTTCATTGAGGCTGCTCGATGTTGGAATAACAGGCTGCTTCTTCTTGCGCAACCCTTCAGTAGGCGTTTGTGAGGACAGCTTTTTTGATTTTTTCCAAAATGACGCCATTTGCTTATCACCCCAGGTAAGATACTGCTCTTAGTATGAGACGAGGGAAGAAAAATATGTAATAGATGAAGCTCAAGATGAAAGGTAACGATCGTTCAAGAATAAGACCTGTACGTGATGAATATCCATACTGTATAACGAGAGAGAGAATCTATGGACCGAGAAGGAACGACCAATCCGGGTGATATTGCCCTGAAAGGAGGCTATCGAATCGAAGCGGCAGTAAAAGGGTTTCAGCATCCAATCAGTTTATTATTTACGGCAAGTGGAAGGCTTATTGTCGGGGAAGCAGGTGTGGCAACAGGTTATGGCAGAGTGATAGAAGTAACTAGACAGGGAAATAAGGTCATCGCAGAGGGATTTGAACCTCCGCTTACTGGCATCAATCAATATGGAAGCAAAATCTATGTTTCGCATAGAGGAAAAATTACGGCCGTTACGATAGATGGAGAAAAAGAGGATATCCTGACTGGCTTGCCAAGCCACGGAGATCATCACAATAATAAAGTGGTTTTTGGAAGAGACGATAAAATGTATTTTGGGCAAGGAACGGCTACCAATTCAGGAGTAGTCGGGAAAGACTCAGGATGGTTGAAGGTGTTCAGGTATTTTCATGATTATCCGGGCCAGGATATTACGTTGAACGGACAAAACTTTAAAGTTTAGATCATAGCCGTCTCCTCACATATTTTTTTAGAATAAACCATGTGATTTCCAGCCAGGCCAAACTATATCCCCACGTGAAAAGCAATAGGTACAGCCAAAGATAAAAGTTGCCGGTACTGTGGAATGCGGGCCCGAATAAAGGAAATTGAAATCCGATCAGCATGATGCAAATTCCAGAAATAAGACAAATGGAACCAGTGGTTACAATCAAAATACGTCTTTTAAAAAAAGTAAAGCCATGGCCCAATCCCAATCCAAGCAAACCGGTTGTAAAAATAAAAATCAATAATTCACTAGGCTGCACAATAACAAGGAGCAGACATGTTAAAACGAAGGAGTAAAACCCAAGAAGCGGAGAGATGATGGTGATCAAAACAACAGGAAGAGTGGAAAGGGGGCTGATGATGAGTCCGATCATCGGCAGAGTACCTCCAGCAGATTGCAGGAGTGCAGTCACTGCAGAAGCAATGGAAGTCATTACGAGTAATGCAGTTTTAGAAAAGCGGTTCTGAACAGAGTATGCTGCCATTTCAACAAGGCGATCCATTCTTTTAAAAAGGTGCATAGAAGCCTCCTGCCATTCATTTTTTTACGTGACTAATCAATATAGTCCTGAACGTAAGGGACATTCCTATTTTTACCTATTTTTATATGAAGGTTTACCGTAAACGGGCACTTCAAATGAGGATGCTATGAATAACCACGATGGAGGATTGAAAGAGCCGGGGATTTCAACGCTCCCGGCTCTTCATCATTCATGTTGATTTATATCATTTCTTCTGTTTCTATATCTGGTTCTTCGTCGCTTTTGTTAAATTCCGGTCCGCCGTATTGCTCGTTGATCTCTTTAGCTAGTTGCTCCAGGAACTCATCTGAGAATAAGTGCCCCTCTTTTTTAGACATTTTAAATCCTCCTTTTTTTCGGGAAGTTCAAAATTTCTTTGTATATTAAATATTACCCACATCTTTAAAATTACCTTTAAGTAAAGTTTTTAATCTTTGTATTTACATTTTTTTAAGAGAGGAGTATTATTATCTAAGTTTCAAATTCTTAAATCGCTTAAACCAATTGGTGCGGGGGAACCATAATGGGCTTTTTTAAAAAGTCCTGGGGGTGAATCCTTAAGCAGGTAGGGCTACTCAATGGCCCGAATCCGACAGCTAACCTCGTAAGCGTTAATGAGAAGGAAATGAAGCTTGTGAGACTGGTAAACAAACGTCCGCAAGTCTATTAAAATTGGCTTGGGGGCTTTTTTCATGTGCATCTATACACAAATTTTTTATCGGCGGAGGAAAAACAGTGTTTTCTTATTTAAAGAGACTATTAATCGGAAGACCGCTCAAATCAAATGAGCTGGGGGAGCAGAAGCTTAACAAAACAAAAGCTTTAGCCATTCTTTCCTCAGATGCGTTATCATCTGTTGCGTATGGACCGGAGCAGATCTTGATCGTCTTAGTTACGGTTGGTGCTGCGGCTTTCTGGTATTCCATTCCCATTGCGGTTGGTGTACTTATTCTTTTAACTGCCCTTATTTTATCCTATCGGCAGATCATCTTTGCCTATCCACATGGCGGTGGGGCTTATGTTGTTTCAAGAGATAATTTGGGAGTGAATCCTGGATTAATCGCAGGCGGCTCGCTGCTGGTTGATTATATTTTAACCGTGGCAGTTAGTGTGTCAGCGGGTACAGATGCTATTACGTCTGCTTTCCCGGCGCTGCATTCTTATACTGTACCGATTGCGATTGTGTTTGTTTTGTTCCTTACAACTTTAAATTTGCGTGGGGTAACAGAATCTGCTTCAATTTTAGCTTATCCCGTTTATCTGTTTGTCCTAGCTTTATTTATCTTGATAGGTGTTGGATTGTATCAAATTTCAACGGGCCAGGTGCCTGCTGACTTACATACGTCTGTTGGAACACCAGTTGCCGGAATCAGTCTGTTTTTATTGCTGAAGGCCTTTGCTTCAGGCAGCTCAGCGTTAACAGGTGTAGAAGCCATTTCCAATGCTATACCGAATTTCAAGGATCCTGCCCCCAACAATGCGTCAAAGACGTTGATGGCCATGGGCGGATTATTGGCTTTACTATTTTCAGGAATTGTTTATTTGGCTTATTATTATGGAATTACTCCAAGTGTAAAGGAGACAGTGGTTTCTCAAATTGCCGACCATACATTTGGAAGAAACTATATGTATTATTTTATTCAGGGAACAACAGCATTAATTCTAATTTTGGCGGCAAACACAGGATATTCCGCTTTCCCGTTGCTCGCAGTTAACCTTGCAAAAGATAAATTTATCATGCGGATGTTTACCATTAGGGGTGACAGGCTTGGTTACTCAAATGGAATCATTACATTGGGAGTCAGCGCGATTATCCTGATCATCCTGTTTAAAGGACAGACAGAACATCTTATTCCGCTTTATGCCGTCGGGGTGTTTATCCCCTTCACCTTGTCTCAGTCAGGCATGATCGTGAAATGGATCAGGGAAAAACCAAAGGGATGGGTATCAAAGCTTATTATCAATGCAACCGGAGCTCTCATCAGTTTAACGGTAACCCTGATGTTCTTCTTTACTAAATTTCCACAGGTGTGGCCGGTATTAATCTTCTTGCCGATCATCGTCATCATCTTTCATAAGATCAAAACACATTATGAATTAGTAGGGGAACAATTAAGAATTAAACCGGATCAGCAGCCGAAGACGATTGAAGGCAACGTCATTATCGTACCTGTAGCAGGAATTACACAAGTTGTTGAAAACTCCATCAATTTTGCTACCTCACTTACAGATCAGGTCATAGCGGTATATGTTGCATTTGAGCGTGAGGACGAAAGAATATTCGAAGAAAAATGGAAGAAATGGCAGCCGAATGTGCGCCTCGTTACGCTGCATTCCCATTATCGAAGCATTATCCAGCCATTGACGAAATTTATTGACACGGTACAGCATAAAGCGAATGAAAATAACTATCAAGTAACCGTATTGATACCTCAGTTCATTACGAAGAAAAGCTGGCATAATATTCTTCATAACCAGTCAAGCTTACTGATTCGAGCGTATTTGCTCTTTAAACGAGATGTGGTTATTGCGACCGTGCCTTACCGTTTTAAAAAATAGTTGATGAAAAAAACACTTCCGAAGATTTTACCTCACGGAAGTGTTTTTTCTGTTTTAGGATGGATTTGTAAGGCTGATAAGCTCCGCTTGCGTTCTGACATTGAAATCAAAGCGGTAGCCAGGGCGATAATAATGAAACATCCGCCGACGGTTGCATTGGATTCTACGGTAGATTGCTCAATCACAAAACCGCCGATGGCAGAACCGAACGCAATACCAAAGTGAAGCGCCGTGTTATTCAGGCTTTGCTGGATATCTGACGTTTCAGCAGTGGAGGATTCGATAAGATAGCTTTGCATCGCGGGTGTAATGGCCCAACTCAGCATGCTCCAGATAATCATCACGCTCAAGAAAAGCGGAAGGGAAAACGTTGTATAAGGAATAACGAACATCGTAAACCCGAAAAGGATGATAAATCCAATAATAGAGCGTTTCGTACCCAAACGGTCAGCAAGAAAACCTCCAACACCTCCGCCAGCTACCGCCGCACAGCCAAAGACGAGATAAACAATGCTTACCCACGTTCCGTTCAGGCCAAGGGCTGTTTTTAAGAAGGGCGTTAAATATCCATAAAGCGTCAAGTGGCCGGCCAAAAAGAGGAAGGACGTTAACTGGCCGAACAGAAGCTTTCGGTTTTTCAGCGTCTTTATCTGTATCATAAGGGAAACAGCAGGTTTTGAAGCCATTTGCTCCATAAAAAAGTAAACCCCAGCCATGGAAAGCAGCGTCAATCCGGCGATCAAAATAAAAGGAGCACGCCAGCCGAATGCATTTCCAAGCATTAATCCGATCGGAACTCCAAGCACGAGCGAGGCACTGATTCCCATGAAAACGACACCGATGGCACGAGCACGATATTGTTCAGATACGATATTAGATGCGATTGTGATGCACAGAACAACCAGCAGAGAGCCGCTTGCCGCTGATAGGATTCGAGCAATCAAGAGCACACTGTATGTCGGGCTGAAGATCGCAATGCCGTTTCCGGCAAAAAACACGAGCAGTGTCAGCAGGGTAAGGCGTTTTCTTTCTACTTTAGATGTCATCATAAGAAGAAGAGGTGAGGCGACCGCAAAAACAAGCGAAAATGCTGTGATCAGAAAACCGGCATGGCCGATGCTGACATGTAAGTCTTCCGCCACGAGATCAAGTATTCCGCCAATGATCAATTCAACCATACCTACAACAAAAGATACGATGGTCAATAAGTAAACACGTTTATTCATAGCTATTCATCCTTTTGTGAAAAAGTTACCACTGTAATAGTAACATTTATAAAAAGAAAAACAAGATAAAAGTTTGTTTGTACATAAATTGGAAAGGACTGTGTTATGATTTACATAGTGATTAAAGTCAAGGAGTCAAAAACATGCTGCAGCAATTTGGATTTACTCAATATGAAAGCCAGGTGTATCAATCCTTAATCACCGAGGATCAGCCGCTGGATGCTACCGGTATTGTCAAGCGTTCTGGAGTTCCCCGTTCCAAAGTGTATGAGGTGCTTCACCGTCTGGCGGAAAAAGGAATGATCATGGAATCAACGGTGGAAAAAAAGCGGCTGTATACCGCACTGCCGATCGAGGCAACGATTAAAAAGCTCAAAGCCGACTTTGAGACCAATGTACAGCAGCTCAGAGAAGCACAGATAAAAAAAACAGTAACCGACGACCGGGTATGGACGCTGAAAGACAATCAGTCCATCCAATCTGTCCTGCAAGGTCTGCTGCAGGGAGCGGAACAATCCATTATCATTTCTGGGTGGGCGGATGACTTAACAGGCTATCTCCCATTACTGGAGGAGAAATATAAAAACGGGCTTTCAGTAAAAATTCATGTGATCGGTGAACTCTCCACGGAAATTCCGGACGTCTCAACCTTAATACCAGATACGCAGCACGGAACGTTGGAGAGAAGCCGGATCCTGATCGTGGACGAAGAGGAGATGCTCTTTGCTGGGATGGAAGATACGGCCTGGCAAGCCATTCGGACGAAATCACGTCCTCTCGTCAAATTCTTCGCGGAATTCTTTTATCATGATGTGGCACTAACAGAAATCACAAGAAAATACAAAGACACCGTCATGAAGGATGAAGCTGTAAGGAATGTGCTGTTGAACTTAAGATATTAGCTCTGTTAGGCAATGGTGGTGTGGTATTGGAGAAAAAGACTTGAGGGTCTCTTTTAAGCATCAGTATGCGATGCCCATTATGATGGAAAATCACCAATATGCTTTAGCGAAGCCAAGATAGTAATAAGAATGAAGGGGCTGTCCAGAAAGTCGAAAATTGACCTTCAGGCAGCCCCTTTTTGGCTTGAAAAATCTTCAATGAAAAGTTAATTGAAGTGGAAGATGCGAGACTCCTGCGGGACTAGCGTGACAGGTGAGACTCCCGCCGGTGCTTGCACCAAGAGGCTCACCGCACGCCCCGCGGAAAGCGAGCAGCCTGGAACGGAAATCAACAGCTTACAGACTTCTTGGACAGTCCCTATTTATTTTGAGAAATTTAACGAATTGAAAAGGCCCCAAAAAGGGTAAAGACTCCTATAACGAAAATCAGACAGGAGATGTTATTTTGGAGAATCAGAAGCCAGTGATCGGGATTACATGCTCAACAAAGGACATTGGAGGTCAGGAAACGGCCTATTTGCACTATAGCTATGCTACTTCCGTTATGAAGGCGGGTGGCGTTCCAGTCATACTTCCAATGGGTGACAAAGAAACGGTGAAAGAATGGGCAGCCCTGTGTGACGGCATATTGCTCAGCGGGGGAGAGGACATGGATCCACAGCAAATTGGAGCAGAACCGCATCCTAATCTTGGAAAAGTCATTCCGGAACGAGACGAAACAGAAATCAACCTCATCAACTATGCACAGAATAATAATATTCCTATCTTTGCGATCTGCCGGGGAATTCAGGTATTGAACGGAGCTTTGGGTGGCACGCTGGTGCAGGATCTAAATGAAGAGAGAGGGGATGTCATTAAACATTATCAGGACGGTGCGCGTTCGGCTGCTACTCATTCCATCAGCGTAGATAAAGGTACGCTTTTATCCGAAATTCTTGGAACTGAGGATATATCGGTTAATAGTTTTCATCATGGGGCAGTAGATGAAGTGGCACCGGGCTTAAAAGCTGCGGCCTATGCTTCAGACGGAGTGATTGAAGCTTTAGAAAGCACGGATCTAGAGAAAAGCTGGATGCTAGCAGTTCAATGGCATCCGGAAGATATGACAGAAGTAAGTGATGAAATGCATCAATTGTTTGTTCATTTCGTGCAAAAATGCCATGAGTTGTTGGAGAAGGAACAGCCCGCTCTCTAATCAGTAATGTATTAATAGGAAATCAGGTCATAAAAAAAGAGCTGTTCATCAGCTCTTTTTTTAGTTTCCTTCAGGGGGGACGAACAGTGAGACATGTTGTTTCAGCACATTTGCTTGAAACGGAAGAGGCTCGCCTTCATCTCCATCAATATTGACCACAAGCTGTTCTGAAGCGGAAACCTTCAGTGAAGCCGACTTGATATATTCCACATCATTGTGTTCTTTTAGCTCACCCTTGATCAGTTTTGGGATGATGTTTAACGTACCAGGAAAAGAAATGTTTTTGACCACGTAAATATGAAAGATCCCGTCATTCACCTTCGCATGTGGCGCAAGCTTTTCAAAACCTCCTACGGAATTGGTAAGTGCGGTAATTAATAAATACGCTTTTCCCTCCCATTCGCCTTGATCATGCGAGATGGTCAATGAAAATGGTGTTTTATTAATGATAGCCTTCATTCCTTCCACAAAATAAGCAAACGGCCCGAGCAGTGTTTTTTGCTCTGTACTCACGTTGTAGGAGGCTTCGGCAATGGCTCCCACCGCCAGAACATTCATAAAGTGTCTGTCATTGATCTTACCGATATCTGCTTTTTTATAGTGCTGGGAAGGAAGAATCTTTATAGCTTCAGAAGGGTCAAGCGGAATGTTCAGCGCTCTTGCGAAATCGTTGACCGTACCGAGCGGAATGATTCCAAAATCGGGCCGGTGCTCTTGTTCAGCGAGTCCGTTGACTGCCTCACTAACTGTACCATCTCCGCCCATGGATACTACGGTATCATAGTGAAGTTCACATGCTTTTCTTGCAAACTCCTCAGCGTCGCCTTCTTTTCTTGTTTCACTAACGGTCACTTCCTCATGAAATTTTTGAAGTGTTCGTTCCGCCTCCGGAAGAAGATCCTTCGCTTGTTCCTTTCCAGAAGAAGGATTCAAGATAATCATCGCCTTTGTCATAGGCCCCCCCTTTTTCTACTGTATTCCTAAATAAGAGAGTACCCGTTACGGGTTGATTTCTAACTTGCAGGGGCAGTAAAGCTTTCGTGCTTTACAGTCCCTTTCATGAAAGGAAAAAGATGTTCTCTGTCGAATGATAGAAGGTAGTGGATGTCGAAAGGAAGTATCACATGGAATTTACCATAAATAAAGAGTATTTGAGCCAAGCGGTTTCGGATGTCAGTAAAGCTGTATCCGCACGGACGACATTACCAATCCTGTCGGGTATTAAGATGGCTGCTGACTATAACCGCCTTACCCTGACAGGAAGCAATGCTGAGATCGTGATTGAGCGTGTGCTGCATTCCGATGTGCAAGGTGAGAGCATGATGGCAGTACATAAAACCGGAAGTATAGTTGTTTCTGCAAAATATTTAAATGACCTTATCAAAAAACTGCCGGGTGATCTGCTGGTTAAGGTTGGGGAAAATCATTCGGTATCCATTCAATCAGAAGATATTGTTGTATCACTAAAAGGATTTCATGCAGGGGAGTTTCCTCGCCTCACGATGTCCCAGCCTGAAGCCAGCCATCAGTTACCAGGCACCGTCCTAGCTGATATGATCAAACGAACGATGTTTGCTGTCAGTAAAAATGGAGCACGGCCTGTCCTGACGGGTGTGCATTTTGTCTTTGATCAAAATTTTTTCTGCAGCACCGCTACCGACTCTCTGAGACTGGCAACCTATAAACGCAATATTGGCGCCAGTTTGACCGGCTCATTTATCGTGCCTCAGCCTGCTCTGAATGAGTTTTTAAAGCTAATGGGGAGCTACACGGGTGAAGTCACCTTAAAGCTTACTGAAAGCTATATCGAGTTTTCAACCGATGTTTTTTCTTTTTATTCGAGGCTTATCGCCGGAAAGTATCCGAACACGGCTTCCTTGATTCCGAACGAATTTAAAACGGTTATTACATTGCAGGCCAGTGATTTCTTAAAAGGAATTGACCGGGCAGCATTGTTTGCCGGGGAGTGGAAAAATAATAATGTGAATCTAACTCTTCTGGAGGGGAAAAAGCTCGGGATCTCTTCCCGATCTATGGAATCAGGCACCATCCATGAGATCCAGAACATTAACAGTTTAGAAGGCGAGGAAGAACTCAGTATTTCTCTTGATGGGAAATTTCTGACGGAAGCTCTGCGCGGAATAAAAGATGAAGAAATCAAAATCAGTTTCAGCGGGTCCATGAAGCCTGTTTTGATCGAATCTGTTTCTGATTCGCCTTATCAGCATCTTATTTCTCCCGTGAGAGCGTATTGATGGGGAGAAGAGGGTTTGCTCTTGGGGTTTGGAAGGCGGATTGTCGTTTACCCGCTAAAACAAGTGATTTACCCGCCGAAACGAAGCAAATACCCGCCAAAATAAAAAAATACCCGCGAAAATAGGACGTTTACCCGCCAAAACCTCATTATAGTAAACTAGCGGATAATCAATACAAAAAGCACCGGCGCTCTATACTGCACCCCAAAAGTTAGAGTAAAAACTTAACTTTTGGGGGTCACTTCACTCCCGGTGCTTTTTCCGCTTATTTCACTTTCACATTAGCAGCATTCTCGTAAACTTCCAGCGCTTCTTTTACACTCGCATTCTTACGGACAATCTCATGGATCGCCTGAATCATGGCGGCTGGATGCTCTGACTGCCAGATGTTTCTGCCCATATCAACGCCGGCTGCGCCTTCCTGCATGGCATTATACGTCAGATTTAGTGCATCCTTCATGGTATCCAGCTTAGGTCCGCCAGCGATGACTACTGGAACGGGGCAAGTGCCCGTTACTTTTTCAAAGTTTTCGCAATAATAGGTTTTAATAATATCAGCGCCCATTTCTGCACCGATTCGAGAGGCTAGGGCCAGGAAGCGTGCTTCGCGCTTTTGCAGTTCTTTTGCAACAGCAGTAATCGCAAGGACAGGTATGCCGTAGTCGTGAGCTTCGGTCACAACAGAGGCCAAGTTTGAAACGGTTTGAGTTTCATGGTCTGAGCCCACAAAGATCGAAACGCCAACACCTAGGACATTATGGCGGATAGCTTCTTTCATCGGTGTGACAATATGTTCATTAGCCAAATCCTTGCCTACTACACTAGGGCCACCTGATACCCTCATTAACACTGGTTTTTCACAGTTTTCAGGTATGCAGGCAGAGAGGGCTCCTCTTGTCGCAAATAAGGAATCTGTATAGGGGAGCAGCTCTTTTACGGTTTCTCCCGGTTTCTCTAGCCCGTGAATTGGACCCAGGAAATAACCGTGATCAATGGCAAGCATGACTGCTTTTCCCTCTGGCAGTATTTGATTCATTCGGTTTTTTAATCCCCAACTCATATGATCACTCCTTCTCAAGATCTGGATTGTTTACAACAACAGAATCTTTTTCTTGTAAATGCGGTGATTTAATAAATACAGCTTTAAAATTTTGTTGAGATTGATTGATGAGATAGTGAGCTTCGTTTGGCCGGACTTGAAGCATGTCACCAGTTTTGGCAGGCACTCGCACACCATCAATATAGAAATCTATGGAACCTTCTAGTACATAAAAAATTTCTTCGCATGTCGTATGATAGTGATTTGGGAAGTCCTGGCCAGGCTTCAGCACGACGACACCAAGGTCTACATTTGGACCTTTCGTTAAATATTTAGGGCCATGATCTCCGAAGCGGAATTCATTTTCTGACTCATTCACTTTCAGCAAAACAGCCACCCCTCTTCCTCTGTATTTATGACGGTCAAACAGAACCAGGTGCTTTCCACATATGATGGGTCAGCCCTTGGTCAGAGAGTGCCAGATGCTCCTTGTATACGGCCTGCCAATTCTCAAAAATCTTCGCATAAAGGCTATGATTTTCTTTATTTGGTTCATACGTGTTCTCCCATTGAACGATTTCAAGGGCAGCTTTTTCAATGGATGAGTAAATGCCCGCTCCATAACCAGCGACGATCGCTGTTCCGAGGGCGGCAGCTTCCTTCACAAGCGGAACCTTCACCTTGACTCCGAGCACGTCAGAAAGGATCTGGCACCAAAGCTTGCCTTTAGAAGCTCCTCCGGCAAAAATGACTTCATCAGGATAGTAGCCTGTGTGCTCCTGTATCATTTTTAAGTTTCCCAGCGTCACCAGGGCTGCATTTTCTTCAATCGCCCGGAACAACTCCTTTTTGCCGCAGCGCTCGGGATCGAGAGAAAGATTCGTAAAAGAAGGGGAGGCATGGCGCCAGGAAATAAAGTTCATCACATCTGAAAAAATAGGCATGATGCCATAAGAGCCCACAGGAACTTCGGCTGCCTGTTCTTCCAGCAATTCATAGGGGTCTCTTCCAAGCTCTCTTGCACGATTCTTTTCTTCTGTACAAAAGGCATCCCGAAACCAGCGCATGACGAGGCCAGGGAAGAAGACTATGGTTTCATACTGCCAAAGATGGGACACTGCATGACAATTGATTCGTATGCGCTGTTTAGGATCGGGGACAGGGGCAGTCACGTTAACTTCTTGCTGCCAAAAGCTTCCTCCGGAAACAAGAGTCTGACCTACCTTCACTACTCCAACACCTACGGAGGCGAGCTGAGCATCACCTCCACCTGAAAATACGGCTGTACCTTCAGCCAATCCGGTGAACTTTGCAGTTTCAGCTGTAACATGCCCAAGTAATGTTCCAGCTTCATGAACAGGTGGGAAAAGGCTGCTCTTCATTCCGCATTCCTTGGTAATCTGCTCATCCCAAGTGCGTTCTTTTATATTAAAGATGCCGGTTGTGCAGCCATTGGAAGGGTCGGCTTGCAGTTTTCCGCAAAGCTTATAGAGGAGCCAATCATTAAGCATCGTGATGGCCGCTGTCTCATTATAGATTTCAGGCTGATTTTTCTTGATCCATAAAAGACGAGGCAATGCTCCCAGCGCAAAGGTTTGGCCGGAAAGGCTGTACAGGTCTTCTTCAATAAGTGGGCGAAGCTGTTTTAAGTCTGTCACTTCTTCTGAAGCACGTGAGTCCACGTTGGCGCATGCCCAAATTTCCTGGCCTTCTTTGTTGTAAAGAACAAAACCTTCCCGCATGCTTGTTGCACTGATTCCTTTTATACATTGAGGCGTTATTTCGGCTTGCTGCACGGCATCTTTTATGCATTCCACAGCTATTCTCCAGTTCTCTTTTACATCAAAATTCATAGAGCCGGGAAAGCGCGAATCTGCCGGATGATCCCATTCCTGCTGTGACAATGAAAGTTGATTGCCTTTCGTATCGAATAAAACCGCACGAATACTACCCGTTCCTGCATCAAGTGCTAGGATGGCATCCATTCTTTTTTTGTCGCCTCCTTCTTCATTAATTGAATAGCACTTTCTTCATCCGTGATTAAAGTTTGAACATATCCGCCTTTCAATGCTCCGTAAATGGCATCGATTTTCGTTTGTCCCCCTGCAACTCCGACCACATTTTTCATTCCTTTTAGTTTAGAGATGGATATTCCAATTCTGCGTTCATGGTGAGGGAGAGTTAGGAGTTCTCCGGCAGCATTGTAAAATTGGCCGAGGATATCACCGACGCCATTCAGTTTCTTGATTGTCGTCATTTCTTTTAAGGTTATTTTTTCTTCTTTAATAATGGTGGCATCTGATGACAATCCGCCAATTCCGACAAGCATGACAGAAGAAACACCTGCAAGCTCGAGGATATCACTTACAGCAGGCTCGGAAAGAATGCTTGAGGCCATTTGTTGAGAGGAGGCAAGAAATGGTGCTGGGATAATATGAAACCGGCCCTGAAACTTGCTTAGCCCTCCATCAAGAGAATAATTTTTCTTTTGAAAATAATAGTTGACTCCGCCAGTCAGCGTAACAATGGATACATTGGCTGCCGGGTCAAGTGACAGGTGCTGCAGTGTACGTGTAACAGCTTCACCCCAGCCAATCCCGAGAAGCTGTTCGGAAGTCAGGGTGCTTTCAAGGTATTGTGCCGCCGCTTTTGCTAAGGAGTCTGACAGGTTGGAAGCAGGAGTTGGAATAATGAAGGCATCGGAGAGACCAAATGTTTCTATAACATCTCTTTCGGTGCTCAAACAGTTGATTCCGTTCCCTCGAATGTTAAATTGAACAATTCCGTCAGAACGAGCTTTTTCCAGCATACGGACGATCTTGTTTCGGGAAAGATCCAGCAGTTCGGCAATTTCATTTTGTGTCAGGTTGTTTTTATAGTAGTGCCAGGCTACTTTTACGATTAAATTCTCCTCATAAGTGGACCTGTTCATGAGTTCCATCCTTTCCACATATGACCGTTGCTTCAACATATGTTCCTCCAAAAATGATTATGCCCGCTATTCAAAGTGTGAAAATTGGTTCTAAGGAATCATTTGGTAAGATAAAATGCTACAAATACCACTAATCTTTTCTCAACAAAAATTAGTGGCAATAAAAATTGTTTGATTGAAAGGCAGGTGAATCCAATGGGTGAAGAATCCCTGTTACAAATGTCTGAGATCAAAAAGCAATTTTCTGAGAATCTGGTTTTGAAAGGCGTGGACATGAGTGTATTATCCGGCCAAATTCATGCTTTGATTGGAGGAAATGGAGCAGGAAAGTCTACCCTGATGAAAATCATAACCGGGCTGTATCAAGCAGATTCCGGGCAATTGCTGATGAAAGGGGAGCAGGTACATTTCAACTCTCCGGCAGAAGCACATAAGAAAGGCATTTATCTGGTTCCGCAAGAACCTTTAATCTTTCCAAATATGTCAGTGGAGGAAAATATTTCGATTGGCCTCAAACAGCCGAAAAAGACCGTTAAACAAAAGATAAGGGAACTTAATTCTAAACTTGGCTGGAATTTGGATCTTTCTCGATCGGCATCGACGCTCTCCATTGCCGAGCAGCAGCTGGTTGAATTGCTGAGAGGCCTTATGCGTGATGCTGAGCTGCTGATTTTGGATGAGCCGACTTCCACACTAACCCACCATGAAATATCAAGCCTGTTCAGGATTGTTAAACAGCTGGCAAGCAGCGGAAAGGGAATTGTATATATTACTCACCGCTTTTCGGAAATCTTCGAGCTTGCCCATCATATATCCGTTTTGCGTGACGGAGTGATCAGCGCTTCTGGCCCCGTTTCTCAGTTTTCCTATGAAAAGCTGGTTCAGAACCTTATGCCTGAAGGAAAAACATTTGATTCAAAAGCATCAGTCAGTCCTTGTAGACAGGAAGGAAAGGCAGAGGACAAAACTCCAATTTTGTCTGTAAAAAATCTTTTTGGTAAGCGTTTTCATTCTGTGTCGTTCACTGTTTGCAAGGGTGAAGTGGTCGGAATAGCAGGAATCGTTGGGGCAGGGAGAACTGAACTAGCTGAAGCGATTTTTGGCATATCACAGTGCGCTTCAGGAGAAGTTTGTCTTGAGGGCGAAGATATAACAACTTTTTCTGTCAGAGAGCGAATCGACAGAGGCCTCGTTTATATCCCGGAGGATCGATATGCACACGGTGTATTTTCAATTGCATCGTTAAAAGGAAATTTAACCTCAGCAATACTTCATAAGGGAAAAGGATGGATCCTTCCCTTTAAGCAAGAACAAAAGATAGCGGAACAGTACATCAGCCAGCTCAATGTGAAGGCGTTAAATTGCCGCCAGTCTGCCGAGTCCTTATCAGGAGGAAATCAGCAGAAAATTGTATTAGGAAAGTATCTGGCTGCCAAGCCAAAGGTAATCTTGTTTGATGAGCCCACAAGAGGAATAGATGCGAGTGCACGGCTGGATATCTATGAATTGATATCAGAGCTGAAGAAAAAGGGAATCAGTATCGTTCTCATTTCATCGGATCCAGAGGAAATTATGGCATTGAGTGACCATGTTTGGGTGATGCACGAAGGAAAGCTGGTCAAAAAACTGGAGGACGATGCCATTACACTGGATCAGATTACGAGTGCTTCCTTTGGTGTGGAGGAGGAGGTAACTGCTCCATGAAACTCCTATTGAGATTGATGCAAATCCGAGAGGCATCTATCTTTTTGTTCATTCTTTTATTTGTAGGCTGTATTGGCCTTGTGAATCCTGCATTTACAAGTGGGGGTTCGCTCGGATTGATTTTGAAGTCCAGTATGATTCTTCTCGTTTTGGCAGCCGGCCAGTCCTTTGTCTTAATAACCGCAAATATTGACGTTTCAGTTGGTTCTACTATGGGACTTTCTGCAGCGGTCTGCGGGATGATGCTTACTCATGGGGTGTCAGGATCTCTTTCCGTCGCTGCTGCTTTGCTTATAGGTTCATGTATTGGGGCTGCCAATGGTTTAGGCGTTTCGTTCTTTCGTATCCCGTCAATCATCATGACATTAGGGACTCTGGGAATTGTAAGAGGATATATGCTGTTTTATACAGAGGGTAAATGGATTGAGGATATTCCATTCTATTTTAAAAAACTTTCATCAGCAGCATTTCTCGGGATTCAACTTCCGGTTTGGATTGGAATCATAGCCGCTGTAATGGCCTACCTCTTTCTTACCAGATCCTCAGTGGGCCGTTACTTTTACGCGGTAGGGGATAATGAGGCAGGAGCAAGGCTAATCGGTCTTCCTGTTAAATCCATTACCGTGCTGGCGTTTACTTTCTCCGGTTTATCGGCATCGATTGCCGCCTGTCTGTTTGTCATGAACATCGGTTTTGTGCCGAATCAAACTGGTACAGGAATTGAATTGCAGGTCATTGCGGCAGCCGTCCTTGGAGGTGTAAGTCTTTCAGGAGGCCAGGGTTCTTTGTTTGGTGCAGCACTGGGAGCCATCTTTCTTGAGGTGATCAATAATTCTTTGGTCTTTCTGAAGGTTCCTGCCTACTGGAACAATGCCATATCCGGATTTCTTCTGCTTTTGATCGTAACAGGAGACAGCAGGTTTCAGCTCTGGCTGCAAAGCAATGGGAAAAAGAAACAGCAAGAACAGGAAAATATGAGCCGTTCTAAACTACCGAAGTCAGGAGAGGGCGGATATGAAGATAAAGTCGTTCTATAGATGGGAGTTCTTCCTCCTGCTTATATTCATCGTGGAAATAGGCATTTTCGGATGGCTTAGCCCAGGTTTTCTCAATGTGAACAACCTGCTGTTCAGTATGAATGATTTCATATTTATCAGCATTGCAGCCATTCCAATGACCCTCGTCATTATATCAGGGGGAATTGATGTTTCGATCGGTTCTATCATGGGTCTTTGTTCTATTATTCTGGGAGTCTCCTGGTCTCACGGAGTGAATGTGTGGCTCGCGGTATTGATTGCAATCTCCTCCGGATTGGCTGCAGGTCTTCTCAATGGCCTGATCATTCTATATAGCAGAGTACAGCCGCTCGTGGTGACATTAGGCAGTATGTTTCTTTTTTCTGGATTAGCGCTTGTTATTTCCGGCGGATCAAAGGCATCAGGCTATGAGGGTATCAGTGGTTTTCCAGATGCCTTCGTACAGCTTGGCAATGGGAGTTTCATAGGTATTCCCAATCCGCTCTGGTTCTTGATCGGTATGACAGCTGTCTTTTGTACATTGCTCCATTTTACGAAATACGGAAGAAGTGTGTATCTTGTCGGCATTAACAGCAAGGCTGCATTCTATAGCGGTTTGCGAATCAAGTGGATATCGCTAAGCACGTATATCTTATCTGGATTGGGAGGTGGTTTAGGCGGCGTACTGCTAACATCTTACTTCAGTTCAGCTCGAGCAGATTTAGGTTCTGAAGCTGTATTGCCTGTCATTACTGCAGTGGTTCTGGGTGGAACGAGCATCATCGGCGGCAAAGGGTCGATTGCAGGTACCGTGATTGCCAGTATTGTAATCGGCTTTATGCAATATGGCCTTCAAATGATCGGTCTGACGAGTGAACAGGCGAGTATTGTAATTGGGGCTATGCTGATTATTTCAGTCATGGCAAGGCAAAGTTCCTATCAGAAAGTCAATCAATGGTTCAGGCAAAGTAAAACAAATTCTTCTGATCTTACGTACAAGGGGGAAATGAGATGAAAAGAAGAAGTGCCTTATCTTTGTTCCTTATTTTTGCATTAATGATTTCATTGATGGCTGCCTGCAGCAGCGGTGGCAGTAAACCGAAGGCAAAAGAGGCCAAGGATGTTAAGCTGGCGTTCATCCCGAAGCTGACAGGTGTAGGGTTCTTCACGTCTGGTGGTGAAGGGGCCAAGGAAATGGCTGACAAACTTGGCGTCAAACTGAAATACGACGGACCTTCAGAAGCTACTGTTTCCGGGCAAGTAAAATACATTAACAGTTTTGTGAACCAGGGTTATGATGCGATCATGGTGTCTTCAACCTCAGTTGACGGCCTCTCTCAAACATTAAAGCGTGCAAAGCAAAAAGGAGTGAAGGTACTGACTTGGGATTCAGATGTAAATCCAAAGGACCGATCGTTCTATATCAATCAGGGAACACCGCAGCAGCTTGGCCAGCTTCTCATCGATATGACGGCTTCTCAGATTGGCGATAAAGGGAAAGTAGCTTTCTTCTATTCCAGTCCTACGGTTACTGATCAAAATCAATGGGTAAAGGAAGCGAAAGTCATTATCGCAAAAAAATATCCAGGATGGGAGATAGTCACAACTCAATACGGTGAAAACAACGCGCAGAAATCATTATCCGTGGGTGAGGGAATCTTGAAAACCTATCCTGATGTGGATGCGGTCATCTGTCCGGATGCTACTGCTCTGCCTGCCATGGCACAAGCCGCTGAAAACCTCAAAAAAGCCGGAAAGGTAACTGTCACTGGATTTTCAACACCAAATGTCATGCGTGATTTTGTTAAACGCGGTACTGTAAAACAATTCGGCTTATGGGATGTTAAACAGCAGGGAGCACTCGCTACCTACGTTTCCTACCTGATGACGGTCAAAGGCAAGACTCTCAAAGTAGGAGACTCGTTTGAAGTGCCGGGTATAGGAAAAGTAAAAATTGAGCCAAATACCATTCAGGGCTATGATTATCAATCCAAAGACAGTGGCATTATCTTGCTCCCTGAACGCGTCATATTCACGAAAGATAATATTGATAAGTACAAATTTTAATTCTGCAGTTAGGATTTGGAGGGAGTGTGGCAAAATTACCGTTTACCCTCCAAACAAGTGATTTACCCGCCGAAACGAAGGAAATACTCGCCAAAATAAAAAAATACCCGCGAAAACAGAGCATTTACCCGCCAAAACCGGGTTATGGTAAACTAGCGACCCACTAATTCAGCCAAATAAAAGAAGAGACTCAAATCTGAGTCTCTTCTTTTTATTAAAGGTAATTCTGTACTACGTAATAGCTGACTGCAACGATCAGGTTTGGCAAAGCGAACAATAGTAAGAGGGTGGAATAGCGTATTCTGTCTTGGCGATTCTCTTTGGTCTCACTGAAGTAATTTGCCCGGAACCGGTCACCGTCAATAAAAGCCCCAGTGAAAAGACCCGCAGCTAATAGCGAAACCAGGCCAATGCTGCCAGACACATTGAGCAGCAAGCTCCAGTCATTCAAAATAAATGCACTTAATAAAACAGCAGCACCGACAATCAACCCCGCAATAAAAAACTTTTTCATAAAATCAGCCTCCTGTGTCTTGGATATACTGATCACATCTTTTATTTTTCCATTACTACAATAATACCATTTATATCCAGTCTGTAAATGTTGTATATTTACTAAAAATTCCATTGAAAATGGCAGGCTGACAATTTATAATAAGAACAAACGTTCGTTATATTGAGGTGATTAAATTGGATGAGCAAATTCGGTATCATTTTATGTATAAGGAAAGAATGGCCGTTACCAATGAGATTATCATTCAGTTTATGGATTTTCAGGGTAAGCGCTTGGTAAGGGCGACAGCTCGGGATCTGAACAGCAGTACCAACCAAAAGTTAAAAGAAGATGCCAGAAAGCAGTGGGACCGGATAAAAAGGGCGGAGACCATGGAGCAGAAATAGCTGGCTGGCTATAAAAGAAGAGGAGGCAAGACATAGCGGATACCACAATGAATGGTACACGGCGTGCAGCTGCGGGATGTGGAGGAAGAGGATCTGAAGCTGCAATAGATTCTTGTCGAACTGAGTCTTTTTTCACAGATAAAAGGATTATTTTGTAAAATATTGTAGAAAAGTTCAGAATTTTTGGTATAATTAAGAAGTGTAACTGATTGGTTCACAGAAGGAGGAATGTTATTGAGGTAAAATGCAGTGTCTATATCACCCAGGGGGCTGGGGATCTTTCAATTGAGAGGGGTAAGTGGTTAATGACAAATAAGGTGATGGTTCCAAATAAACAATATGAAATCAATGTAGACACCATGGCATTACTGCCTTTCTGCGATGAGTATGGCAAGTTACATACGAAGGTTCTTGAAAGAAACAGAACGTTGTGTGTTTGCGGAAAACCCAAGTCTGTTATCACTTTTAGCTGCGGTTACTATGGGTCAAGCTATAAGGGCCGGAAGGATGGGGCTTCTCATATAATGGGAATCCGGTCTCGGGCTCCAATTGTTATCAGTGAGCAGCTGGGCATCTTTTTCATTCCTCTTGAATCTCCGAACAATGACACATGCATCTGGATTGCTCAGGCCCATGTAAAACAGGTCAAGGCAACCTCCTCCGACACATCAGACATCATTTTTTCGAACGATACCTTCATTTCAGTCAACCAGGCTAAAAGTACGCTTGAAGCTAAAATCCATCGGGCGTCACATTATCGTTTTATTTTGGAACTGCGGATCAATGAGAAAAAAACGATTTATGAACATCGTTTTTTCCGGCCTTAAATTTAACCAAATGAAGACCCTGGTTGCTCTGCGCGCCAGGGTTTTATTGTATCTAAAGAGATTGACTGGGACTTATTGATTAAAGGTGCCAGGCACCATGTGCCCTTTTTTATTTTATCCAGTACAGGGCTTGTGAACTTTGAATACGATGAATATAACAATCGAAGAAAGAAAGGTTGTGTATTCATGTTTGAAATAAGGCCATCGCGGTTTGGCAGAGGCATCTTTGCTACCCGCAGCATAAAAAAAGGAGAGCTGATCCATAGAGCTCCCGTTATAGCGAGTCCTAAAGAAGAATGCAAATATATGATTAAAACGGTCTTGGCGGACTATGTTTTTAACTGGGGTGATGGGTATGCCATCGCACTGGGTTACGGATCGCTGTTTAATCATTCCTATTCCCCAAATGCCAAGTATAAACTTAAAAAAAGTGAGTTAATGATTGATTTTTACGCGTATAAAGACATTAATGCGGATGAAGAAATTCTGGTGAATTATAATGGGGATCCTGAGGATGACAGAGAACTATGGTTTAAACCGATATGAAGGCGGTATCCGCCTAACTAGGACATAAAAAAAGGAGTTTCAATCATACCCGATTGGACTCCTTTTTGTATCTGAAGGTCATTCACTCAAAAAAGCTGTTCTTTAATTCCTCTGTCATTTCCCTGATGAGCTCAGGCCGGCCATGAAATTGAGCAGGTGTATTTTGAAAGAGTTCGATTCTCCACATTCCATTCGTTTTAACGGCAACAAGGGTCTGATGAGCGTTAAGGTCGGGGTTCAAATCATCTTTCCCGTCCGGCACCATTCCGACGATCGACCGTAAAAGGGCACTTTCATTGCTTAATAGCTTAATGCCTTTAACTTTAAAGACATAGGCGGGAGTCGGATGATTTGCAAAAATCGGCTCAAGGTGAGAAAAAATTTCTTTATTTCCGATGACGTGGCTGCCGTCAAATCCGATTAATTCTCCCCCTGTCAGAAACAGTTCCGCCATGCCGGCACTGTTTCGTTCGTTCCAGGCTTCAATCAACTGGCGGTATAGCTGCATTACATCTTCAAGAGCAGTAGAACCCATAGAATATCCCTCCAAGTACAGTATACTTATAGCTTGGCCTTATACAAGTCTATCGTCAAGTCCTGCTTTCTATCAAATTGGACAGCCTTTTTTTATTTCTAGGGATAGCTGCACCAATCGGGATTGATAGACTCGCATATACTAGTTTCATAAGGGTTTCCCTTTGTATCCTCTTTATAAGGAGGTGAGGGAATGATTACTCTAGTCACAATTGTGCTTGCATTACTCCTTTTGGTTGCATTGCTCGTAGCGGTACTTCTTGGTACACAAGAGCAGCAAACAATTATCCGGGATGCGCTCATTGCGATTCTTAGTGCTTAATCAGCATAGAAACTAGATCCCCTTATGAGAAAAATCTCCGGAAGCTCATGTTTCCGGAGATTTTTTATTGCAATTCTGCACGTTCTGAATGTTATCGCCGTATTCCCCTAAGATTTTCTTCCAATTTCCATAAATCAATCGGAAACTTTCGAAAAAATACGAAAAGAAAAAGCAGGACTGGCTTTCCTAATGTCAAAGATAAAGCGTGTAGGAGAATTCCTACTTTTAAAATTCAATTCAGATGCAGGAGGGATCACCATGAAACGCATCCTAACATTTGAACCCAATAAGCCGGATCCTACAGACGTTGCTCACATCATTAAAGATGCTGCAGAATATGCCAATAAAGAGTGTTACAGGACCGATCTGCTGTCAGTCAATCATATTAATGTCCTATTGCATGTCATTGAATTGCTGCAAGAAGAAAAACAGGAGCAAATTCAGTCCGCTCAAGAAAATTTGAGAGAATGGAGTGTGCGGTGGGAACAAGGTGATGTTCATTTTGTTCCTGAACTTATGAATATGGTAAACAGCATGGTGCAAAATCCATCGCCTCTCTTAAAACAGGTGGGTACTATCGCTTCAAACGAATATTAAAAGTTTTTTTAACAAAATTCCTCTGCGGTGCATACGATGTTTATGGGTATTTGCCTACGATGCATACAGGGGGAGCGGATAGTATGACAGAAAAAAATGACATTCAAGAACAAGAGAGTGAAGAGGTTAGCGGCAGAGAGGCTTTGGATGTTAACGGCATAATGAATTTAGCAGGAAGCATTCTCAACAAAGACGATGATTCCATTGATCTTAGCAGCATGATGATGATGGCTGCAAACTTGTTAAAAGACGATGGCCTTCTTGGAAACTTAGGTTTTGCTCAAGCCTCCGATGCTCTCGTCGAAGATGAACAGCAGAATAGTGAGCTGGAGTGGCTGTCACGGCAGCTGCATGATCTCACCCATCAAAATATTGAGCTGAAGGAAGAATTGGTTGCCATTAAAGAACAGATCTCTGAGACGAAAGAAGCGATAGCACAGCTTGTAGAGGCTTCAAAAAAACGCTGGTGGCAGCTCAAATGAAGACAAAAACGGAAGGCCTCTTAGAGGTGTTCCGTTTTTAGTTTGTTTGCTTTTTAATTTCTTCATATTTTTGAACCCATCAAGGAAATGCTTTGTTAAAGGGTACGGGTTTGAAATCCTCCCATGTACAACGATATGGGTGGTTGTTCCCATGGCACACAATTCGCAATTTCCGCTTCCTTTTACAATTTTAAAGCCATATACGGTTCTTTACCGTTTATTTTCTTCAACCCAGGTGTCCAAGCTATTTTAACAATAAAATGCTCAGCACTTTTAAGAGTTGAGCTTTTTATTATGTTTAAGGCCGTCCAATAGAACATGCAGGCCAAACAGAAACTGTGGTTCACCATGAACAACTGCTGAAGCGCTTTACACAATGGCTCCTTATCCTTACGGCGGTAACGGCAAATCACCCCGATGTGCTCAAAGTCTTGCATCACTTTATGCATCTAACCGACATATCCATGATCATTCCAGGCCTTTTAGGCGTCACGATCACAGGGATCTTTTTGTCGATTAAAACCCATTGGGGATTAGTAAAACATTACTGGCTTATCACGAAAGAAATCATCACTCTCATCACACTGGGCATCGGAAGTGTTTTAAACATTTGGGTCCAAAGCACAATCAAGATAACATCAATACAAGGGCTGGATGCCTTAAAGGATCCACCTATCTTCATGATCGAAATATGATGATTTTCAGTGCGGTTATTCAGACCTGCTTATTGCTTTTTGTCATTGTTATTTCTGTGATTAAGCCATGGGGCAAGCGAAAGAAAAAGCAGTTCAGCCAATAGTTTAAATGAAAGTGAAACCTTTTGCGGATGTCAAAAGTACTGTTTTAATGGATGGATACTAAATATTCAGAAAATAAGTTTACGTTAAAACTATAGAATGATAAAATGTTGGTGAAACGTTTCGATAAAATAAAATAAATCAGTGAGAGGAGAAAAAATGAAGAAACTAATGAATGTGGTGATCGCTTCAGTTTGTATTCTTTTTCCCTTCTGTTCAGCTACTGCGGCTCATGCCTCTGAACATAACCAGGCTGAATTTCAAAATGATTTGAAAGCGATTGCAAAGGATACCTATTCTTATTTTAGTGATTATACCGATCCAAAAACGGGGTTAACGAGTGATACGGTCAGGCTCCCAAACGGGAAAGTTGACGAAGCCAAACATACATCACCCACCAATATTTCAATGTATCTCCTGAGTACCATATCTGCGCAGGAAATGGGCTTTATTTCGCGAAAGGAAGCCGTTCAGCGCATCCAAACAACACTCCATACACTGAACAGCTTAAAGAAGTGGAACGGCTTATTTTACAATTGGTACAATACGGACGGCTCTCTTAAAACGGACTGGGGACAATTTATTTCGCAGGTAGACAATAGCTGGCTGACGGCGGGATTAATGACCGCAGGACAGGCGTATAAGGAGCTCTAGCCGCAAACAAGCAAACTTGTAAAGGCGATGGATTACAAGACACTTTATGATCCGGAAGTTGGACAGTTCCGTGGCGGCTATGATGTTGTGACGGGTAAATTGACTGAACATCATTATGGGATGTTTTATACCGAGCCAAGACTGGGGAGTTATATCGCCATCGGCAAAGGAGATGTACCAAGGGATCATTGGTGGAAAATGTACAGAACCCTTCCGCCTGAATGGGATTGGCAGTCACAGACTCCAGAAGGACCAACTGCAGAGTATGACGGTGTCTCAGTTTTCGAGGGGCATTATGAGTACAAGGGTGTAAAGTATGTACCGAGCTGGGGAGGAAGCATGTTTGAAGGGCTGATGCCGGGCCTTGTGTTAAATGAGAAAAAATATGGCAAGAACGCACTTGGGTTAAATAACGAGCGGCATGTGCAGCTGCAAATGGCGTTTGCGAAGGAGAAAGGCTATAGGGCTTGGGGATTCTCTCCTGCTGCCACTCCTGAAGGCTACAGTGAGTTCGCAGCAACACCGCTTGGAACATCGGGTTATAAAGATGATGGTACGGTAACGGCTCATGCATCGTTTCTTGCACTGGACTATGCACCAACAGCCGTCCGTAAAAACCTTGATGAGCTTAGTAAATTGCACGTTTATGGGAAATATGGGTTTTATGACTCCGTAAATGTAAAGAGCGGGGAAGTGGCCAAAGCCTACCTGGCGCTGGATCAGGGAATGATCATGGTATCGATCGCCAACCATGTGAAGCATGATGTGATCCGTAATTACTTCCATCAAGATCCTATCGCGGAAAAACCACTAGATTTGCTGAAAAGGGAAGAGTTTTCGATTAAATAATGAAAGAGCGGCTGCCCGAGTGGGTATGCCGCTCTTTTTTTGTGTGATTTGGATGCTTGATTGCTGTTTACCAGCGAAAACGTGAGAAATACCCGCGGAAATGAGAGATTTACCCGCCAAAATAAAAAAATACCCGCCAAAACACCACATTTACCCGCCAAAAGCTGATTATAGTAAACTACGAACTCTCACACTGGCAGGTGCACACACAAAAAAAAACGCAGACTGCTAAAAGTCTGCGTGCTTGGCTTTATTTCATCCCCGAAATGGTGTAGCCCTCAATAATATGCTTTTGAAACAGCATGAAGATGATCACGATCGGTACGACCATAAAGGTTGAACCGGCCATCTGCAAGGCGAAGTTGCCGCCATATTGTCCTTTTAAAAGAGAAAGCCCGACAGACAGGGTATACAGTTTTTCATCGTTGGCGATGATCAAAGGCCATAGGAAGCTGTTCCAGCCGGCGATAAATGTCAGGATCCCCTGAACAGCCAGGATGGGTTTAGAGATCGGCAGGATAATCTGAATGAACACCCGGAATTCACTGGCTCCATCGAGGCGTGCGGCTTCAAGCAGCTCATCTGGAATGGTAGACATGAACTGACGGAACAAAAAGATGCTGAACGCCCCGACTAATCCTGGTAAAACAATTCCGGCCATCGTATTCGTCAGGTGAAGCTGGTTCAAGATCAGGTATACGGGGATCATCGTTACTTGCCCGGGAATCATCATCGTAGCGAGTACGAGGTAGAACAATTTTTCCCGCCCTTTGAATTGGTACTTGGCAAAAGCATATCCCGCCATCGCGTTTAAGAACAAACCCGCGAATGAACAAAGCACTACGATGATTGTGTTCCGCAAATAAACCGTGAAGTTCATGTTTTCAAACAGGTTGGTAAAATTCTCAAGCGTAAATTCATGTGGCAAAAAGGTTGGCGGGATCTGCATGACTTCCATTTCCGGTTTGAACGCAGATAAGATCATCCAAATAAATGGAATAGAGACGAGAAATCCACCGAGAGCCAAAATGATGCCGGTTACCCATTGCTGGCCACTGGCCGTTCTTCGGGCTTTAACTGAAGCATTAGCTTGCGTCTTTGCTTTTATCGCAGTCATCTCTAAATTCTCCATCTTAATAGTCCACCTCTTTTTTCTGCAATCGGAATTGAAGCAGTGTGATGATAATGATCGCAATAAACAAAATGAAAGATCCGGCAGCGGCATATCCGAAATTACTGAGCTGGAAGCCATTTCTGTAAATAAACAGCGCAACAGAGGTGGTACTGTCGAGAGGGCCGCCTTTTGTCATGACTAGCGGTTCTTCAAAAAATTGAAGCCAGCCGATCATGGTAGTGATTGAAACGAAAAAGATCGCGTAACGCAGGAGCGGAAGGGTGATTTTCGTCAATTGCTTCCAGTTGGTTGCTCCGTCAAGCTGTGCCGCTTCATAGTAAGTTTTCGGTATCCCTTGGAGAGCTGCCAAAAAGATAATCATGTTCACACCGATTCCCCGCCAGACAGCGAGTGCGATCAGTGATACTTTTGACATGTTCGGATCGGTGAGCCATGGAACAGGAGGCAGGTGAAGCCAATTCAGTACATAATTGAATAGTCCGAGCTGTGGATTGTACAGGTAGCTCCATACAACGGCGACTGCTACCACGTTTGTGATCGAAGGCATGTAAAAGATCACACGGAATGCCCGGAAAATGCGTGATTTGCCGAAGTTGATCAACAAAGCGATGGCCAAAGAACAAACAATGACCAAAGGCACACCGATTACTACATAAAAAAGCGTATTAAACAAGGACTTCATAAAAATAGGATCTTTAAAAACCTGAATGTAATTTTCCAATCCGACAAAATGAATCATCGACCAGTCGCCCAAACCTTCGAGACTGATGTCCGTAAAACTGATGACAAGAGCAACGACGATTGGAAACAGAGAAAACAGGCCTAAAAGGAGAAGGGCAGGTGCGATAAATAAGTAAGGCGTTTTGGTGTTTATGGCTTTCATGTTTCGCTCCTTTCTGCACATCGATCTAATCTGGGGATGTAAAGGGATAACTAGCAGAAAGTCTGCTAGTTATCCGGGTTTGTCTTTATTTATTTAAAAGATCCTCCGCTTTTTTGTTGAACGCGTTCATTTCTTTTTTCGGTGTGGTTTGGCCGCGGTAAATCTTTTCAAAGCTGCTTAAGTATTCTTGAGCGACCGGCTCCCATTGTTTGATGACAGGCATTGGTTTGGAATCTTTCATCTGTTCGCCGAACGTTGTGTAGAACTTGTTGTCTTTCAGTGACTGATCTTCCCATGCTTTTTTAGTAGAAGGAAGAGAATTTGTCATATTCATCCATTTCAGCTGAGTTTCAGGCTTGTTCATAAATGCCAGGAATTTCAGTGAAGCATCTTTGTGTTTTGTATATTGGAAGACAGAAAGATTGGAACCGCCAAGTGCTGATAGATTGTTTTCCTTTTTAGGAAGGACAGCGGTTGCCCATTTTCCTTTTAAGTCTGGTGCCTGGTCGTTAATGAGTTTAACCATCCACGGACCGCTTATAAACATTGGCAGAATACCGTCGCCGCGGAATCCTTGTACGATATCAATACCAGCGTCTTTTGGCGCAGATCCGTTTTTAAAGAAGCTGTTTAAATAATCGACCGCTTCCACAAACTTTGGATCATTGAAATGAGGTTTGCCTTGGCTATCGAGCAATTCCGCTCCGTTTTGTCGGGCGAACATAAAGCCTAAGCTTTGTTCTTTGACATCAAGGCTGATGCCGTACTTATTCTTGCCGCGCTCAGACAGTTTCTTGGCAGCTGCACTTAGTTCTTCCCACGTTTTTGGAGCCTCACTGAAACCGGCTTTCTTTAAAAGATCGGTACGGTAGAAGAGGACGCGTGTGTCGATATACCATGGAACACCGACCGTTTGGTTTTTATAATTGGTTGTTTCTATAGAACCGGCATAATAGTTGGACGGGTCGAGCTCCGGGTATTTTTTCACATAAGGTTTTAAATCCAGCAAAGCTTTCGCGGATCCGAATTCTGGAATCCATGTCGTTCCCATCTGCAAAACATCAGGCCCTTTTTTAGCAGCAACAGCTGTTAGCAGCTTATCGTGGGCAGTCTCCCAAGGGATCGCCTGAACCTTAACATCAATTTTTGGATTTTCTTTTTCAAAGGCTTCGGCAATCTTGGGTAATGATTTGGCTTCTTCTCCCATTCCCCAGACATTAATCACTGTCTTTCCGCTTCCTGATGAACTGGCTGAACAGCCTGTGAGCGCACCTGACATGAGTAATGCTCCTGCCAAAGAACCGACGATTAGCTTTTTGTTGAGTTTAGGTAACCAGTTTTTCATATTTGCTCCCCCTATACGTTGATCAATTTTTGGGTCTTCTCCATTTTACTTCTTCACTGCAGGTTAATTCTAGTAAAGTATTCCTTTTCAGTGAAACGTTTCTATTACTAGCAAAAAAATATAGAAGAAGATTTTCAATGCTTTTTATTGAAACGTTTCGACAGGGCTATTATAATTCATAATGAAATCGTTTACAACTGAATTTTTCAAATGTATTTTTAAAAAAATAAGTATTCTAACTATTTATGTTTATGAATCCCTTTGCCTGCAAGGGATTCAGCAAGAGACATAAGTGAAACGTTTCAATTCTTTCATTGACGATGATGTTTTGAACCCTTTATAATCCTCTTTGAATAGTAATCGAAACGTTTCTATGTATTTCGGAATGATAAGTTACATCTATATTGCACATAAAGCCGATTGGAGGAAATGAAATGTCAGACCAAACATTACATTCTCTTGTAAAAGAAATGACTCTAAATGAAAAAATTGCTCAGCTTATGCAGCTGGCCGCTCCTTTTTTTGAAGGATCAAAAGAACAAGGAGAGATAACGGGGCCGATGGCAGAAATGGGCGTTACGAAGGAAACAGTCAGAAATAGCGGTTCGGTCCTTGGGGCATCCGGCGCGAAAGAGGTGCGTGAGATACAGGAAGCACATCTTAAAACCAACCGGCTGGGCATTCCGCTCTTGATCATGGCGGACATTGTTCATGGATTTCAGACGATTTTTCCGGTACCGCTTGCGATCGGGTGCTCATGGGATATCAAGCTTGCGGAAAAAAGTGCGGAGATTGCCGCCGCTGAAGCCTCTGTAGCAGGTGTTCATGTAACGTTTGCTCCGATGGTCGACCTCGTCCGCGATCCGCGATGGGGAAGAGTCATGGAATCCACAGGAGAAGATCCTTATTTAAACAGTGAATTTGCTCGCGCTTTTGTTCGTGGTTTTCAAGGAGATGACCTAACATCCGATACTTCCCGTGTTGCAGCATGCGTCAAGCATTTCGCGGCGTACGGAGCCGGGGAAGGGGGACGTGACTATAATACTGTAGACATGTCTGAACGGCAGCTGAGGGAAATGTACTTGCCGGCCTATAAAGCAGCATTGGATGAAGGCTGTGAGATGGTCATGACCGCTTTTAACACGGTGGACGCCATACCAGCCTCAGGAAATAAAAGGCTGATGCGCGGTCTCTTGAGAGAGGAATGGGGCTTTGACGGCGTCCTCATCTCGGACTGGGGTGCAGTAAAAGAACTGATTCCCCATAGTGTGGCAGTGAATGAAAAAGAAGCAGCCTCCAAAGCGCTTACGGCGGGTGTCGATATTGAAATGATGACATTGTGCTATGTGAATCACTTAAAGGAGTTAATTGAAAACCGTGAAGTATCAGAAGATCTGCTGGATGAAGCTGTACTCCGCATTCTTGCATTAAAGAAGAAGCTCGGGCTGTTTGAAAACCCTCATCGCGGAACGGATGAACAAAGAGAGCAGGAAGTGATCATGAGTGAGCCGCACAGAGCAGTGGCGAGAGAACTTGCAGCCAAGTCTTGCGTTCTATTAAAAAATGAAAATGTCCTTCCTCTTCAATCCGGCCAAAAGGTTGCACTGATTGGCCCATTTGCACAAAACGGAGATATTCTTGGGCCCTGGTCATGGAAAGGTTCTAGAGAAGCAGCGATTCAACTGTTTGATGGGCTGAAGGAAAGACTGGCTCATGATAGATTATCCGTTGCAAAAGGCTGCGGTATTGAAACTGGTACGGAGGAAGAGCTTCAGCAGGCTCTGGAAACAGCAGCTCATGCAGATATCGTTGTTCTTGCGCTTGGCGAAAACTCGGATATGAGCGGAGAAGCCGGGAGCCGAAGCGACATCAGACTGCCTGAAATTCAGCACGAACTGCTCTCAGCTTTAAAAAAAATTGGCAAACCAATTGTCACCGTTTTGTTTAACGGCCGTCCTCTCGATCTTAGGGATGTTACTGAGCAGTCAGACGCTATCCTCGAAGCTTGGTTTCCTGGAACAGAAGGAGGCCACGCGGTGGCAGAACTTCTTTTAGGAAAAGTAAATCCGTCCGGAAAGCTGTCAATGTCGTTTCCACATTCGGTGGGGCAGGTGCCGGTTTATTATAACTGCTTTAATACAGGGAGGCCTCAAGGTGCACCAGATGCACAAGAACGCTATGTTTCTCAGTATCTTGATGTGCCAAACGAAGCGCTTTATCCGTTTGGGTTTGGATTAAGCTACACGTCATTCAGCTACGGAGAGCCGGTATTATCAAGTAATGTTTTAAAACCGGGTGAAGCGATTCAGCTATCCATTACAGTCGCGAACACAGGAGATCGGGATGGAGAAGAGACGGTGCAGCTTTATGTGAGAGACATGGCGGGTGAAGTTGTCCGTCCGCTGAAAGAGTTGAAGGCGTTCGAGAAAGTGGCGCTTGTGTCAGGAGAGAAAAAGGAAATCATCTTTACTTTAAAAGAAGAACAACTGAGATACCATCATTCAGATTTAACGTTAGCGAGCGATCCCGGAGCCTATACCGCTTATGTGGGCCCTTGCAGCTCCAATGTGAAAGAAGTAACGTTTTCGTTAGTTAAATAAATTGAAAGATTTGAGGGGGATCCATGATTACCAAAACAATGCCCACATTTGATATACAGGCAGGGAACTACAGGTTTACTTTTTTAAACAGCGGAGATCTTTTCGAAGCGGTTCATCAAGGAATCATGATTAACCAATGGCAGTCCAATCCAATTGATGGCGCGCTGAACAATCTGTATCTGCGCATTCACAGTGGGGATAGCATTCAATATTTTCCAATGCTCGGCAGCCATTCCAACAGCAAGGTCAGCCATTCAGCATCACAAGTGGTTTGGGAAGGTAAGTCAGCAGATGTGCACTATAAGGTTACATTTTCCCTTACCAGCCAGGGCGTTTGGTTCTGGGAGGTTGAAACGGAAGGCAAAGGCGTTGATATTGATGTTATTTATGCACAGGATATCGGGCTTGCAGATAAAGGAGCAGTACGGACGAATGAAGCTTTCGTTTCTCAATATATTGATCATTCTGTTTACGAAGATGAGGAAAAGGGCTATGTTGTTTGCTCGCGTCAAAACCAGCCGAACTCCGGAGGGTTTCCTTATTTGCAGCAAGGTTCTTTAACAAAGGCCACAGCCTTTTCGACGGATGGATATCAGTTCTTCGGGCTTTCCTATAAAGAAACGAATGAGCCTGAGATCCTAAAAAAAGAAAAGCTTGAAAATGAAGTCTATCAATATGAATTTGTATTCACAGCTCTTCAGTCATCTCGAGTATTACTATCCGGAAAAGAACGGTTTGTTTTTTACGGACTGTTTAAAGAAAATCATCCAGAAGCGGTAGCTGAACTGGCATTTCAACAAGAGTTACTGAGTGCTTGGGATAAGGTCAAAGGTCAGAAGCCAGAAGAATACAATGCTTTAGAGCCAGTACAGTTATCCTCCAGATTCGGAGATCCGCTTACGTCTATTTCGTTCACAGAAGAAGAACTTAACCAACTCTACCCTGACCGCCAATTGGAAGAGTACGACGGTGAAAGCCTGCTCTCTTTTTTTACTGCAACGTATGAGCACGTGGTTCTGAAGGAAAAAGAGCTGATCGTCGAACGGCCCCACGGACATATTATTGTATCCGGAAACAATGCAGGCATCACGGAAGAAGTCATTACGTCCACTTCCTTCATGTATGGTGTTTTTAACTCACATATCGTTAAGGGCAATACCTCGTTCAATAAAATGATGACGAATATGAGAAATGCGCTGAATGTGATGAAAACTTCCGGACAGCGGATCTATGTGGAAATGGATGGGCAGTATCGCTTGCTCACCATGCCTTCCATCTACGAGATCGGATTTAATTATGCCCGCTGGTTCTATAAAACTGCCAAGGAGACATTGAGAATCACCAGCTATACAACTGTTGATTCTCCTGTTATTCACTTGGAAGTCCAATCGTTAAGCGGGAAGCCATATCGTTTCCTTGTAACGAACCAGATTTCTATGAACAACAATGAATATGAAGTCCCGTACCGTATGGAGAAAAGCGGGAATGTTCTCTCGTTCTTTGCAGATGAATCATCAGACAGTGCAAAGACGTATCCGAACCTTCGATATGACATGAATGTAACGGGAACAAACATGAGAGTAAGGGATGAGGAGCTGTTTGGCGAGAGCATTGAAACAGGATCAAGTTCGCTCGCTGTGCTTGAACTTGAAGCAGCAAGTGAATGGATGCTTTCTGTTCAGGGACAGCTTTACGGAGAAGAATCTCATTTCACCAAGAAAGATACTGAAAAAGAAATTGAACGATTTCGGGAATTCTACCATTCTGTTAACAATGGCTTTCGTGTAAGCCAGCATAGCGGTGATAATGAAGAACTGCAGAAGGTGAACGCGATCTCATGGTGGTATACGCACAACATGCTCGTTCATTATTCTGTGCCCCATGGTTTGGAACAGTATGGAGGCGCCGCTTGGGGAACGAGAGACGTATGCCAGGGGCCTGCAGAATATTTTACAGCGACACAAAATTATAAAGCTATTCGTGAAATTATTAAGACAGTCTACTCCCACCAATACGAAAGCACCGGCAATTGGCCGCAGTGGTTCATGTTTGACCGTTATTACAAAATACAGCAGCAGGAGAGCCACGGGGATATTATCGTTTGGCCGTTAAAAGCGCTCAGTGATTATTTAGCGGCAACAAGTGATTACAGCTTGCTTGAGGAGATCATTCCGTACACTGAAAACAACGGTGAGTTTACGGTGAAAGAGGAATCCCTTTTTGACCACGTAAAGAGACAAATCGACTATATAAAGAAAAACTTTTTGCATGATACCTATCTTTCGTCATATGGAGACGGGGATTGGGATGATACGCTTCAGCCTGCAAATGCTCAATTGAAACAATATATGATCAGCAGCTGGACCGTGTCGTTAACCTATCAAGTGATAACTCAATTTTCCAGGCAGCTTGCAGCGATTGATCAAGCCCAGGCGGATGAGCTTAAGGACTTGGCTGCGGGGATTGAGTCTGATTTTAACAGATACATTCTTTCAGACGGTGTGATTCCAGGCTTTATTTACATGGAGGAACCAGGGAAAGAAGAACTGATGCTGCACCCGAAGGATACAAAGACGGGCATTCAGTATCGCCTGCTTCCGATGACGCGAAGCATGATCAGTGAACTCTTAAGTCCAGAACAGGCAGCAGAACATTATGAGCTGATCAAAAATCATATGCTCTGCCCGGATGGTGTAAGGCTCATGAACCAACCGGCCCATTATGCAGGAGGTGTCAGCACCCATTTTAAACGTGCGGAGCAGGCAGCGAATTTCGGAAGAGAAGTGGGCCTTCAATATGTCCACGCTCATATCCGTTTTGTAGAGGCGATGGCCAAGCTTGGAAAAACTGAAGAAGCTTGGGACGGACTGGCTGTAATCAATCCGATCGGTATCCAGAATGTGGTACCAAACGCTGAGCGAAGACAAAGCAATGCGTACTTCAGCAGTTCGGACGGTAAATTCAATACACGTTATGAAGCACAAGAACGCTTTAAAGAACTTAGAGAGGGGACCGTTCAGGTAAAGGGCGGATGGCGCATTTATTCCAGCGGTCCGGGAATCTTTATGAATCAGCTCATCTCAAGCTGTCTTGGCGTCCGGCAAGAAGGAGATATCCTTGTCATTGACCCTGTTCTGCCTAAAAAATTGGACGGCTTAGTGTTTGATTTTCATGTGAATGGAGTGCCCGTTTCGTTCCACTATGATCTAAGCGGGGAACATGAGAGCGGAGTGTCCGTTAATGGAAATCCGATTTCTGCTGATCGTTTCTCTAACCGTTACCGAAAAGGCGGTTTTAAGATCAGTAAGAGTGAGCTTGAGGCTGTATATCAACAGGATAAGTCAGTAACAAATGTGATTGAGGTCAGGTTGTAACTGCAGGAACCGTGTCCAGCTCGAGCGCTTGTCGGACTTGAACAGGGCGCTTGTACTTTTCAAATCTAACAGCAATTACCATCAAAATGCCAGAACGATGTATAATAGAGATAACGTTTTCATAGACAGATTGGAGTGTGTCCAGGTGGTCAGTATTAAGGATATTGCAAAACAAGCTGGTGTTTCCATTTCAACCGTATCGTATGCCTTGAATGGAAGCCGGAAAGTCACGCAGGAAACCACCGCTAAAATTTTAGCAATCGCAAAGGAATTGAACTATATTCCTAACGCAGCGGCTCGAACGCTAAAGAAGCGGGAAACAAAAATTGCCGGTGTTTTCTTAACCAATTACAGTGGTGCTTTTTATGGTGAACTGCAGCAAGGGATGCTCGATCAGCTGGCACACCATGGATATGAGCTGATCGTATGCAGCGGCAAGGAATCCCACCGTTTTCTCCCTGAAGGAATGATCGACGGTGCCATTATATTGGACGCCAATTTTTCAAGTGAAGAACTGATCAGTTACGCAGACCGAGGCCATAAACTTGTTGTTCTGGATCGTGAACTGGAGCATGAAAATATCACTCAAGTATTACTTGACAATAAAACCGGAGCAAAGCTTGCGATTGAACATGCCGCAGATCAAGGTCATAAGAAGCTGATCATCGTGACAGGCCCTCAAGCGTCCTTTGATTCCGATCAGCGCCTGCAGCAGGCACTGGCCACGGCTGAAAAGAACGGCCTTGAATGCCATGTCATCCAAGGCGATTTTAACAAACCGACAGGAGAGAAAGCAGCGAGAAAAATCGTTGAATCGTACTCCGGCCCAGTCGCTGTCTTTTGTCTGAACGACGAGATGGCGATCGGCATGTACAATTTTTTGTCTAAAACAGAGTACCGCATAGGAAAGCACATTCACATTATCGGTTTTGACAATATTGAAGTCGCACAATATACGCATCCACGCCTAACAACTATTGATTACTCCAAGCGGGAGTGGGGAGCGGCAGGGGCGGAGCAGCTGATCAAACTCATCCGAAAGGAAACAGCACCTTCTAAAAAAATCGGTGTAACTCTTGTAGAGGGAGAGTCTCTCCAAAAGGTTTAATCAGTAAAAAGGGAAGGCAGCCCTGGTGGCTCCTTCCCATTTGGCATTATTGAAACTTGTTAGGAAATTGCTTAATGATTCCGCCGGTTAGTGTATCGGCCATCTTGATGATATGGTCCTCGCCAAGATCAAACGCTGAAATGTCGCCGTTCCAATTTTGCTTTAGGCGATTAGCGACTTGATCGGTAACGAATTGGAGATGGATATATAACATCTCCTTTAACGTTTTTTCCGGCCAATTCGGATTGGCAGAGCTTAAAAATCGTGCGATATCGTCTGCGTTCCTGTACCAGGCGGTGTTGTATTTTTTGAAGTCTGCCTGATTTCCTGTTTTAGCGGCCGCTGTTAATTTTCCTGCAAGAACGATGTGCTCGGTCAGCAGCTCGCCCAATTTATTGCCTGCTGCCTCTCCGTAGTAAGGTTTGATGGCATTTCCTATGTCTTTTTGGTTCTTTAAAAGCCTCGCCAGGACTTGATCCTGGTCCTTTAATCCTGCGACTGCACTGACAATATAGCTTCTTGTCCAGATGGTGTGGTCGATCCAGAGCTTTCGCAAGTCTCCCTGAAGTTTTACGGCCGAAACGCTCAGGCACTGCTGCTGGACACGGGGTGCTGTTTTAGCTTGCGCGCTTAAAGGTGAAAAGATTAAGCAGGCAGCAAACAGCGGCAGCGAGAATTTTAAAAGGTGTTTTTTCATGCTGTTTTCCTCCTTTAATAGTAGTACTGTATTATTTTTGGAAATAATGGTCATTTTTATGAATGTATCTTGAATTTTTGACTATAATGGAGTAGTATAAAAGTAATGCTAATCGGAAGGGTGAACAAAGGGCGATGAATAACTAATCTTATTTCTTAGAAAAACATTCGTATAAACAATTGCGATCATTTTTTTCTGGATAGGATTAGTACAGCCTTTTGATTCAGCCCAATTAGAAGCATGCCCGAATTGCGCGCATGTTCTCTGTCTTTTTTGCGGCGTAACAAGAGCCTCCTGTCCAGAATGATGGATCAGGAGGTTATTTTTTATGAACGAGACAACATCTCAACCAAAAGTAAGCATGGGTGCATTATTCCAGAACCGTTTTATCCGGACGATATTGCTTTCTGTTTTTTTTCTGCAGATTGGCATTTGGGTAAGGAACTATTCCATCCTGCTGTACGTTATTGAAAAAACAAACGAAAATCCAGTGGCCGTTTCCCTCATCTCGGTAGCGGAATTCGCGCCAATCTTTCTGTTCTCCTTTATTGGCGGGACGTTTGCAGACCGCTGGAGACCGAAGCGGACGATGGTATGGTGCGATCTTTTAAGTGCAATATCAGTATTTGTGGTTCTTTTAACCTTGATACTAGGAAGCTGGAAGGTCATTTTCTTTGCGACCCTCGTATCTTCCATCCTTTCTCAGTTTTCACAGCCGTCAGGAATGAAGCTCTTTAAGCTTCATGTCCCGGCAGAACTTGTCCAAATGGGGATGTCGATGTATCAAACGGTATTTGCTCTGTTTATGATTCTTGGACCGATTATCGGTACATTCGTGTATCAGCATTTCGGCATCATGGCAGCGATTGGTGTCATGGGCGTGGCGTTCTTATTATCAGCGGGTACCCTTCTTATGCTGCCTGCAGACCGTGTAGATGATGAGGAAAAAGCAACCACGACATTAATGCAGGAAATGAAGGATGGCTTTCGTTATGTGTTAGGCAGCAAGCCTTTAACCTTGCTTGGGGGCTGTTTTGCAGCTGCCGGGCTCGCGATTGGCCTGACTCAGCCGCTCGGTGTCTTTTTGATAACTGAACGGCTCGGACTTCCTAAAGAACAGCTGCAATGGCTGATGGCGGCCTTTGGAATTGGTATGATTCTTGGGGGAGGATTGACCATTTCCATGTCTAAAAAAATCATGCCACAGGTGCTATTAGCGATGGGATTGGCGGCTAGCGCGATTGGTTTTATCGGAATGGGATTCTCAACTGTACTATGGTTCACACTTGCAGCTCAATTCTTTTCCGGTCTCTTTATGCCATGCATCCATATCGGGATCAATACAATGATTCTGCAAAATACAGAAGAGGCATTCATTGGGCGTGTCAACGGCATCTTAAATCCGCTCTTTATGGGAGCGATGGTGATTACCATGTCGGTCGCAGGCTGGATGAAATCGCACTTATCGATCGTTCTGATCTATGAAGTGGCGGCACTCCTCCTTTTTGTAGGAGTGGCCACCTTGCTGCCGCTTATGAAAAAGAGCGGGGTAAAGCAGGAGATTAGGGGAGAAGTATAGAATGAATGAACGCCTGGTTATAGAACCGGGCGTTTTTTTCATACATTAATGTAAGCATTGGTTGAAGGAGAGAGTATATGAAGCAGAAGGGCGATTCTTTATATAAAGTATGGATCGGTTTGTTCGTGTTGACCATTTTCATTGGACTGCTTACCGTCTGGATTGATGTTGCCTGGGTAAAAAAAACCTTATGGTCCGTACTGCTGCTGTTCAGTATGGTCGCAGCCACAGCAATGTACCCGGGATCCGGAAATTCTTCCAAAAAACATAAGGACAATGTAACCAGCATTTACGAATTAAAAAAGAAAAAAAGCCGAAGAAAAGGAATGTAGCAGTAAAGGGGGGAGAAGGAAAACATGCTTGGAAAAATAGTAGAGTTTGCAAAGAAGGAAAAACGGATTCGAGCTGTTATTTTGAATGGTTCCCGTGTAAATCCGAACGTGCCGCCGGATATTTTTCAAGACTACGATGTTCTTTTTGTTACAAAAGATGTACCGTACTATATTAAAAACCGAAGCTGGATTTCATCATTCGGTGAAATCATGATCATGCAGACCCCTGATGCCATGGGGACGCGGGAGTTATGGGGAACGAACGAAAAGTTTACGTATCTGATGCAGTTTATGGATGGTGAACGCATCGATCTTACTTTTTATTCTGAAGAAAAGGTCCAAGACATGGTGCATGACAGCTTGAGTAAGGTGGTTCTGGACAAGGACGGGATTTTTCCTGATTTGCCTGAATCAAGTAATCGAGACTACATAACAAATCGTCCTTCAGAAAAAGATTTTTCGGATTGCTGCAACGAGTTCTGGTGGGTGAGTACCTATATTGCCAAAGGATTATGGAGGCGTGAACTTCCATATGCCAAAGCGATGTTTGACGGGCCAGTCCGCGATATGCTCGTACTTATGCTGAAATGGCATATTGGAATGAGGCACGACTTTTCTGTAGATTCCGGAAAGCACGGCAAGTATTTCATGTTCTTGCTTAAGCCTGAGCAGTATGATCAGTTCGTTAAAACCTATACGGACGGTGAGTATGAGAATATGTGGGAAGCCCTTTTCGAGATGGGCAGCCTTTTCCGGAAGGCAGCCTTTGAACTTGCAGACTGCTTGGGATTCAGTTATCCCTATGAGGAAGACCAAAAAGTAACCGCACATTTAAAATATATCCGTCACCTGCCTGCAGATACGAACAGGATGTATTGAAACTGAAACGATAAAAATTTAAACAAAGAGGGTGTACGTATTGTCCAACACTGCCAATGGTACAAGCCAGCTACGAACAAACCGAAATGATTTACGTGCTGACTGTGAGAGTTGCTTCGGATTGTGCTGTACGGCACTGCCTTTTGCTGCATCGGCAGATTTCCCAGTCGATAAAGACGGTGGGGTTCCTTGCTCTAATTTAACACTGGATTTTAAATGCTCGATCCATCAAAATTTAAGACAGGAAGGGTTCAGAGGCTGTTCCGTATATGACTGTTTTGGAGCGGGGCAAAAAGTTTCAAAAGTAACGTTCGAGGGCAAAGACTGGCGAACAGATTCAGTCAGAGCAGATCTGATGTTTACCGTCTTTCCTAAAATGCAGCAGCTTCAAGAAATGCTTTGGTATTTGGATGAAGCACTGACATTGGAGACCTCGCTTCCAATTCGTGATGATCTGAGATCAGTGTTCAGTAAGACAGAACGGCTTACGCTGCTTGATCCTAAGGATATTGTTGAACTGGATATACCGGCACACCGGGCAGTTGTTAATGCTCTTCTTTTAAAAGTCAGTGAATTGTATCGAAAGCATATTCACTCCCAACATCATAAGAAAAGCTTTGGCCGGGGAGCGGACTTTATGGGAGCTGCTTTACGAAAAGCAGATTTTAGAGGAGCCAGCTTAAGAGGGGCTTATTTTATTGCTTCCGATCTGAGAGAAGCCGATCTTAGGGGGGCAGACCTTATCGGAGCAGATTTCCGGGATGCTGATCTTAGAGGCGCTGATCTGACGGAAAGTATTTTCCTCACCCAAGCCCAAGTGAATGCAGCAAAAGGAGATGCCCGGACAAAGCTGCCGCGGCTTCTTACAAAGCCAGCACATTGGGTGCATGCAAGCCGAAAAATTTAAACATTCTGAAAAGGTGTGGTAGAACTGTAGTTAAGAGGTGATAGCATGCACTATAAAAAATTAGGCAGGACAGGATTGGAAGTATCGTCGATTTGTTTAGGAACGATGGCATTTGGCAGGTGGATTGACGAGGAGGCATCGCATTCCATCATAGCCAGCGCGCTGGAACAGGGCATCAACTTTATTGATACGGCCAATTATTATGGAAAAGGCCAGGATACGGAGATCCCCTATGGAACAGGAGAGTCTGAAGAAATTATCGGACGGGCACTGAAGGGAAAAAGGGAGAACGTTGTCCTAGCAACAAAAGTGGGCATTCGAATGGGCCATGGCAAGAATGAATCGGGTCTATCACGAGGTCATATAATGAAGGAAGTAGATCGATCTCTGAGCCGCCTGCAAACCGATTACATCGATGTGTACCAGGTTCACTTTTTTGACAACAACACACCATTGGAAGAGACGCTTCGAACACTTGATGATCTCGTACGAAGCGGTAAAGTGCGATATATCGGCTGTTCAAATTATGCCGCCTGGCAGATCATGAAATCACATGGAATTAGTGAAAAAATGAATCTGGAGAAATACGTTTCTGTGCAGCCGCAATATAATCTGCTGTCCAGAGAGATTGAACAGGAGCTGCTGCCGTTTTGTGAGTCTGAAGAGGTCGGCGTGATGGTATACAGCCCATTGGGCAGAGGGATGTTATCCGGTAAATATAAGAATGCTGATGATGTTCCTGAAGAAAGCCGGGCGGCAAAGGGAGAGCGGCTCATTCAAAATTATTTCACTCCCCGAAATTTTGAACTTGTCAGCCAGTATCGCCAACTGGCTGAGAAAAACAAGGTGAGCCTCTCACAGTTCGCTCTTTCCTGGGTTTTAAATCAGCCTGCAGTCACTTCAGCCATCGTTGGGGCAAGCAAAGTGCATCATGTCACAGATGCTGTAAAGATCAGCGATTGGCGATGGAGTGAAGAGTTGCTGCAGAAAGTGAATGAAATAGTAGTTTAAGAGGTTCACACCGTTCAAAAGCAGAAGGGATCAGCAGATGATGAAATTTGGGATCAGCGTGTGTACTCATTATTAAAGCCGGATTGGATAAAGGGAAGTAAATAAGTCTTGGGGACGGGCCGCTGGTCTGTCTTTTTTTAGTTTTATATGTGAAGTTCATCACATACTCCTGCAAGTAAATCCATTACAATCAAGGTGTACTAAGAGAGCAGGAACAAAGCGTGTGTTGAGCAGGCAGACTAATATTCGGGAGGAATGCGTTATGGCTAAACGCTACAAACATGTACTGGTTGGATTGGATGGTTCTGAAGCTTCAGAAAAGGCTTTTAAACGGGCAGTAGAAATGGTGCTCGAACATGAAGCAGAAACATTAACACTAGCACATGTCGTGGATACAAGAAGTTTCTCAGCTTACGACTGGTATGCAGCTATGGCTGAAAAAGCACAAGAATACGGCGATGAACTGTTAACCGATTTTGCACATAAAGCAGAAAACGCCGGGGTGCCGTACGTAAACAAAGTAATGCAGCTGGGTTCACCGAAAGTGACGCTTGCTAAATCCATTGCTCCCGACGTTAAAGCCGATCTTATAGTTTGTGGAGCGACGGGTATGAATGCGGTAGACAGGGTGTTCATGGGAAGTGTATCTGAGCATACGACTCGCTATGCGAGATGCGATGTGCTGATCGTAAGAAATGATCAATAACACCAGTCTATGAGGAGGAATTCTAATGAAAGCTGCTGTAGTAAATGAATTTAAACAATCCTTAGAAGTAAAAGATATGCCGACACCCGTAATCGAACACGGGGAAGTTCTTGTTAAGATTAAAGCATGCGGCGTCTGTCATACCGATCTGCATGCCGCTCATGGCGACTGGCCTGTTAAGCCGAAGCTGCCTTTTATTCCGGGCCATGAGGGTGTTGGTGTGATTGAACAAGTAGGCCCTGGCGTTCACCATCTGAAAGTTGGAGATCGTGTAGGTATTCCATGGCTGTATTCAGCATGCGGACATTGTGAGTATTGTTTGAGCGGTCAGGAAACACTCTGTAAAGATCAGAAGAATGCCGGTTATTCAGTAGATGGCGGTTATGCTCAATATTGCAAAGCAGATGCTGATTATGTGATTAAAGTACCAGAATCTTTATCTTTTGAAGAAGTTGCACCCATTTTTTGTGCAGGTGTTACCACCTATAAAGCTTTAAAAGTAAGTGAAGCTAAACCTGGTCATTGGGTAGCGATATTCGGAGTCGGGGGTCTTGGCCATGTAGCCGTCCAATATGCGAAAGCCATGGGATTTCATATTGTGGCAGTGGATACGAGTGATGATAAATTAGAACTTGCAAAGGATTTAGGAGCTCAACTTACTATAAATGCAGTTAAAGAGGATACTGCAGCCATCATTCAAAAACAACTGGAAGGTGTCAAGGCCTCTATTTGTACCGCTGTATCGAAAACGGCCTTTAGCCAAGCCTATCAGTCTGTTAAACGAGGAGGAACTCTCGTTGCGGTTGGCCTTCCGCCGGAAGAATTGCCGATTCCCATTTTTGATACAGTCTTAAATGGAGTTAAAGTGGTCGGTTCCATCGTAGGAACACGCAAAGATCTTCAAGAAGCGCTGCAATTTGCAGCAGAGGGAAAAGTTAAAACCATGATTGAAGTACAGCCGCTTGAAAAAATCAATGAAGTTTTTGAGCGAATGGAAAACGGACCGATTAATGGCAGAATCGTTCTAAAAATAGATTGATTGTAAAGAGGGCAGATTTAAAGTCTGTCCTCTTTTTCTTTTTACGTACTGAAAAGCTCAAAGTAGGAATTCTGCTAAAGAGACCGAATACAAAAGAAAAGCGGGGAGGGATGAGGCCGGATGGTGTTACAACAGGAAGACTTGCAAAGAATAGAGCAGGGATCTTGATCTCAACCGTCGACCTGAACCAGGAGTACTATGATTCTACTAAAGCATGGCGGGATAACGCCATGAATCACAAGTTTCACAGCGGAACACTTGTCAATGATCCCCGAAGTGCAAACAGAAAGGAACTTTGAAATCTTTATTAGTGCATTGAGCGCTTTCTAGCACTTGGGTGCAATATTCGTGCGGCATTGTTTTTCAGTTTATTTTTCCAAATGCAAAAAGGCAGTGCGCATAGCACTGCCTTCCTCACCTCACTTCGTTTTAATTTGGTACAAACTGCAGTTCATAGCGCACTTTATACAGGCCGTTCGCTTTCGGCTGCCCCAGTGGAACGGTATCAGCATAGAGTGTATATTCACCAGGTTCAACGGTGAACTCCAAGCTGTTGGCACCAACGCTTGATACCATAATTCCTTCTGCTTCAACCTTGAAAGGAAGAGAAAACGTGCGCGTGGAATTCACGTTTTCGTCATAATGGAGAGGTGAAGAGACAGCAATCTCACATTTGTAGTCCGACACTGCCTCGAAAGAAATGACTCCGTCTCTCAGGATGTAGCCACGTTTGATATCGGCATCTGTCCAGTCTAAAAAGGGTTTTTTGATCCCTTTGTTGTATACAATTAATTGGGAATAGGAAACGGTTAGCTCACTTATCAAATCGGTGTGCCTCCTTTTAAAAAGTTAAACGCTCTTCATGTTTACCTTATTGAACGATGAACAATTAGTTCCATCAGGATAGTCTTCCAGCTGGTTGCCGACCCAAGATCCTGCACCACGATTATCGGTGGAGTTACATAGCGGATGTCTGCCCCGTATCCGGCTTCTTCGCACATCGTCATACGCCACTCATCACGATCGTAGCCCGACTTGGTAGGAATGCCTTTAAGCGACTTTTCTCTGCGCTGATCGGCACCCCCGCTACTTATTGTACTCTTAAATTATAGTGCTATATCATTAAATTGGTTTTACTGGAATGTTAAGTCATTTTGTCGGTTGATAGGACCATTGTAGAATTGACGCTTTTTTTAATGAAAAACTAGGAAGGCTGCCCTAAGCTGACGTGTTATTAAAATAAAGCAAAAGGAGGAAGAGCTATGAAAACCTATATTGCATGGCTGAGGGGAATTAATGTAGGCGGCCATAAAAAGATAAAGATGGAAACTTTGCGTGGACTTTTGGAATCGATGGGGCTTCAAAAGGTTAAAACATACATTCAGAGCGGGAATGTCATTTTTCAAGCTGATGAAGAGGAGAAGACACTTCAGAAAAAAATAGAAGACAAAATTCTTGAGGAATTTGGTTTTGACGTAACCGTCATGCTGAGAACTCAGCATGAGTTAGAGGAAGCAATCTCATCTGTTCCCTTTGATCTCAATAAATTAAAAGAGGGTGAAACGATACACGTTATTTTCTTTCCGGAAGAGCCAGTGGACTCAGCGATTGAAATATTGAAGCCTTATAAAAATGAGGACCTGGATTTTGTGGTCAGGAACCGGGAACTTTATCTTTTATACCGTAAAAGCCTTAGAGACATAAAATTTCCTGTTCAGAAATTGAAGATTCCCGGCACAATGAGAAATTGGAACACCGTCAATAAGATGGCAGCCTTGGGGAAAACCATCGACGAATAGAAAGAAAAGATGGATCAATAGAAAGGAAGAAGAAATATGTTATTGAGAGAAGCCGAAAAGAAGGATATCCCTGAACTTGCAGATTTGATGGGAGAACTGGGGTATCCGACAGAAACAAAAGCGATGGAGGAGCGGTTTGCTAAAATCGCAGTTCATCCTGATTACCACACAATTGTAGCAGAAAAAGACGCAGAACTTGTTGGGATGATCGGAATGTTTAGAGGCCTTTCCTATGAAAAAGACGAACCGTACATACGAATTATTGCGTTGGTTGTTAAAGAAGAGGTTCGTAATCGAAAGATCGGCCAGCAGCTGCTCGAACAGGCAGAAGGGTGGGCAAGCAGACAGGGCGTTCGAAAACTGGCTGTGAATACCGGAAAACGGAGAGTGGAGTCCCATCTCTTTTATAAAAACAGAGGTTTTGAAGAGACAGGGGCAGGGTTTTACAAATCGCTGGAAAAAAAGGAGGAGTTCAAATGGAAGTCAGAGAACTGGCAGCAGCGGACGCTGAGGAATATTGGACTCTAAGGCTGGAGGCATTGATGCTTTCTCCTGAGGCATTTGCAACGAGTTATGAGGAAGCGGTTAAGCGGAAGAATCCGATTGAACGAGTAAAAGAAAATTTCAGTGCTGATGGGAGCCATACATTCGGCGCCTTTTTAGATAGAGACATGGTCGGCATCGTCACCCTCATACAAGAAAGCCATAGGAAAATGAGCCATAAAGCCAATATCTTTGCCATGTATGTTACCTCCCGCAGCAGGGGAAAAGGTGCAGGAACAGCCTTAATGGAAGCTGCGATCCAAAAAGCAAAGGATATGGAAGAAATCGAGAAGATCAACCTGATCGTCGTTTCAAGCAACGAAAGCGCAAAAAAGCTGTATACCAGCTTGGGCTTTGCATCGTATGGAACGGAAACAAGGGCAATGCAGGTCGACGGCGTTTTTTATGATGAGGACCATATGGAACTGTTTGTGAAATAACGGTAATCTAAGCTGCTGACCATCTCAACTCTTTTCTGCAAAAGACTAATCCTCCTGCTTCCATGGTAAAATAACGGGAGATGAGAAGATGGCGACGGAGGTTTTTATGGATTTAAACTATTTTTATACGTTTAAGGAAGTGGCGAAGTGGGGCAGCATCCGTGATTTCTTTCAGCAGCCTGGAAGCCATTAAGCAGTGTGTAGCTGATGACCTGGGTGTAGCCCTTGTACCCGAAATCGCAGTCCAAAGGGAATTGGCTTCTGGAAAACTGCAAAGGATTCCATTTGAAGATGATAGCATCCATTCTTGGTGCACCAAGTACGCTTCGTGACTATGGCATAGACGACTGCCAATTTGACAGCATCGTCGAAAAAACGTTTATCAAACCTGGAGTGGGCACTTATAAAGAGCTCGATCCGGAATCTGTGATGGATATTTTGAGAAGATCACTTTAATAAAAAACAGGCTCTCATTACACCCATTAAAGGGGATGAGAGCTTGTTTTCTTATTGCCTTGGAAAATCTTCGCTGCTAAAATAACGCTCCTTTAAAATCCCAAGATGATGTTTCTCATGGCCTGGGATAATATAAGCAATAGCCCTGACAGTAACGTCTGAACCATTTGCTTTCCCTCTTCGGGTCCATGTTTCCTCATCTATGCTTTTTATTAACAGTATCGTAGACTGGCGGACAATTTGTGCTTGCTGTAATAACTCAGAAAGCGGCTGTCTGTCAAAGTAGGTCTGTTCCACATAGGCATTTTCATCAAAACCAGGAAGCATCCCTTTATCGCCTCGTGCGATCGAAAGCAGCCGAAACCCCATAATTCGTTCCGTATCCGTCATATGCCCGATGACTTCTTTTATGCTCCACTTGTAAGGCCCATATCTAAACAGTCCTTGCTGTTCTGTAAGGTTTTGAACCAACTGCCGCATTTCTTCAGCCTGTTCATCTAATAAATTGACGATGTCCTGATCAGGCAGAGCCTTTATGTATTTCTCGTAATAAGAATTATACTCATTGGTATCTGGTTTGCTTCGCAATGCAATATCCCCCTCTAATCGTTTTATTGTAACTATAATATGAACCTTTAAAAGAATAAACAAAATTGTCTGGCATCAGAATGGAGATTAAAGTTAGAATGGATGTATATGGAATTTAGGGATAATTAAGTTTGGGGTGAAAGAGATGGTGAAAACAGTGAAATAACCCTCCTGCAAAAGAATAGTCAATACTTTTCAGGAGGGAAAAACAATGGAAAAGAACGAGTTTGAAAGCTGGAAAAAAAGCCATATGCTGAAGGCGCATGTAACCAATCCGAATCTTGTAGTCGGGGAATATACCTATTATTCTGGTTTTTATCACAAGGAACATTTTCAAGATTATTGTGTTCGATACCTTTCTGAGAAAAAGGGTGAAGACCAGCTGATCATCGGCAAATTCTGTTAGATCGGTTCAGGTGCTGTCTTTATCATGTCAGGAAACCAAGGTCATCGGTACGACTGGACGACAACCTATCCTTTCTTTTATACAGATGATGACTGGGGAGGGAGCTGTGACGGGTACAGACCTTCAGGTGATACAGTAATAGGCAATGACGTGTGGATCGGAACGGAGTCAATGATTATGCCCGGTGTACGAATCGGTGATGGAGCGGTTATTGCAGCGAGGGCAGTGGTTACAAAGGACGTCGGACCTTACACGATCGTAGGCGGAAACCCTGCCAAAGTGATTAAGAAGAGGTTTACTGATACTCAGATTAGTATGCTGATGGAGATGAGATGGTGGGACTGGCCAGAAGAGAAAATAAAGAGATATATGAAACTCCTCTGTTCTGGGAGAATAAAAGAACTATATAAAGAGCACATACGAGGATAATTGAAAGAGGCACCCGATTAAAAATGGAGTGCCTCTTTTTTGAATTGGTGAGTATTTGTTGAAGATTGGCGCGTGTTTTTCGGGAATCGGCGCGTATTCTTGTGAGTTCGGCGCGTAAAGGTGCTCAATCGGCGCGTATTCCACTTAACTCAAGAAGATTTCTTCAGTTTCACTCCTGCTTTGTTTGTTCTGGGTTTTTTCGATGAGAGATAAACCCCGGCAAAGATGATGAGGAGGCCGATAACCAAGTTGGGGGTAACCGGCTCTCTCAAAAGGACATATCCCCAAATCATGGCGCTGGCGGGGATCAGGTAGGTGACTGTAGCTGCGAACTCAGGGCTTCCGTTTTTATTCAAGTAAAAATAGATAAGCTGGCCCAGACCGGAACCAAAACAACCGAGGCCGATCAAGGCAAACAACGGCTTAGGATGAAGAAGTTGCTGGAAATGAACAGGTTCGGTAAAAAGTACGCCGATTAGGCCGACGGCTGCACCAGTCAGTAAGGTGAAAAATGTAATGACGGCAACGCCGACTCCTGACAAATATCTTTTGGTGAGCTGTCCAGAGAGGCCGTAACAGACGGCTGCAAGAAGCATCGTGCCGATTCCTACGAACTGAGTTCCAAACAAATGGCCGAATTGAAAGTCCATAAGAACCAGTATGCCGAAAAATCCAATGAGAATTCCGATCCACTGCTGCTTGTTTAACCTGTAGGAAAACAAAAAGAAACCAATTAAACCGGTCCAGATCGGTGTCGTCGCATTTAGGATGGAAGCCGTATTGGACTGGATGACTGTCTCACTTAATGAGATCAGTCCCCAAGCTAAACCGCAGTTGAAAATTCCGGTAATGATCAGCCATTTAATGGGAAGCTTGTTTTTTATCTCTTTTCTCTTGCTCCAAATAACTGGTAAAAGAATAAGTGCTCCCGCCAGTGTCCGTAAAAATACGACTCCCCATACGCCAGCAGGCTCAAGCAGCCATTTCATAAACACGAAAGATAGTCCCCAAATAAGGCTTAAGCCCGCAAGTGCACCATATAAACGAATCATGTTTTTTCCTTCTTTCTCATAAACGGTTTCAATTCATTTATCGTAATGCAAATGACGGAAAAAGGAAAGGTCTCTTTCCTCTTTCCGATTCCAAGAACGTTCGTTACTATAATTTGGAAGAGTTTACAATGAAAAGGTTGGAGCTGAAAGACCATGGTTCGTGTAATAAAACTTGAAGAAATAACAGAACGGCTTGTGATCAGACCTTATATAACCAATGATTATAGAAATTGGTACACTCACTATTCTCATTGTTATCCAGCGCGCAATAAGTTTGATGAAGGCAAAATCGATTTGTCTGATTATACCGAAGCCTGGTTTGATGAAATGGTAAACAAACACCAGCAATTAATGGATAAGGATGTAGCCTATATCCTCGGTGTGTTCAGAAAAGACGATGGAGCACATGTCGGCGTTATCGATCTATCAACCTTGATGCAGAATGAATTTCAATGGGGAAGGATCGGCTATACGATATTAAATACATACTGGGAGCATGGCTATGGAAAAGAAGCAGTCAAAGCTGTACTGGATATGGCCTTTACCCAGCTAGGATACCACAGGATTGAAGCCCACATTAATATGGACAATACTGCCTCTATAAAATTGGCTGAATCTGTTGGTATGGAATTCGAATGTGTAAGGAGAGATTTTATTTTTGAGTTTGGGGAATGGACCGATCATCTTGTTTATTTTAGGAACGCTAAGCAGCAGCGAACTTTGGCATGATAATGGTAAAAAAGACCATAAGCAAATAGTTGTGCAAACTGTGCAATTTTTTGATAAAATTAAGCGTGTTAAATTTTAAGTGTTGCTTCTTTCTTGTGAAACAAGCAGCATAATGTTTAATGTAAATGAAAGGGTTTTCTAGAAAGGTGGAACGATTTTGGACGCTTATTTGCTTCTCGTCACGTTACTAGCCATTGTAATCGTTATTCTTGGCGTATCATGGTTAAAGTGGCATGCTTTTATTAGTTTACTTGTGGCCAGTTTATTTCTGGCCATCGCTACAGGTTTGTCTCTTGACAAAATTGTAAGCGCCTACGAAACAGGGGTCGGCGGAGTCTTAGGCCATTTAGTCGGTATTCTGGCTCTAGGCACAATTTTAGGAAAAATGATGGCTGAATCAGGTGCTGGAATGCAGGTTGCTGATTTCTTCGTTCGAAAGTTCGGTGTGAAGAAATTGCCATGGGCGATGCTTTTCTCAGGTTTCATCATCGGTATACCTGTATTCTTTGAAGTCGGAATCCTGATCGTATTGCCGCTTGTTATTTCTATTCATAAGACAACAAAACAAAATATCTTATTGATCGCGTTGCCTGTTATTGCAGGATTATCTATCGTGCACGGACTTGTGCCTCCGCACCCTGGAGCATTGACAGCGATTAGCATTTACAAGGCGAACCTGGGTACAGTATTGATCTACTCTCTGATCATCGCTATTCCAGCTGCCATAATTGCAGGACCGCTTTTTGCAAAATGGGTTCATAAACGTGTTGTGCCTCAGGGGGAGCCTGAGCTGATCCGCTTCAATACCAATTATAAAAAACTTCCTCATACAGGACTTTCATTCTTTATTATTTTATTGCCTGTCCTATTGATGGTATTGGCAGCAGCCGCACCTTATATGGCGATTTCCAAAGGGGCAGAAAAGATTATGGCGTTTATCGGAAGTCCGATTATTGCCTTGCTGATCGCGGTGTTTGCTGCATTTTATTTCCTTGGTATCCGTCAAGGAATGGACAGGAATATGCTGAAAAAATTCTCTGAAGAAAGCCTGCTTCCTGTTGGCTCCATCATACTCATCATCGGTGCTGGCGGAGGTTTCAAGCAAATCCTAATTGACAGCGGCGTAGGGAATACGATTGGGCAGATGTCTCAGCACTTATCGCTTTCTCCACTCGTCCTGGCCTTTTTAATTGCGGGTCTGATCCGGATCGCAACAGGGTCTGCAACCGTCGCTTTAACAACAGCGGCTGGCATCGTTTCTCCAATTATTGAACATATGTCTGGCGTTAACCTTGAACTTCTTGTTATTGCAACGGGTGCCGGCTCTCTTATGTTCTCTCATGTCAATGATGCCGGATTCTGGATGGTAAAAGAATATCTTGGCTTAACAGTGAATGAGACCTTTAAAACATGGACTGTGCTTGAAACTATCCTGTCCTTCACTGCTTTCGGGGGAGCACTGATACTGAATATGTTTGTATAAGATGGCAAAAAAGCATCGGAATGATTTTCCGTTGCTTTTTTTACTGGATTTTTTTAGATCAGTGATTTTCTTAAGTTGCGCAAATATCGCTGCCTGATGAAAAGAAAGTAGAGCACCTGAGCAACAAGAAAGCCTGCAAGTACAATGGATACCTGTCCAGCAATTGAGAGTGTGAAAAAACTTTGCAGGGCAGAGAAGGCAAACGCACTATGGACGAACGCCACTGCGATTGGAACGAAGAAAAGCAAAGCTAGCTGCCTTGTAACTATGCGGCTGAGTTCTTTGTCCGTCAAACCTACTTTTTTAATGGTTAAATAAAGGCGGGTGTCATAATCGAGATCTGCGTAAAGCCGGAAATACAGGAAACTTCCTGCTGCCACGAAAAAGACGGCACCGATCAGCAAGGCTACAAATAGCAGCGCACTGTACAGCTTCATCATTTGATCAGCCAGTGTTCCGCTTACCGCCATCGTGTATGGTGTCTTTTTGTAATATCTTACAATTCCATCCTTAGCGAGTTCATCTAGCATTCCGTTCGTTGCTTCCATACGGGAAGTAAAAAAGCCTGTAAATTCTAGTGTGGATGCTGGTCTAATATTTTTAAAAAGTTCGTCACTGACAACGATTCCCTCACTATCAATTAATTCCCTTGGCATGGCGACGTGCTCTGTAGAGACATCTGCATTCACACTAAGTTTTCCTTGCTTAAACATGTACATATGGGGGGAGAACGTTTCAGTGGAAGACGTTTTCATCTTGAGCACCTGTTTGCCGGTGAGCGGCTGCTCGGTGATTTTGCCGCCAGCTTTTTGAATAATAGTTCTATAAGCACTGAAAGACATTACCGGCATGGTTTTGGGTGAAAATCGATCATTGGATGTTTTTACATCCAAGATTTTAAGGGTTGTTCTGTAGGTAGAATACTTGAGCTGCTTTTTCTTCAATTCATCTTTTATTTCATTTAGATTATCATGGTGCAGGGGCTGCTGATCTCTGGCAATATAACTGATTTCAGCGGCATAGTCCTCATTAAATTGCTTTGACAGTATTTTCATCGATGAGAGAGATCCAACAGCACAAAAGGCCACAGTGGAGACGATACAAACCATAAAAAACATTCTGGCATTGTCTTTCAGCCGGTAGGCTAAGCTGGAAATGGTAATGATGTTGGTTTTTTTCCAGAACAGAAAGCGATTTTTTTGAAGTGCTCTCATGATAAAGACGGAAAGCTGCGAGAAGCAAAAGTATGTTCCCACAATGGTCATTGCGATAACAGGCAGCATTCGGATCAACAAGGAATTCAAAGTAGCCGTTCCTGCTAGATAATAGCTTGCAAGCAGCAGAACCGCAGACAACAAAGAGAGGAGAACGGATACTTTAGGTTCCTTCTTCGGCTTTTGACCCGATTGAAACAAGCTGAGAAGCGAGTTTGTCCGGACTAGAAAAGCGGTAAATATTGAGATCACAAGGAAAAGTCCGAGAAATGCCGCGACCGTCAACGCGATCGCTTTCCATGACATGTAGAATGGAAGTGAATGAATATCAAGCAAATGAGCAGCGATCATAAAAAATAATTTAGCAGTCAGGATACCTGCTCCGATTCCAATCAGGATTGCGCCTGAACCGATGATCATGTTTTCCAAAAAGACCATCGTGTTGAGCTGAGTTTTCGTCATACCGTGCATCATCAGAATACCGAATTCCCTTTTTCGTGTTTTAAGGAACGTACTGACGGAGTACAGTACAAAGAAAAAGGCGAAAAAGTACATGACAAATTCGGCGGTGATCATTAATTGAATCGCCAGGCTCTGAGTGATGCCTTTTTTAATGCCTGGGTGAAAGATAAAAAGGGCATAAACAAAGAAAATCATGACAGAAAAGGCACTGCTCAGAAAATAGGCAGCATAGGTTCTTTTGTTACGAAGCACATTTTTAAAGGCGAACTGTGGAAAGGTCATGGCTGTCACCTCCAAGCAAAGCAAGCATATCAATGATCTTCTGGAAGAACGCCTGACGGTTATCACCACGGTAGATCTCATTATACAGCTGGCCATCCTTGATAAAGATGACTCTATGGCAATAACTTGCGGCAACGGCATCATGTGTGACCATTAACGCGGTGGCTCCTTCATTCTTGTTGATAGCAGAGAGAGTTTCCATCACATCCCGAGACGATTTGGAATCCAGATTTCCTGTCGGCTCATCCGCCAAAATGAGTGAAGGCTCGTGAATGATCGCCCGGGCGATGGCCGTCCGCTGCATCTGTCCTCCTGAAATTTCATACGTTCTCTTTTTTAGGATGGAGTCGATTCCTAATTTTTTTGTTACCGCCATCAGTTTTTGTTCCATCACTTTTACCGGTTCACCATCAAGGGTAAGCGGGAGAACAATGTTTTCTTCCACTGTCAGCGTATCGAGCAAATTAAAGTTTTGAAATACAAAACCTAGCTCGTGACGCCTGAAGAGTGAGGTTTCTTTACGGTTTAATTGATGAGGATTGCGATTGTTGATGATAACTTCTCCGGACGTCGGAGAGTCAATGGTAGCAATGAGGTTCAGCAGCGTAGTTTTACCGCTGCCTGAAGGTCCCATGATTCCTGCGAATTCTCCTTTTTCAATGGAAAAGTTTATGTTTTCCAATGCTTTATGGGAGGCTTTGCCGTCGTATACTTTGGTAAGGTGTTTTACGTTCAAGATGGGCATCTATATCACTCCTGTCTATTTCTAACTTTATTGTAGCTTGGAGATGTGAGATGCTGCCATGCGGTTATCTTACAGAAAGCTTACAGTTTTGTAAGGTTAGAAGAGAATTCTGACGGTCGTGCCTGAACCGGAAACCGAGTCGATGGAAATCCGATGGCCAAGTCTATCGCAGATCTGCTTGGCAAGAAACAGGCCCATTCCTGTAGATTCCTGAAAATGACGGCCGTTCTCACCCGTAAAATAAGGATCAAACACCCTTGGAAGATCGCTTTTAGGAATTCCTACTCCATGATCGATCACTTCCAATCCCGTTTTTCCATCCTGTATAAAGGAGCGGAAAACTACCTTTTCTCCAGGGGTTTCTGTGTAGCGAACCGCATTGGTAATAAGCTGGGTGATGAGGAAAGAAACCCATTTTTCATCAGAGGTAATGCTGCTGCCTTTTTCAATTGCCAGCTCCGGATAAATCCGGTTACGGATGAACAGCCGCTTCTGACTGGACGTCACTTTTTTTACGAGTTCTGAAAGATCGAGGGTCTCTGCATAAAAGTCACGGTCAAACGTATCAAGCCGTGCAGTATATAACACCATTTCCAATCCTTTTTTCAGCCGGTCCAATTCGTCTTCCACCGACTGCGAAAATTCATCGTCCCGGTCCTGAACCATAAGGTGAATGACCGACAGCGGCGTTTTCATCTGATGCACCCATTGGTTGATGAACTGAATATGGTGGTCAAGCTTATGCTTGTAATTGTAGATGTCCATTGTATAATGCCGGATGAGCTCCTTTTGAAACTGTTCCAGGCTTTCAGGCAAAGGAGCATCCTGCGGGCTGAACTTTAAATCATTCAACGATGAAAGGGGTGTAGTTAATTTTTGATAAAAAGAACGGTTGGTTATATATCTGTAAACCAGATATCCACCGAATAGACTGGAGCTCAGAAGACACGCATACAGGCTGATTTTCCAGTCGGTATGCCCGTCCAAACGATAGATTAACAGAATGACCAGAAGCTGAAGAATGTAAATCAAAGCAAGCGGCAGTTGTTCACGAATAAAAAGCTTCATCTGCTGCTCCAGTTCGGCATCAGCCGGTATCCCTGTCCGCGGACGGTTTGAATGGCATCCGTGATCTTAAGCTGAGCCAGTTTTTTTCGAACTCTCGTAACATACACATTAAGCGTGTTATCGTCTACAAAGGATTGGTCGTCCCATATCTTTTCAAGCAGACGGTCACGGCTTACGACATGTTCAGATTTTCTCATCAGCTCATCGAGAATTTTGGCTTCTGTATAACTGAGGTCTGCCTGCTGTTCTCCGTAACTGATGCATAAACGTTCAACATCCAGGATGAGATTGTGAACATTAATATTTCGGCCGTTTTGATTTGAGGCATAAGTTCCATAGGCTCGTCTGAGCAGACTGTTAATTTTGGCCAGTACGATTTCATAGTCAAAGGGTTTAGTAATATAATCATCGGCTCCGTTTTCGAGCGCCATCACCTGATCCATCTTTCCTTCTCTTGCTGATACGAACAGGACAGGGCATGTGGATACCACGCGAATCTGTCTGCACCAATAGAAGCCATCAAACTTCGGAAGGTTTATATCCAGCAGAACGATATGGGGATCGAACGCTTGAAAATCTGCTGTCACAGCATCAAAGTTTTTGACTGCGAACGTTACAAATCCATACTTCTGCAAAAAGTTTTCCAGTAATTCGACAAGGCGGCTGTCATCTTCAACGATAAAGATTTTAAACATTTGTACTCTCCTTAAGTAATCTTTGGTTTAAAGTGTACTAGAAGAAACAAATAATTCCAATACTCTCTGTACCACTGATTTGGGGCGCAAGGAAATTACATCTGCATTAAAAAATAAATTTCCAGGTGGCCATGGTCTTTGGATTTGTTATAATGTTCATCATATTCTACGTAAAGTGAGTGATTGGAATGGATGCGAAAGAACGTGAATTGCTGCAGCTTATTGAAAAAAGCGGCCGCCTGGAAACATCAACGATTGCCAAACTGATGGGCATATCAGAAGAGGAAACGAAACAGATTATTGGAAAGCTTGAAAACGAAAAAGTCATTCTCGGATATTCAGCCATCATCAATTGGACAAAGGGGACAGATGAGGGAGCAGTCACCGCGATGATCGACGTCAAGGTCACACCTAAGCGCGGAGTAGGGTTTGATAAAGTGGCTGAACGGATCTACCGTTTTCCAGAAGTGAAAGCGGTCTATCTCATGTCAGGTGTCTACGATTTGTCAGTTTCCATTGAAGGAAAAACAATGGCTGAAGTCGGAAGATTTGTATCTGAAAAACTATCAACCATCGATTCTGTTATTTCCACGACCACCCATTTTATCTTGAAAAAATACAAGCATGACGGACTTGTATTCAGTGAGAATGAGGAAGATAAACGAATTGTGGTGTCGCCATGATTACAGAACAGACGTCAAAATATTTATCGAATAACGTGCAGGCAATCCAGCCATCCGGTATCCGCCGTTTTTTTGATCTTGCTTCATCCATGGAAAATGTTATTTCATTGGGGGTTGGTGAACCGGACTTTGTGACGCCCTGGAACGTCATTGAAGCGAGCTATCATTCTCTTGAACAAGGATACACAGCGTATACGGCGAATGCAGGGCTGCTCGAGTTGAGAAAGGAAATCTCCCGCTACATGAGGAGGCGTTTTGGCGTTACCTATAATGCAGAGGATGAAATGGTTGTTACGGTGGGTGCCTCACAGGCGATCGACATTGCGCTGCGTGCCGTCGTAAATCCCGGTGAGGAAGTCATTGTCGTTGAGCCGAGCTTCGTTTCGTATGCTCCAACCGTAACGCTGGCTGGCGGTGTACCCGTTCCGGTTCATACATACAGTAAAGATGAGTTCAAGCTGCAGCCTGAGCATATTGAGGCAGCGGTAACTGAAAGAACGAAAGCCATCCTGTTATGCAGCCCGAACAATCCTACAGGAACCGTTTTGTCCAAAAGTGATCTAGTAAAAATTGCAGAAGTAGTAGAGAGGCATGATCTGCTCGTCATCTCAGATGAAATCTATGCTGAGCTAACCTATGATGAACCATATACAAGTTTTCCTGCGGTTAGGTACATGCGTGAACGTACCATCTTGATCTCGGGTTTTTCAAAAGCGTTTGCGATGACTGGATGGAGACTGGGCTTTGCTTGCGGACCAAAAGATATCCTGCAGGCAATGCTTAAGATTCATCAGTATACGATGATGTGCGCGCCGACGATGGCGCAGCATGCTGCCCTTGAGGCACTTGTGAACGGACAGAAGGACGTTGTGAGAATGAAGGAAAGCTATCGCCAGCGCCGCAGTCTGGTCACCCATGCCCTGGAGGAATTGGGGCTCTCCTGCCATATTCCAGGGGGAGCATTTTATGTCTTTCCTTCCATCGTGAAGACGGGACTGAGTTCCGAAGAGTTTGCCGAACAGCTTTTGATGAAAGAGCAGGTAGCAGTCGTTCCGGGAAGTGTATTCGGTGTGAGCGGGGAAGGGCATGTAAGATGTTCATATGCCACTTCGATTCAAAAGCTCGAAGAAGCCATGCGCCGAATCGATCGGTTTGTGAAGACATTATAGTTGCAGGTGAGCTGTGCACGGGAAGGGGTTTCCTGTGCACAGCCTTTTTTGTTTATATAAACACCTAAACTTGTATTCTATTTCTGTGGCGTGCGTAAAAATTCGTAGATGGCGGAAAAATCCTCTTTTCCTAATCCGTATTGGTTCGCCAAACCATATATTTCTTTTGTCAGGTTTGCGATGGGTAAAGCACTTCCGTTATGATACGCTTCTCCGGTTACCAGGTTAAGATCTTTCTGAATGTGTTCAAGAGGAAACTCTGCTTCGTATTGATTGGTAAGCAGTTTGTCCTTTTTGCCGGCTAAAAACGCTCCAGTTGTTGGCCCGCCGATCAGCGTCTCCAGGACGTTTTTTTTCTCCAGTCCGAGTGATTCTCCAAAATTGACAGCTTCGGCAAAGACAGCCATGGATTGAGCGAGCATTAAGTTGACAACCAGTTTCATGGACGTGCCGCTGCCATGATTCCCCTGGTGGCTGATGGCTTTCCCCATGACATTTAAATACGGACGCACTTTATCAAGTACCTCAGCCTCCCCTCCAACCAGGAAGACAAGCTCTCCGCTCTCAGCAGGTTTTAACGAGCCTGCAACAGGTGCGTCCAGAAAGCGGATGTCATGTTTTCTGGCTTCTTCCGCCATGCGTCTCGAGAAGGTTGGATTGACGGTACTGCAATCTACCCATATGGATCCTTTTGGCAAATGGTGCAAAAAACCATCTTCGCCAAGAGCTACGCTTTCGACTGCATGAGGATTGGTCAGCATTGTAAAAAGGATATCAGATTGCTGGGCCGTTTCTTTTGGTGTTTCTCCCCACAACGCTCCCTGGTCCAGTAAATCGTCTGCCTTTTCTTTTGTGCGATTGTAGACAGTGAGCCTGTGTCCTTCCGAAATCAGGTTGCCTGCCATACGGCTACCCATAATGCCTAGTCCAATAAATCCAATCATGTGATCCCTCCTTGTATACTTCTATTTTAAACATCAAGCCGAGCGATAGCGAATGAACGGCATTGTGCCAAAAAGAATCACCAATTCGTGTTGAATTGGTGAGCGGGTTATATCGCGTAAATAATTTTGAGGTGATGAAGGTTCCAAAAGACAGTTTCGCCATCAGCATTGGTTAGTGCAAGCTTATGTTCAAAGACTTTTTTCAATAAACCTGTTTTTTGCAGATGGTCTCCCAGATCAAGAACGATCATTTGATTCTCAAGTTTTTTGCATTGTTCATCAAATGTGCGTGCAAGGGGGAGGGAGCTGTGGCTGATCGGCAAACTTGTTACACTGAGCGTATAAGGAGTGACGTTATCTTTATAGGGAATCAGCCATTTTAAGTGGCTGAGTGTAATATACATTGTTTTATATACCGGGGAATAGAAGACAAAATAGTCATTCATGACGCTTGTAATGTAGCCGTGTAGAGTCTTGTTCCCGGTCACATAGATTTTAACAAAAAGCCCTTTGGCGTTTATTAACGTTTTTCTGAACGATATTTTATCAGTATGATGGTCAATCGGAACTTCCGCAGGAGCTACTATCGGTTCTTCTGCCAGCTCAGTTATTTTTCGGATGTTATGGACATGGATAGAGGGGATGTATAGGTACTCCATTCCATTAAATAATACAAAAATGTCCGGTCCCAAATCAACTAGAACTCCTGCGTGATGGTGCCCGCCAGATACTTCAATTGAGACGGTATTGTCCAATAATTCTTGAAACTCTTTACTTAGATCATTCTTCATTCAATTTCCTCCATAACCATTAAAATAACCAATGGACCCAGTAATATAAACAGACCAAGGTGAAGATCACAGTCGGTGGAATGACCACGATTGTGACTTTAAAATAATGTTTCCAGCTGATTTTTACATTGCCTTTTTTAAGCAGATGCATCCACATTAAAGTGGCGAGCGTACCGATAGGCAAGAGCAGGGATCCGACATCGCTTCCAATTACGTTGGCAAGGTAAGCTACCTTTAAGGTGAGGGGATCGAGGCCCATATTCGTCAGCGTCAAAGTTCCTACCATCAGAGCGGGGTGATTGTTAAACAAATTGGAAAGGACTGAGAGCGTGCCGCCCATCAGCAGACTTGCGTACAGGTGATGCTTGGCCACATAAGGTTTCAGGACATGAACAAGTGCATCCGTTAACCCGATATTGTGGAGTCCGTAGATAATGACATACATACTGAATGCAAATATAAGGATGTGCCAAGGCGTTTTTTTCAACATATCCATAGGATTGATTTTCAGATAGATCCATCGCCATCCTAAGAGAACAAGTGAACCAAAAACAGCCATGGCTTCAACCGGTATGCCAATGTAAGAAGCAACGAACAAGCTGATCCTTACACAAAACACGAAGAGGAGAATCTTGTACATGAAGGAATCTTGATTTTTTAGAACGGGGGTATTTTCAGGCTTCAGTGGATGTGATTTTGGATTCGAAAAATTAATGGGACCCTGTGGCAGTTTGCGGGGCAGCTTCTTATAAAAGTACATATAAAGCAGAAGAACGAGGAAAACAAGCCCTAGAGTTGCCGGTACAAACATCATGGCTGTGTGCATATAGAGGTCCATGCCCACAATTTTTAAGGCAATCAAGTTTACGATATTGCTTACTCCGATCGGGGCGCTGGATGCTGTAGCAATGAGTGCACCGGAAAGCAAATAAGGTATTTTCTGGTGATTCTTTAAACGAAAATGTTTCAGGAGCAGTATCAAGATGGGCGTTGTGATTAGAATGCTTCCATCGTTGTTAAAGAATAGAGTCATGAAAAAACAAAGTAAATTCACATTCCAAAACAGTCGGATACCAGAGCCTTTTGACTTCTCGGCCAGTATTTGTGCCATCCAATTAAAGAATCCAAAACTCTCTAAAACGATTGCCATTACAATGGTAGCCATGATGGTAATGGCAGCACCACTGATAGTTTCAGCTATTTTACCAAGATCATGGAGGGAGACGGTTCCGCACAACAATACGATGATCGCTCCTATCGTTGCAGGCACGGCCTCGTTGACATCAAAAGGACGCCAAAAAATGAAAATCAAGGTGAGAAGAAAGGAGAGAACAGTGATAGACACCATTATTTCAGTCAAAAACTTCACTTCCTTTTTAAGCTTTCTAAGATGGTGAAACTAGTGAAGTAATTATCTTTCTGCAGCATTCATCACTAAGGTACATCTATACAGTAATTATATGTGTCTAGTAAAAAACTTGTCCTAAGTCATTCACACAATTTACTAGAAATGTGCGGCGGACTCTATTTATCAATAAAAAAAGGAGCCTCCCTGCGAACAGGAGGGCACCTTCCTCTGCTATTGTTTCTATTGGACAAGTACCTTACTTGCTAGATACGATATTCTCTGTTTTTTTGACTAAAAATTGCAGTGTTTGATCATATTCACTTTTTAGATCGCCAATAATTTGATGAACCGGCGTTACTTCTTTAATTCTGTTGACACCTTGGCCAGCTGACCAGATATCTTTCCATGCCCTGGCATCAGAGGAATCTAAATGGGACATATCAACAGCTTCTTTTTTCTTCAACTGGTCAGGGTCAAGTCCGGCATTGCGAATACTAGAAACGAGATAGTTGGCGTTTACTCCGCTGAACGCATCCGTATAAATGAGGTCCTCAAAGGATGATTCGATCAGCATCTCCTTATATTCATTGCTTGCGAAGCTTTCGGATGCTGCTATAAAACGGGTCCCCATGTAGGCGAGGTCAGCTCCGAGTGCTTCGGCAGCCAGGATATCCTGACCATTATTAATGCATCCGGCAAGGATAGTGATTCCGTCCCAAAATTCCTTTACTGCACCGATAAAGGCGATTGGATTAATGGTTCCGGCATGTCCGCCGGCGCCGTTGCATACCAGAATCAGTCCGTCAACACCGGTTTGGACGGCTTTTTTGGCATGACCAAGATGAATGACATCCGAGAACACGAGACCGCCGTATTGATGGACGATTTCCACCACTTCCCCCGGATGTCCGAGGGAGGTGATGACGACAGGAGGCTGATGCTTTCGGATGAGCTCAAGATCCTGCTTATACCTCTTGTTTGTTTTATGTACAATGATGTTTACAGCCCATGGAGCAATTTTACGTTCAGGATCCTGAGCCTTTGCCTGTTTTAATTCTTCTGTAATGCGAAGCATCCATTCATCGAGCACCTCATTCGTTCGTGCATTGAGCAGCGGAAAAGAACCGATGATGCCTGATTTGCAGCCTTCGATGACGAGTTCAGGGCTTGAAACAAGGAACATGGGAGCAGAGATAACGGGCAATTCAAGCTGATTGACGAAATGTTCCGGCAATTTTGCGGACATTGAATTTCTCCTCTCTTTTGTTAGCTGAAATAAATGAATGAACTCTCATTCATTTATAGAAACCAAAACGGCTATATCTTATATTTAAGGTACTCTACCACCGGAATTCGGTCAAGAGCAAACGGTTACAAAAATACCAGTTTTTCTATGATAGAATGGAAATAAATACTAATCGAAAAAGGAATGACGATAAAATGAAAACTTTTAAACATTGCCAAAGCTGTGGAATGCCTTTCTCAAGGGATGAAAAAGGAGGAGGGACAGAACTAAACGGTGAAAAAAGCAGAATGTATTGCAGCCATTGTTACGAGAATGGAAGTTTTGTAATCCCTGATCTTACTGCAGAAGAGATGAAAGAGCGAGTACAGGGGAAGATTGTGGAGTTTGGTGCTCCTCGTTTTATGGCCAAGTTCTTTACAAGAAAGCTTCATAAATTGGAAAGATGGAAGTCAATCTAACTCATTTCAGGGAAGGATAATGATATGTCCAAAAAAGTGATTTTGGCAGGAGGCTCAGGGTTTCTGAGTGAAACTTTAGCATTTTTTACAGAAAAAGAGCTATGAAGTAATTGGATGGATCATACACGGTCGTCAATTTTACTGGAAAAAGTGTCAACTGCATTTATAAAAAGAAAAACAGAGAGGAGATTGTTTCATCGCGTTTGGATTCGGTTCAGGTGCTGAGGGAAGGAAGCAAGAAGTGCAGCTCTCCACCGCAAGGGGCACTCCGTTCTTAGCTGGATGTTTGTTTGGCTTGATATCGGGATGCCGTTTAAGAGCAGCGCTGAAGAAAAAGGCTGGATGTAAAAAAGCAACCCAATTGAAACATTGGGTTGCTTTTGCTATTAAATTGAGATTTTGGGCTTTGGCAAAGGGGCGGGAGATGAGCGGAAAACCAGTTACCCGCCGAAACATAAGAAATGCCCGCGGAAATCATCCATTTACCCGCCAAAATATTAATTTTACCCGCCGAAACGGAGGCAATACCCGCCAAAATGGATTTATGTTAACTAGCGAGCAACTTGGAACTTCAACAAACTAAACTTTAGCCATTAAGCTTTCAATCTTTGCCTTTGCTTCCTCAGGTGATTCTAATTCCAAAACAATCTTCTTATAAATCAAACCTTCCAGATTCAGAATCAGGACGTTCTTATGGTTGGAATAGGAGAGAAATACCCATTCGCTGTCATAGAGGAAACGGCCGTGCTTTACGTTTTTTCCGATTCCCGATGTGCCTACACGGAAGGCTAACGGGTTGATCTTAAAGTCATCTATTTTTACACTGCTTATGGATGAGAGAGGAACCTCAATTTCTTTTTTGAGCGATGCCGCTACCGTCAAACCTGTAAAATGGATGATAAGTTTATCATTTAAATATTCAATATGTCTGCTCATTTTATGAAAACCTCCTTTTATTAATGTGACGGATAGGGATGGCAAAACGTTCATCTTGATAAAAAATATTTTTTTTACGATTTCAAAGACCATATGTAAAAGCCCTGCATGATATAAAAAACAGATGCCCGAGAGCACCTGTTTTTTTCGTTCTATTAGTCGGCTTTTTTAAAATTATGCAAGCCGCAGTCTTCCTTTAGTTTCACTTGAACAACAACTGGATCATGGTCACTCGCACGGCCATGCTGTTCCATGAACTGAGAATTAATGTGGACGATATCTACATTTGTGTCTTTTTTCAGGTTGTTGGACACGAGGATGTGGTCCAGCACCTGAGCATTGCCTTGGTAAGAATAAGAGTAGCGTTCTGGGTATGGAACTTCCTGAATCATATCGGAAAGTTCATTTCCTTTTACCTCTTCAAGGGCAGGGGTAAATTCAAAATCATTAAAATCACCTAGCAGTACAACATTTGCTTTTGGATCATCGGCTTTAATGCTTTTTACGAAGTTGTTGACGATGCCGGCAATTTGCAGACGCTGAACCTCACTGCTTAATACAGGCGGCTGATTTTTGCCGAACATTGGCTGATCTCCGCCTTTTGAATTAAAATGATTGGCGATTACGGTTACTTTTTCTCCGTTAAACATAAATTGTGCAGCAAGTGGCTTACGGCTGCTTTCAAAGGCAGGGTTCGTCGGATCGATACGCCCTGGGTTTAATGAAAGCTTGCCATTCTTGTATTCAACAGCTTGTGTTGCTGTTCCTTTTGTTCCAGGGGCAAGAGACACGCGATCAGGGTTGTAAATAAAGGCTACACGGATGTTCCCGCCAGGAATCCCTCCGTCCTTGCCATCAATGGGAGCGATGTCAGTATATTCGTAAGAAGGTCCGCCTTTTGCTTTAATTTCATTGATGAGACGATCAGCGCTGTCCTTTGCATCGGTCTTTCCATCTTTTACTGGTCCGTCACCATCTTGCATTTCTATTAATCCTACAATGTCGGGGGCATTCAGGTTATGAACGATCGAGTCAGCGATTCGCCCCGCTTTTTCATCGCTCGTCCCATCTTTGCCATCTTTGTTGGCAGAGAAGTTCTCTACGTTAAAGCTGGCGATCGTTAATTTCTTATGTTTTCCCCTCAGCTTTGTGGTTTCAGGCTTTGTTTTGCCTTCCATAAAGGTTGGGAGCTGGTCTTTGTTCGTCAGTACTTTATAGTTGCTAAAGCTGTAGCTCATGACCCCTGTTATATTGCCTTTGAAGTAATCTCCGGATTTAGCAATAAAGCTGCTGTCGTTAATATCCACGAAAATTCGTTCAGGGTTGTAGTCTGCTTTTGAAATATTAATGGCTCCGGAGGTATTAAACGGTGTGTTACCTTTGTTGTTCGTCACAACTACCAGTTCCCCGTAGTTTTGAGGAGCAACGATTTTCGGGTTATCCACTTCGACACGCATGCCTTCTAAACTTTCATAAAAATCGATTCCATCTTCTTTAGGGTCAAAAAGCCCAAAATTGTCATTATCAATGATTTGAGTTGGAATATGTCTGCCTTTATCTCCAAGTACCACGGTAGCTGGAAGGGCATGGCCACTTTCCGTTACGGTAACAGAGCCCCCGTTTTCTGCGTTGATTTCAGTAACAGGAAGATCAGTTTTTAATTTATCCGCATATCCGTCAAGCACCCATTCTTTTACCTGGCCTGTCGTTTTCACAAGATCTCCGTTTTTTAAGCCGTGGTTCTTTTTGTAAATCAGGATGCCTTCAGAAGTGTTCTCATCAAGGTCAGGGGTGGTGTCCTGCATATAGAAGTTGTTGGCATCGATCACGTGAGTTACAACACCCTCTACATCCGCAACTGATTTATTTGCGAATGGAGACTGGTGTGAAGCTCCTTGAATGTCGTGAATTCGAAGTCCTGTTAATGCGACCGTATATTTAAAAGAAGAGATTTCACTGTTTTTAAGGCCGTTTTTGATGGCGATCGCTTTTACGGTTGCATCTTCATTAATGGTAAGTGGTTCACTGTATCGGCTGCTGCTGGATGTTGGATTGGTTCCGTCCAGAGTGTAATAGATCGCAGCATTTTCGGTAGCCGTAGATAAAGCTACTTTTGTTCCGCTTTTCACCAATCCAGAGTCAGGGGAAGCAGTAACTGGTTCAGCTTGAGGTTCTGATGGCGTATCTCCTGTAAAAGAAAAGCTTTTGGCGTTCTTATGCCCCGGAACGGAGAAATAGGCCATTAAATCACCGGTAATCTGAACTTTTTTGCCCAGGTTTTCTGGATGAGCTTTAAGATTTAAACCATCTCTCACTGCCCCAGCCGGCAGCTGTACAGGAAGGATTTTTGCTTTGTCGGTTTCAGCAGGAGAATCTGCGATGGCCAGATTTGTATCTTGCGTGAACGGAGCCGACAGCTGAAAAGAAATAGATGTTCCGCTTCCGCCTTTCACTGCACCAACAATGTATCCTTCGACAGTTTTATCGGATCCGGTATTATTGGAAATGGCATCGGATACCGAGATCACATCAGCAGCAATGGCCTTTTTTGAAACCATCGGAGACAGCATGCTGACGATAAAAACCATAATCAATGCAAGGCTGAATAACTTTTTGTAGCTCTTTGTCTTCATGAATTTTCACCCTTTACTTCATATTTTTAAATATAAAAGCGGATTTTGCTTAGAAAGCTTTATTAATCTAACACCCATTTGTTAAAAAATAGGTCGTTTATTGTAAATATATCATGTAAAAACGGTTACAAATGGCTTATGAGGAAAAATGAAGAAAATTACCTTGGTTAATAATCTTCATTAGTAACATTTACCTAAGTAATGGTGGAGAGCCATGAACCCTTAGGGAGATAGGATGAATGAAGCTATATTACGAAAATTCAGTATTTGTAACAAAGAATGTCTTGTTTATGCACGCAACCTCCTATATGCTTAGAAAAACTTGTTACAAAGAAGGGGGACATTCCCATTAAAGAACTTCATTCGTTTGGGTGGTACGCATCCCGTATTACCCCGAATCTATCAAAAGACGTTTTTAAACCTGCTCCAGGTCGGCTGTGGGGAGGATTTGCATATCTGTTAATTGTTGTGGCTGGTTTTTTAGCGATTGGGCTTTTTGACCTCCACATGGTTTTAAATATAGTGATTGCAGGCGTATTGGGTGCATCGTTTGCCGGTATGGGCTTCTTGGGCCATGAAATTCTTCACGGCACGGTAGTCAAGAAGAGCTGGCTTAGAAATTTTTTGGGTGCCGTGGCGTTTTGGCCGCTTAGCACAGGTCCGAGACTTTGGAGAAAATGGCATAATATGAATCATCATGTACACACACAACACGACGAAAAGGATCCCGATGCATGGCCAAATCATGAAAAGTTTGTTCGGAATTCTTTCCTTCGAGCCATATACCGCTTGCCTTTTTGGGTACGCGCATTCTTTAGTTTTTTATCGTTAAGTATTCAATTTACGATTCACGGTACCATGATGTTTATTGAATATATCAAGGACTTTAATCCGAAAAATCGTCCGGCTGTATTGCTGCAAACCGTTTTGCCCTGGGCAACATGGATTGGTCTATTGTTCTGGATCGGGCCGATTAAGTGGTTGTTTGCCTTTCTCATCCCTCTATTAATCGCTAATTTTATTGTGATGAGCTACATTTCCACCAATCATAGGCTTAATCCGATAACGTCAGTAAATGATCCGCTTGCAAACAGTCTTACCGTAATTGTCCCTAAATGGGTGAATGTGCTTCATTTTAATTTTTCTTATCATACGGAGCATCATTTGTTTCCAAGTATGAGCCCGAAATATTACCCGATCGTTAAGCAGCATATTAAAAAGATGTGGCCAGAGCGGTATCACGAAATAAAAATGAGCAAGGCCATGAAGGCTCTATGGAATACACCAAGAATCTATTTTAAAGATAATGAATTGATTGACCCGCACAAGCAGAATACGTTCGGAACGCTGGGCAACGGCTTAGCTACCGGAAAACCAACTCATCCTGATGGGTTGAAAAAACCAGTATAAATTGCGAATTAAACCTTGGCTGCTGCAACAGCCAAGGTTTTTTGTATAAAGGAACATTATTTCCTGGAGAATAATTGCATGTTTTGTAATATTTTGAGAGAATTTTTATCTTTCGTTTTTTCTTTGTTCGTCTTTTGGTATGGTAAATAGACATTGTAAGCAGGAAGGATGGGTAGAGAATGGCACGGGCTGAAAAAGAAAAAATGATCGCCGGGGAAATGTATCTTGCGGGTGATCCTGAGCTGATTAATGAAAGACAAGCAGCAAGAAAACTGACGCGAATCTATAACCAGACAGTTGAAACGGATGATGAACAGAGAGTTTTTCTTTTAAAGCAGCTTTTCGGAAGTACAAAAAAGAATCTTTATATCGAGCCGGCGTTTCGATGTGACTATGGGTATAATATCCACGTTGGAGAGAATTTCTACGCAAATTTTGATTGTGTGATATTGGATGTATGTGAAGTCAGGATTGGGGATAATTGTTTATTGGCGCCAGGTGTCCATATTTATACGGCAACCCATCCGCTGCATCCTGTTGAGCGTAATTCAGGGAGTGAGTTTGGAAAACCTGTTACGATTGGCGACAACGTATGGATCGGCGGCAGAGCCGTCATCAATCCAGGCGTTACGATTGGTGATAATGCCATCATTGCATCCGGAGCTGTAGTAACGAAAGATGTGCCCGCAAATGTGGTAGTGGGCGGAAATCCGGCTCGAATGATAAAAACGATTGAAATATGAGAAAAAGCCGCCCCAGCCAGGGCGGCTTTTCCTAGTTACAGGGAAGGGGATGTCTATTATCTGTCCGTCCTTAAATGCAGAATTCGTTTCTTTATTCAGTATCACAGAACCAGAAGAAAAAAGATGGCCAGCAGTCTTTTCTTTTTCATGAACTTATCACCCTTCATTATAATGGCCTCAAAAGTTTGTGTGAATTATAAAGTAGGTTGGACGGGGGGCTCTTCTTTTTGCAAGGCTTTCCCTTTTCTTAAAATATATGCGTTAAATCCAATGTAATAGGCTCCCAGAATAAAGAAAACAAAAGCAGTCAGCGGATCTCTTGTAAAATGCTGGCCATATTGCGTGTTTTGCAATGATTGTGTACCTGATGAAGAGGCAAGAAGCAGGAAACGGTACAAGAAACGCCCCAAAAAGAGAATCAGGACCGCAGCCTCGATCCACTTGTGTGTCCGGTAAAACAGCTGGGATTCCCGCCATTGATATGTACTGTGTTTGGCTGCAAATACGACAAGGACAACTCCGATCAGGGTGCCAGGCACCGCGTAAAGGAGAGTAGTCGGATGCATGGCCGCGTTTGCCAGAAAAGCCAACATGATGACAGCAAAAATGATCATCCTGAAAACCAGCCTTCCTGGCTTATAGGGCTGAAAACCGATGGTCCTTTTCGTTCTGCGATAAATGATAAATGCCATGAGCATCAAAGGAACAGCCATTTGTTGAATGTGCATTCAAGCACCTCCTTCATTTCACTTTCCACTAAATGTATTTATTTGGAGTATATCATTCTGGTATTAAAGACTGCACACTTTTATTCCAAAAAATCACTTAATATGTTTTCAATATATTAAATTAGGGTATATTTGTTAGTTGGTTACTAATTGTTATCTCATTGTAATCTAATTTTCATCCTCATGTCATAATGGGTTGTTAGAATTGGCTAGGAATTCATTAAACAGGAGGATGTTATTTTGAAAAAATTAGTTTCGGGAATTATTGTAGCAGGTGTTCTTGCCGTCAATCCAGTAGCAGGCCATGCAGCACTTGGAGACAACACGCTTAAGCCAGAAACCCATGATTCAGACGTTCAGGACCTCCAGGCATTGTTGAAAAAGAAAGGTTATTTTACATACCATGAAACAACTAACTACTTTGGACCATACACAGAGTCAGCAGTAAAGAAATTGCAGAAAGAAAAAGGAATGAATGTTGATGGAGTCGCAGGAGATTCTGTCTATAAAGCTCTCGGTGTATTCAGCAAGCAGGCGATTGTGGACCAAGCAGAAGAATACCGTGGAACTCCTTATGAGTGGGGCGGAGAAACACCGGATGGATTTGATTGCAGCGGTTATTTAAACTACATCTTCGATAAAGCGGCGAACATCGATCTTCCACGCGTCGTGAAAGATATTCATGAAGAAGGAACCTCTGTAGATTCTCCGCATGTTGGAGATATTGTTTTCTTTGATATCGAAGGGAACGGCAATCTTTCTCACGCCGGAGTGTATGTAGGCGATGGGAAATTCATGCATGCTTCTTCTTCTAAAGGAGTAACCACTTCTGAGTTGGACAGCTCTTACTGGGCCCCTAAATATGAAGGTGCAAAGCGCTATAGATAGTTTTACCGGTGCCAGGCACCGCAATTACACAAGTGTGTAATCGTGGTGCCTGGCACCATTTTTTTTATCCGCTTAAGGAAATGTTAAGGAATGCCTGGTATGCTTGGCAATATTGTATTCGGATTTTAAAAAACAACTTGGAAAATATGTGCAAATAGCTAAAGCATCCTTTAAAATAATAAAATATTGCACTAAGATATCGAATAAAAACGAATTCTGAAGTATTGACATTGAAATGAGGGAGAAGCGTGCTCCGTATTTTAGTCGTTGAAGATAACCTGGCATTGCTGGATTCTATTGTTGAAATACTGTCTGATGAATTTAAGGTAGACCAGGCGGCGGATGGCGAAGATGGACTGTATGAAGCCATGCAGAACATCTTCGCCATCGTGCTTGATGTCATGCTGCCTGAGATGGATGGGTTTCAGATTATCCAGCGCATGAGGAAAGAGAATATTAACACTCCAGTTTTATTTTTAACAGCCAGGGATTCGTTGGAGGACCGGGTAAAGGGTTTAGATTTTGGCGGTGATGATTATTTGGTAAAGCCCTTTGAGTCGTCGGAGCTGAAAGCAAGGCTTCGCGCCCTTTTGCGGAGGAGCGGGAGCTTGACGTTAAATCAGACCCTTCGTTATCGGGGAATTGAATTACTAGGGCCGGAGCATGACATTATTGTTGATGGCCATCCCATTAAGCTGACCATTAAGCAGTATGAACTGCTGGAATACATGATACAGAACAGCGGGACGATCTTAACAAAAGAACAGATTTATGACAGGGTGTGGGGATTTGATTCGGAAACGACTATTGCTATCGTTGAAGTATTCATGCACCACCTGCGCAAAAAACTTGAACCATATCCGTATCAGAAAGACATTAAGACCATTCGCGGTGTAGGTTACATGCTCAAGGAGCAGTAAGGGGATATCGAAATGTTTCAACGTACACATAACAGGCTGACCCTTTTGAATTCTATTGTTTTTATCGTTTTATTGAGTTTGCTTGGGACTCTCGTATACTCCTATACGAGGATCAGCCTCTACACTGCTGCTGATCATTCGATTAATGAGGAACTTGAACATCTGCCTGGTAAAGGGCACCGTGAGCACAGGCCAGAACCTGAAGACAGGGATTTTATGGCGAGGGATTCCAGGGTAACTATCCTGATCTGGGATAAGAACCATGAGCTCCTTGACACGCCGCGTCCGCCATTCTTTGTTTTCGATAATGAAGATCGTTACCGTCAGAAGAAAATGAACAAGCTGGAATTCATTCATACGGATGAAGCGACATACAGGACCAAGTCGGTAAAAGAAAAGCTTCCTATTGTCGGAACGGTGACGGTGCAGGCGATCAGAAACGTGAAGACGGAGGAAGAGCTGCTTCATAAGCTGCTGCTAGTCATTATTGCTGGCTGCCTGTTCGGAGCTGTTTGTGCCATTGGGGGCGGATACTTTCTTGCAGGCCGTGCGTTAATCCCTATAAAAAAGGCCTGGGACAAACAGCAGAATTTTGTATCGGATGCTTCTCATGAATTGAGAACCCCGCTGTCCGTCATTCAGGCGAAGACCGATCTCTTATTTCGGTCTCCATCTGCTACGATTGAGGACAAAAGCATGGATATCTCGGCCATTTCAAAAGAGAGCAGGCGTCTGTCAAAACTGGTCAGCCAGCTTTTATTGCTGGCCAGGTCAGACTCCAATCAGGTCGAATTAAAAAAGCAGTCGTTTCAGCTTGATCAATTATTGCAGGAGATTGCAGATCATTACGGAGAAATCGCCTCTTACCAAGGCAAAAATATATCACTTAACGCATCGCTGCCGATCACCTTTTCTGCAGACAGGGAACGTATCCATCAGCTGCTCGTTATATTACTGGATAACGCCATGAAGCATACGGGAGAGGGTGATCAAATCCTGTTATCTGCAAAAGAAGCTGCTTCTTCGATCGAACTGATGGTGAAGGATAACGGACCCGGAATAGCAGAAAGTGAAAGGGAACGGATATTTGACCGGTTCTATCAAAGTGATAAGGCAAGAACGGATGCTGAAGGGCTTGGCTTGGGTTTATCCATCGCACAATGGATCATCGAAAAGCATAACGGAAAGGTGAAGGTGGAGAGCGAGTTAGGAAACGGTACAGCGTTTATCATCACGTTTCCAAAATAAAAACGAAGGGCAGCTGCCCTTCGTTTTTTGTTTTGTCCAGCACCAGCGCTTGTTGGACTTAAGCCAGGGCGCTTACGCTTTACTACTTTAGATAGCCCAGTTACCTTTGGTGAACAATGGGATACGTTTTCCATCTTGATATTCAGCTTCAATTTCAAGGTCTGCAGAACCAATCATAAAGTCGGTGTGGCCATGGCTTTGATTGACTCCTTTTGCTTCAAGCTCTTCTTTTCTTAGCTGCTCTGCCCCGGGTATGTTCATACTGATAGCATTGCCTAATGCAAGATGACAGGAAGCATTTTCATCAAATAAAGTGTTGTTGAACACGATCCCTGAGTTAGAGATTGGAGAGTCATACGGAACAAGAGCGACTTCACCAAGATATTTCATTCCTTCATCGATGTTAAGGAGCTGCTTTAGCGTATCCTCGCCTTTTTCCGCCTTAACATCTACCACTTTTCCATTTTCAAAGGTTAAGCTGAAGTTCTCGATAATGTTCCCCATTGCCGATAATGGCTTCTTGCTTGATACCGTTCCATTTACTCCCTCTTTAAGCGGGGCAGTAAATACTTCTTCTGTCGGCATATTCGGTATGTAAAACGTGTTGAATGTGGAGTGATGGCCGCCGCCGATCCATTCATGTTCAGGATGAAGGTCAATGCTAAGATCAGTACCTTCTGACTTATAGTGCAGCGTTTTAAATTTCTGCTCATTTAAATAATTCACTTTATTTAGCAGCGTTTCTCCATGCTCTCTCCATGCTGCTACTGGATCTGGCTGATCGACACGAACCGTTTGGAAAATCGCTTCCCAAAGGGCCTTAATGGCATCGTTTTCATTTTTTTCAGGGAAAACACTCTTTGCCCAACCGGCAGACGGAGCTCCAGCGATTAGCCAAGGAACATCACCTGCAAGTCTTGCTTTTGTGAATTTTTCAAGTCGTTCACCTGCGTTCTTTTGCACAAGCAATAAGCGCTCGGATGGAACTCCTTGAAAGGCATTGGGATCATTCCCAGTCACCATGAGCATACAGTCATTGTTTTCCATTAAACTTTCTTGCATGTCAACTTGCCACTGCGGAATATTATCTTTCAATACCTCTTCAGAAGCGTTGTTTAAGTGAATACGGCTTGTTTCTGTATCTGACCATTCTACAAAGACGCGCTTGCAGCCGTTCTTATAAGCATGTTCTGTTACCTTGCGCGTAAATTCTGCAGCTTCAATGGGTGAATTGATCAGTAAACGCTGGCCGTCCTGGACATTAAGGCCCACTTTTACAACAAGTTCTGCGTACTGGTCCAACTTTTCCTCAAACGTTTTCATTGTATCCCTCCTATTCTTTGATTCTACTACAGGTAAGGAACAAGGTGCTATTATGAACAATTTAGGGGGAGAGATTTTGTAAAGGATCATCCTTCTTGGGTATACTAGTTCACTAGAAGGGAGTGTTATTCATGAAATTGGATCATACCGGTATAGCGGTACGAAGAATAAATGAAGCGATTGATTTTTACACAACCAACCTGGGAGGCAAACTGGTTCATCAGTATACGAGCGAGAAACCAGGGGTTGAAACACATATCGCCGTTATCGAAATGGACAATCAAGTCATAGAACTTTTTGAACCTACGAGTAAAACATCTCCGATCGAACGGTTCATCCGCCAAAAAGGAAAAGGTGTCCACCATCTGGCATATGAAGTGGACAACCTTGAAGAAACGATACGAGAGTATGAGGATCGAGGAATTACATTTTTAAAAGATACCTATCGGATCAATCCATATGGAAGAAGGTTAATTTACATCAATCCCGTTCACACGCAGGGAACGATTATTGAGTTGTGTGATTATATTAGAAGCAATGATTAATTTCTTTTGAAAGGGTATAGCTTGTCATAGTTTATGTGAACAGAAGGAAAACGGTTTGTACACAAAAAAAACAGTAAGCCGGGACACCGGCTTACTGTTTTAAATTAATCAACGATTTGAATACCATTACGGTCTTTTTCTTTATTCAATTGATATAAGCGGTACGTATGGCTGACGATAACCTTAAGAAGGGCATAAAATGGAACGGCCAGTATCATGCCGAGAAAACCGCCCATGTTGCCGGCAACTAGCAGGATAAGGATGACAGTTAGCGGATGGACATCCAGTTTTCTTCCCATGATCAGTGGAGAAGTTACGTTTCCATCGATCTGCTGCACCACAATGACCACGATGGCTACCTTTAAGGCCATGAGCGGCGACATGATCAAACCGATGATAAAAGCCGGTATAAAGGCGATAAACGCACCAAGAAACGGAATGATATTGGTAATCATAGCGACTATGGCAAGAATTAAAGAATAATCAAGGCCGATAATGCTGTAGCCGATGTACATCATTACACCTACTAAAAAGGCTGCGGTTGCTTGTCCCTGAATATAAGAGCTCAGTGCCTCATCCATATCTTTTAAGATTCGTTTCGCTTCTGCTGCTTTTAAATAGGGAAGGAAGTTCTCTACTCTGTTGCCAAGTCCTTCACTATCCTTCAGCAAATAAAACACGATAAACGGAACCGTAACGATAACTGTAGCAACGCTCGTAATGATGCCGATCAGGCTGGAGATCTTGGTGCCTATGTTGCCGGCAAAGCCTTTGGCGTAATCGCTTGCCTTGGAGGTAAGGCTGTCGATCGTAATGTAATCATTTTGCTGAAAACGTGAAAACCATTCATTCTGCTTCAGGCTGTTCACTTTATCGTTAAGCGAGTCTACGATCTGCGGAGCATTGTTAATCAGGCTTTTAAATTGGCTCTGCAGCTGCGGGCCTAATAGGAAAACAAGCAAAGTCCCGAGCCCGATGAACAGCAGATAGATGATCAGGATGGAAAGCACTTTCGGTACCTTGTGGCGATCTAAGTAATAGACGATCGGTCTTAATAAATAAAAAATAACCCCGCCGATCAAGAATGGGAAGAATAAGGTCGTAAAAATAATTTCCACCGGACGGAAGATAAATTCCACCTTGGATGAGAGTAAAACAATGACCAATAAAATGATAATTGCGTAGCCTATCCGAAAAGCTTTTGTGTTTGGCATAACATCACCTCAGTTTCGATTGTTTGCAGTATGAAAGCTATGTGTATTATTTTATCATTTAACCACTTCTCTTGCCTGTTTCCATCTTTTCATAAGGCTGTTTTCGTAACCTTTGTTGCTCTTAGGGGTGTTGATTTCCGTTTCAGGATGCTCGCTTTCCGCGGGGCGTGCGGTGAGCCTCCTCGGCGCATGCGCCTGTGGGTCTCACCTGTCCCGCTGCTCCCGCAGGAGTCTCGCACCTTACACTCCAATCAACTTGTCAATGAAGGCTCTTAACAAAAATGTTCCCAAAGCAACAATCTTTTAGAAAAGAGCTTTTCATAAAAATAGCAGCAGACTCTGCTTTTGTGTCATCGATTTGCCGTTCGTTGACTTTGCCGTCTTCACCGTAATTATTTCCTCCTTTGTAGTTGGCATATCTTCGGGCACGTGTATAGCCCATCTGCAGAAACTTTCTTGCCATATCCATTCCGACAAGATCGTCTTTCTCTTTGTAGTTCAAAAAGAGTCCGTAAATCTTTTGAGATGATTTCAATGCAATTTCTGGAGTTTTAAACCGCCAATGAGGCAGAATCTCACTTATATAGGGTTTTGCTAAAAGGACTCCCTGTTCACACGGCCGACACGGTATTTTTCTGGATGCTTGCGAAAATTTATTGTTTTGAAGTCTAAGTCATTTAATGCCATCTCGCACCGCCTCCTTATTACAACCATTGTTCCCTTTTATAGGGAGTCTTAAAACGAGAATCTATGGCTATCATAGCATGAACCATAATCCCGAAGTCCAGTACCCAGATGCTTGAAGCCACAGAAATCTGGTGCCGTTCAGCGTAGTCCGTACCCGGTAATTTTACCTTTCTATTAAACAGTAAAAAGCAGGAGGGCAAGCGAGCCATCCTGCTTTTTTATGAATTAAGGCTGACGAAGAGGAATGAAAATCTAAACCACCAATATAGCATAAAAGAGCAGCCTAGCAGAATGATGATGGCCCATGGGGAACCGCTCAGCATACCAGTAATCAAATGATCCCATTCCGTGTTGCCTTCAGGACGTCCTAAAGCAAAAGTAAAACTGATTACAGGTGTTGCGATGACAAATGTAAGATTAATAATGGAAGCTTTTATATGTACTTTTTTGAACAGATTTGTGATGGTTGCCAATAAAGTCAGCGCTATAAAAGAGTAAAATAGCAGCCAGACCCAGTCAGGAAGTGTTTCATGCACCATAAAAACGGCCCCCAATAGTCTCTATAATTTTCACATCCATCTGTATCCTAAAGGAGAACAGGAAAAATTGCATAAGAATTTTTTACTATTTTTTACATTTTCGGGTTTGTCCACTGTGTTTTTATTCAACTAATTTGTGAATAATGCCTCCGGTTACTTGGCAATTTCCGTTCCTTGAATTACCATTAGTTACGTATAGTTGAAGAGAAAGAGGGATGAGTATGGGATATATCGTGACTGCTATAATTGCTGGTTTGATCGTAACAGGGCTTACCGTTGCCATTGGTCTCCAAAAGGATGAAAAATACGGGTCCTCAACGAAAAATAATCTGAGCAGGCTTACTGCAATTTATGTTGTTTTGATTCTCGTCTGTATCATCGGTTTAGGCATTTATATCGGAAACCGTTAAATGTAAGAGAAACTGAAAATGAAGAGAGGGAACAGCCATGAAATCTGTCATACTTGATGTGGATACGGGGATTGATGATGCTTTGGCGATCGCTTATGCGATCCATTCTCCGGAATTAAACGTACTCGGCATTACAACAGGTTTTGGAAATGTATCAGCAGAAGAAGCGACAAGAAATACGCTTCAGGTTCTTCAATTATTAGAGAGAGCAGATATTCCAGTTTTTCAAGGCGCAGAACGGCCGTTTCGCAGAGAAAGCACTCGCCATAGAGCTTATGAAGTCCATGGGGAAGATGGTTTGGGAAACATTCAGCTGCCGCTGCCCGAACCCTTCTCACCAGGACAGCATGCCAGTGATTTTATCATCTCTATGGTGAAAAAACATCCAAATGAGATCACTCTTATCACGGTTGGTACACAGACCAATCTGGCTCTCGCTGTTGAAAAAGATCCTTCCATTACAGGATTGGTGAATGAAGTCGTGATTATGGGCGGCGCAGTCACTGTCCCGGGAAATGTTACACCTGCTGCAGAAGCCAATTTTTATGCGGATGCTGAGGGGGCGGATTTTGTACTTAACTCAGGGCTGCCTATTACTTTGGTCGGTCTGGATGTGACGATGAAGACCCTGTTGCTGAGAGAAACATTGGCGGAGTGGAGAGGCTGCGGATTAAATACTGCTGAAATATTTGCGGATATGTGCAGTTTCTATATGGATTTTTATGAAAGAAAGAATCCAGGTCTCGGCGGCTGTGCTCTTCATGATCCATTAGCCGTCGGAGTTGCAGTTGATCCCACGTTTATCAGTACAAAACCGATGAATGTCCGAGTATCGACAGAACAGGAAAAGCTTGGCCAGAGCAGGGGTGTGGAAACAGATCAGGGAATCTCTGTCGGCATTGAAGTTGATGCAGAACGTTTCAGGACACATTTTCTCAATCGAATTCTTCCTGCCAGTAGAAAGGGGAACCTTCATGCTGGACATTAAAGTGATTCCCGCTGAACAAACCTACGAGATTAGACACAAAGTGCTTCGGCCCAATCAAACGCTGGAAGATTGCCAGTTTCCTGGCGATCATGATCATGGAACGTTTCATCTTGGAGCCTATAAGGGTGATAAACTCATTTCTATCGCTTCCTTTTATCAAGAGAATCATCCTGATATTGAAGGAAACGTGCAGTACCGTCTGCGCGGAATGGCGACCCTTGAAGAATACAGGAAAGAAAAGGCGGGAAGCAGACTTCTAATAAGTGCCGAAGACATGCTGAAGAAGCAGCATACTGATTCCTGGTGGTGTAATGCAAGAGTTGGAGTGGCGGGTTATTATAAAAAGCTTGGTCTTCGTGAACACGGTGAGGTGTTTGATCTGCCGCCGATCGGACCGCATATCGTGATGTATAAAACGTTAACGTAATAGAAATTTAAGAATACGATAAAAAAAGCCAGAATATAGTGTATCAAGTGAATACATCACTATACCTCTGCTGATCAGAAATGCTGAAGGCTCACTCTTTTATTCAAAAGAAGTGAGCCTTTTTATGTTCATGAGAGAGCAGCGGGAAACTAAAAGGAGGGAAGAACAGTGAATGTCTTTTTAACCATCGTGAACATTGTTGTGTTATTGCTGCTTGCTGGCGGTTTGTATTACCTTCAGCGTAAGAAAGTATCCTTTTCAAAACGTGTCTTTGCGGCTTTAGCTGCAGGAATTGTGTTTGGACTCATTCTTCAGTTTGTTTATGAGCCTGCTTCCAAGGTGCTGTCCAACTCGGCCGACTGGTACTCCATCATGGGAGGAGGATATGTAAAATTCCTTCAGATGGCGGTAATGCCGCTTGTTTTCGTTTCTATTTTGTCTGCTTTTACAAAATTAAAACTCAGTAACAACGTCGGCAAAATCAGTGGTTCGGTTATCGGAATATTGCTCGGAACAACAGCCATCGCCGCTGCGATCGGAATTGCAGCTGCACTATCCTTCCATCTCGAAGCGGTCCAGATCACGAAAGGCGCTCCAGAGCTCGCACGTGCAACAGAGCTTCAGACCACGTTTGACCAGATTAAAGACAAGACACTGCCTCAGCAGGTTCTTGACCTCTTTCCTGGAAATCCGTTTCTTGATTTTACAGGAGCACGTCCGACTTCAACGATTGCAATTGTCATTTTTGCCGCTTTTGTAGGAATAGCCTACCTGGGAGTCAAACGGAAACAAGCAGATCAAGCTGCACTGTTCGCCAGTATTGTGGAAGCGGTTCATGCTATTGTCATGCGGGTTGTTACATTGATTCTCCGGTTAACACCATATGGAGTCCTCGCACTGATGACCAAAACGGTAGCTCTTAGTGATCTGGACGCCATCGCAAAACTTGGGAAATTTGTGATCGCCTCCTATGTCGCATTGGCGCTCATGTTTATCATTCACCTGCTGTTTATTACATTCTCTGGGTTAAGTCCTGTCACGTATATTCGCAAAGCGATTCCGGTTCTGTCCTTTGCCTTTACTTCCAGAACGAGCGCAGGTGCGCTTCCACTTAACATCAGTACACAAAAGAGCCTTGGAGTACCTGAAGGAATCGCCAACTTTGCAGGCTCCTTCGGACTTACCATCGGGCAGAACGGGTGCGCTGGAATTTATCCGGCCATGCTTGCTGTTATGATCGCGCCGTCTGCAGGAATTGATCCGCTTACTCCGTCTTTCATACTCAGCCTGATTGTTATCGTCGTAATCAGTTCCTTCGGGATTGCAGGCGTTGGGGGCGGCGCAACATTTGCTGCACTTCTGGTTCTTTCCTCTATGAACCTTCCTGTCGCATTGGCTGGTTTGCTCATTTCTGTTGAACCTCTGATTGATATGGGAAGAACCGCTTTGAATGTTAGCGGGGCCATGACTGCCGGTATTCTGACGAGCAAGGCGAGAAAAGAATTGGATACTGAAGTCTACAACGCACCGGTCAATGAACTAAAAGCAGAAGCATAAAGCTTTATTAATATTGTCAATTAATTGCCTATCTCAATAGAAAATAAAAACAGCCGGGGATAAGCTTAATAATCCCCGGCTGTTCTTATATGACTATTCACAATCTAATTAAAAATAATCTGCGGAGTAAACACCAGGGCAGAAACTTCTTCTACGATTGATTCTTCTTCAGCGTCTTCCATCCCAAATCCATTCCATCTTTCAAAAAGCTGAATTCTCCCATCCGGAAGAGTTTTTGGAGTGGAAGAACATTTGCCGCTTTTGATTTCATGCTTTCGATTGATATGGCTATAGGTAAATTCAATGCTGCCGTCTTCTTTTACGATGCCGATCATGTTTCCCTTGAGAACATCTCCTCCTGAATACGTTGCGCTTAAAATGTCATCCTCTTGTTTATACGTAAAATAGGTTTTCGAAGATGATTCTCCAATCTCTGAACTTTTCACGGATACAAAACGCCGACCATTATAGTTAACCATTTAACGCGTCCTCCCTTTAAAGTTTTAAAGACAATGATAACAAAAAAATATGTATTTGAAAACAGAAAATTCCGTTTTTTTAATCAAAAAGTAAAAACAGGCCCGATTTTGAGAAAAAGGACCTGTCTTTTTGTCATTTATCAAGCTTTTTTCTTTTTGCGCTTTTCATACCGCTCCTTTGCTTGCTGATAGCGATGAATTTCTTCTTGGTTCACGGGCACGAGGGGAGGGACCGGTGACGGCCTGCCCTCCGCATCTACGGCAAGCATGGTAAACAGGGCCCTTGACGTAAGCCGTTTTTCGCCTGTTAGAAGGTTTTCAGATTCTACTTTAACGAAAATTTCCATGGATGTTCGGTGGGCGCATGTGACATAAGCTTCAAGATTAATAGCTTCACCGGTTTTGATCGGGCCAAGAAATTCAAAGGAATCACTCGAAACAGTCACGACCGGTTTACGGCAATGCCGCATGGCAGTTATGCAGGCGATCTTGTCTACATAAGCCATGACTTTTCCGCCGAAGACAGTATGGTGGTGATTCGTATCCGGCGGGAAAACTAAATCTGTTAAGCAGGTTTTCGATTGCTGGACGGTCTTTGCTTCAGAAGGAAAGGAGGCAGGTATTTGAGAAGCCATGTTACGAGACTGCCTCTTTCTTTCTGACCAGAGCCGCAGCAGCTGTCATATTTTTGAGAGATTGAATGGTTTCTGATATGTTTCTTGTTTTCAGTCCGCAATCAGGATTTACCCATACCTGGTCTTCGTGCAATACTTCGAGAGTTTTTTCAATCATCACCCTCATCTCTTCAATTTCAGGTATTCGAGGGCTGTGAATATCATAAACCCCAAGGCCGATTCCTTTTTCGTATGACTGCCAAGTAAAGGCAGAGACTAGCTCACCATGGCTTCTGGATGTTTCAAGAGAAATCACATCGGCATCCAGCTTGCTGATGACGCCAAGAAACTCGTTAAAATCGCAATAGCACATATGGGTGTGGATCTGCGTGGTTTCCTTTACAGTGCAGGTGGTCAGCAAAAAGCAGTTAACAGACCAGTCTATATAATGCTGCCACTTGCTTTTCTTCAGCGGCAGGCCCTCTCTTAATGCAGGTTCATCTACTTGGATCATGGTAATGCCGGCAGATTCCAGTGCAAGCACTTCTTTTTGCAGGGCATTTGCTATTTGATAACAGACATTCTCTCTTGAAATATCATCTCGGACAAAGGACCAGTTTAAGATGGTCACCGGCCCGGTCAGCATTCCTTTTACCGGTTTATCGGTCAGAGACTGTGCATACACACTTTCGTTTACGGTCATTGGTTCACTGAAATCGACATCACCGTAGATGACAGGCGGTTTAACGCAGCGAGATCCATAGGACTGAACCCATCCATTCTCTAAGAAAGCAAACCCGTTAAGTTTTTGTCCGAAAAATTCCACCATGTCTGTTCGTTCAAACTCCCCATGAACAAGAACATCTAAGCCAATATCTTCCTGGATTTTAATCCACTTTTCAATTTGGCTTTTAACAAATTGATCATACTGTGCTTTCGTCCATTCCCCTCGCTTATGTTTCCCCCGGGCCTGCTTTACTTCCGCGGTCTGTGGAAAGCTTCCAATGGTTGTCGTAGGGAGGAGAGGGAGGTTCCAAACTTCCTGCTGTTTTTGTTTTCTGTTCATGTACGGCTGATTCCGCTTAAGGTCTTTGCCTTGAGCTTTTTCAACCTCCCATAAAACCTCCGTCCGGTTTCTTGCCGGAGAGCTGTTTAGCAAGTAAAGAGCATCATCATACTTCTTTATTGCTTCTTGTTGCGAAGGTGATGACAGCAATCGCAGTTCTTCCAGTTTTTCGTCAGCAAAGGCAAGACTGTTGTATAGTTCTTGCAGAAGGGAATGCTCGTGTTTGGCTGAAACAGGGACATGAAGCAAGCTGCAGGAAGGCTGGATCCATATTCGTTCGGATGCAGCCAGTTCTTCAAGCTGGAGTATAAGCTCTTGCTTTTGGCTCAAATTAGCACGCCATATATTTCTGCCGTCAAGTATGCCTGCACCCAGCACTTTATCCTCTGGGAACCCATGCAGACGCATCTCATCCAGTGTTTTTTCGCCATGGACAAAATCCAGTCCGATCCCCTGGACAGGAAACTGAATGATTTCTTTGTAATGCTCTGCGCTCTCAAAGTACGTCTGCAGCATAATATTAAGACCGGAAGCGGCTTTATGGAACTGTTCATAGATTTTCTTGGATGCTGATAATTCTTCTTCGGATAGGGAAGTAACGAGAATGGGCTCGTCGATTTGAATCCATTGGGCGCCCGCCTGTTCCAGTTCCTGAAGAATTCGGCAGTATAACGGGACAAGTTGGGAAAGCAGCGTGTCTTCCTGTTCGGGAAGGTATCCTTTTGCACATTTTATAAAAGTAACAGGCCCGACAATAACCGGTTTTCCTTCAATCCCAAGCTTCTCCTTTGCTTCCTTGTAAGCGGTAAGAGGCCTGTTTTCCACTAACCTCGGCGCACGGTCTTCCCATTCCGGCACGATATAATGGTAGTTTGTGTTAAACCATTTGGTCATTTCACACGCGACGGCTTCTTGTTTTCCTCTTGCCATGCCAAAGTAAAGGGAGAGAGGGTTTTCCACTGCTTCAAATCTTTTTGGCACCAGCCCGAACATCACTGACATATCGAGCATGTGATCATAAAGTGTAAAATCATTGACTGGAATAATATCTATGCCCATGTCTTTTTGCTTTTGCAGATTTGCAAGCCTGATCTGTTCCATCTGCTGCAGAAAACTGGCTTCCGTCAGTTCTCCTTTCCAAAATGCTTCCAGTGCTCTTTTCCACTCCCGATTGCTGCCGATACGGGGATATCCCAAGTTGCTCGTTTTCATGTGTCATCTCTCCATTCTTTTAGATACTAAATATGGCAATAAAAACAAAAAAGCATTCCCAACGCCAGTGACAGAACGTTAGAAATGCCTAAAAAAGGGTAGAGTAAACCCCATTGTATGCAAGAATCTAACACCTCCCTATCTCCCGTAGGTTAAAACAGTGTTGTTGAAACAAGGCAGGTCTCCTGACTCAAGGGTTCTATACCGAGCTGCATCCCTTCCCAGCCTGCCGGCCAGTGGTCATTATGAGCTCGTTTCCTTTTACAGTGGCGGGACCGTGCCGGATTTTCACCGGGCTTCCCTTTTCATCCTTTGCGTTTGTGCAATGGAACCTTGTCTCCACTATTATGTAATTTGATTTTGAAAATTTAGACAAGCCTATCATATCTAAAATAGGAAGTCAACGCATCAAAAGCAGAGAGAAGATGTGGAAATACTTTACTTCCAGCTATCTATATCGGTAAATGTTGTTTATAATAAAGGTGGATAACTATGAAAATAATAAAGGCAGGATGATAGAATGATAGGGAGAAACAGATTTGGAATCCGCGCAAAAATTTTTGTCGGATATCTAGTGATTATTCTTTGTCTGATCGTATCAATAGTAGCAGTAAATAATCAGATTGCCTCTATGCAAAAAGAGCGGAATTTTATTATCAACCATGACATAGAAATTCATTCGCTGACAAACGAGATTGAAAAGCAGGTTCTCGATATGGAAAACGGGCAGCGCGGTTTTATTATTACCGGGGATGAGAGCTATCTTAAACCCTTTAACCTGGCAGTGAACAGTTTGGAAAACGATTATAAAAAGCTCTATGGGCTGATTGCCGATAATCCAGCACAGCAAAATAGGCTCGAGGAAATTAATAAATCCATTCACAATTGGCTCCAGACAACAGGAAATCCGTCCATTCAGCTGAAGAAGGAAAACAAGGATGGAGAAGTTCTCTCTCTTATTAAAAAAGATGTAGGCAGCCAAAGTGTAGAACAGATCCGCAGCCAGTTTGACACGTTCAGAACCACTGAAAAAGGCTTGACGAAAGAACGGGCGGACAGGCTTGACGAGCAGAACAAATTCCTGAAAACAGGGCTCTTTTCTTTATTGGTTATTGTTGTGGCTGTTTCATCACTTATTGCGTCTTTTGTTTCAGGCTCGATCATTAATACCATTAAGGCTGTTGTAAGTTCCATTACGGCTATGTCATCTAACGGTGACGTTACCCAGCGTATACATGTAAAAACGAAAGATGAAATCAAAGACCTGGCTGAAGCGACCAATGAACTGCTTGATAAAGTCGAGCAGAGGGAATGGCTGCAGTCCAGCACGAATCAGGTAGTCGAAAGATATCAGGGAACATCTACGATTAAAGTGCTGGGAGAGAAATTTGTTACAGGTGTTGCCCACTTAACGCAGGCCTCCATGGGTGCTCTCTATATCCGGGAAGGGAGCGGAGAACAATCCCGATACGTAAAAAAAGGTTCGTTTTCAGAGCCGATCGGAGAACCTGGGCGAGCGGCGTTTAAACAGGGGGAAGGCCTTATCGGGCAATGTGTGTCTGAGAAACGCATCCTTGTGGTGGACAGGCTGCCGGCAGATTATCAAGTCATTGGTACAGGGCTTGGAGAAGTTCGTCCTAAGAGCTTGCTGATTGCCCCTGTTCTGAATGAGCAGGAAGTGATCGCAGTTTTGGAACTTGCTTCACTTGACACATTTACAGAACAGCACATTGAGCTGATCGAAAACGCAACAAAAACTTTTGGCCTGACCATCGACAGTGTGATTGGCAGAATGGAAATTGTCCGCCTGCTGAAAGAATCTCAGGCGATGACAGAAGAACTTCAAGCACAATCCGAAGAGCTTCAGACACAATCCGAAGAACTGCAGATGCAATCCGAAGAACTGCGCATGATTAATGAGCAGCTTGAACAGCGTTCCATTGAAGCAGAAGGAAAATCGGCAGAACTTCAGAACGCAAAAGTACAGCTTGAAGAAAAAGCCAAGCAGCTGACATTAAGCTCCAGGTACAAGTCTGAATTTCTTGCCAATATGTCACATGAGCTGAGAACACCGCTTAACAGTATCCTGATCCTTTCTGAGATGCTTGCTGAGAATTCTTCAAATAGCCTTTCTTCTGAAGATGAGGAGTTTGCGAGGGTGATTCACTCCTCAGGCCAAGACCTGCTTAACCTGATTAACGATATTCTGGATCTTTCAAAAGTCGAAGCAGGTAAACTTGAAATGTATTTCAGCGAGATGAACATGAGTGAGCTTCCTGGGCAGTTTGAGCGGAATTTCGGACCCGTCGCCGATCAAAAGAACCTTGAGTTTGAAATCATTAAAGAGAAAGATGTACCAGATATTTTCTATACGGATGAGAAGAGGTTCCAGCAAATTATTAAAAATCTTCTATCCAATGCCTTTAAGTTTACCGAAGAAGGCAAGATTTCTCTGCATATCGAAAAAGAACCTGTTTTTGACCTTCAGAACGGTGCAGACCACTTGCTTAAAATTACGGTTAAAGATACGGGAATCGGAATATCCAAGAACAAACATGATTTAATTTTTGAAGCATTCCAGCAGGGAGATGGAGCAACTGTCCGTAAATATGGCGGTACAGGCCTGGGCCTATCCATATCCCTTGAATTTGTAAAACTGCTGGGCGGCCGGCTGGAGCTCGAAAGTGAAGAAGGGAAAGGAAGCACTTTTACCTTGTATATTCCTAGCCTCCCTAACGGACTTGCGCCGGTTCAAGAGCTGGATGAAGCAGTGAGCGAGGTTGCTGCTGCCATTTCTCCTGAAGTTCAGGAAGAAAACAAAGTACTTGAGGAACTTAATAAGAACGATAGGCCGGCTGCAGAACAGGCTCCAGCTGATATCAGCTCCTTAAAAGGAAAAACCGTATTGATAGTTGATGATGATCACCGCAATATTTTTGCTTTAAAAACAGCACTGGAAAACGAAAATATAAAGGTTATTACGGCTTCTAACGGAACGGAATGTCTGGAACTGCTGGAAAGGGAGCAGAACATTGATATGATCCTGATGGATATCATGATGCCGGTTATGGATGGATATGAAACCATGAGAAGGATCCGGGAGAACGAAGAAAACTCCGGTGTCCCTATTATCGCTCTGACTGCAAAAGCGATGAAGAATGACCGTGAGAAATGTCTTGAAGCCGGAGCATCGGATTATATCAGCAAGCCTTTGAAGATTGAACAGCTCTTTTCGGTCATGAGGGTATGGATTACAAACAAGTAAGGACGAACATAGATGATGAATGATCAAATTATTGCAAGTGAAGAAGAACTTGAAATTGGATTCGTGGAAAACATGGAGGCCGATCTCCTTTTAGAAGCGATCTATCGGCTTTCCGGTTTTGATTTCAGAAAATATATGAGATCATCTATTATCCGCCGGATCCAGAACCGAATGCGTATGGAACGAATTCCAACGATAACGAGACTGCTCGAGAAAGTTATCCATGAAAAGGGTTTTCTCGAAAAATTGCTCAACGATTTTTCAATCAATGTAACTGAAATGTTCCGTGATCCCGAATTTTTCAAGGCCTTCCGGCAACGTGTGGTTCCTGAGTTAAGGAAAATGCCCGAGATTCGTATATGGCATGCGGGCTGTGCTACGGGTGAAGAAGTCTATTCAATGGCGATATTGCTTGAGGAAGAGGGCTTGGCCGATAAAACCACAATCTATGCTACAGATATGAATGAAAAAGTACTGGAGAAGGCAAAGCAGGGAACATTTTCTCTGCTAAAGATGCAGACCTATACAAAGAACTACATGCAGGCAGGTGGAAAAGAGGCATTTTCAGAGTATTATGCGGCCGATGAGCATTTTGCCTATTTCCATCCTTCCCTTTTACGCAATATTATTTTTGCTCAGCATAATCTCGTCACCGATTCTTCCTTTAATGAGTTTCATGTCATTATTTGCCGTAATGTATTGATTTATTTTACAAGTGAACTTCAAAATCAAGTGCAAGGGTTGTTCTATGAGAGTCTATGTCCAAGTGGCTTCCTTGGACTCGGCAACAAAGAATCTCTTCGCTTTTCCGAAAAGACTCCATACTATACTGAGTTTGATGCAGCTGAAAAAATATATAGAAAACTAGATTAAAAAAGACGGGCGAATTGATCGCCCGTCTTTAGCTTTTTATTGAAATGTTAAATGACAGAAGGAACTTTACTGGCTGCTGCCTGAATCATTAGAATGCACATGTCGTCCTGCTGGTTCACCAGCTCTTCTTCCGGTATGACCATATGAATGGGGGACGTGATGGTTTGGTTCCATTTTTGAGAAGCGATAAACTGCAGTTTATCGAGTAAGAGATTCTCATCCTTGTTCGCTTCAATAACACCGTCAGTAAAAAGAAGAAGCTGGATATCCTTTTCAAAATGGATCGTTGATTTTTCCACTTCCAATTGATCAAAGAAACCTACGGCACAGCTGCCGCGTTCAAGCAGGCATTGCTCAGCACCATCAATGAGTACAAATCCAGGAGGATGTCCTGCATTCACATATTCTACGGTTTTGCTCTTTGTATCAATGACCAAATAAATGCACGTAAAATAGTAATTATAGAAGTTCTTTTGATTATAAAGCAGCGCCATATAGCGATTCAGCTCTTTAATTACCAGTTCCGGGTCTTCAATCATCTTGATGGCATCTCTCATTACAGAGGAAATGTACATGCATACAAGTGAGGAGGAAATCCCATGCCCCATCATATCCAGCAGGATGACACCATACCGGTGCTCACTAAAGCGATGCCAGTAGTACATGTCACCCGCAAGCTTAAATGAGGGAAGATGGGAGACGTTAATCTGGATATTTTCTTGCTGAAGCGGAGGATTTAACAGACTTCTCTGAACCTGCATGGCAAGGTCGAGCTCATCCCTGATCTTCTTTTCCTGCTCGATATGCCAGTCTTTTTCATACTTCAACCTTAGCGCCACCCGTATACGGGCTAGCAGTTCAACTTTATTGATCGGTTTTGTGATATAGTCCATTCCGCCCACATCAAGCGCTTCGGCAAGTTTGTTAGTATCTTCAAGGGCGGTGATGAAAATGATGGGAATATCTTTTAGCCTTTCAATCTCTTGAATACGTCTGCAGGCTTCAATTCCGTCGATCTCAGGCATCATGATGTCCAATAGAATCAAGTCTACATCACTTTTTTTCGGGTGGGGATTCCCCATTTCAAGGTAATCAAACAATTGGCTGGCGGATGAAAGCGAAACCGTATTCTCATAACCGGCACCTTTTAATATTTTTTCTATAACAAATAGATTTACGGAATTATCATCTACCATAAGAATAGCCATGTCTTCTTTTCTCCTTCAACATTTTCTGTTATTAACAGAATAAACTGTGAATATGTAAAAAGATACTATTCTATCATTATACTGAAAATCAGGGAAGAAGGTATAATTAATTCTTTTTATTTGTCTTTCAGGGCAGATTAAGTGAGTGAATGGTCTAGGATGGTTACAATAAGAGTGGAGAACAAGATAAGGAGCTGATCATATGGCTGAACATACCTTTCATTTAAAAGCCAACTGGCCTGGTTTGCGAAATGATGTAGGTGAAATTGAAACAGGGAACCTGAAAATGAAAATCTCGATTCCTCCTGAAATGGATGGGCCAGGAGTGGGTACCAATCCTGATGAAATGCTGCTTGGTGCAGCAGCAACCTGTTATATTATTACTCTTGCTGCCATGATGGATAGAAGCAGCCTGGATAAAGAAAGCCTTACGATGGATTCAGTTGGGGTCGTGGATGTAACAAAAGGTGTGATCACGTATAAGAAAATCATACATCGCCCTGTTATTGTTTTAAAAACTGGGGCGACACATGCAGATCAGCAGCTCGCCAAAAGACTGGCTGAAAAAGCAGAAACTTCATGCATGATCACAAGAGCCATACAAGGAAATGTCGAAGTGGAGCTCGAAGCAACCATAACAATTGCATAAAACAAAAAACCAGCATGTGAAAATTTTCTTGCTGGTTTTTTAGTCTGTTCTGCCATCCAGTGACCAGTATCCGCCCGCCAATGCGTTATCTTTTGGAATGGATGGTAAAGAAGAGCCGCCAGCCACTTTTCCTCCAATGATAAAGACGTTTACTCTCGTTTTGCCATCTAATTGATTTCCGCTGTCTTTTCAATGGTCCAGCGGATGATTCTTATGACAAAAGCTTCAGTATTGCACAAGTTTATACTTTTTTTCTTTTAAATAATCCCGGGCGATTTTGGCATTTTCAGTAAGAGGCACTTTAGGTGCTGCACTTTCTCACAGGGCTGAAAACAGTATGATCAGTACAAGTGAGAGTATGAGATAAAGGAGTTTATTCAAGAACACACCACATAACGTTATGGCATACCCGTCCATTCATGCTCCAAAATACTGAAGAGCAGCGAGTTCCGCCATCCACTTCCCATCTTTAGATCTTCTCTCAGTACACCTTCTTTTGTCATTCCTAATTTTTCGAGAACTCTTGCTGACCCTTCATTGTCAGGGTGGCACGTTGCATAGATTCGATGAAGACGCAGCACGGTATAACCCAAGTGGAGGAGAAGTCCGCCCGCCTCGGTTGCGTAGCCTCGGCCCCAATAATCTGGATGGATGACATAGCCGATCTCTCCGATTTTGTTAGTGAAATCCCTGATGTTCAGTTCTGCCACTCCGATCAGTTTTTCATCTTTTTCTTCAATGATCGCAAAAGCATAGCGAGACCTGGGGTTATGCTTTGTATCTTTTATAACCTGGCATATGAATTCCAGCGTATCTTCCTCGGCATTTGGGCCCCACGGCTGAAAGCGGCATGTGCTCTCCTGAGAAGCGTACGCATGTACATCCTTCCAGTCGGTTTTTCGTAATTCTCGTAATCGGATTCTCTTTTGTGTCTGTTTCTCTGCCATGAGTTGTTCCTCCAAGCTGTAGTGTCCTTATTTAGATTATTCTTCTTTCCGAAGAGATTTTCCTTGTTTTAAGAAGAAAGGGCAGGGTTGCAGGAAGATCTCATTGTCATATCGAAGGACTACTATGAAAATAATCCATGATAAAAGGAGATTTAATATATGGAAAATCAAGCATCAAAATGGATGGACTATCATCTCTGGGCCAACAAGAAATGGTTTGAACAATTAAAGAAGCTGCCAGAAGAACGGATGAAGCAAGAAATAAAAAGTGTGTTTCCAAGCTTGATGGATACATTGGTCCACATGCTGAAAACGGATCTGATCTGGCTATGGACGATTTCTGGAAGAACATACGAAGAAACGATCCACTCGCTGAATGAATGGAATAAGAGGCTGGAAGGCGTATCATTGATTGAAATTGAGAAATTATTTATGGAAGTATCCAGCAGCTATAAGCTGTATTTAAACGGGATAGAAGATCCACTTCAGGTGATCACGATTTCGCATCCGAAATTCGGGGAAGCTAAGGCGCCGCTGCAGGATTTTATTCTGCATGTTGTCAATCATGGAACCTACCATAGAGGAAATCTTACCGCCATGCTCAGACAGATGGACGGGGCAGGTGTGTCTACCGATTACATTTTTTATTTGTATGAAGAGCAGAACCTTTTTGCACAGAGCAGGGAGACGAGTCTGTAAGAACATTTTATTCATGAAAGTAAAATGGTATAATAAAAAAGAGTACAAATGTTCGAATCTATGGATTAAATGAAGCATAATGACGAATATATGTCTGCTTCAAGGAGTGAACCATGAAACTTATTATCGCTGAAAAACCATCACAGGCCCAAGCTCTTGCAGGGCCTTTTTCTAAGGTTAAGAAACTAAAAAGATATTATGAGATTCCTCCTCAGGAATTTTTTCCTGAAGGAGCCTATTTAACATGGTGTGTCGGCCATCTTCTGGAACTGGTGCCGCCCAAGGACTATAAACCGGAATGGGAAAAATGGAAACTTGAAACGCTGCCGATGATGCCGGACCGTTTCAGGTATAAAGTTTCTCCCTCTAAATGGGATCAATTTCAAACGATTAAAAAGCTGGCTTTTGAACCCGGAGTTACTGAAATCATCGGTGCGACCGATGCGGGTCGTGAAGGAGAACTTATCTACAAATCTCTTCTCCTCAATATGAACTGCAGAAAACCGGTAAAGCGCTTATGGATCTCATCATTAACAAAAAAAGCAGTCTTGGATGGATTCAAAAACCTGAAAGAAGGCCAGGAAACACTCCCGGTCTTTTTTGAAGCCTATTCCAGAGCCTGTGCCGACTGGCTTGTCGGGTTGAATACGACGAGAGCCTACACACTTTTAATGCAGAAAAAAGGAATTAGAGAGACATTTCCGACAGGAAGAGTCATGACACCGACAGTCGCGCTAGTTGTTAAACGCGAACATGAGATCGAGAAGTTTAAGCCGGAACCTTTCTTTGAAGTGATCGGTTCATTTGATGTGAATGGAAAGAAGTACAGCGGAAAATGGCATGATAAAAACAGCAGCCGCCTCAAAACGAAAGATCTGGCAGAGGACATAAAAAAGCGGACTGAAAATCAGTCTAGTTCCGTGGAAAGCATAAAAAAGGAGAGAAAAGAATTCCATCCGCCGATGCTGTTTAATCTTTCTGCTCTCCAAGCTAAAGCGAATCAAGTGTATAAGTACTCCCCGGAAAGAACACTGAACATTACAAGTGATCTCTATTTAAAAAAAGTGGTCAGTTATCCAAGATCGGATAGCCCGTATATCACTGAAGAAGAGGCGAAAATGATGCCGGGCATATTGAAGCAGCTGGGTGACCTTGAGGAATATAAACATCTGCTTCCTTCACCCAAGCGATCTCTCATAGGGAATCCGCGTTTTGTAAATGCTGCGAAAGTATCTGATCACTATGCCATCATTCCAACGGAAAACGTGGCTAATCCTGTAAAGTTAAGCCGAGATGAGCGGAACATATACGATCTGATTGTGAGGAGCGTGATTGCTGCCCACTATGATAAGGCGATTATGGATACCACTACAATCGTTACAAAAGTAAATGAGCGGGATGAATTCATGTCAAAAGGAAAAGTCATCGTACAGGAAGGATGGCGCAAGGTCCTTTTTGAAAACAAAAAGAAAGAAGATAAAAAAGAGGACGATGAAAACACCCTTCTTCCGGATCTAACTGAAGCCGACAAAGGAAGAGTGGAGAACATTGCAATCCGGGAAGGAAAAACACAGCCGCCTAAACGCTACACGCTCGGAAGTCTCGTCACCCTCATGAAAACAGCCGGCAAAACGATTGAGGATGAAGAGCTGAGCAAGGTGCTCGAACAAGTTCAAGGTCTTGGCACTGAGGCGACACGAAGCAGCATCATAAAAAAAATTGAAGAGCTGGATTACATCAGAGTAGAAAAAAACCAAGTATTTGCGACCGAAAAAGCGAAGGGATTAATTGCCGCGATCGGTGAAGAATCCATTTTGACATCTGCTGAAACAACTGCGGTTTGGGAGCAGCGGCTCCGTGAGATTGGAAGAGGAAAAGCAGATGCGAAACAGTTTATGGAGCTGACCCGCAAAATGACAGAAAAAGTGATCAGCGATGCCATTGCCGGTGCTGCAAGCTGGAAGGTAGAGAATATTCCGTTGTCTAAAACTGCAGAACCCATCGGTAAATGTCCGTACTGCGGAAAAGAAATCATCTATATTAAGCGAAATGACTTCTATGGATGCAGCGGTTATAAAGAAGGGTGCAAGTTTTCCATTTCCGGCAAGATCGCACGGAAAAAGCTATCGGCAGCTCAGGTGAAACGCCTGTTGGAAAAGGGCGAAACCACCAAGTTAAAAGGGTTTAAAAGCAAGCAGGGCAAACCGTTTGCGGCCGCCCTTACCCTCAATAAAGAGACCGGGAAAATTGAATTCAAAATGTAGAACACTGATAACATAAAAAAAGGATGCCCAGACAGAAAGCTGGCCATCCTTTTCTTATTTTTTAAATCGATATGGAACAGTAGTAACAACCACATTTCTTTTATACAGAAGATAAGCTCTGATGAGCAAACTTGACTGGTTATGAAGAATGTTGTGCCAATTTTTTTTCGTAATGAATTGCGGAATCAACACCGTCACCCAATAGTTCGATTCTTTTGCCTTGTGTTGGGCAGTATCGATAAATTTGGTGAGCGGCTGTATAATGCTCCGGTATTGTGAGTGCAGTGTGACGAGACGGATGTCCGGCTGCCACTCCTCCCATTTCTCTTCAAATTGTCTTTCCTCCTGTCGGTCAAAGGCTACATAAACGGCAATGACCTGGTCAGAGAGGGTTCTAGCGTAATTAAGTGAGTTTTCAACCACCCGAGTCATCCCGGCAACCGGAACAATGATAACATTTCCTTCGATGGCGAGAGGCGGATGTTCTGATTCCAGGCGAAGCTGGTCACCGACGTCCTTATAATGGCGATGGATCCGGTGGAACAGTAGGATAATTAACGGCAAGAAGATCAGAACGGACCAGACTTGAGTAAATTTAGTGACAAAAAAGATGATGAGAACGGTCAGTGTGATCAAGGCACCGATCAGATTGGCCGTTAGTTTTGAAATCCAGCCCTTTGGTTTTTCTCTAAGCCACTTTAAGATCATACCGGTTTGTGACAAGGTAAATGGAATGAATACCCCTACGGCATATAAGGGAATCAAGTTCTCAGTCTGCCCTCTGAACGCAACAATCAGAATGATAGAACCGATGCCGAGCGTAATGATTCCATTTGAATAACCGAGGCGGTCTCCACGCATCGTGTACATTCTCGGCATGAATTTATCTGCCGCCAGGTTATAAGCGAGAAGAGGGAACGCTGAGTAACCAGTATTGGCTGCAAGGACTAGAATTAGTGCGGTTGTTCCCTGGATAAAATAATACATATAGTTACGGCCGAACGTTTCAGCAGCAATTTGTGATACAACGGTTTCCTCTACTTTAGGTGCGATGCCATACCAATAAGCAAGGAAGGTAACTCCAGTAAATAAAACAGCTAATAATGATCCCATCATGATCAGCGTTTTGGCAGCATTATTCGGCTGGGGCTCCTTAAAGTTCGGAATAGCATTAGAGATTGCTTCAACTCCAGTAAGAGCAGAACATCCAGAAGCGAAAGCTCTGAGAAGCAGGAACAGCGTCAGGCCAGCAACCGGTGTACCGACAGGCGTGTGTGCAGATACCGGAACACCTCCGGTTGCAATATGGTACAGACCGACCCCGATCATAATGATAAGGGCCACAACAAAGAGGTAAACCGGGTAGGCCAAAATACTCGCCGACTCCGTTAAGCCTCTAAGATTTAAAATCGTAATGAGAATAACGAGCACTACGGCAATCACGACGTTATGCGCATGGAGGGCAGGAAATGCTGAAGTGATGGCGTCTGTTCCTGCAGATACGCTAACAGCTACGGTTAATATGTAATCAACGAGTAAAGATCCCCCGGCAACCAGACCATAATTGACTCCCAGGTTTTCTTTAGAAACGACATAGGCTCCACCGCCGTGAGGATAGGAAAAGATAATCTGCCGGTAAGATAATATAAGTGCCAGTAATAGTACAAGGACTCCAATTGCGATAGGCAGGGAATACCAGAAGGCGACCGTCCCAAATGTTACGAGTACCAAGAGAATCTGCTCAGTTCCGTAAGCAACAGAGGAGAGCGCGTCAGATGAAAGAATTGCCAGCGCTTTCAACTTATTCAATTTATGTTCTCCGGCCTCGTTAGATTTTAACGGACGTCCGATTAAAAATCGTTTCAATGAAGTTAACATGATTCACCGCCAAGAATTAATTTTGAATGATAAAGTATGAAACCCTGAAAAAAAAGAAAGTTGTAATCTTTTAATTTTACCCATTTTACATTTATTCTTATACTTGTTCGCGTAATCGAAGAACAAAAAGGGTAGTATGAAATAAGATACCCAGAGTTCTAAAGGAGAAAACAATGATGAACGAAAAACAGATGGCAGGCGAAAAAGCTGCTGATTTCATAGAAGAAGGAATGACAATTGGCCTTGGGACAGGATCTACTGTCTATTTTATGCTTCAAAAACTGGGGGAGCGGGTAAAAGAAGGACTTCAGATTAAGGGAGTATCCACTTCAGATTCCACAACAAAATTGGCAGAGTCACTTAATATACCGCTTATCTCCATTAATGAAATCGATCAAATCGACCTTACCATTGATGGAGCAGATGAAGTAGATGCTGAATTGAATGGGATAAAAGGAGGAGGTGGCGCCCTGCTGTATGAAAAAGTAGTAGCGAGCATCTCTTCCAAAATCATATGGATCGTTGATTCCGCTAAACGGGTTGAGTCACTCGGTACATTTCCCCTGCCAGTAGAGGTGCTGCCATTCGGATCTCATCAGGTTTTCCGTCTGTTTGAAAAAGAAGGGCTCCAACCGTCTTTTCGAAAAAAGGAAGATGCCTATTTTATAACAGACAGCGGACATTATGTGATTGATTTAAAAATGGAAAGTATCAAACATCCTGAAAAAACCGCTTCTTGGCTCGATGGGATCACAGGCGTAGTGGAACATGGGCTGTTCTTAAATATGGCTGACCTTTTGATCGTAGGAGAGGCTGGCGGCCCAGCCATCATTCATCGAAAGAAATTATAATTTTTCAAAAAAAAGATTGTATCAATGTGGATAATACTGTATATTCTATCTTAATAAAACTGAACGTTATGAAAAGCTTTGAAAGGAACATGAGTGATTCTGGCCGGTTGCACAGAGAGGAAGGGTGCTGAGAACTTCCCAACGCAGGAGAATCGCTTACCATCCATGAGCTGTATCGGTGAAATAAGACTAGCCTATACCGCAGCCGCTGCGTTAAAGCACTATTCGTTGTAAAACCTCTTGATGGGAATCTGGGTGGAACCACGGGTAAAACGCACTCGTCCCTATTGCCGGGGATGGGTGCGTTTTTTCTTTTTCCTTTCCCGAAATAGAAAATAGCTGTGAACAGGACAAGAATGACTCAAACCGGTTATACAGAGAGGGAAGGAAAGCTGAGAACTTCCTAACACAGGAGAGTGATTTACCGCCTGGGAGCTGAATGGGTGAAACTGGATTCCATTAGCCCATTCCGCATGAGCTGCGTTACAGCGAATGGAGCCGTCAATTGCAATTATGGCGGGAACCAGGGTGGAACCACGGGCATAAGCACGCTCGTCCCTAGATTAGGGATGGGTGTGCTTTTTGTTATTCAAAAACTAAATTGGAGGGTTATAAGATGAAAGAAAATCAGATCAGCATTCAATTTCCCGATGGTTCCGAAAAAAAATACCCGTATGGTGTATCAATGGATGAAATTGCGGCTTCAATCAGTCCTGGTCTTAAAAAGAAGGCTGCAGCAGGAAGGATAGACAATGTCCTTTACGACCTGAGCTTCACTATAGAGAGGGCCGCGGCCGTAGAGATTTTAACACTTGATTCCTATGAGGGAATCAACATCATGAGGCATAGCGCTGCACATGTCCTAGCTCAGGCTGTTCAGCGGCTATATGACAATGTAAAACTTGGAGTGGGGCCGGTCATTGAGAATGGGTTTTACTATGACATGGATGTGCCGGTTTCGATCAGACTTGAAGATCTACCTGCCATTGAAGCAGAGATGAACAAGATAATCAAAGAGAATAAAAAGATTGAACGGATTGAGGTTTCAAGGGGAGAGGCAGAGGAATACTGGCGTGGAAAAGGGGATCTTTTAAAGCTGGAATTGCTCAACAATATCCCTGATGATGAAGAGATTACATTTTATAAACAGGGAGAGTTTATGGACCTTTGCCGAGGACCGCATCTTCCTTCAACTGGCCTTATTAAAGCATTTAAGTTAACTTCTGTATCTGGAGCCTACTGGCGGGGCGATTCGGAGAATCAAATGCTGCAGCGGATCTATGGAGTTGCTTTTTCCTCAAAAAAGGAACTCGAAGAGCATCTTCTCTTTCTTGAAGAAGCAGCAAAGCGAGATCACCGCAAACTCGGAAAAGAGCTTGATCTGTTTATGTTTTCTGAAGAGGCTCCTGGAATGCCATTTTTCCTGCCAAAGGGCCAGTTGTTAAGAAATGAACTGGAACGATTTTTGAGGGAATTTCAGATGAGTCACTCCTTTGAAGAAGTAAGGACACCGCTTATGCTGAATCAGCGGCTGTGGGAGCAATCGGGCCATTGGGATCATTACAAGGAAAATATGTATTTCTCACAAGTGGATCAGGCTGGTTTTGCATTAAAGCCGATGAACTGTCCAGGGCATATGCTCATCTATAAAAACAAACGCAGGTCGTACCGGGATCTTCCCTTAAGACTCGCAGAATTCGGCCAGGTGCACCGGCATGAATTCAGCGGAGCGCTGAACGGGCTGCTGCGTGTAAGAACATTTTGCCAGGATGATGCCCATATCTTCGTTGCACCGGATCAAATTGAAAGCGAATTAGAGTCAGTGCTTGATGTCGTGGGTGAGGTGTACCGAACTTTTGGATTTCAATTCGAGGTTGAACTCTCTACTCGTCCAGAGGATTCGATGGGGGATGAGAGGCTTTGGGAAAAGGCAGAGAATGCCCTTGAAAATGTTCTGAAGAAAGCCGGATTGAATTACAGGATCAATGAAGGTGATGGTGCATTCTACGGTCCGAAGATTGATTTTCATATCCGGGATGCCATAAACAGAAGCCATCAGTGCGCGACAGTGCAGCTGGATTTCCAGATGCCTGAAAAGTTTGATCTGCATTATATTGATGAAAAGAATGAAAAACAGCGTCCGGTCGTTATTCATCGCGCGATTCTCGGTTCAATTGACCGTTTTTTAGGAATTCTGATAGAACATTATGCAGGTGCGTTTCCATTATGGCTGGCACCGATCCAGGTTAAGGTTCTACCTGTGTCATTATTGCATCACCAGCCCTATGCAGAGGATGTGGTTCAGAGATTGAAATCTGCAGGAATAAGAGTAGAAGCTGATGTGAGAGAAGAAAAGCTGGGCTATAAAATCAGAGAAGCACAATTACAGAAGACACCCTTTATTTTAGTTGTCGGAGATGAAGAGATAAAACGCCAGGGTGTAAATGCCAGGAAATATGGAGAGGAATCTTCCGGTTTTATAGAAGTGGAACAGCTGATCAAACAGCTGCAGGAGAAAGTTGAAAATAGACAATAACCATAAAGAAGAGGAGTTTCTTATCATGCTAAAGGGGTGTGATGAGAAAACGCCTCTTTTTTTTGTAATGGCTGTGCGAAATCAGGATATTTTAGGACAACCATTCAATTGGGAAGCAACATGGTCATTTTTTATGAAAAAATGAAGGATTTTGAGTAAATTTTCATGCTGTGGTCCTTAGCCAGATGATTCAGTGGGGTATTTTGGCTTCTTCAAGATCTTTTGCTGAGGTATGAGCGCCAGACTAGTCCCTTACACCTGAAAAAATCGTAACGACATTTTTTTATTTTCAAATTTACAGGATTATTGTTCAAAAATACGGATTTATGTTCAAAATCCCATCATTTATGTTCAAACCGTTTATACGCGACATCATACGACAAAATTCGATGCATTTATTTTAGAAGAAACAATCTTAATAGGTCAAAAGAACCATTTCCGTTTCAGGATTAAGTTTTTTTTTTATAAAAGTAAGAATGACTTTGAAAGTACTGATATGCCGGGATTTTACAAGTATTGAAAGCCTGGACCGACTGAGAAGAATAAATTTTAGAATTAAGTGAGAATGGTTCTCAAGTATGATTGACGATGAGAATGGTTTTCATTTAGAGTTAGTCTTGTAAATAGTAATGAAAATCATTATCAATTAGAAAAAGGAGTTTTTATAGATGGCGACTAAGCAACTGTCCAGGAATGATATTTTTCTTCAACAGCAGGAACACCGGGAGTCAAATGCCAGGTCCTATCCCCGCAGAATTCCAATTGCAATCGAGGAAGCGGAAGGCATTTTTGTAAAAGACGCAGATGAAAAGAAATACTATGATTGCCTTGCCGGAGCAGGGACTCTGGCACTCGGACATAATCATCCTGTCGTGATCGAGGCGATTGAACAGGTTATCCGGGACAAGCGGCCTTTGCACACGCTCGATCTGACAACACCAATAAAAGAAGATTTCGTAACAGAACTTTTTGATAGCCTGCCGGGTGACTTTGCGAAAAGAGCCAAAATCCAATTTTGCGGACCAACCGGAGGCGATGCGATTGAAGCAGCGGTAAAACTATGCAAAACAGCAACCGGCAGACAGAGCATTCTTTCCTTCCAGGGGGGGTACCATGGCTCAACACACGGTACGATGGCATTGAGCGGTAATCTGGGTCCTAAGGAGAAAGTGAGAGGGTTAATGCCGGATGTTCACTTTTTGCCGTATCCATACACCTATCGCTGCCCATTTGGCGTTGGCGGAGAAGAAAGCCAGCGCATCAGTTCCCAATACATTGAAAATTTGTTGGACGATCCGGAAAGCGGTGTTCTTCCTCCAGCAGCGATGATCTTGGAGATCGTTCAGGGTGAAGGAGGAAGCATTCCAGCTCCTATCGAGTGGTTAAAGGAAATGAGAAGGATCACAGAAGAAAGAGGCATCCCGCTGATCATCGATGAGGTTCAGACTGGAATCGGAAGAACAGGGAAATTATTTGCATTTGAACACGCAGGCATCACTCCAGATGTATTGGTTCTCTCAAAAGCGATAGGTGGCAGCTTGCCGCTTTCGGTTGTTGTATATGATAAAGAGCTTGATCAATGGTCTCCGGGTGCGCATATCGGAACCTTCAGGGGCAATCAGATGGCAATGGCTGCTGGAATGGCTTCCTTGCGGTATATCAAGGAGAATAACTTAGCTGAACATGCTGAAAAAATGGGCGATCTGTTCGTTTCAAAGCTTGCCAGCATTCAGCAGAAGTATCCTGAAATCGGAGAAATCAGGGGCAGAGGCTTGATGATCGGAGCTGAAATTGTAAATCCAAAAGGCAAGAAAGCAAACAGCGGCAGCCATCCTGCTCATCCATCCTTAGCCAGTGCCATTCAAAGGGAGTGCTTTAACCGTGGATTAATTCTTGAAGTAGGCGGGCGCCATGGCAGCGTTGTCCGATTCCTGCCTCCGTTGATTATTACAGAAGATCAAGTGCGGGATATAACGGATATCTTTACCCAGGCGATCGAAGCTGCTGCGGGAAGGAAGTAGTCAGAAGCATGCTATCGGCTATAAATAAAAAAACGTTACCTGAATCAACACTTGAAGATGCCTTTGACCGTCTATTTATCCACGAAAAAATCAGTGGCCAGCAAGCGTATCTCCAAGCTGTTGATGACACGAAAAAAATGATAGCAGACACAATACGTGTGATGAAGGATACATATTGCGGAGAAAGCGCTGCTTCAATTGAAGAGATGATCAAGGGGATGAGAATGGCCACAGAGGGAGGGGAAGACCTGCAAGAAGTCTTGAAAGATGTGGAGAAAATGCTTTTGCACAGCATTCATGTCAATCACAAAGCATGCATTGCCCACCTCCATTGCCCGCCCCTCATACCTGCACTCGCTGCAGAAATGGTCATCAGTGCATCCAATCAATCAATGGATTCATGGGATCAGAGTTCTGCGGCGACCTATCTTGAGGAGGAGCTGATTCAATGGCTCTGCCGCAGACTTGGGATGGAGAGCAGAGCTGACGGCACGTTTACAAGTGGAGGGACACAATCCAACTATATGGGTTTGCTTCTGGCAAGGGACGCTTTCTGCGATAAACAATGGAATTGGAATGTCCAAAAGAAAGGGCTTCCCCCCCGTGCTGGCAAGCTTAGGATTCTCTGTTCAAAAGAAGCCCATTTTACTGTGAAGAAATCGGCGTCACAGCTCGGGCTAGGGGAGGAAGCTGTCATTCAAGTAGAGACGGACAGCTCCTGCCGCTTGTCTCTTACAGACTTGGAACAAAAACTGAGAAACTTGAAATCTGAGAATCTGCTGCCGTTCGCTTTAGTAGGAACATGCGGGACGACCGATTTTGGAAGCATTGATCCGCTCAATGAAATGGCTGATGCCGCCAGAACAAACGGTCTTTGGTTTCATGTCGATGCTGCCTATGGGGGAGCACTGCTGCTAAGCAAGAATGGGTTTTATAAATTTCAAGGAATTGAGAGGGCGGATTCGGTCACGGCAGACTTCCATAAGCTGTTCTATCAGCCGATCAGCTGCGGGGCGTTTTTTCTGAAGGATAAACGAAATTTCAACTATCTTAACTGTCATGCAGATTATCTGAATCCTGAAGAGGACGAACAGGAAGGCTTGCGGCATCTTGTAAATAAATCTGTGCAAACCACGAGAAGATTTGACGCGTTGAAGCTGTTTATGTCCTTACGTTCAGTCGGTATAAAGCAGTTTGGTGAGATGGTTGACCATACAATAGAGCTGGCTCATCAAACGTCAAAGCAAATGCAGAAGTTAAGTGTCTTTACGGTGATCAATCCCCTTCCAGAATTGAATGCGATCGTTTTTCGGTATGAACACCCGGCCGTAAAAGATAATTGCGAGCTAAACAGGGAGATTCATAGAGCGATGCTGCATAGCGGAAAAGCAGTGCTCGCAAAAACGGTTCATAAAGGCCGGGTCTGCCTGAAATTTACACTGCTCAATCCAAGAACATCGATAGAAGATATCAAGGAAATGCTTCATGAGATCGAAGAATTAGGAGAGTCATTACATAGAAACGGAGGGCATCTGTAGTGAACAGCAAGCTGCTTGCAGAGCAAGCCACCATACAAAGCTTTCTTAACTGTTATTTGCGTGAGACAAAAGTTAAAGGAAAACCGGAAGATCAACCATTGATCAGTACATTGCATCATCAAAACATCGACCTTCTTATTCCAGTAAAGTACTGGTCACCGACAGGAAGGCACCTGTTTTCATTTCCGATCATTTTTCAGACAAAGGGAGGAGGCAAGCCTATTCCTGCGGATTACCTGAGCCTGGTTTCTCTCATTTCAAAAGAACTCCTCCTTCAGCAAGGAAGAGAAGATGCAGAAGATGAGCTCGTTCTAAGGGTCATTATGAGCTGCCAGAGCATGAAGGAGTACATCCAAAAACGGATGAAAGATGCGGGGAAACTGACAGAGAAGGACTTTACATTTATTGAAGCAGAACAATCTCTTATACTCGGACACCTCATGCATCCAACACCCAAAAGCAAACAGGGCATGTCACCTTGGGAAGAGCGAATTTACACGCCTGAATTAGAAGGGGAATTTCTGCTTCACTATTTTAAAGTTCATCGTTCCCTTGTCCTTCAAGAATCATCAGCCGTCATGTCTGCTGAAGAGATCGTTAGAACTATGATTCTTGACGATCCTGCCGTTTCTCATAATTTTGTGATGGAGCATTGCATGGATAAAGATTTCTGCCTTGTTCCTGCTCATCCGCTCCAGGCAAGAGAGCTTGTAAAACGGCCAGCTGTTCAACAACTGATGAAACAAAAGAAAATAATAGATATTGGGGAGGCGGGTATTCCTTTTACTCCCACTTCATCGTTGCGTACGGTATACAACAAAGCATCCCGGTACATGTTTAAGTTCTCTGTACCTGTAAAAATTACAAATTCGCATAGAGCTAATAAGCCCAAAGAGCTTGAAAGAGGAGTAGAGGTCTCTCGTCTATTACAAACAGAAATCGGAGAAAAGCTGAAAGAGAGGTTTCCGGCGTTTCAGATCGTTAGAGATCCTGCCTGCTTGAATATAAATACGGGAGAAAAAGAATCCGGATTTGAAGTTGTCATCCGGGAGAATCCATTTTATTGCAATGAGAAAAATATCAGTCTGATTGCAGGACTCTGCCAGGACCATCCTTATGGAGGAGAAAACAGACTGTATACGATTATAAAATCCTTAGCGGACGAAGAAAACAGAAGTGTGCAGGAGGTCAGCGAGGATTGGTTTCAACGTTATCTGTCACTGTCTCTTGAACCGATGCTCTGGCTGTATGAAAATTATGGACTGGCATTGGAAGCGCACCAGCAGAACTCTATTATCCAGCTCCAGGATGGTTACCCTGCAGCCTTCTACTATAGGGACAACCAAGGGTATTACTATGCTGAATCGAAGGCACATGAGTTGAGGGACCTCCTTCCAGGCCTCAGCGGAAAAAGTGAAACGATATGTTCAGATGAGGTAGCGAATGAAAGGCTCAGGTATTATCTCTTTTTTAATCATCTGTTTGGGCTGATCAACGGATTTGGAACCGCGGGATTGGCGGATGAAAAGAAGCTTTTGGGACAGTTGAGGATTTCTCTCATGAAGCATGCCAAATCAGCAGAACTCTCAAGCTCACTGCTCAAAAGTCTGCTGGACGAGCAAGAGCTTCCCTGCAAGGCCAATCTTCTGACGAGGCTATACGATAAAGATGAGCTGGTCGGTTCGCTTGAAGATCAATCTGTTTACGTAAACGTGGAGAATCCTATTTTTCAAAAGGAAGGCATTATTTATGGAGTATAGTTATGAAACCTTTGATGATGAGCTAAAGAACAAGATCTCTTTCCGGCGCGTTGATTTCAACGGAGATGCTGAGCTGCTTCATCAGTGGATGAATGAAGAGCATGTCATTCCGTATTGGAAGCTGAACGGCCCAAAAGAACAGTACGATCAGCATCTGCTAAGCGCTCTTCAAGATGAGCATCAAAAGCTGTATATCGGCTCCTTAAACGACAGGGCAGTTAGCTATTGGGAAAGCTATTGGGTCAAGGGGGATGTGGTTGAAGAAGTGTACGAGGCAGATCCCTACGACCAGGGTGTTCATCTTTTGATCGGTGAAAAAGACTGCTTAGGAAAGGGATATTCACTTTCGATGATCAAAGCGATGGTGAGATACCAGTTCCATGAACCGAACACTGCAAAGGTGATTGCTGAACCGGATATCCGCAACAAAAAGATGATTCATGTGTTTGAAAAGTGCGGGTTCAATCCTGTCCATCCGGTCACGCTCCCTGATAAGACAGCACTGTTGATGTTCTGTGACAGGAATGAGTTTCATAGGAGGTGGAAATATGAAGACAAACATTGGCTCCAGACCCATTTATGATGCTGTCGGAATCGGTATAGGTCCCTTTAACTTAGGGTTGGCAGCTCTTGCCGAAGGTTCAGGGCTGGATTGTGTATTCTTTGAGCAAAAAAGTGAATTTCTTTGGCATGAAGGGATGCTGATCAACGGAACAACCTTGCAGGTGCCTTTCCTGGCGGACCTCGTCAGTATGGCAGACGCAACGAACAAGTACAGCTTCCTTTCCTATCTTCAGCAGCATGAGCGGCTGTATCATTTTTACTTTCTTGAGAAGTTCCATATCCCAAGGAACGAATATAACCATTACTGCCAGTGGGCAGCCGAGCAATTGGATTCCTGCCGGTTCGGCATGAAGGTGGAAGATGTACTTCCATTTGGTTTTGAGGATGGTTTCCTCTATGAAGTTCATGTTCGAAATGAGACGAGTGGTGAGCTTGAAACGTATCTAGCACGGCATTTGGTGCTCGGCATCGGCACGAGGCCACATCTTCCTGCTTATTCAGAGGAGCCGGCATGGAAACGAGTCTTTCATTCCGCCGAGTATTTAAAGAAAAAAGAGGAATGTCTTAACGCACGTTCTGTGACGGTGGTTGGATCGGGACAGAGTGCGGCAGAAATCTTTTTAGATCTTGCACGGGATATGGACTGCAATAATTCCCGGCTGAACTGGCTGACACGGTCCAGGGGGTTCTTTCCTATGGAATATTCCAAGCTTGGCCTCGAATATTTTTCTCCTGATTATATCGACTTTTTCTATCAACTCTCTCAGGAGAAAAAGGACAGGCTTCTGCTTGAGCAGGACCTTCTGTATAAGGGCATCAGTGCAGAGACCATTGGAGAGATCTATGATCTAATGTATGAAAAATCGGTGGGGAGCCAGTCTCCGAATTTCCTGCTTCAATCGATGACTGAGGTGACAGGAATAGAGCAGCAGGGTTCATCTCACGTGCTCCATTGCAGACATTGGATGACAGAAGTTACCTTCGAGCTGGAATCAGATGTTGTCATTTTTGCGACAGGTTATAAGCCGGCTATCCCTTCTTTTTTTAAGAGCTTAGAGGAGTACATTGAGTGGGATGAGCAAGGAAGGTTTCGGATCGAGAGAAATTACCGTCTAAAGACACATCTGCTAACGAAAAATGAGATCTTTATTCAAAACGGCGAGATGCATACACATGGAGTCGGTGCACCTGATCTCGGACTTGGAGCTTACCGGAATGCGGTCATCCTGAATGAGATGGCACAGGAGACTTTGTATCCAGTATCAAAAAAGAACGTTTTTCAAAGCTTTCAAGGTGGAGAGCGATGCGTTGCTTTACTCCGTTAGCACGGATTGCTTTATACTCCTGTGTGTTTCTGTTCGTCTTTACTGAAGTGCTGTTTTCGCCGTTCTATCCACAATTTTTTCAAAAGGTGTTTGGAGTTACTGACCTTCATTTTACAGGAATATACCTTTTCATGTGCCGTCTGGCAGTTGTTGCAGCATCACCTCTATGGGGTTGGCTCTCCAAAATAGTGGAGAGCAGGAGACTGCTGCTCATAGGACAGGCCGGAACTGCTATATCATGCGGCATGATGGCGATATCATCGAATGAAATTCAATTTATGATGTGGTCATTGGTGCTGCTTCTCTTTAAGAGCAGCTATCTGCTTTTGTATACGCTCTTGATTCAATCGGCTCAAGATCAAAAAGCAGTTACTGCAAACTACCACTGTCTAACGCAATGTGCCGCGGCGGGAGCTGCTTTGGCCAGTTCATGGCTGATCCAGCTTCAAAATCCGCTTGCTGTATTCTGGTGGATCGGCGGATTGGATCTGCTGCAGGCCATCATTTGCCTTGCTGTTTTTTCCAAGGCAGCTCCCTTCTCATCCTCAGCACGTTCTGCCAGGAAAAGAGGAGATCTTCATTTCTTGATCAAGCTTGCTATTACGGTTTTTACATTGCATTTTGCGGTTGCTTTAATCAGGCCATTGTTTACCGTATATACCGAAGCAGCATATGGAAGCTCCTACTGGGAGAGCTCGTTCTTGTTCCTTTTGCCAAGCGTTATGACATTGGCTGCCCTGCCTGTAATGAAAAAGATGAAATCAGAAAACTTGCAGAGAATGTATATGATTTCGGGGGCAATGGTACTCATCTCAATCATCATCCAGGGAGCAAGTTCAACGATCGTTCTGTTCACGGCCAGCCGCTGTCTATTTGGATTTTTTCTGGCGATCTGTCTGGCTAGTCTGGATATTGAGCGTGTTTCAGAAAGGAAGAGAGGCAGGACATCATTACGGATTAATTTTCTCGTGTCAAAACCTTGGCTTGCTGCTGGCTCCAGTCAGTGTGCCAGCACTGGCTGAGAATGGAGCATCATCTGTACCTTTTTGGGCAGCGGGATTGATTCTAGCTGTTCATTTGCCTGCAGCATTTGTTGCTTTCGGCTGGCAGCCATCCAAATCGCAAACCAAAGCTGCTTAAGGATGTCAATAATAGGAGGAGACGTAATGTTATTTAAAGAAGAACTCGGCAACCATTTGAACAAAAAAAATTGGTTTCAAGCCAATCAAAGGCTGTTGGCAAAAATGATTTCAGAATATATGTATGAAGATATGCTCGTACCGGAAAGGGTGGAGGGCGCTCATTATATTTTAACGGTAAGCGGCTATGTTCACTACCGGTTTGAAGCGGAGGCAAGATTGTTTGACAGTTACTCAGTCCATGAGGATTCAATTGAACGGTACAGCGACGGAACCTGGGAACAGGCGGAAAGTGCGGTGCAGTTCATTCTTGACATTCAGCACTTGATTAGAATGTCCTCCGAAACAGCGGGACATTTGATTAAGGAACTGAATGCAACACTGCTGGCAGATGTGAATCTGATCAGTAAGAAAACAAAGACAGCGGATGAGCTTGCAGAACTGGACTATGCGGAGTTGGAGGGGGAGATGACGGGACATCCGTGGATTACGTACAACAAAGGCCGAATCGGTTTTGGGTACGATGATTACTTGAAGTTTGCTCCAGAGAATCAGCGGGTAACCACCCTCTCCTGGCTGGCCGTAAGAAAGCATCGGGCTTCGTTTCAGTCGGTGGACGGGCTCCGTTATGAATTTCTGATTGAATCTGAACTCGATGAGCGTACCCGAGATGTTTTTGAGAACGTGCTACGTGAAAAAGGGGTTTCTAAAGAAGAATATTTCTTTATGCCGGTCCATGAATGGCAATGGAAGAACATAATCATTCAGCATTTTCCGGAGGATCTCGCCAATGACCATATCATTCCGCTTGGCGAAGGGCCGGATGTTTATCTTCCTCAGCAGTCCATCAGGACGTTTGTGAATACGGATCATAAGCATAAACATCATGTGAAGCTTCCAATGAGCATTCTTAACACGCTCGTATATCGGGGGTTGCCTGCTGAACGGACGCTGATCACACCAAGAATCACTGAATTTATTAAAGGCATTGCAGAGAAAGACTCTTTCTTAAAAGATACATGTGAGGCTATCCTGCCGGGTGAAATCGCCAGCTTGAATGTTGATCAGCTTTCCTTCCAGCAGCTGAAAGGAGCGCCATATCAGTACTTGGAAATGCTCGGTGTCATTTGGAGAGAGAGTATTCACACGTATCTGAAAGATGGTGAAAAAGCGATCACACTCGCAGCTCTCACACACAGCGACCTGGAGGGAAAGCCGTATGTCCAAAGCTTGATGGAAAAATCCGGGCTGTCGCCTGAAATATGGATCAAGCAGCTGTTTCGTACGATTCTGCCGCCGCTGCTGCATTATCTTTATCAATATGGTACTGTCTTTTCACCGCACGGCCAGAACACGATTTTGGTGCTGAAGGATCATCAGCCCCACCGGCTGGCGATTAAGGATTTTGTTGATGACGTTAATATAAGTGACCAGCCATTTACAGAGCTTGCGGGACTTGAAAATGAGCTGAAAGCTGTTTTGCGCAGTGAGCCTCCTGAAGGTTTGACGCAGTTTATTTTCACCGGCTTATTCATTTGCCACTTGCGTTATTTATCCGATCAGCTGGTAAAAAACAACCTATTGGATGAACGGGAATTTTGGAAGCTGCTCGCTGAAGAAATTTATGCTTATCAAGATCGGTTCCCAGCCCTCAAGGACCGTTTCGAGCTTTTTGATTTCTTTAAACCGCAGATGACCAAACTTTGTCTTAATCGAAATAGGATGGTCGATTACGGTTATGGTGATGGTGAAGATCGTCCGCATGCCTCAGAATTTGGAAAAGTAAACAATGCATTAAGCCTTTTCTCAAGGCAGGAAGCGAAATAAATAGGTAATGTGGAGAGAACCGGCGATCTTTTACGAAGATCAGCCGGTTTTTTGTTTGGCAGGAAGCCTTACAGAAGAAATACTGTCCAGAAATCCCAAAATACTGTCCAAAAGCGGAATTTTACTGTCCAAAAGAAAAAAATTACTGTCCAAAACCCCAATAATACTAGCCAAACTGATATTACGGTAAACTACCTCGAAAAATGGGTTTGACATTTTCTTGAATACCAGTGTATTATATCACTAGTACACTAGTTCATTCGAACAATGTGAAATGGAGGACTGTTTAATGAATCCTTGGTTGGGACAATTAAAAAAAGAATACAGGTTGGGAAAAGGCGGGGTGCTCGGTGCTTTAATTGCTTTGTTTTTATATTTGGGACTTGGAGTGTATACAGCATGGAGGATGGGCAAGCCTGAAACCTTTTTTGCATTTTGTGCGTTTGCGGTGATGATGCATGTAGTCTATATGGCAGGATATTTATGTGTGAGTTACTTTCTCGAGCAAAAAACACTGCATATATGGCTGCAGACCCCGATGTCTGTATGTAAGCTGCTGTTGGCAAAGCTGGTAAACGGGTTCGCGGCTCTTGCACTTTCATTATTCATTACTAGCGTTGTAACGCTTATTGCCGGAACGATGGTAATGGACATTTTTCAATTCAATTCGGATATGGCATGGTCTGATGTCATTTACATTGGCACCTTTCTAGTCATTCATATCCTGCTTATTTCTTTCTACATTGGACTAGGTTTAACGTTTTTGTGGGCGATTTATCTCGTAACCACAAAAAACCTCGGTAAAGTAAGCGGATGGGTAATCGGGCTCGGAGTCTTTTTCTTTGGGCCGTGGCTTCTCGCAAAATGGGAAGATACCAAAGTATTTGATGCTCTATTTATCTGGGGGAAAGTCAACCTTAAATATAGCGACTTCGTATATGGAGTCTTTAAGCACGTTTATATTGGCTATTATTTTTACCATCTGCTTTTGGCAATTGTACTATTTCTTGCAGCCAGCTGGTTAATCGAACGAAAAGTTGAGGTGTAGCACATGGCAGACGATTTTAATGCATCCAAACCGATATACATGCAGCTCGCCGACCGGATTAACCGCCAAATTCTTCGTAAAGAACTGGTAACCGGGCAGAAGCTGCCGTCAGTCAGGGAGATGGCGATCCAGTCGGGAGTCAACCCGAATACTGTTCAGCGAACCTACAGTGAATTAGAAAGGATGGGTAGTGTGGAATCAAAAAGGGGTCAAGGGACGTTTGTAACGGAAAACCAATCAGTATTAAACGAACTTCGGCAAAATTTGAAAAAAGAACAGATTTCATCCTTTTTTGCCGACATGAAAGAAATGGGATTTTCAGCAGAAGAAATGATGGCAGGCTTACAAGAGTTTATCTCATCCGAAGAAAGCGGTGAACAGCGTGATTGAATTTAAGAATGTGACCAAGAAATATAGAAACCATCGTGCAGTGGATAACCTTTCGCTGTCATTGCCGCAGGGGAAAATCATCGGAATTGTAGGGGAGAACGGCAGCGGGAAGTCAACAACGATGAAATTAATCTCTGGACTAATCCGGCCTTCTAAGGGCAGTGTATCAGTTGATGGGGAGGAAGTGTCCCGTAATATCAGCAGAAAAGTTTCCTATCTTTCAGAACTGGATACGTATTATTCCTTTTATACCGTTGGAGAAACGATTGATTATTACGCGTCCATATACAGTGATTTTAACCGCAGCAAGGCGGAAGAAATTCTGGACTATATGAAGCTCGACCGCAGCAAAAAAGTGAAGAACCTATCCAAAGGAAACCGGGGCCGGTTAAAGATCACTGTGACACTGGCGAGAGAAGTCCCGGTGATTCTCATGGATGAACCGCTGTCTGGGCTGGATCCTATGGTAAGGGATTCCATTGTGAAAGGTCTGCTGTCTTTTGTAGACTTTGAAACTCAAACCATCATTATTACAACACACGAGATTAAAGAGATTGAACCTATTCTTGATCTGGTCGTCTTAATTAAGGATGGAAGGGTACTCCGCATGGAAGAAGTAGAGGAAATCCGGATCCATCAGAATGTGTCCATCGTGAAATGGATGAAGAAAGAATATGAGTAATGGAGGAGAAGACAATGAGCAGAAAACCTTTGGTAGAACTGCAAGATGTGAAGAAAAAGATTGGGAAGAAAGAGATCATTCACGGATTATCGTTTGATATTTATGGGGGAGAAGTGTTTGGTTTCCTCGGACCGAATGGGGCTGGGAAGACGACAACCATTCGTATGATGGTTGGATTAATGAAGCTCAGCGGCGGAAAAATTTTAATTAACGGTAAAAATATTGAGACGGAATACAAGAAGGCGATTTCTCATATTGGTGCTATTGTTGAGAACCCTGAAATGTATAAGTTTCTTACGGGTTACCAAAACCTCATCCATTATAGCCGAATGGTGAAAGGGGTAAGCAAGACAAGGATTGCACAAGTGGTGGAACTGGTCGGTTTAACAGATCGGATTCACGAAAAAGTAAAAACCTACTCGCTTGGGATGCGTCAGAGACTGGGTCTTGCACAGGCTTTGCTTCACTCTCCATCTGTTCTGATTTTAGATGAACCGACGAACGGTTTGGATCCAGCAGGTATCCGGGAAATTCGCCACTATCTTCGGGAACTGGCTGAGAAAGAAGGCATTGCTGTTATCGTATCGAGTCATCTTTTATCCGAGATGGAGCTCATGTGCGACCGGATTGCTATTATCCAGCACGGAAAATTAATTGGCGTTCAGAGCACGAAGGAATTCGTGGAAAGCGGCAGAACGAGAAAAGTGCGATTCCTTGTGGATGAAGTGGCTGCGGCACGCCATGCCGTGAGCCATCATGTGAAGGCTGAACGGATATCTCTTGGCAATGGCTATATTGAGGCAGAGATGGAAAGAGAACTGATACCAGAGGTGACAGCCACTCTTGTGGTTGAAGGACTAAAAGTCTATGGAATCTCATCAGAAACGAAAACGCTGGAAGATAAATTCTTGGAAGTGACGGGAGGAAGAGAGATTGTCTAACTTCATGGGATTGATCCGCAATGAAAATTTGAAAATATACCGGCGTATCGGAAATCTGATCATGCTTGCTTTGCTCATCGGTTTTATCGGCCTGAGCGGAATCATCACAAAGACAGAAAAATCGGCCCCAATAAAAGACAACTGGAAGCAGGAGCTTAGGGTAGACAACGCTTCTATGGAAAAGACGCTGAAAAAAGAGCCGATGATGAAGAAGCATAATGAGCGCTTGATCGCGATCAACGAGTATCGTATCTCCCATAATATCAAGCCGCTGGAAATGAAAAATCAATGGTCGTTTGTTAGTGAAAGCCCGGATGCGATTCAGTTTATCTTAATCTTTACCATTATAATAGCGGGCGGTATGGTTGCCAGTGAATTTTCATGGGGGACGATTAAGCTGCTTCTGATTCGTCCTGTAAGCCGAACGACCATACTCGCTTCCAAATACATTTCTACTCTTCTTTATGCACTGTTGATGATTCTCATCACGTTTGTTGTATCATGGCTGCTTGGCGGAGTGCTCTTCGGGTTCGAAGGAAGCCCTCAGTCCTATCTCAGTTATATGGATGGTAAAGTCGTAGAGGAAAACATGATCTGGCACATGTGGAAAGAATACGGCTTTGCGAGCATCATGCTGGTCATGATGGCTACCTTTGCCTTCATGATGTCCACCGTATTCCGCAACAGTTCGCTAGCGATCGGTTTTTCTATCTTCTTATCGCTTTCAGGCACACTGATCGTTAACTTCTTTTCTAAGTATGACTGGGTAAAATATATATTGTTCGCTAATGTGGATTTAAAGCAGTATTTTGATGGAACACCTTTCATCAAAGGGATGACCCTGAATTTTTCATTGACTGTACTTGCAGTTTACTTCGTCATCTTCATTGCGCTTACCTGGATTGTATTCAAGAAACGTGACGTGGCTGCTTAATTAAAAAGCTCTGTTAGTCCATGTTGTTGATTTTTGGTGGGGGTGATTGAACCGCCTTTTGAAAAGCAGAAGGGTAAAAGCAAGCTTTTCCCGCGCTTCATTTGTTTCACTAATCAGCCGGCTCTTATCATCGCCAGCGATCACCCCTTATTATTGGGGAAAGACTTGAGGGTCTCTTTTAAGCATCAGTATGCGATGCCCAATATCCAAGAAAATCAACAATATGCTTTAACAATGCCGATTAAAAAAGGAAAGCTGGCGCAATGGATATGCGCCAGCTTTCTTATTTTTCATCCTTCACGGCATCGTTTAATTTTCTAGTGTTTCCTTTGGCATTTATGAATTCAAGAACCTGATTAAGTCCATCGGTGTCATTGGCTGTATCCTGGTTGATTTCAAGGCGTGTCTTTTCTGAGTTATTCTTCTTATTCATTATAATCAAACCTCCCTTCTTTATCCTTTCCCTTCGGTGGTGGATGCTACACGTATTGAGCGAGTCAGGAAAGCTTTCTGCTCGACCTCAGCCGGGTACGAAGGGGTGTGGCAGAGGGTTTTTTGGGTTGTGAGGTATTTCTGATAAGGCCGCTGTCTATACCATAACGCGGCCGGTGCTTGACCTCCTTAAATACTTTTCCAACATATTCCCCAACAAGTCCGATTCCCATCAGCTGAAGTCCGCCAATGAACCAGATGGACAGGATGATGGATGTCCAGCCCGGTACAGTGTATCCGTTAAACTTCTGAACTATAGCGAAAATCCCTGCGATTGCACTGAACACTAAGAATAAGAAGCCGGAAATGGTCAAGAAGCGGATTGGCTTGATGCTGAATGATGTAATTCCGTCGAACGCAAAGGCGAGCATTTTTCGAAGTGGATATTTCGATTCTCCTGCAGCTCTTTCTTTCCGGTCATAATAAACTTCTGCTGAAGAAAAGCCGAGAAGGGGGACGACCCCGCGCATGAAGAAATTTCTCTCACGGTACCGTCCAAGTTCTTCTAACGCTCTTTTGCTCAGCAGCCGGTAATCGGCATGGTTATAGATGAGTTCGACGCCCATCTTTTCCATAACTCTGTAAAACCATTGAGCAGTATGCCGTTTGAAGGCGGTGTCGTTTTTCCGTTCTCTTCGTATTCCGTAAACTACATCATGTCCTGCGCGATACTTGTGGATGAATTGCCGTATCGCCTGCACATCGTCCTGCAAATCAGCATCGATTGTGATAATGCAGTCAGAATAGGCTTTTGCCGTATCCATTCCAGCAAGGAGGGCATTCTGGTGACCGGCATTCTTCGCCAGTTTAATTCCGTTCGCATGGTGGTTTGTTTTATGTAAAGCGGTAATAAGCTCCCATGTTTTGTCCTTGCTTCCATCATCTACAAAGAGCATGCTGCTTTCTGGAGAAATAAGTGTTTCTGAAATCATTTCTTTGAGTATGGATGTCAGTTCCCTTGCGGTGATCATGAGCACTTCCTCTTCGTTATAGCAAGGAACCACAATCGTCAAGACGGGCAATCGATTACTGTTCATTCTATGGTAAAGACCTCCTTATTTCTCATCTCTCCGCTTACTCGTAACGGGTGGCTTCAATGGCATTTGTTGTTTCTTGTAAATGACGGAGATGTTCACGGGCATGAAAAAGCCTCTTTGTCTGTTCCTCTGTCAATCCATCCGTTTGTCGGGATTGCTGAACCATTTCGTGGGCATATTCCAGCAATTGTTTCGCCTGCTGGAATTCTTCGGGATTGTTGTTTCCTTGTGATTCTTCAATGGCTTTTCTTGCATTCTCTACGCACTCTAAAGCATTGCTGTATAGGTTTTGATGATCCATCGGCCGACTCCTCCTGTTATTTTTCTTATTCTTAACATGTGTTTTGGAGAATTTTGTTATACGTTTATGCCATAAATCCCATCACAAAAAAGGCGTACAAGTTCTGATAGCTGAATAAACTTGTACAAACAGAAATTACAGGCGGAGGTTTTCAGTGGGGATTTTACTTAAATACATGCTTTTAGGATTGTCGTTGGCCGCTCCAATTGGACCAATTAATGCTGCACAGATGGATAAAGGTATACGAAGCGGTTTCTGGCATGCCTGGATGGTGGGACTTGGAGCAACGACAGCAGATGCAATCTACATGGCTCTTGTTTATATGGGATTGGTTCATTTTTTGGATGCTCCCGTCATCAAAGCCTTTCTCTGGCTGTTTGGGTGTTTTGTTTTAATCTACACAGGCATTGAAAGCTTTCAAAGTTCTGGAGTGATGGTTCTTTCAAAAAAGCAGGGAAGCGAAAAAACATGGAGATGTTTCTTATCAGGCTTTTTCATGTCACTGACCAATCCTCTGACTATTCTTTTTTGGCTTGGCATTTATGGTTCTGTTCTGGCAGAGACAGCGGCGACTTATCATAAACAGCAGCTTTTTCTGATCAGCGGGGCGATTTTCAGCGGAATTTTGCTTTGGGATTTTACGATGGCTCTGGTAGCCAGCAGTTTCAGGCGGTATTTGGCAGATTCCTTGCTTAAATTGATCTCACGTATATCTGGCCTTTCACTCATCTGCTTTGGCTGTTATTTCGGATATCAGGCCTTTAAATTTTTATGGAATTAGGCAGTGCCTTTTTGAGAAGATAATATAGAGGATCATTTGGGTATACAATGGTAGAGAAGGGAGATGAGTCAATGGGTGTGGCAGGAAGTTGAGACTCTATAAATGGATTTGCTATTTACTTGCACTATTCAATCTGGCTGATGCTTTCCTGACCTACAGGCTTCTGAAGCACGGCGGGGAAGAATTAAACCCGGTCATGCGGCTTCTCTTTGATTTTCATCCATTTGCCTTTATAGCGGTGAAAATTTTGTTTTCGTTCCTTGTTTTGCTTCTGTCTTTTTTACCGCTTCGCAGCAAGATAAAGTTTTTTGTTTACATTGCTTTTTTTGTCTACCTTTTAATAATGGGCTGGCATATCTACATACTGCTGATTTTGTCCATGCAATAAAGAAGCGCACAGACTCAGTCTGTGCGCTTGTTTTATGATTCCTTGATAAAGAAGGATCGATGTTTGTCCATTATTTCTTTGTAATCTGAAGTTACTTTGTCCTGAGAAATCCCCAGGCTGGAACTGATGTAGTCTATATACTTTTCATCCGGCATAAGCCATGAATTGTACTGTCGTTTCAAGTAATTTTCTGCAGACTGAAATTCCTCAAATGATTTCGGTACGGGAAGGCTGTTATGAATAAGCTTCCATTGTTTGTCGCTTGTTTGAAAGAGGTTTGTAATTTCTCTATTGTAATTAATAAATAGTGTACCATAGACATTTTCTCGCACGTTCCATTCGTTGTCGTGTGCATCACGACGTCTTGGCGGAATCTCAAAGGCAGGAAGAACGAAGCGCTGGAATCCTTCAGGTGTCAGGGTGCATCCAGAGGCTTTCGGATGTCCGCCGCCACCGAACTGTGCTGCATACTTTGACACGTCGACGTGGTCATATATCGTACGGAAACCGGCTCTTTTTCCGCCGATGTTTAAGATCACGATCAGATCAAGATGCGGATTTTCGCGGTTCAGTTCATTGCCAAGCTCTGAATGATGGCTTTCCGCATGAACGATTCCGATTCGATACGGTTCCCCGCCAGTCTTGTAAACCGTATCCCATGTTTCAGCCATTTGTCTTTGCTTTTTCTTAATATACGCTTTTCGGCTGTCTTCTTCGAGCTGAAGTATTGTTTCTTCCGTTTCGGAAAAATGGAAGTGTTCTTCTGTTTTTAACCGTTCCAGCATATTTTTTTCAAATTCACCCGGAGGCAGCAAAAAGAAAAGGTCGTTTAGCCGCTTGGCATTTTCGTTTTCATTCTCAAACCATTCCCACGTATCATACTGTCTGACGAGCTCTACAAATTCTTTTAATGCTCCTTGGTCCTTCAACAGACCTTTCTTTATATAATGTTCATAAAGGAGAGAGGTAGCAGAGGTGAGCTTGCCATCCTCTTGTTTTGTCTGAACAAGACCCCATTCAAATTTATTTAAATGATCGGCAGTCACATGATGATCGATGAGCTGCACTTCTCGCCCACTTTCGTACCGTGACTGAAGTTTTCCAGCGAGTTCATCATTTACTGCAATATCCGTTATGTATACCGGTTTTTTTTCCTGCTCTGGATCAAGCAAAAAATCAGAAACACGGCGATTAATATTATCATGCGAGCAGTAAAACGTTTCTACATTTTCTTCTCCCAATGCAAGCATGGCAACGATGCCGCATGACTTCCCATCAAGGTCATTATGTGAAAAAAGTTTCATTTCACTAACGCCTCCTTTCTCAATTCCATATTCAATAGTATAGGCACGAGCCCTTTCTTTCAACCGAAAAAAGGATTTTTCTCACAGCCTAAGAAATAATAGTGGGTTGTCCGTCATTTTTACAGGTGAAAGGAAAAAAAAGTTAAAGTTAAATACATTGATGAATTTCTAAAAGAATAGAATAAGGCGATATATAAAACACGCTTAGGATGATTTCCTAAGCGTGTTATTTCACATCAATCACTGGCTGGTATTGTTCGGAGACGATGAAATCATCCTCCATTAAAACGTAAGGATGTGTTTCCATCAAAATCGTTTTGAGGTAGTCTGGCATTCTCTCTCCTTCGTATGCACAAATTAATGGGAACGACAGCTGTTTTACAGCTTTGTCTACTATTTTCTCAAAATCTTCTATTAGATGCAGAGGATCTTCCATTGTGGCCCACTCCACATGTGCCCATGATCGGAAAGAGATTTTCTTTTCCATATATGGCTGTACCGTTTTATTGAAGTAATCAAAGATTGCAGGAGGATGATAACTGCCACTTGAATAATAGAAATCGAAATTGTTTACACGGTGAACGAATTCCATTTGATCTTTCGTTAACCTTGTGCTCAGTTCATTGTGAATCATACGGTAAACACGTTCATTTTCAATAAGAATAACGTAATCTCCCGCCACAACGCCATCTTGAATAAAACTTACAACTTGTTCAATATAATTCTTCATTCCATTATAGGAATACAGAACATGAACACTCTTTTGGTCCTTAAACAACTGGTTCATTTTGCTTTTCAAGTAATCACCCCTTCTTTCCTGTATAACCTCCATTATATTTGATTTCTGTGAATAATGCTAAGAAAGAAAAAGGTGCTTTCTTTAACTGATACAGCGAATCTAAAGAAGATCAAGATGGTTAAACAGAAATAGTTAACTTCAACTTTTTAATAGGCTCTTTACTAAAAGATTATTGCTTACGGAACATTTTTGTAAAGACTCCATTGATAAGTTGATTGGAGTGGAAGGTGCGAGACTCCTGCGGGAGAAGCGGGACAGGTGAGACCCACAGGCGCCTGCGCCGAGGAGGCTCACCGCGCGCCCCGCGGAAAGCGAGCAGCCTGGAACGGAAATCAACACCCCCAATAGCAACAAAGAATACGAAAACAGACTTTTATTAAGATAAACTGTTAAGGTGGATTAAATATGAGGTGATATTATGCATCAAGCTGTTTATGTTAAAGAGGCTTTTACATTGTTTGATAAGATTAACAAGCATTTAGTGAAAAAGCTGCATACCATCGTAATAGAGATAAGAATGATCAAGAATACACGATAAAAGACAGCCATTTGGAGAAATAGCCGGAGATGTCTTTAAAGGACTTAATTATAGACTTGTTTACTGCCTATGAAAATATCGCCTTTTTATTGAGTATTGGAATTAATATTATCATCAGTTTATTGGGAGTCGTACCAAGTGTGTTTTTAACAGCTGCGAATTTAACAGTGTTTGGGTTTGGGGAAGGAATGGCTGTTTCATTTATTGGTGAAGCCTTTGGTGCAGTGATTTCTTTTATATTGTATAGAAAAGGATTTCGCAAAGCAGTGAATATGAGAGGTACAATTTTTGCGTGCGTTTTTATTGCAATGACATGGAAAAAGGTGAAAACGAAATAATTGAGGGAATTTATATCCCTAGATTTGAATCTATTTACCTAAAAGGTAAGTTGCAAGCATAAAAAAAGCTTTAATTCCGGCATCAAACGAATTTAGAATAGAACTAAATTCTCATTTTTCTGAAAACGGTTGTTTTTGGACAAATATAGTGCTAAAATGATGCAAACACCTATTCCCATACCCCTCAGAAGTTAATGTCAAAGGAAGGGAGGCAGCCTGCAACGGTTATTCCAGATTCTTTTAAAGGCATAGCTTATTTACGACTTGCCGCTCCCTGTCACTTTTCAATGTTTATTACATCTTTACCTGTTGCATCATCACCTATATAAAGGAGGAAGGACTTATGAGTGAAGTTCGTTTAATTCCTTTTAAGTTAGAAGAAGTGCTGCAGACTGCCGGTGAAGAAATTCCGTATGGTATACAAATGATCAACGCTCCTGCGGCATGGGATCAGGGAAGTAAGGGAAAAGATGTTGTCGTTGCCGTTCTTGATACAGGCTGTGATGTAAATCATCCTGATTTAAAAGACCGTGTCATTGGGGGGAGGAATTTTACCAGCGATGATCCAGAAGACTATTTGGATGGACACTATCATGGGACACATGTTGCCGGTACGATAGCAGCATCCATTAATAAGCTTGGAGTTGCAGGAGTAGCACCAGAGGCGAAACTTTTAATTCTTCGAGTGCTCGGCGCTGATGGAAGCGGAAGCTACCAGGGAATCATTGACGCCATTAACTACGCTGTAGAATGGCGAGGGGAGAATGGAGAAAGAGTCAGGGTGATGTCCATGTCCCTGGGTGGGCCTGACGATGTACCTGAAATGCATGAGGCAATTAAGAATGCTACAGCCAACAATGTGATGGTTGTCTGCGCGGCTGGAAATGAAGGAGATTCAAGTGAGAGGTCAGATGAGCATGCTTATCCAGGCTATTATAAAGAAGTCGTGCAAGTAGGCGCAGTGGATGAACAAAAGCATTTGGCGGACTTTTCGAATACGAACGATGAGATTGATTTAGTAGCACCCGGCGTAAACGTGCTTTCCACGTATCCAGGTGAAAAGTATGCCAAGCTGTCAGGAACTTCCATGGCAACTCCGCACGTTTCAGGTGCATTAGCTGTACTGATTTTAAAAGAAGAAGCCGAATTTGGCAGGGAACTCACCGACCCAGAGATTTATGCCCAGCTTTGTAAAAATACACAATCCATTGGACTTACCAAAAAAGGGGAAGGCAATGGTTTACTTTATTTGGGTATGGAATCCAGAAAAGAAGCTAGCCAGAAAGAAGAAAAAAATGTAACCGTTCCAAAGTAAAATGACAATCCCATTTTAAAAGGGAGGATGTTGTTGATGGCGGTGTATAAGGTATTGTCCTTAATGATCAGCTTTGCCATGCTTACACTGGGAATGGTGGAGGAACGTAACCGCAGAAGCAAAAAAACATCCGCTCACCGAAACAAGGAACGGCCCGAACGTAAACGGGCGTAATTATAGAAAAAGCTGATCCTCACGAAGAGATCAGCTTTTTTATCTGCTTATTTTTTAACTTTATAAGTCGTAGCATTGCTTGTGTTCTTTGCTTTGTCGGTTGCTGTAACGGAAAGAATTGTACCCGCTCTTTGAGCTTTCATCTTCACTTTATATTTTCCGTATTTGTCAGCAACGTTCTTGCCAAGCGTTGTCTTACCTTTCTTTACTAGAACGGTAGAGTATGCTTCTGCTGAGCCGCCTACCGTTGTTGTTTTTGAGGTGATGGCAGAAACCTTTGGAGCAGAAGGTGCTGTCTTATCAGCGACTTTAACGGAGAAAGCAGGACTAATCGCATTCAAGCTGTCTTGATAGGTTACAGATAGTATGGTTCCGGCTTTTTGTTTAGGAATAACAAGATTAAAAACACCTTTTGAGTCAGCATTATTGGAGATGATTGTTTTGCTCCCCTTTTTGACTGTTACCTTCATGCCTTTCGGTGCTTTACCTGAAAGACTTGTATCATTATCATCGACTGGATTGACAGAAGGCTTGGACATTGCTTTGGTGATGTAAGCAGATGAGATATACCATGTGCCCTTTTCACCCGGAACAGTTACAGGAAACCAGACAAACTGATTGATGCTCTTTGGTGTTTGATCATACTTAAAGCTGTCTGTGATCGTTAAAGGGGTATTTTTTTTAATGTATTTAGAAGAGCTTTCTGTCGTTGGAGCTTTTCTTATCTTCACGTGTGTGAATGAAGGGTCATCCCAGCTAGTTATGGCTTTGTCGTTCTTCTTCATTAAATATATTGAAGCATGAAGCCTTTTGGTTATGCTGTAAGATTTTTTTATAAACTTAATATTGTCAGATTTGGTTGGATCATATTGAAAATCATTTGTTGAGAATGCTGGTTTTTGGAGGTTTGTATCCCCTAAGAAACTGTCCGCATTCAACAGAGACATTACTTTTTCCTGGTAAGCATCTGTATTCGGCTTTCCTGTTTTTTGAACCACCGGGCTATTTATTGGTTTAATGCCATTGTAGGCCATGATTGCAAAGTACCATGATTCAAGCACACTCTTGTCTTTTGGCAGTACAGCAGGCAACTCGGAATTCTTATACTTAGAGGCAAGAAGGTTAACTCCGAAAGCTATGTTGTACGGGATGCTATATTTTAGCATTTCTAGTTTTACAGGATCATAGTTTTTCGGAACGGTAATCTGCATAATACCAATGCCGTTATCATGTGAGATGACGGGCTGACCCTTTTTATCGAACTGCTTCCATCCATTGTTTTCTTTTGAGGCAACAGCCTTCACGATCTCCGGTGGTATGCCGGCTTGGAGTGCTGCGTTTGTCAGCAAACAGTTCATATGCTGAAAACTGGGATTGGTTCCTTTTTTTAAAGTGCCGAATGAGGTGCATTTTGCCTGGATATCCGTCGTTTCCGCAGCATGTGCATCATCCGCAGGCCACAGACCGATGGCGAGGCAGCCTGCCATACCAGCTTTTAAAAGCAAAGATTTCATTTCCTGTCCTCCGTCTCTATTAATCTCTTTATATTCTACCATAATTTTCAAGTTTAATTGTGTGAATAATTGAAGGTATTGGAATCGTGAGAAGGATTCTGAGGGCTATTAAAGAATATAGTAGACAGACATCGATAAAGGAGGCGGTTTTTATGTCAAACCAAAATCAACTTATACAAAGGAAAGATCTAGTTTAGTTAAAAATTGAGGAGATGATTGCTTGAAACAAGCCTTGCTAGTAATTGATGCGCAGCAGGAGTTGCTGGACGGAAAAAAAGAAAATGAAGAAGTTTATCAAAAAGAACAGCTGATCCAAACGATAAATAACGTCATTGGTAAAGCGATGAACTTAGACGTACCGATCTTGTTTGTTAGAGATAAGGATGTCGCATCTGGTGAGGGAAAAGGATTTCTTGTTCATAAGGACATCAATGTGCCTGACGATTCCCCTGTTTTTGATAAGAAAGCAACCAATGCCTTTTATGGCACAGATCTGCTGGAATTTTTGAGAACGAACGAAATGAAGCATCTCGTGATTATGGGATGCAAGACAGAGCATTGCATCGATTCGGCAGTAAGGATGGCCACTGTGCAAGGATTTGATGTAACCCTTGTAAAAGAAGGGCATTCGACAACGAATTCAAAAACGCTGAACGCCGACCAGATCATTGCCCACCACAATGAGATCCTTCACGGTCATTACAATGTCGATCACTTTTCCATCGTAAGAAGTGCTGACGAAGATGTGTTTAAACCTATACATGACAACTACCGATAAGCTTTAGCTGAAACGGGGAGACCTTATTTACTGGGTCTCCTTTTGTTTGAACTTTCTTAATACAAATTTTGATGTACCTTGCAGAGTATCACCACTAACTGATGCTTGAGAGACCCTCAAGTCTTTTTCTACGAAAGAGGGTGGGATAGCTGGCGAGGAGCCAGCTGTTCTGTGTAACAGATGAAGAGCCTGAAAATCAGACGGGGAGCAGCTTGCTGATCCCCGTCTGATTTTCAATCCCACCCATACATTTCAAGCTCCATAGTTTAACCAGCGTTCATATTAAGAAAGTCTTAAGATTTATGCTCGCAGATTGTTAAGATTTACAGGTTAAGATACAGGTAATCCCAAAAAAGGAACATGATATAATTTGAAAGGAGTGTGAGAAACCATGAGCGAATTCACAGTGCTGGTTGTAGATGATGAAAAAGAAATACGCGATGCGATAGAAATTTATTTGAAGAATGAAAAGATGACGGTTATCCAGGCGGCTGATGGCCTGGAAGCAATTGAAAAGCTTAATGAAAAAGTCATTCATTTAATCATACTGGACATTATGATGCCTCGGCTTGATGGCATAGCGGCAACCTTTAAAATCCGGGAACAGAAAAATATCCCCATTATCATGCTGAGTGCCAAAAGTGAAGATACCGATAAAATCCTCGGCCTTCAGATCGGAGCTGATGATTATATGACAAAGCCTTTTAATCCGATTGAGCTGATCGCCAGAGTGAAATCACAGCTTCGAAGGTACATGACGTTAGGGAATTATGAAGGCAAAAGTAATGTTATCAACCTAAATGGGCTTACTCTTGATAAAGAGGCAAGGGAAGTCGCGGTTCTTGGGGAAGCAGTAAAGCTGACCCCTATTGAGTACAAGATTGTAGAGCTATTAATGTCCCATCCTGGAAGAGTGTTTTCCATTCATGATATTTATGAGAGGGTGTGGCAGGAGCCTTGCTACAATGCAGAAAATACGGTCGCCGTACATATTCGGAAGATCAGGGAAAAGATCGAAATCGATCCGAAAAATCCAAGATATTTAAAGGTGGTATGGGGTATTGGATACAAGATGGAAAAGTAAACTTGGCCAGGTGGCCTGGGTGATATTATTTACGATAGGATTGAGCGGTACGCTGGCATTTCTGAATCATTGGGATTCTTATATGGGAAAAAGTTATTTTGAAACAGATGAATTTAAGGGTGAGTTCGAAACCTTTCTAGGCTACCTTCATATTTATGAGGTGAGTAACCTGACGAGTGAGGAGCTCAAGGGTAAAATTACGGTTTCCAAAAAGGAAATAAAGGAATACCGATACAGAAATGGTGACTTATCGGAGCAAATTTCAAGCATTCAAGACCAGTTCAGACCCCAGCTTGAAGAAGCCAACACGAACCATGATAAAAAGCTGGAATCTTATTTTAAAAAACAAAGAGATAAAAAGATTGAAGACATTCAAAAGAACTTTGAAAGCGATAAGTATGTTAAGCAAAAAGTAACGAAAGAAAAAGAAGAGCAAATCGATCAATTTATTGAAAATAAGAAAGCCGTTCAACAAGAATTCCAGCAGTGGCTATCTTCTTTTGAATATTATTTGCAAAACAATGAAACAGCAGAAGTTTTTACAAATTTAACAGCAGCTAATAAAGAAGATGCATACAAAAAGCTGGAAAGCAGTAATATGCTGTACCTGCAAAATTATACTGGCGAAAAAAATAGTTACTTGTCCATTTCTGATTATTCGCCTTCTTTATATGATGAGGGGGATTCACAACAAGCAGCCATGGGAATTCTGGCTGATGATCATTCTGTTCTAGAAGGGAAAATTGGTGTCCCGAAGGCTTTGCCAGCCGACAGCATGATATATGATCAGTACAAAATGTTCAAAAAAAACCAGCAGTTCTTTTTCCTTTATAGTGCGGCAGGACTGATCGCATTATGTGTCAGTATTTGGCAGGCAAAAAAACATCAGCTGCTGCGGTTAATCACTCACTCACCCTATATAACGCTTTATAAAAAAATACCTGTTGATCTAAAAATCGGCTGTATGATTATTTCTGCTATTGCATTCTTTATCTCACTTGGGGTTGCGACTGATTACAATATTTATGGAACTTATGCCAGCATGATTGATGAAGCGGTGATCACTATTGGATTCGCAAGCTTTATTACTGGATTGACCCTCATCCAGCTGATCTGGCTCATTTCCGAATGGAAAGAAAGCGGTTGGACTAAAGGATATTGGAAAACATCTTTAACCTATCGTTTCTGGCATGATTTAGAGAAGTTCTTCCATTTTCGAAGTCTTGCTTTCCAATACTTGATCTTACTAATCGTCATTTTCGCATCCGGATTTGGAGTAGGCTTTGTTTTATATCAAGTTCAGCTGGTCGGTTTATATCTTGTTCTATTTATGGTCGTAACGGTTCCTGTTTTGATGTTCTCGCTGAAAAAAATCTCTTATTTCAACAGAATCATCCTTCATTCAAGCGAACTTGCGGCAGGGAACATGGAGCCGGATTTAAAGGCGAAAGGGAGTTCTGCTCTGGCAGGTTTGGCCCGAAATATCAATACGCTGAAACATGGAGTTAAGTCTCTCCAAAAATCGGAGGCAAAGAGTGAACGGCTCAAAACAGAACTGATTACAAATGTAAGCCACGATCTCAGGACCCCTCTGACTTCCATTATTACGTATACAGAGCTTTTAAAGACCCCTGATCTAGATGGAGAGAGCAGGGAAGCCTACGTGCAGATCATTGATAAAAAGTCAAAACGGTTAAAGGTTTTGATAGAAGATCTGTTTGAAGCTTCCAAGATGGCAAGCGGAAGTATTGAACTTGTGAAGGCTAGAGTGGATATCGTTCAGCTGCTGCAGCAGGCATTGGCTGAGTACGATGAAGCGATTGAACAATCAACCCTCCAAATCAGGATGTCTGCTTCCGAACAGCCGATTGATGCGTATGTTGATGGACAAAAAATTTGGCGGGTGTTTGACAATCTGATTGGAAACATCCTTAAATATTCTCTTGAGAACACACGTGTGTATATAGCGATTGAAAAAAGGCAGGATATAGCCGTTCTTTTCTTTAAGAATGTCTCGAAATATGAATTGGGAGGCAACACAGAAGAATTGTTTGAACGATTCAAGCGCGGAGATACCTCTCGTCATACAGAAGGTTCTGGACTGGGGCTGGCGATCGCAAAATCCATTATTGATCTTCACGAGGGCAGCATGGACGTTGAAGCAGACGGCGATCTTTTCAAAGTAACCATTGAACTTGATTTAGCATAAAGAAAGAGGGCCTTTTAATTCAAAAAGGTCCTCTTCTCTGTCTTTCTACTGTATCCTAAAACTGATGCTATAAAGGGCATCTCTCAAATTGTTCATAATTTTGACGGAGGAAAGGCCAATTCCCAGCTGGACTGCTGTCTGAGCTACATCAGGTTTAATACCTGATAAAATCGTCGAAACACCGAGCAGCTTCAGGCTGTTGATACTCCACTTCAAAAATCGTAATTTTTTGGAAGCAGAATCCGTTGTAGGCAAAGTTACGCCTCATGTTAAAGATTCAAACAAAACCTGCAGGAAGAAGAGAAGTTTGTTATGGTAAGGATAGAACAATAAATAAATATTTTGTTTACTTTTTTGAAGGGTTTTGTTTTATTATAGGAATAGACTGAATGTAAGAGGTATATCATATGCTAAATGTTTATTACACTGACAGTGCCAATCAAATGACAGAAATGGAAGATATCAAAAAAGGGTGCTGGATTAACTTGATTGCACCTACCAATGAAGAAATCAATTTGGTTGTAGAAAAAATTGGAATTGATCCGGATTTTTTACGAGATGCCTTGGATGAAGAAGAACGGTCCAGGGTTGAAAAAGAAGGAAACACCGTGAGCGTTATCGTAGACCTTCCAATTCTTGTTTCTGATGAAAATGGAATACAGTACGATACGTTTCCGCTTGCCATGATCTCAACTGATTCTCACTTTATTACCGTTTGTCTTAGGGAGAACCCTATTCTGGAGTTGTTTGCGAAACATAAAGTCAAGAATTTTTATACCTACAAGAAAACACGCTTTGTCTTTCAGCTGCTTCAAATGATCGCAACTTACTATTTGCGGTACCTGCGCCAGATCAACCGGAAAACGGAGCAGATCGAAAATGAACTGAGAGAATCATTGAAGAATGAGGATTTATTTGAGCTGCTCAGACTTGAAAAGTCCCTTGTCTATTTTGCGACCTCACTTAAGTCGAATGATGCTGTACTGGAGAAGTTATTGAAAGTCAGCTATCTGAAGATGTATGAAGAGGATAAGGATCTTCTTGAGGATGTTATTATTGAAAATAAACAGGCGATTGAGATGAGCCTGATTTATCGAAATATCTTGAAAAGTTTAATGGATGCTTTTTCTTCGGTTATTTCGAATAACCTGAACGTGGAGATGCGGTTCTTAACTTCCATTACGATCATACTCGCTCTTCCTACCATGGTGGCGAGTTTCTATGGCATGAATATTCCTTTGCCGTTCCAAAAGTATCCCCATGCATTTTTCGTAAGTCTATGCTTGGCATTCACACTTTCAGGCCTCGTCTCCTTTATTTTTTGGAAAAAACGTTTCTTTCGCAAATAAAAGATTATGGATAAAAAAGGTATCTCCTATTATAGGAGGTCCTTTTTACTTTTTTGAAAGAAAACGCTTTCTTATTTAAGTCGTTTGGGTTTACAATCAGGTTATCTTATCTTTAAAATTGTGTTAACATTGTAAAGCGATAGAAAGAACTTTTAAACGTATGAGTATCCTGTGACCGTTTATATAGAATATTAAGCATAGTGATCCAAAAAGGAGATGCCAGCAATGAGCCAGATGATGTTAGAGAATGAGTCGTTCTCGCCCTATCTTTCTTTTTCAAGAAACGAGTGGGCGAGCCTGTATTCGGCCGATATACAGCCGTTAACGGAGTGGGAGATATCGGAGCTTCAGGGAATCAACGAAAACGTTTCTCTAGATGAGGTGTCCTCCATCTATTTGCCGCTTTGCCGGCTGCTGAACCTGTATGTCACATCCTCACAGCAGCTGCATCAGCAGTCCAATGCTTTTTTGAGAAAACAAATAAAAAAGCCGCCATTCATTATAGGGATTGCGGGGAGCGTAGCCGTCGGAAAAAGCACGACATCAAGAATCATTCAGGCGCTTCTTTCAAGGTGGCCGAATACACCGAAAGTTGAGCTCGTAACGACGGATGGCTTTTTATTTCCGAATGCTGTCCTGGAGCAACGGGGGCTTATGGGGCGAAAGGGATTTCCGGAGAGCTACGATCTAAAAGGTCTGATTCATTTTTTATCCGAACTAAAATCAGGCAAGCGAGACGTTGAGGCTCCAATTTATTCCCACTTGGAATATGATATTTTGCCTGACCGGGTACAGACGATATCAGAGCCTGATATTGTTATTGTGGAGGGAATAAACGTCCTGCAGGTTCCAAAACAAAAACGGAATAAGCAAACACCGCAGATTTTTGTCTCTGACTTTTTTGATTTTTCCCTTTATGTTGATGCGGACGAAGAAGAGATCAAGAAATGGTATGTTGAGCGATTTAAAATTCTAAGAAACACAGCATTCCAAAGCCCGGTCTCGTATTTCCATCGATATGCTGATTTAAAAGATGATGATGCCATCCAGTTCGCGTTGAATATTTGGAACACCATCAATGGATTAAACTTGCGTGAAAACATTCTTCCTACGAAGTACAGGGCTCATCTGATTTTAGAAAAAGGAAAAAATCATTCGGTTTCCGGCATTAAAATGCGGAAGATGTAATGGATGAACGAAAAAAGACCTAAATAAAGGGTCTTTTTTTGTTATCTTGAATTTCTCCGAATAAAAGAAAGCGGCAGTGAACAAAAAGCTTAAAAACCCTGATGAAATTTAACGCATGGTGAAAAACCATGCGTTTTTTTATTAGGCAAAAGATCAAGATCATGGTTCCTCTAGTTTGAAAGCTTGAATAATAGGTAAAAGATAAGAGTACATACAGAAGGAGTGGAGTAGCCTTGAAATTAAAAACAGCAAACCTCAGATCTGTAAAAATGTCTTATATCGATGAGGGTAAAGGAGATCCAATGGTGTTGCTTCATGGTTTTTGCGGCACCCATCAGTATTGGGAGGAAGTCATTCCTGAGCTGGCAAGGGATTATAGAGTGATCGCTCCCGATTTGCGAGGTCATGGGAAATCATCGATAAGTGAATCAGCGTGCGCAGTAGAAGATCTTTCCGAAGATATTAAAGATTTACTCCAGCATCTAGGACTAGAAAAGGTAACGATGTTTGGCCATTCTTTAGGAGGTTATATCACATTAGCTTTTGCAGACCATCAAAGTAACAGGCTGAACGGTTTTTCACTTATTCATTCAACTGCTTTTCCTGATGATGAAGCAGGCAGGAAGGGGAGAGACGAGAAGATTGCCCAGATTAAAGAAGATGGCATGGTTGGGGTCATCGATCAGCTCGTTCCGAAACTTTTCGCTGCTGGAACTCAACAGAAAAGCAGAATAAACAGAGCGAAGGATATTGGCTATGATACTCCTGCCGAAGGAGCCATTTGTGCACTGGTTGCGATGAAGAACCGGCCCAACCGGAATGATGTCATTCAATCAGCAAAAATGCCGGTTCTCCTTGTGGCAGGCGACAGTGATCAAGTTATTCCTTCTGAAAAAACCTTTTCAGTTTCCGGTGAGATGATTACACAGATCCTTTTAAAGGAAACTGGCCATATGGGAATGTACGAATCTCCACATGAGCTTATTAAAGAAATAAAATCTTTTATGAAAAAAGTAAAATAAAAAAAGACTCCTGAAATCAGGAGTCTTTTATAGTCACACTTACTTTTGAACGTTAGCAGCTTGAGGTCCGCGAGCACCTTCAGTGATTTCAAAAGTTACATCTTGACCTTCTTCAAGAGATTTGAAACCGTCGCCTTGAATAGCAGAGAAGTGTACGAATACATCGTCTTGGCCTTCAACTTCGATGAAGCCGAAACCTTTTTCTGCGTTAAACCATTTAACTTTACCTTGTAACATATGATGTTCCTCCTGTGTGGATAATCCCACGATTTATTACTATTCCTGCTCAAATATCATTCAAGACGCAAACCGCTGCGAAGAAGTCATGTACCGAACAAAAATAACTGTTATAACTGTAACATGGTTTAAGCTTTTTATCAAGCAAGTTAAGGATTTATTCACTTTTTTATTTAAAATATAAGGAAATGGGGAATAGGAGTGCTAAGGAGGCTGAGATCATGAAGGCACAAGGATATTTGATATTCGGTTTACTTTTTGCCCTGTTGATCGCCGTTTTTGCCGTAGTAAATGGCAACGATGTAGCATTTAATTATATTTTTGGAACGGTGAAATGGCCGCTTGTCCTTATTATTTTAGGATCGGCTGCCGTTGGCGGATTGACCGTCGGCTTTTTTGGCATCTTAAAGGTGGTTCAGTTGAGAAATAAGGTGAGACGTCTTGAACATGATCTGAAAAAGCATGAAACCATGCAAAGAGAAGTAGTTTTGGATAAAGAGAGAGGCGTAGAAGAACGAAGCCAGACTCCAGGTTAATCCTGAGTCTGGCCGTTCTCTTTTTATGGAAGTTTATTTCCTCTGGAAGAAACATAAAGCTCATACCATTCTTCGCGTGTCATCATTTCGGACTGTCGGACAGCATCTACAGCATCTTTAATGCGCTGAACGTTGGTCGTACCAATAACTGGCTGAATTTTCGCCGGGTGCCTCATGAGCCAGCCAAGGACAATTGCTTCAAGCGTGGTTCCTTTTTCAGCGGCCATTTTTGCTACTAATTCTTTGGTCTTCGCTTCTGCTTCAGACAATTCCAAAGAGCTGTTCCCTGAAAAAATTCCTTGAGCTAGAGGAGACCAAGCTTGAATCTGAATATCTTCCCGCATGCAATGTTCAATCAAACCGTCAGCAAAATGGACAGACGTTCCAGCCTGTTGGTTAACATGTACGCCTTGATCGACAAAATCAAGCTTATTTAAACTCATCTCCAATTGGTTAACGATCAAGCGCTCGTCTGAATAGGCTTCAAGAAGCTGGATTTGCGCTTTGTTCATATTGGAAACACCGAAATGGCGGACTTTCCCGGATGATTTTAACTGCTGAAAGGCTTCTGCTATCTCTTCAGGCTCCATGAGAGGATCAGGGCGGTGAAGAAGGAGAATGTCCAAATGGTCAATCGTAAGCCTTTGCAAAATTTCATCAACTGAACCCAAAATGTGTTCTTTAGAAAAATCATAACGGCCAGGACCGATATCATCAGCAAAGCGGATGCCGCATTTACTTTGAATGATCATTTTGTCGCGTAAGTCTGGATTTCCCTTTAACACATGCCCAAATGCTTTTTCAGCTTTACCCATCGTATAGATGTTGGCATGATCAAACATCGTGATCCCCGAAGAAAGTGCGGCATCAATTGCTTTTTCGGTTTTTAAGATTTCTTCTTCGGAGATGGGGCTGCGGTCCCAATTACCGCCAAAGCCCATACACCCTAATGCTAGACGGCTAGATGTGATTTCTCGTTTTGCTAAAGGCATCGTACGCATCGAATAACCTCTTTCTTTTTTAGAATAATAAACTAATCACCGTAATTGTAGGCAAGCCGGGGAAAAACTGCAACTTTTATGAACCTTCTGGAGAAGGGAGTTTTTTGTCTCTGCGGCATAAAAAAACTGCCGAAGATTACGGCAGTTTTTTTAGTCAGGCCTCAATTATAAGAATGCCTCATGTGATCAGCCACGATTTGTCTGTGAATGAGCAGTTCGACCAATGTAAAAGTGAGGGCGATTAAAAAAGTTCCCCATAATGTTACATAAGCACCGGACATTAATGAACTAATCGCGTAAACCAAAATGTAAGAAACGATGAAGTCAGCTGCAAAAACAGACCAAAAGGACAGGCGGGGCAGAAATACATATTCCATTAAAACAGCAATCGGCGCAAGGATGATTGTAATGATGAAGAAGGGAAGCGGTCTGTTAAAGGTAACACTCTCAAACCAAAACGTGCACAGAAGAAGAATCAGCGGTATGCTGATGATCTTCAGCAATAAACTTTGCATAAAAAAACCTCCTTTTCATTCCATTATTTTCTGCGATAGGTAAGAAATTATGCCATAATTTTAGAGAGAGAAATTGTTGGAATGGGGGAAAAGGATGCAGCCGATCATACATGGATTTCTGCTGGCGTTAGGATTGATACTTCCTTTAGGAGTTCAAAATGTGTTTGTTTTTAATCAGGGTGCCAACCAAAAGCAGTTTAAAAAAGCTTTGCCTGTTATCATAACGGCTTCTATCTGTGATACAGTCCTCATCCTGCTGGCTGTTTTTGGTGTTTCATTGCTGATCTTAAGTTTTTCTTGGCTTAAAATGATTCTATTTGTGGGAGGATTTTTTTTCTTGCTGTTCATGGGCTGGTCCGTTTGGAGAGGTAAGCCATCAAAAAGCAGTGAAGCAGCGCCCCTTCCCATGAAGAAACAAGTGACCTTTGCGGCGTCGGTATCTCTATTAAATCCGCATGCTCTGTTGGATACAGCAGGCGTAATCGGGACAAGCTCAATCGTGTATAGCGGAGCAGAGAAATTGGGTTTTACAATAGCGTGTATATCCGTTTCCTGGCTGTGGTTTATCGGTTTGGCTTTTGCAGGAAAGTGGATTGGAGAACGGGATGGAAACGGGAAGCGGCTTTTGTTCATAAACCGCTTGTCCGCTATCTTAATTTGGGGAGTTGCGTTATATATTGCTAAGGAGATTATCAAGCTGTTATAGATTATTGTTCTGTTGGCTAATTTCTCCTTCATCTAAATAAAGGTTGGCGCTTTCTAAATTTTTATGTTCGTCCACAGAATCTCCCGGGGCATAAGCGTCAGACCCCAGTGGATGTTTTGAATTCAATCCTGTAGCGATGCTAAACTCTTTTTCATCTGGTGCATTGGTTATTGCTTCATCTGTTTTTTGCTGTTTCTTTTTCATAAGGCCTCCTTAAAGTAAGACATTTATAGGGTACGCGGATAGATTATTCATTATTCGAAATGGAATAACATAAAAGTGAGACAAACAGGGTATAACTTAATTATCCTATTGAAGGAGGAGGTATTTGCCATGGAGTACTCTTTGTACAAAAAAGATGGAGCCTTTCCTTGTGATGTAACAATCGATGTAGATAACAACATATATACCGTTCGAGACAGTGATACAACAGGACAGGTTTTTCAAAGTGCACCGGAAGTGGCCTCCTGGATCCAACAAAACTGGGCGCCCGATCAATTTGAAAAGCCTGATGATTATTATGATTTAATGAATACTTTGCAATCGTCGCTGCAAGAGGATGAAGTGGAATATTAGAAAAAGCTAAAAGCTGGTTTTTAGGCGTAAGAATTCGGCCTGAAAACCAGCTTTTTTATTTATCGGAATTTAGACAGAATGTGAAAAGAAGGTGCTAATGTGAATCTTTTCGTTCAATAGGAATGTGCTGAAATGTTATCACATCGAACAATCCAATATCAGTAAGCTTTAGTTCAGGTATAACGGGAAGAGCCAGAAAGGATAACGTCAAAAAAGGGTTATAATCATGTGCAAATCCAATCTGCTTTAATGCTGTATTGATTTCGAGCAGCTTATGATAGACATCCGTATGGCTCTTGTCTGACATGAGGCCGGCGATCGGAAGCGGGAGGGAAGCAAGTACTTCACCATTCTCGATGACAGCCAGGCCGCCCTTCATTTCAACCATAATCTCAATTGCTTTTAATAGGTCGCTGTCATTTGTCCCAGCAGCAACAATGTTGTGAGAATCATGGGCAACAGTGGATACGATGGCTCCTGATGTTATTCCAAGGCCTTTAAGAATTCCGCATCCAATGTTTCCAGTCAAGTGGTGGCGTTCAGCAACAACCAGTTTTAGCTGGTCTCTGTTCACATCAATTACGAAGCTGCCGTCAGAAGTACTGACTTTTTCTTTCAGATGTTTCGTTACAATACTGTTTGGAATAATTTTAATGATGTTTGCAGTCCCATTGTTTTTCATAGGAATGGCCAGTGAGTTGCTGGAGACCGGGTGAAGTTGAACGCTGTTAGTAATGGCAGGTGAGGCGGCTGCGGCCATTTTTTTATAGGGAAGCATTCTGCCCTCTGCAGCCACTTTCTTTCCGCTTTTATAAACCTCTTGAATTTTAAAGCTTGTAAGATCAGATAAAAGGATAAGGTCCGCATCATATCCGGGAGCGACGGCCCCTTTTTGTTTTAGGCCAAAGCATTCGGCTGCATTAAGACTGGCCATCTGAATGGCAAGTAAAGGGTCAAATCCTTTTTCAATTGTCAGTCTGATATTATGGTCAATGCTGCCGTTTTCGATTAGATCATCCAGATGCTTGTCATCCGTTACAAACAAACATCTGCGGGCGTTCCGCTCAGTCACTGCGTCAAGAAGAATGGTAAGATCCCTCGCAGCCGAGCCTTCCCTGAGCATGACATACATGCCTCTCATCAGCCTGTCATTTGCTTCCTGGGGTGTCACACATTCATGGTCGGTTCGAATTCCAGCTGCCATATATACATTGATTCCATCTGCAGGGACACCGGAAGCATGTCCGTCAATGTGCTTATGATGGAACGACGCATCTGACAATTTTTTTACCATGTCATTTTCACCTTGAAAAACAGCAGGATAGTTCATGACCTCACCTAAACCGATCACACGTGGATGAGCGTAGAAGGGTGCAAGATCGGACGCGTTCAGTTCTGCTCCAGCATGTTCAAATGGTGTAGCCGGCACACAGGAAGGAAGTGCAATATATACATCGAGGGGGAGATGCTCTGATGCATTCATCATATAGTCGATGCCTTCTTTTCCGCTCACATTGGCAATTTCATGAGGGTCGGCAATGACTGTGGTTACGCCGTGAGGAACGACAACACTGGCAAATTCCTGCGGAGTAACCATGGATGATTCAATATGTACATGGCCGTCGATCAGCCCCGGGGATATGTATGCGCCAGCTGCATCGATTTGCTCTTTGCCTTCATAACTACCGATTCCAGCAATCTTTCCATCCTTTATCGCGACATCCGCTTCCACGATTGTAAGGCTGAACACATCAATAATTTTGCCGTTTTTGATGACCAGGTCGGCAGGGACTCGTTTAGAAGAGGCGGCCAGTCGTGCAGAAAGCGATTTTTGATTCAAATCCATTATTTGAGCCCCTTTCGATCTGCTTGTTTTTGAGAATAGGCCGGGAAATCTGTTTAATCCCGGCCCGTTTCTAAGCATTCTTCTTTAATGGCTTCCCCAAATAAAGTTGATAATAAACGCAATACTGATCAAGTACATCATCCAATGCAATTCCTTATGCTTGCCGGTCGTTAGTTTTAAGATGGTGTATGAGATAAAGCCGAAAGCCAGCCCCTGGGCGATACTGAAGGTTAAAGGCATGAGAATTATGATAAGAAAAGCAGGTATTACATCGGTATAATCATTAAAGCTGATTGCTTTGATTTCACTGAGCATCAGGGCACCGACCAGAATTAAGATTGGTGCTGTGGCTACTGATGGGACAAAAGCAATCAAAGGGGCAAAAAGGAGCGTCAAAAAGAACAGAATTCCGGCAGTTAAAGCTGTAAGCCCGGTACGCCCGCCTTCTGAAATACCCGTGGCGTTTTCAACATAGGCATTCATGACTGTACCGCCCATGGCTGCACTGGCCATCGTACCAATGGCATCTGCCTGAAGGGCACGGTCCAGGTTTTCTATTTTTCCGTTTTCATCTGCCAGACCGGCTTTGCTGGAAAGGCCGATTAATGTTGCGAGGTTATCGAACAGTTCAACAATGGTAAAAGAAAATAAAATCGATAGGATGCCATAAGCGAATGCACCTTTCAGATCCATCGCCAGGAAGGTATCAGAAAGGCTCGGAAGGGAAAAGGAGGCTACATCTTTAGCGGCATGCGGATAGTCAATAAAGCCTGTAATCATGGCGACAACGGTCGTAAGCAAAATACTGATCAGCAAAGCACCCTTCTTTTTCTTCGCCATTAAAAAAGATGCCGCAAGAAGTCCGAACAGTGCGAGCAGCGGGCCTGTTTCAGTAATCTTGCCCAAGCTCACAAAGGTGTCTTTATTGGAAACTACGATACCAGAGTTTTTCAGTCCGATAAAGGCAATGAACAATCCGATTCCGACACTTATCGATGATTTTAATAGAGCAGGAACTCCGTCAACAATTTTCTGCCGGACACCGGTGATCGTTAACAGGAAAAACACCATTCCGGAAATGAACACGGCACCAAGGGCTGTCTGCCAGGTTAAACCGGCACCGAGCACGACCGTATACGTGAAAAATGCATTCAATCCCATGCCTGGTGCTACAGCTACCGGAAAGTTTGCCCAAAGAGCCATTAACAGCGTACAGAAAACACTGCCGTAAATGGTGGCTGCGAGAGCGGCTTCTTTCGGAATTCCGGCGTCGGCCAAAATGGAGGGATTGACAAAAATAATGTAGCTCATGGTAAGGAAGGTCGTAATTCCTGCGAGGATTTCAGTCTTTGTGTTCGTTTTTCTTTCAGTTAACTTAAAAAATCTGTCCAGAGAAGAGCTTTTGCCTGATGCGCTTTTTCCTGCCGCTGACATGGAAAACACCCCTTTTCTTCATTTGAGGATCCATAGACCAATCAATTAACCGGAAAAAAGGGAACGTTCATTTCTAAGATGAAAGTAGAAACGCTGCACATGGGGTGAGACAGGTTAATTTGTACATCCTATGAACAAAAAAACAGGAATATTCTCCTGTTCTTTTAAAGCAGCGGTTCAATGAATACATCCATGATTCCTCCGCAGATGCCTCCATCCTCGAAAAGAAGTCCGCTTGTTAAATCTACCTCATGGATGACAGGAAGGCCTGTGTTGATCACTTCCAGTGCTTTTTCGATCACTTCGCCTTCTCCGCATCCTCCGCCGACTGTACCCAAAATGGCACCTGTTTGATAGACAATCATTTTGGATCCGGCCTTTCTGGGGGTCGAGCCTCTTGTACGGACGATGGTTGCTAATGCCGCAGTATTGCCGATGTTAAAGATGTTTTGTATGGTGTGAATAAATTCATTTTCTTTCATCTTTTTTGCCCTTTCTAAAACCTGTTTTTGCCAGTTCACGGATTGTAGAGCTGAGTGGAGCACCGGTTTTTCCTTTTTTCACGGCAAGGATCTCTGCAAAAATACTGACTGCGATCTCTGCCGGTGTCTCAGCTCCAATATCCAGACCGACAGGTGTATATAGATTGGCAAAGGTTTCATTTGGAAAATCAGCACGAAGCTGTTCAAAGACTCCTGCGATTCTCCGTCTGCTTCCAATCATGCCAATATACGCTGGTTTTTCGTTTCTGGCTAGCAGCTGCTGCAGACTGAGTACATCGAATTGATGCCCTCTCGTCAGCAGGAGAATATAGGTGGAGTTATTGAGAGGAACAGACTTGAAATACGAATGAAAGGATTGGCAGCAAACGTTATCAGAAAATGGAAAACGTTCTTTACGGGCAAATTCTTGCCGATCATCAATGACTGACGTATAGAAACCTAGCATCTTGCCCATTTGTGCAACGGGCTCTGCGACATGTCCAGCACCGCCTATGATTAAATGCGGTGGCGGGGCAAATGCTTCATGAAACACCTTGACGGTTTCATCATGACTCTCAAATGTTACGGATCGCGTATGTTGTTTGAGGAAAAAGGGGAAGCAGATCTCAGCGAGCTGAAAGGCGAGTTTCATGTCAAGACCTGCTTCAGGATAGATTTCATCCAGTGAAAAGAAAAGCATGCGCTTACCGATCATTTCGGCTCGGCCAGCAGCAGTAATTGTTAGAAGAGAGACACGTCTTTTCTGTGTGATGGCTGTTGAGAGTTTCTCGTACAGTTCCAATTTATTCATTTCTTATTTCCCGCAGAGTTGTGGTTTGTTTCTCTTTAAGTGCTGTAAAAATTCGTTCGGGAGTAGCGGGGAGATGCTGAATCCGGATTCCGGCAGCATCATGGATTGCGTTTGTAATGGCCGCAATAATCGGAATCATCACCACTTCACCGATTCCTTTCGCTCCAAAAGGTCCGGTTTCTTCTGCACTATCGACTGGAATTGTTTCAATGAACGGTGTTTCCCGGATCGTAGGAAGGATGTAATTCGTGAAATTCGTGGTCTTGTGATACCCCGCTTCCATGAGAACGTCTTCATACAAGGTATAGCCGATTCCCATAACGGCTCCGCCTTCTGCCTGTCCCTCAAGCCCCTGAGGATTCAGAACTTTGCCGGCATCGGGAATAGAAACAACCCGGAGCACGTCTGTTTCTCCCGTCAAGGTATCCACTTCCACAAGAACGACGTGCGTTAAATAGCCATACAGATGGTGAGGTGCTCCGCCCGAGCCTTTGATCTCTTCCTTTTCTTTTGGAAGCATATAATGACCTTCCACTTTTACAGACCGGTGTTTTTCATAGAGATAATGGTATATGTCCCCGTAGGAAACAATGTGCTCATTGTCCTCTTCCAAAACATACATTTCGTTTTCGCCGATCAGCACATTTTCAGGCAAGACATTTTTAAGCTCTGCTGCGGCTTCTGTTAAAAGACGGATCATATTGGGAACGGCTGCGGCAATCGCTTTACCGCCAGTGTAGGTAGAACGGGATGCGGTCACCGTTCCGCTGTCGATGGTTTCTGCGGTGTCTCCCTGGACGACTGAGATGTTTTTAATGTCACAAGTTAAAAGCTCTGCTGCAACCTGGGCATAGACGGTGCTGTTTCCTCCTCCAATATCCTCGCATCCGACCCCGACTTTAAAGGTTCCATCAGGCATTAGCTCGATGGTAGCCGCTCCATAATCTGGGAGGCCGATTCCCATGCCGACTGCATGAAAGGAGGTGGCTATTCCGATTCCGCGTTTTTTCCAAGGTTCGGTGATGTTCTGTTTATGGACATTACGATTCTTCCAGAGCTCGCAATTTTCCGCAGTCTCCAGTGTTTGGAGTGTACCGACGCTTGTTTTCAGTACATGCCCCATACTCGATGTATCGCCTTTTTGATAGACGTTCTTTTTACGAAGTTCAATGGGATCAAGATCGAGCTTCTCAGCAAGCATGTCCATGTGTGTTTCGATGGCTGCACATACTTGATTGACCCCAAAGCCTCTGAACGCCCCTGAAATGCCATTATTGGTATAAACACAAAATCCTTCGAGATCAACATTGGGAACCTTATAAGGGCCGCAGCAATGTTCAATGGCCAGCGCGATGACCGCACCGCCCAATGAAGCATATGCCCCCGTGTCGGCTACCGCACGAACCTGGTTGGCAATAACCGTCCCGTCACTTTTGGCGGCGGTCTTCATCTGAACTTTAAAGGGATGGCGTTTAATGCCTGCAATGACGGATTCTTCCCGGTTTAAATGTATTTTTACCGGGCGTCCTCCCGTATGAAGCGCAAGGAGGGCCAAATAGATCTGAACCGTAATCTCGTCTTTTCCTCCAAACGCGCCGCCGATCGGATTAGAGACCACACGAATTCTTGCCGGGTTCAGTGCCAGTGCGCGGGCAATCTGAAGACGATCCCTATAGGCGTATTGCCCCGGACAGCGGATCGTGAGCATCCCGTCCGGCTCCACCACACCCCAGCCGCCTTCTGTTTCAATAAAGGCATGCATCTGGCGCGGGGAATAGAAGGTGTTTTCAAGAATAATATCTGCTTCTGCAAAGGCCTTTTCTGTGTCTCCGTTTTTTATCGTTACGTGGCTATGGATATTCCCGCTTTCGTGGAGCAAGGGCGCGCTGTCTGTCATCGCAAACTCAGCATCGGTAATAGGGGAGAGGGGTTCGTAATCAACATGGATCCGCGAAACGGCGTGTTCAGCAATCTCCAGAGTTTCCGCCGCGACGAGCGCGATGGCATCCCCTGTACACCGGACCACGTCGCTTGCGAGGACGGGCTGGTCAGGAACGACGATGCCAAAACCGTTAAATCCGGGAATATCTTTATGCGTTAAGACCGCAATAACGCCTGGCAATTCTTTGGCTTTTGAAATATCGATCTGTTTGATGCGTGCGTAAGGAAAAGATGAGCGGAGTACTTTTCCCCAGACCATATTCTCAAAATGATAATCCGTCATATACTTCAGTTCGCCTGTCACCTTTTCAGGGCCGTCTATCCTGGGAATCCGCTTTCCCACGTACTTATAATGACTGTTTTCCATCTTCTGCCCACCTTTTCATTAAACGATATAGTCCGCGTTCGAGAAGTGCGCTAGCCATATCTCTGCGATAAGAAGCGGAGGCGCGGATGTCAGAGATCGGCATGACTTCCTTCCAAGCCACTTTGCCAATGTTGGCGATCATTTCATTCGTCAGTGCACCGAGTGTCAGCATCGCCTCGCACTTTCTCGCCCGTATGGCTGTTGGGCCAACTGAACCGAAAGCTATACGGCCGCCAGTACACTGGTTTGTTCCTTCCTTCATGGAAAGCGTAACCGCAACATTGACAATCGAGATCGATTGAGCTTTCCGCGGACCGAGCTTTTGAAAGATACCGATGTCATTTTTATCTCGGACATTGAACGCAATTTTAGTGATGATTTCATTAGGATTAGCTGCGGTTTTTCCTGGACCGTTAAAGAAGTCCTCCACATCCATCTCTCGTTTTCCGGATAATGAAGTAAGCTCAATAACCGCTCCAAGAGCATATAAAGCAGGAATCGTATCACCCGCAGGGGAGGCTGTCGCAATATTTCCCCCGATGGTCCCCATGTTCTGCATCTGTGCTGCCCCGATTTCCTGACATGCCTGTACAAGAACATCGGCATGTGCCTGCAGGAGAGGGGAAGCGATGATTTCAGAATGAGTCGTCAGAGGTCCGATCTGAATCTCATCCTTCTGTATCGTAATAAAACGGAGTTCTTCAACATGTTTAAGGCTTACCCAGCAATCCGGACGCCACTTTCCTTCCTTCATGCGGACGACAGCGTCTGTTCCCCCGGCTAAAAGGCGAAGGTTTGCTTTTTCGTTCTCCAGGATATTAAGACATTCCTTTAAAGAGCGTGGTGACAGCATATTAATCTCTGAAACAAACATTACGAATCCTCCCAACAGGCTGCTTGGTAGTCGGCTTGCTCATTTATGTTTAAAAGAATACTTGGTTCATTGATTTCCACCGTGGCAATTTCGTTCTGACGGTTTCTGAGGAAATGGCGGAGTCCCTGTGTTTGTTCGCTGATGCAGCAAAGCTCTGGATAAAATTGCTCTGGTATAAGCAGGGGATGTCCGCGTTTTCCTTTAAAGGCAGGGATAATGATTGCGGCAGGCTGTTCACCGTGGAACTTGTACAGCTGCCTGATGACGTTCAGCAAGAGCGGCTGATCCACCGCAGCAATGACTACGCCTGTAGAAGAGGGGCTTATAGCTGCCATTCCTGCTTTGATGGACGAGCATTTCCCAGATTCGTAGGCTTTGTTTATGACTGTTTTTACGTTGTAAGAGCTGAGTTCCTTTGACAGCTCTGAAGCCTTATACCCCAGTATGACTGAAATGTCATCTATTCCGGCGTTTAACAATGTTTCGGTTTGGTAGCGAACGAGTGAGGTCTCTCTCCATGGAAGCAGAGCTTTTAATGTACCCATTCTGGATGAGCGGCCGGCAGCGAGCAGGATGGCCGAGACGGAAGGCATCCTAGAGTTCACGTGCTGAAAACTGCCGGGAGGCCGCTGTCTGGACTGCTTTAAGTATTTTTGTATAGCCTGTACACCTGCAAAGGTTACCGCCAAGTGCCCGTTTAATTTCATCGAGCCCAGGAACATGGCCGATAGAAGTTAAATAAGCTCGTGAAGCCACAATCAGTCCCGGTGTACAATACCCGCACTGGGTCGCCCCTTCATCAACAAACGCTTGCTGAACGAAATCCATGTTTTCTTTCGTTCCGATCCCTTCTACCGTGACCACCCGTTCTCCTTGAACTTGCCCTGCAAGCACTAAACATGAACAGACGGGTACATCATTCAGCAGAACCGTACAGGAACCGCATTCTCCTTTTCCACAGCATTCTTTGCTGCCTGTTAACCCCGCATCTTCCCGCAGCACATCGAGCAAAATCTTTGTCGGACTGCATGTTACCGAAACGTCCTTTCCATTTACGCAAAAATCAATGGTCTTCAAAGTTCATCCTCCCCATATAATTTATGGACAAATTGGCTTGTATAAATCTAGCGGTTGTATGTCTTAAAGAGTCAGTTTGTACAAATATAGTAGAGTTTCAAAAAAACATTCCTATTTTCATAGCTGCGGATGATTATGGGAGTTTGCAGGCTGCAGATGCATGGCGCTTTGATGAGTTTACTGTCCACATTTTCAGGTTTACGATCCGCTTCGAGGGATTTACTGTCCACTTCGAGAGATTTACATGCCGCTTCAAATATATTCCTGCACTTAAAGGAGGTGATGAAAGCAACCACGCAAGCTGCACAAAAAACATCAAGGAGGCAAGCAAAATGGCAGCACTTAAAAATTGGAAGGTTGGAGTACTCGGGTTACAGCATGTTCTGGCCATGTACGCAGGAGCGGTTATCGTACCGCTGATTGTAGGGCCGGCGATCGGTATGAACGCCCAGCAGCTGGCATATCTCATCTCCATTGATCTGTTTACTTGCGGAATTGCTACTCTTCTGCAGGTCATTGGAGGAAAGCACTTCGGCATCAAGCTTCCGGTCATTCTCGGCTGTACGTTCACGGCGGTAGCCCCAATGATCGCGATTGGAAAGCTGGAGGGAATAACCGCCATTTACGGTGCAATTATCGCTTCGGGGCTTGTCGTCATGGTGCTCTCTCAGTTTGTGGGAAAGATCCTGAAATTTTTTCCGCCGATCGTTACCGGCTCGGTCGTACTGATTATCGGGGTATCGCTCATACCGGTGGCGATGAATAATGCAGCCGGCGGGCTCGGTTCGAAAGGATTCGGCAGCCTTGAAAATTTATCGCTCGCCAGTTTTACGTTTGTGCTCATCATTCTGATCAACCGGTTCTCCAAAGGATATGTACGGGCCATTTCTGTTCTTTTATCGCTGATCGCCGGAACGGTACTTGCTTCTTTTATGGGGCTCGTAGATGTTACACCTGTTAAGGACGCTTCTTGGTTCCATCTTGTACAGCCGTTTTATTTTGGCATTCCGGAATTTCATTTTTCTGCCATCCTCACGATGAGCATCGTTGCGATTGTAAGCATGATTGAGTCTACTGGTGTCTTCCTTGCTTTGAGTGACATTTGCGATAGAGACCTTAAGCCGGAAGATATTAAAAAAGGCCTTCGTGCTGAAGGACTTGCGGTTATGATCGGAGGCGTTTTTAATTCCTTTCCGTATACGTCCTTCTCTCAAAATGTAGGTCTCGTGGCTTTAACCAAAGTAAAAACGAGAAATGTGGTCATGGCTGCAGGAGCGTTGCTGCTCATTCTCGGTCTTCTTCCAAAGATAGCGGCGCTGACGACAATCATTCCAACGGCTGTTCTGGGAGGTGCGATGGTTCCGATGTTTGGGATGGTCATTGCGTCTGGCGTAAAGATGCTCTCTCAGGCTGATTTTTCAAACAATGAAAATTTGCTGATCGTCGCCTGTTCCGTTGGAATCGGGCTTGGTACAGCGGTCGTTCCCATGGTGTTCAGCCAGCTGCCGGACAGTGTCAGGCTGCTCGTTGAAAACGGAATTGTAATCGGAAGTTTGACAGCAATTTTGCTCAATTTAGTATTTAATTTTAAGTCTATGAATATAAATGAGCAGGAAAGGATGGAGCAGCTGAAATCGGATGCTTCTGCAGAGGCTTTATAGCGGTATGCTCACGATCAGGGGCATGTCAAAAATGCCCCTTTTTCACTGGTTCTGTCCTGAAAACGTAAAAAGGGAGAGACGGAAATGGACTTGATTTTAAAAAATGCAATGATTCCACAAGGAGACCGTACAGTCATCACCAACATCCTCGTGCATGAAGGAAAGATAACAGGTTTTTGCAGTGATATTCATTTTTTAAATGCGGACAAGGTGATCGACATGGAAGGAAAGCTTGTCGTCCCTGGGTGTATTGATCCGCATACACATTTTATGGATCCAGGCTTTACACACCGCGAAACATTCGCTACTGGATCAAGATCGGCAGCAGCAGGCGGGCTGACAACGATCATTGACATGCCTTGCTGTTCCAAGCCTTCTGTTCGGGACGGTGAAAGTTTTCAGAAGAAAATTGCCCCGATACGGGGACAGGCTTATATCGATTATTGCTTCTGGGGCGGCATGACCGGAGAAGACGCGAGGAACGGATGGATTGATAATATTTATCCGCAGATGGACGAAGGGGTGGTGGCTTTCAAGGTTTACATGACGCCATCAGTACCAACGTTCCCGAAAGTATCGGATGGCGAGATGCTGGAGATCTTCCAAAAGGTTGCAAAAACCGGCATGCCGATTGGTGTTCATGCTGAAAACTACGATATTTGCACGTTTTATACCGAGAAGTTGAAGAAGGAGGGGCGCGAAGATGGTCCGGCTTGGGCTGAGGCACGGATGGCGCTCGCTGAAAAAGTGGCGATCGAGCTGATCATCAGCTATGCAGAAGCAACAGATGCACGGGTGCACGTCGTTCATATGAGTACGAAAGAAGGCGTAAAACTTGTCCGGGAAGCCAAAAAACGGGGAGTTAAAGTAACCGCTGAAACGTGTCCGCATTACTTGATGCTTAATGCCCAGGATTCCATGAGTGAGAGAGGGGCATTCGCTAAGATCGCTCCGCCGCTTCGAGGCAAAGAAGACAACCAGGCACACTGGCAGGCACTTGCAGATGGAACGATTGATTTTGTAGGGACCGATCACGCGCCATATGAGATTGCGACGGAAAAAGCAGCCGCAGACTCAACGATCTGGAACAGTTTCCCGGGCATTCCGGGAGTGGAAACGATGGTGCCTATTCTCGTCAGTGAAGGTTTGAACAAAGGACGCTTATCATTGTCCCGCTTTGTGGAAGTAACGAGTAAGAATGCAGCGATCCATTATGGCATCTATCCGAAAAAAGGTGCAATGGAAATCGGCAGTGATGCGGATTTTACGGTTATTGATCTTGATTGCGAGTGGGAGATCGATGAGAAGCGGACAGAATCCATGGCAAAATATAACCCGCTGCATGGCATCAAGCTTAAAGGCCGGCCGGTGCAGACGATTGTCAGAGGTAATATGGTCTATAACTATGAAGCCGGCGGGATTGTAGGTGAAGCCGGATATGGTGAGTACGTCAAACGGCAAAGCATCCAGCGCCTTGACCGGACTTTGAAGTATGAAAACTATGAAGGAGCGATTAAAACAGCAGCACCTAAATCCGGCCGTCAGCAGCTTGAAAAAAGCAAGTAAGAGAGGAGACCGTACATGGAACTGAGAGGAAAGAAGCACGTAGTAGTTGTGATTGATATGCTGAATGACTTTATCGGAGAAAAAGCGGCGCTCCGCTGCGAAAACGGCGAAAAGATCGTTCCGGCCATCAAAGAGCTCGTTGATTTTTGCCATGAGGAAAGTATTCAGGTCGTTTTTGTACAGGAAGCTCACCGGAAAAACGACCGGGACTTCAGGGTCCGTCCGGTCCATGCCATCAAAGGGACATGGGGTTCTCAGTTTATTCCAGAACTGCAGCCGGATGAGAGCAAAGGAGATTATATCGTCCAAAAAAGGCGGCACAGTGCATTCAGCTATACCGATTTTGATCTGTTCTGCCGGGAAGAAGAGATCGATACGGTCGTCCTGACGGGTGTTTGGACCAATGTATGTGTAAGAAGCACTGGTTCTGATGCGCTGTATCATGGCTACAATGTGATCTGCCTGTCTGACTCCACGGCCTCTAAGGATGATTCCATGCACGAATCCGGGCTTCGGGACATCGATCTTTTTGGCGACATCATGTCAACAAAGGAATATATGGAAGCGGCCAGGAAAAAGTTTTCAAAAAATAGCCAGGTTGTTTAACCTGCCATGGCCCGAAACAAACGAATCGTTGTAGGAATTACCGGAGCGAGCGGATCATTATATGGCTACTCGCTCGTCCGGGCCCTGCACCAGCTCGGGGTAGAGACCCATTTGATCGTGACGGAAATGGGAGAGAAGGTCTTGCAGTTTGAGTGCGGTGTCGGAATGGAGACGTTGAAACAATATGCAGAGGTGCACAGCAACAAGAACCTGTTTGCCTCTGTGGCGAGCGGCTCCTTTTTAACAGACGGGATGGTTGTCGTGCCATGTTCCATGAACACGTTAGGCGCGATGGCCAATGGTGTAGGAGATACCTTATTGAGCCGGTCGGCCAGTGTCATGCTGAAAGAGAAAAGGCAGCTGATCGTCGTTCCAAGGGAAGCGCCGTTTCACCTGATCCATCTTCAGAACATGACGAGGCTTGCTGAAGCGGGTGCCTGCATCATGCCGGCCTCGCCCGGGTTTTACCATAAGCCGAAAGAGATATGGGAACTGATTAATTTTATGTCCGGTCGGATTCTGGACATGTTGGGCATTGATCATGAGCTTCTACAACGATGGGGGGTGAAAGCATGAACCCTTCTTCAATGCGTGCCCTGCTTGACCACTGGGAAGCGGATAATAAACTTCTCAGGGTAAAAAGAGAAGTAAACCCCCTGTATGAGCTCGGAGCCGTTCTCAATGCCAGGCAGGGGAGGCAGCCGTTCTACTTTGAAAAAGTGAAAGGCTACTCTTCACCCATGGTCGGCGGCTTAGGCGGGGATCGTGCCCTCCTGGCGGACAGCATCGGCATAGCACCGGATCAGTTTGTTCCAAAAATTATCGATTCTATTGTTTCCCCGATCCCAACACGATTGATCGGAACAGGACCGGTTCATGACAACGTGGTTCTAGGGCCGTTTGATCTGGATGCGCTCTTTCCTATTCCAACCTATCACGGAGATGATTCCGGCGCTTATTATGTTTCAGGAATTCTTGTCGTGAAAGATATAAGCGGAAAAAAGAGATATACATCAATCAGAAGGATGCAATTCTTAGGTGAAAACAAGACGAACGTGCTGATTACCTCTCCTGAACTTCTCCAGCAATTTCATGAGTATGAAGAGCGCGGTGAACCGATGGAAGTCGCTGTGATGTTTGGAGTAGTGCCTGCTGTGGTGCTAAGTTCCCAGATCAGCACACATTTGTATCATGCAGATAAACTCGATGTTGCGGGTGCTTTGATCGGCAAACCGCTTGATGTGGTGCAGTGCAAAACCGTGGATCTGGAAGTTTTGGCAGAAGCGGAAATCGTTCTGGAAGGCAAAATGATCCCGTATGAACGTGAGATGGAAGGCCCGTTCGGGGAACTCGCTGGTTTTTATGGTACGAGAGCTCCTCAGCCAGTTATTGAATTTTCAGCGGTAACCTACAGAAACAATGCCATCTGCCAGACGATCTTTCCTTCGAGCTATGAGGAGAGGCTTCCGATGGCGCTTGTCCGGGAAGCCACACTTCTGAGTACGGTCAGACAGACGGTGCCCAACGTGAAACAAGTCCATATTACAATGGGCGGAGTGGCAAGATTTCATGCGGTCATTCAGATTGAAAAGAGGTCAGAAGGTGACGGGAAGCAAGCGGCGATTGCTGCCTTTGCGAGTGATAAGGACTTAAAGCACGTCATTGTGGTAGATGAAGATGTGGATATCTTTGACCCGGAGGATGTGGAATGGGCGATGGCTGTAAGAGTACAAGCCGATCAGGATATTTTTATCGTACCCGGTGCAAAGGGCTCTCCGCTGGAGGCGTCTCATAATGTCAGGGGGGTCACAGCGAAAATGGGGATTGACGCTACCGTGCCGCTGGCTCATAAGGAATCGTTCAAACGTACGTCCATACCGTTCGGGCCCATTGATCTGGAAGATTATTTGTAAAGCAAGGGGGGACATTGATTGAATGCAATTGGCATGATTGAAACGAGAGGCCTGACAGCAGCGATCGAGGCACTGGACGCCATGGCCAAAGCTGCAAATATAAAGATGACAGGATTTAAAAAAGTCGGCTCAGGCCTTGTCACCGTCATTATTGAAGGAGATGTAGCCGCTGTGTCGTCTGCCATCGAAGTAGGCAGGCAGGCGCACACCCAGACAGGAGGAGAACTGATTTCTTCTAATGTCATTCCCCGGCCTCACCCCGAATTGTCCAAAATTCTATAAAAGGAGGTGAGTCCATGTGTCGGAATTCATGCGAGCCATCGTACAGGAAGTGTTAAAAAGCAATGATCACCCCGCAAGAGTGAAACAGGAACTGTCAGAGAAGAGGGGAGAAACACCTCAAACAAAGACAGCGCAAGAGCTTTACCGGCCGAACTACCAGAAGCTGAATAAGGAGAAGCGTCTTGGAAGTGCTGCTGGTTCTCCACCTGTAAAGGCCGAAAAAAAAGAAAAACACTCATCGTTCAGCAAGGATCCGGGGAGTGAGCTCGTATCCAAACTTCAAGTTCTTTCTCTTTCTCAAGGCATTCCATCCCGCCAACATACAGAAACAAACCATAGGCCAGAGAGGAATAACGACGATGAACCTTCAGTAAAGTCATTTGGCAAAACAAAAAGCGGATTTTCTGTATGGCTATACTCAAATCTTCAGCCTGAAACGATGGAATGGTTTCATCGGCCGATCCCCGCAAAAGCGGTCGCTGTTTTTTCTTCTCAGGTTTCATCTCCAGGCCATCTGGTGATCGTTCAAGAGTGGCTGGCACAGAACGGAGATATTAAATATTTCATCCAATGGGATAAAAACGGCCAGAAGCCTTTTCTTCTAGAACTCTATCACAATGATAGCAGCGAGTTGGAAGCAGCCATACGAACTCTGTTTCAGACGCTGAACCACCAATCGGAAAAAAAGATCAAACGCTTTTATATCGAACAGCCGGGGGCTTGGCTCCTTAAGCAGCTTGAGGTCTCATGCACAAGAGAATCACTCGCGATCATAGAAGGAATGTCGCGTTACGAGACGATCGCTCTACTTCTTCCGGTTTCTGCAAATCTATCAAAATGGAATATACGCTTTAAAATTGAAGAAGGCTACTTTTTACTGTACGGACCCCATCAGCATCTTTCCAGCTGCTTGCCGAGCGTCTATAAGATGCTGGATGGCAATTAAAATTGATAGATAAGGATGGTGGAAGCATTGTATGCATTAGGCATGATTGAGACGGTAGGATATTGTGCCGCTGTTTCAGCAGCAGACGCGGCTGTTAAAGCGGCTGACGTAAAGATAGCCGCCATCGAGAAGGTGATCGGGGTTCACGGCGCTCTTGGTGTTACCTTGCATTTGAGCGGAGATGTCGCTGCTGTTGCTTCTGCAGTAGAAGCAGGAAAAAAAGAGGCAGAGAGGGTGGGTACTGTCATTTCAGCACACGTCATTCCAAGAACCCATACGAATGTGGCGGAAAAGCTTCTGTCAAAGTTTGCCTTGAATTCAGGCGATGCGGCGAAGGAATAGAACAAGCAGAAACATAGAATCTCAGCAAACCAAAGAGACCAGGAGGAATGAAAAAATGGGAGAAGCTCTAGGCTTGATCGAAACAAAGGGCCTTGTCGGGGCAATTGAGGCAGCAGATGCAATGGTAAAAGCTGCAAACGTCGAGATCTGCGGCTATGAAAAAGTAGGCTTCGGACTTGTTACAGTTATGGTCAGAGGAGATGTTGGAGCAGTGAAGGCTGCGACAGATGCAGGCGCCAGTGCGGCAAGCCGAGTGGGGGAACTCGTATCCGTTCATGTGATCCCGCGGCCTCATAGTGAAATCGAAAGAGCAATGCTTTCTAAAGGAGAGTAATCGTGCATGATGCCAGGCAGAGCGCTCTGGTCAGGAATACATTGCTGCACATGCTTTGTCCGCCAGGAGAAAAAGTTCCCTATGTGCTCTCCCTGCTAACCTATCATTTTACAGGGATGGAAGAAGGGCTCGCCCTTCTCCGTGAAGCAGGAAAAAGCAAGATCAGGCTGGAAGTGTTCACAGAAAAAATCCTGTTCCGCCATTTCACGAAAGAACATCTTGCTGGGGAAAGCAATCATGATGCCTGGTATCTCAGTTCAAGTCTGACTGAGGATAAGCTGCGAATGGCCGATTGTATCCTTATTCCTGTACTCTCTTTTTCTCTTTCAGGCGATCTTTTGCGATTTAACGACCAGCGGGATTTTGTCCGTATCATCCTGCAAGCATTATTAAGCGGTAAAAAAGTTGCTGCCCTGCCTTATGGCAACGATCCTTTTCATGAGGTATTTCGCAGTAAGGAACTGGATCGAGGATCAGAATACTTGAAAACAGAGCTGCACAAAACACTGTTTCAGTTGAAGAAGCTTGGTGTTACATTGCTGAGAGATGGGGAAGGCCTTGCCTCCTGGCTGAACGATAGCCGCCAAAAGCAGTCTGTCATCTCAGAGGCAGATATCCTGTCTGCAGCAAAAGCACAGAAGAAGTTGCTGATTGCGGAAGAACATGCCATTATCACACCGCTGGCGCGGGATGCAGCAAAACAATATGGTATAAAAATCAGCAGGCAGTAAGGAGCGGACGACATGCAAATGGGTTTAGTTATTGGACGGGTAACAGCAACCAGAAAAGATGAAAAGCTGATAGGTACGAAACTGCTGATCACCCAGCCGATCGGTATCAGTGAATCTCCTCAGCAAATGCCGATCATCGCTGTTGATACGGTGGGGGCGGGAGTAGGAGAAAAAGTTTTATATGTCACAGGCAGTATGGCTTCACGGGCAGCAGCTGACAAAGATGCCCCAATAGATGCAGCAATCGTAGGAATTATTGATAGCCTGGATTGGGAAAGGTCAGGAGGTTGAATTCATGGATACAAAAGGTATTAAAGAAGCCATCCAGTGGCGGAAACTCATTGATGTGATGCTTGATGCCAATCAATTTGCAGATACCGTATTAAAAGGCGGACAATTTATCAATGTCATAACCCGTGAGATCTATCAGGCCGATGTGGCTATAAAAGGGGAATATATCCTGATGGCAGGGGACTGCGAAAGACTGATTGGTCCTTCCACAAAGGTTGAAAATGTCGCCGGCCGCTATATTTGTCCTGGTTTTATTGATTCGCATATGCATTTTGAAAGCGCAATGCTTACGGTTACTGAATTTTCCAAGCTGTCCATTCCTACAGGAACGACAACACTTGTTGCGGATCCCCATGAGATTGGTAATGTCCTCGGTGTCCATGGCATGCAGGAGATGGTCAGGGAGGCAAAGACGCTTCCTAACAACGTATATTTTACAGTGCCATGCCTGACTCCAGATGCACCGGGATTGGAGACGGCCGGCCAGGATATCACATCAGCGGATATGAAGGAACTGTTAAACGATCCTCATGTCCAGGGAATTGGTGAAATACAGGGGTTCAGCAATGTCAGGCCTGTGTTTGAGAACGCCCCTGAATTGATAGACGATTTGATTGCTTCGGTCTCTTATGCCAAAAGCATCGGCAAAACGATCGAGGGAAATGCCCCGGCCTTGTTTGGAGAAGAGCTCGCCGCTCATATTATCAGCGGAGGTACCCATGTATCCTGCCATGAGACAACAACGAAAGAAGAAATGGTGGAGAAACTTCGCTACGGAGTAAGTGTGTTTATGCGGGAGGGTTCATCTCAGCGGAATATGGCCGAGTGCATTCGGGCGATCACGGAAGAAGGCATGGATTCGAGGCGGGCCATCCTTGTTTCGGATGATATGGTGCCGGAAGACTTAATGAATTCCGGTCATATGGATGATATCGTCAGAAGGACGATTGCCAAGGGGATTGATCCGGTTGAAGCGATTCAGATGGTGACGATCAATCCGGCGACTCACTTCGGCTTCAGGGATATCGGGGTACTGACACCAGGTAAGCGCGCAGACATCGCTGTAATCAGTGATCTTATTAACATGACGGTTGACCAAGTGTATCTTAGCGGCAAAAAGGCGGCACAACAGAATAAACTGACGACAGATATTCCCTCCTATACGTATCCTGAAAGTGTGAAGTGTTCTGTGAAAAGGAAACCGGTAAAAGCACAAGATCTAGTGCTAGCGTCGCAAGCCTCAAGCGCAAAGGTAAGAGCGATCGAAGTGATACCCGATCAAAATCTTACAGGTGCCCGTGAATTTGAACTGAAAATAAAAGACGGCATCATTCAGCCTTGCATTCAGCAGGATGTTCTTCCGCTCCTGGTGATCGAACGGCACGGCAGAAGCGGAAGAATCGGGAAAACATTTCTACATGGATTTAAGCTGAAAAGAGGCGCGATAGCAGAAAGCGTCGCCCATGACACACATAACATCATCGTGACCGGTACTAACTATGAAGACATGGTTACAGCAGTCAACCGGGTTATTGCTATGAATGGCGGCCTGGCGCTAATCCTTGACGGAAAAGTAGTTGGGGATATGGCACTCAATATAGGCGGGCTGATGACCGATGAGATGACAGGCGTGGAGGTCAGTGAAAAGATTACAGAACTTCACAGGCTCGCCCAAGAAGAATTGGGATGCGGGATCCACGTGCCCTTTATGCATTTATCTTTTCTCTCACTCGTTACAAGCCCTGAGTGGAAGATTACCGACATGGGACTTATTGATGTCGACCGCTTCCAAGTTATTCCAACAGTATTGTAAGGAGGGTGTTTATGGGTGTGAAACTTGTAGACTTGTCACAGGAAATCTATCAGGGTATGCCTGTTTTTCCGCTGCATCAAAAGACAATGATCTTTCCAAACATATCTCATGAAGAAAGCATGAAGAAGATCGGATTTCCGTTCGCGACCAACAATCTTTTGATCAATGAACACGGCCCTACCCACAGCGATGCCACGTATGAGTATGACCCCAATGGAAAATTCATCGATGAGATGCCGCTGGAATTCTTTTACGGGCCCGCCGTATGTCTGGACTTGTCTCATGTTCATCCAGAAGAGTATATTACTCCGCAGGAGCTGGAAAACGCGCTGGACGCTTCCGGCCAGATTTTGCAAAAAGGAGACATCTGCCTGTTATATACTGGCCACTACAACAGAGCTTATGGGACGGAGGAATGGCTGACACGCTATTCCGGTTTAGATTACAGCGGAGCACGGTGGCTTGCTGAAAAAGGAGTAGTCAATATCGGGATCGATTCCCCGGCTATCGATAACCCGCTTGATCCGGATTACTCCGGCCATCTGATCTGCAAGGAATTTGGCATAACCAATACGGAAAATCTATGCAATCTTGATCAGGTTGCCGGTATGCGTTTTCTGTATTTCGGACTGCCGTTGAGAATACGAAAAGGGACGGGATCCCCAGTTCGAGCGGTTGCAGTATTCATTGAATAAGGGGGAGAAGTATGCCGATCGATCACAAATACCGTATTAAAGAAGAAATTATTATTCCGCCGTATGAAGCAAGAAGCATGCTTGTAAAAGCAGGGGAAGAACTCGTGATTATTGACATGGAAGGAAAACAGGTCGGTGACTTTGTCTGTTTTTCTCTCAAGGATCATAACGAACATGTCTCACCCGTCCACATGAGGGCAAGCTTAAGCAGCATCCGCCTGAAAGAAGGAGATTTTCTTTACAGCAACCGGCGCCGGCCGCTCATGCAGCTTTTGCAGGACACGGTAGGAAAGCACGATTTCTTTTTTCCGGCATGCGATTATTACCGATATAAAGTAGATTTCCATCTTGAAGATCATCCGAACTGCCATGATAATCTTAATAGAGCATTAGAAACCTATTCTTTAGGTCATCTGCCTGTCCCGGATCCAATCAACTGGTTCATGAACAATGTGCTTGATGAAGAAGGCGACTATGTGATCGCAGAGCCGCTGTCGAAGCCGGGGGATTTCGTTCGTTTAAAGGCGCTGGAGGATGTGGTGATCGCCTGTTCCACGTGTTCGCAGGACATGGCACCCGTAAACGGCTTTTCGGTTACTTCTTTAAAGCTGCAAGTTTTAAATAAAACGCGCTGATAGAAAACTAGAAAGATTTCATATAGTTTCGATAATATGGATCGAAAGTATCTACCGGAGAACCTTAAATTCTCCATGCTATGAAATCGTTCTTTTCTTTTCTGTTATAAAGAAAAGGAGGATATCCATGCCATCGATACTTATAAAAAATGCAGAAATTGTAACGATGAATGCACAGGAAGAGATCGTTCAAGGAGATCTTTACATTGAAAACAACCGCATAACTGATATTGGCTTAAGCCTTGATTATCAGGCGGATAAAACCATAGATGCTACAAACAGAACCATCATCCCCGGGTTTATTCAAACGCATATCCATCTGTGCCAATCCTTGTTCAGAGGACAAGCAGATGATCTGGAACTAATGGATTGGCTGAAACAGAAAATCTGGCCGCTCGAAGCATCCCATGATGAAGAATCCCTTTATTATTCGGCCATGCTTGGAATTGGAGAACTGATTCAGAGCGGTACCACTACGATCGTGGATATGGAGACCGTCAATCATACGGATTTTGCGTTTCAGGCTATTGCGAAGGGCGGTATTCGTGCACTTTCCGGTAAAGTGATGATGGATAAAGGGGAAGAAGTTCCAATCGGATTGCAGGAGAGCACGTCAAAATCTCTTCAGCAAAGCGTCGACCTGCTTGAGAAGTGGCATGGAAAAGAGAATGGAAGGATACAATATGCCTTCTGTCCACGCTTTGTGGTTTCCTGTACGGAGGAGCTGCTTACCGAAGTTCAGAAACTTTCAGGCCGCCATGGTGTTTGTGTTCACACCCATGCAGCGGAAAATCGCGGTGAGATCGCACTGGTAGAACAGGAAACCGGAATGCGTAATGTGGTTTATCTTGACCATATCGGGCTTGCCAATGAGAGGCTGATTCTGGCACATTGTGTTTGGCTTGATGATGAGGAAAAGAACATTATAAAAAAGCGGAAGGTGAAAGTAAGCCATTGTCCAGGGTCAAACCTGAAGCTTTCCTCAGGAATCGCCGAAGTGCCAGACATGCTGCAGCAAGGAATTCATCTCAGCTTGGGTGCAGACGGTGCACCCTGTAATAACAATTTGGACATGTTGAATGAAATGAGGCTTGCAGCGCTGATTCAAAAGCCAGTCCATGGGCCTACAGCCATGAATGCTAAAACCGTATTCCGGATGGCGACCATCGGAGGAGCCCGGGCAGTAGGAATGGATCATGAGATCGGCAGCCTTGAGGTTGGAAAAAAGGCGGATCTTGCTATTTTAAACCTGAATGATTTTCATATGTATCCCTCTTATGGTGTAGACACGATCTCTCGTATCGTCTATTCGGCCACTCGGGCCGACGTCGAAACGACGATTATTGATGGAGAAGTGGTGATGGAGAACCGCATATTGAAGAACATGGATAAGAATGTGGTCCTTCACGAAACGAATAGATGCATCGGCCGTCTGATGAAACGGATTGAAGCCGCTTTTATGTAAACAAGAAAAAGCACGCGGAACATTGCTCCGTGTGCTTTCATCCATGTTTTAAGGAAGGTACCTTCTTGCCCCGGCAAATTCCTGTGCGTAAATCCCTTCAATTTTATCAATTCTTACAGTTGTGCTTGAGTTTGGAGAATGGATCATCATGCCGTCACCTGCATACATTCCTACATGGTGAACGCTTCCTTTTCCTGAATTATAGGCGAAGAAGAGAAGATCTCCCTTTTTCAAGTCTTCTTTTGCAACGGGTGTACCAGCTCGGGATTGGGGTCCAGAATCCCGTGGGATTGTAATTCCTGCTGCTTTATAGAGTGTATGGGTAAATCCGGAGCAGTCGAATCCAAATCCGGAAGCACCGGCCCATAAATAAGGCAGCCCCAGGAATTTCTTGCCTTCATTTACAAGGTCCTCACCGGTTGGTACCGGAATTGAGTCTTCTGAGAGATAGACTTGAACATCCTTGCGATCAAGATATCTTGTCTTTCCTTCTGGTGTAAGCACGCCAACAGATGAACCTTTTATTTTGTGAACAGGCAGCCTGGTATTGTAGCTTAATTCAAGATCATTATGCTTCAATGATTTTTCCTTGTACAGCCATGCTGTTGGACTTTTGATCAAGGCGAAAGGCTTGTTCTCTTCTTTGGCGAATTTTTTGTTGTACACCAGCTGTGATTTTGGCATCCAGCCTGGGTATCCTGCTTCGAGTCGAGGGGTTGGCTGACCATCAACAGCTACTTTTACCCAGTCTCCCTGCTCGTCCGTTATCGTTACCTTGTTTCCGTATAATGCTTGGGTTTCCAGAGGTCCAACAAGCCAAAGCTTCTCTTCATAGGTCATACTCGTCGTCCATTTTCTTAGATCTACGGGGTTGCTTAAGGATGGCTCATCTAAAGGCCTTGTTTCTGCCGGTTTCGTCCACAATGTCGCAGCAGCAACATCTACATAGGCCGTGGCAGGTGATAAATCATGTGACTGGGAAGGTTTGGCGGCCTGTGCCGTACCGGCAAACATTGAGAAAACCAGACCGGCAGTTAAAACCGTACCTGTCCATTTTTTTATGTACTTCATATTCTTGCTCCTCCTTTAGTTTGATAATAAATAGTTCCGTTTAAGCCGTTTTGTTTCCTTTTTATGAAGAGAATTTCGTTCAAAAGTCATTAAACTGATTAAATGGTACTGGGAGAATGGTCACTATAATGACTGCCGAAAACATAGCTCTTCAGTAAAAAAGGCAGGTATTAAAAAATCCCTGCATCCCAAGGATTATTTATGGTAAGAGATATTTATTTTCAGGCTGTCAGCAAGGATTTTAAAAGGATATGGAGCGAAAAAAAGAATTTCGTTGGTCTTTTTATTCATACTGAGGATGGTTTCTCCGACACCTGTAGCTGTAGTTCGAAATGCCAAAATGTCTTGAAAGTGTTCAATCTGTTTTGCTAAACCTTCTTCGACGGCTGACTGTAATAACTGGACAACTGTATGAAAATCATCTGGATGGATGAGAGTTTGATCGCCTTTACCTATCAGGTTCACTGTAACTTGTTTTTTTTCTGTTTTCATACATTTTCCTTTCGTGGAATCTGTTCTATACTAAGTATAATGGGACATAGGTATTTAAATAGTATGTACTTTTAAGATAGATAGTTACTTTTTTGATACTATGAAAAACTAACTGTAGCAGGGGGATTGGGTTTAATGAAGGAAAGGAAGAAAAAATATTTTCATCCTATTGAGGTAACGTTGGATGTGGTTTGCGGGAAATGGAAAGGCGTAATTCTTTGTCTGCTTCAGGAGAAAGACTTTCGCTTTGGGGGATTAAAGGAGAAGCTTTTTGCTGTCACGCCGAAAGTGCTGACGCAACAGCTCCGGGAACTGGAAGAAGACGGGCTGATCACAAGAACCGTATATCCCCAGGTGCCTCCAAAGGTGGTTTATTCCCTTACACCATACGGTAAAGATCTTGAGGAGACTTTGCGTATGATGGAAAATTGGGGGAAAACTCATCAGGAAAAAGTAGGACATGAGTTTGAAGAAGATATCAGTGAGGCAGGTTTATCTTAAATTAAGCGCTTCTAAACTCTGCCCAGATCAGTTCCTTCGTTTCGCTGAATTACGTGGAAGGAAAGGACGAAATCTATTTTGGGAACTGGGATGATGAATTATTCAATCAATCATCCCTTTACGAGCAAGGTTATTTTAGCCATCAGCGAGATTGGTATGCCAGTAACAGATGTCTGGAAAGCTGCAAACCAACTAAAGGCAGCTTTGGGGGTAAGTACGTATCATGGGAGAAAATGAAACATTTGCACCACTCAGAAACGAAGAGGGGCTGCTGATTGTTTCTGATAACAGTAGAACATGGCTTGGTTCTAATAAGCAGGCAAAAATCTTTCCGATTGAGCTTGTAATGGATAGTCCAATATCTGTAATACGGCTGGATGGTTATCCTTACACGTTCAGCAGCAGCAAAAAAGCGTCAGCAGACGGCTAAAACTGGACTGGCGCTTTTTCTTATTCCACAATTCCCCCCTGGGTTACACGGATGCTTACCTTAACATGTACGGGCACATCCGGGTATTTTTTTTCCCAGTCTTTAAAATTAAAATGCCTGGACTGGCTTCTGGCTCTGTCGCCTAAACCGAGGGGATCAATCTCTTCTTTTTGAAATCTTTTAACCATCGCTTTTGTCTGATGTTCGGTTTGCTTTTTGATTGTTTTTTCGATCATATCAATGGTTTTTTTCTGATAAAGCGGAGTGCCGGCTGCATCGTTGATTTTGCCGGTGATATGAATTTTCATGTTTATCTCCGGATTTGTATTGCCATGATCGATATCATAATTTACCTTGGAGTTCAGGTTTTCAAGGGTAAGATATTTGTTTTTTCCAAATTTGAATTCATGGGATCCCTGCTGGAAATTTTGGTACATGAGCTTGAAAATAAAGGCATCGTTAAAGCTGATATGATCAACGTATTTGGAATGATCAAACAACGCAACACCGGCGATCCGAATATGGCCATGTATCGTATCGATCAGCGGCATAAAAGGATCACTGCCTTTTCCGTAGTAACTGTAATTGAAATGGTGAAAATTTGCACGCGGAAGAGTCAGTTCCATATTTTGTTCGATCATTCGTTTTAAATAAACGGGAACGATTTCTCCAACCGGGTACTGCTTGTTTAATATGTCCTTTGTTTTTCCTTTTGCAACAGCCACATAAATATTTCTTCCCACTGAAGGATCCCGCTGCAGGGAATCAATAATTTTTGTAATTCCGCGGCTCGCCAGCTCTTCATTAAACAAGATGACCGCAACTCGGCCCGTCGCAAAGGGCCGAGGTGATTCTGCTTGAAGGACCTGCCGAATGTTTTTACTCGAATGCGATTTTTCAGAAAAAGTTATGCTCGATAAAGTCGCCTGCTGAGTTCCTCCGGTTGTAATAGGAACAGCTACAGTAGCTTCAAATTTCTTTCCATCAACATAATCATACCCGACCACTCCGATAAGCTGAATATCCTCAAGCACTTGTTTTTGTGGAGTACAGCCTGCAGCAAGCAGAAGCACAATTAAAAATACAAGTTTGATCTTATTCATTTTTTCGTTGCCTCACTTTGTAAATCAGCAACTGAAGCAGGAAGAGAAGTGGAATGTAAAAATAAATGAAATAATAACCTACTTTAGAAACCCAAGTGTTCAGCTGGTCAATCTGCTGACGATCTTTAAATAATAATGTTCCGATAAATACAAGAATGACGATGATGATTAGAGAGTGTTTTTGTTTTACCGAAAATAGCCGTTTGCCTCCCCGTGTCACACACCAGATAGCGATACAGATGTTTGGCAGGACAATAAACAGCCACATCGAGATTCCGATATATTCAAAACGCTCAACAAAAGGAAATTCAACGATTTTCCAGATTGTAAGTGTAGCCCAGATCGTATGCTTTAATTGCCCTTGACTGTAGTAGGAAAACGATACTACCGCTGTAATGGTATAAATGACGATCGTGAATAATACGCCCCGTTGAGACCATTTGTGGGAGGTCTCGGGATTTTTGATAAAAGGATAATAAAAGAAAAGCATTTCAAAGCCCAGGTAATTAAGGGTCATTGCCTTCGTACCGACAAAATAGTCGATCAGCGAGTGATCAAACAAAGGAAGAATATTATAGATATGAGCATCCTTTATCGCAAAGAATTTTAAAAAGACGAGAGGGGTTCCAATCAGCACACTAAAGAATGCGACAGCTGTTATTATCCTGAATCCGCCGCTGACAAAATAATAGACCAGCAGCGAAAAAATAAACGAGATTCCCCATGTGTTGATGTGGGGAAACATCCAAACTTGAATGACCTCTATATACGTTCTCAGGACAGTGAGCGCCAAAAATGCAGAATAAATCATGAATATAGAACTTAATAGACCGCCTATCCATTTGCCAAGCACATCATTATGAACGGCGATAATGTCCCCATCGCTGCGTTTTAACATCTTATAGATCATCCAGACGAGTAGATGGATCAGTATGCCGCTGAAAATCACAGTCATCCATGCATCATGTCCCGCGGATTTGGCGATGTATCGCTGAAACCCCAAAACCCCGACACCAATCTGCATGGTGGATACAAGGTAAAAGGTAAAATAGGGAGATACCTGTTTATTTTCTGGCGGATGGATGTTCATGTTCTTCACCTTCGTTCTGTTGAATTATTCTTCAATGTCGTTCTTTTGATTCGCTCTTTCATAATTTATTCGTGCCGGATCTGCAGGCCTCATTTGCATGGGACGCAATTTCTGGAGGTTGAATGGCAGTCGGATGAATGCATCTTTAAGATCAACCATCCTTAAAGGATAAAGGGGAGCCATATAGGGCCTGCCAAGCGAGGTAAGTCGAAGCATATGGCCCATTACAAAGGCAAAACAGATGGAAACTCCAAGCAGTCCCCAAAATTGTGCAAAGACCAGAAAAGGAAAGCGGATCAGGCGGATCGTGTTGCTCATCTGATAAACTGGCGTCGTAAAGGAGGCCAGTGCAGCAAGGGCAACGATGATTAATAGAACATTGCTCGTTAATCCGGCCTGTACCGCAGCAGTTCCAATAACGATACCGCCAACGATACCGATGGTCTGCCCGACTTTGGAAGGGAGGCGTGCCCCGGCTTCACGAAGCAATTCGATGGATAACTCCAAGATGATCGCTTCTACGATCGGCGGAAACGGTATGCCGGAGCGGGAAGCTATCAAAGTACCAAGAAGATCGGTCGGGATCATTTCATAGTGAAACGTGAGAACAGCAACGTAAAGTGGTGTGGACAGCACGGAAAACAGAACTCCCAGCAAACGGAGCATCCGGAAAACGGAAGCGACATGCCATGACAGGAAGTAATCTTCAAAGGCCGAGAAAAATTCTACAAGCGTAGTAGGACCTGTCAGAGCACTCGGTGAACCATCAACGAGTAAAGCAACTTTTCCTTCGGCTAAAACAGCTGCAACACGGTCAGGACGCTCTGTGTTGATCAACTGGGGAAATGGAGAATTCTGGTTGTCTGATATCATCTGAAGAACATAGCTACTGTCTAAAATGTGATCGTATTCAATGTCCGAAACCCGCTGCAACAGGGTGTTAACATTCTCCTGGCTGGCTATGCCGTCAATATAAAGAATCGTTACCCTTGTTTTCGAGAGCTTTCCTACTTTGACTTCTTTTACATGAAGTTCAGGGATTGGCAGTCTTTTTCGAATCATATTGATGTTGACTTCAATCGCCTCAACAAACGCTTCCTTCGGCCCTACAACGCTGAATTCAGTTTCAGGAACAGAGATCTGGCGCTTCTCAGCAGTTGCCGCAGGAATCATCAGGCATTCGGCTTTATCGGGATCTGGCTGTACAAGCACTGATCCGGTCAACAAACTGTCCTGTATCTTCTGAACATCCTTTGTATGCTCGATGTTCTCCACCGGAATTTCTGAAGCCAGCTGTTTGAGAGACATTGATGAACAGCGGGTCAAATAGGGTATTAAATCACGATGAACAAGATCCGGGTTTACCATACTTTTGTAATAGGAAATGGTAAATGGATGCTGATCGCTTTTTGTAAAGGATACAAAGTCTTGTGAAGCCTTGCATTTATCCAGTAATTGTTTAATGGTAAGCTGGCTTCCACTTTGTCCGGAAGGCTTACTCGCTGCTTTTTCTTTTTTCTTCTGCCGTTTACCGAACATAGCTGCCTCCATCCAAGAGTAGATTCATGTGTTTATTTGTATATCATTCCAATAGATGATGTCTCTATTCAATTTCGGCATAAGAAAAAGCACCCTGGAAAAGGGTGCTGATCATTTAAAATAATCCTTATCAAAGACATAGTATTTGGCGAGTGCAAGAATCTCACGTACATGTACCTGAGGGGTGACGGACAATGGGACAGAAGATCCTTGTCCGAATGCTTTTAAACCCAATCCTTCTGCCAGGCATTTCGAACGGTGGAGATGAAAATCACTGGAGATGATCAGCACTCGCTGGTGTTTTCCGGCAGGTAGATATTTTTTCATCAGATTTCGTGAGAACTTTATATTTTCATAAGTGCTTGTTGCTTTGTTTTCATAAACAATCGAGGTTGAAGGAACTCCTTTGTTTTTTAAATACCTCCCCATGACTTCTGCTTCTGTCTTACTCTCGCCGACGGTCAGTCCTCCACTTACGGCAGCATTAACACCGGGATGTTTGTGAAGGTACAATGCGGCTTTGTTCAGCCGCTCTTTCAGCACTCTTGAAGGCGTACCATCCTTGATCCCGGCGCCTAAAATGAGTACATAATCAATATTTGCGGGATGTTCATCTTTGATGGAAGTAAGAATCAGCCCTTCAAGCAGCAGGGCAATGATCAGGGCAATGGATACCGTTGAAACTGTGAAAATCCGGAATTTCTTGTTTTTTCTCCACTGCTTTTTGAGTGGATGGAAGACAATAGCTATTGCCGGTAACAGGAGTGAAACGAACAGTATAGCGAGAGCGCCGGTGTCTAATCTGGTGATCGCTATCACGAAAAATGAATAGATGATTCCGATCAAGCCGATAAGAAAAAATAGTAATCGCATAATAACTCCTGATTTTTTGTGGTAAGTTATAGCCGTTGTTTCATTAAGACACGGAAGAAAGCTTCAGTTCCTCAACTAATAGAGGAACTAATGCTGGATCCCACTGTGTGCCCTTGCCGTCAAGCAGAATGGATACTGCCTTGTCTCTGCTCATGCCTTTCCGATAAGGCCGGTCTGATGTCATGGCGTCATAAGCGTCTGCTACTGCAATAATCCTTCTGAAGAAGGGAATGTCATCTCCAGAAAGCCCTTCTGGATAGCCATTTCCATCATAGCGTTCATGATGGTATTTCACGCCGGGAAGGAGTGGCTCCATCGCTTCCTTCGGCTGAACCTGAGATAGGATTGAATAACCAACCACCGGATGTTTTTTAATGTAGCTGAACTCGATATCGTCCAATTTTCCCTCTTTTAATAGAATATGATCGGGGATACCAATTTTTCCAATGTCATGGAGGAGAGCTGCTTTTTTTAGTGTGGATAGTTCATCCATACTAAGGCCTGCTTTCTCACCAATCTGAACCGAATATTCGGCAACCCGCTGTGAATGTCCGGCAGTATACGGGTCACGTGCATCCAGTGTAGCTGCCATGACGGCAAAAAAGCTGTCCAGAAGCTGGTGGTTCATTTCTTCCCGGTCGCGGATGGAAGAACTCATATGATTAAAACCTGAAACAAGCCTTGAAAATTCATCAGAATACGTGTTGTCCAGCAAAAATTGGCTGTTTCCAAGCTGTACTTCTTCCATGGCCGTTTGAAGGTTCTTCATCGGAGCGAGCAAATCTTTGTAGATCAGGTACGTCCCGAAAAAAGCAAAAAGCATGCCAAGCATCAGAATGAAGATCGCCCAGCTCCAGTATGACCTCGTGATGGAGGCTGCCTGTTCATATAATTTGACCTGGTTGGCAAGAGCGAACAAGAGTACAGGAAATGTTCCAATAAAAATGGTGCTTAGCTGAATTTTTCGCTGAATCGAAACAAACACTCTGTTGTTTTGGGACAGAGGATCTCCGTGCAGTTCGACCGCCCGATTCCTGAGTTCTTCAATGATCGGTTTAACGGCACTCGTTGTTAAATAAAATTCAACAATGGCATGCATTCCAGCTACGATAACGGCCCCAAGACCCCCCATGAACAGGTACATATAGGGCATGTTGAGAAAACCAAAGTAAATGGCTGCGCTCACTAAAATGATTGCAGGAACGGACAGTCCAAGAAAGTGAGGCCCCATGATCCGTTTTACCGTCAGCAAAGGAAAACGGTGAGCTTGAACAAATCCGTTCGTCAACGTGCGGATCGATGGGTTCGATTTGAAAAACGCCCGGTAGATCGGCTTGATGTGACGGGAGAAAGCACGGTATTCAATAAAACACATGATGAAAAAAGACAAAGCTAGGATCCCTGAGATCATCCATTTTTCAAAGGTAGAAAAGTGGAGAGTCGAAAAGACAAAAAAACCCCCAACTCCAATGACTGCGATAAGTGATCTTATGAGATAATTTCTTAGAAGCATTCTTTGAAAATGACGATAAAAGTCCATTTCACACCTCTTTCCAAAGGACTTAAGTCACTATATCTAGAATAACATTGATAACAATGGTAAAAAAGTCTAATTTTGTTATATATTGAGGAAAAATGCTGGTGCCAGGCACCAAAAAATCAGGAGGGGAATTCATGGAGGAATGGACGAAAGAATCATACGTTATTTCAATGGATAAGAAGAGTCTCAATATTGATCTGATTCACGAGTTTTTGACAAAGGAATCCTATTGGGCACAAGGCATTACCCGAGAAAGGGTTCAAAAAGCGGTTGATCATTCTCTTTGTTTTGGAGTCTATGAGAAGAATGGCGATGATCAGACACAGGTTGGTTTTGCGAGGATCATAACAGATTATGTGGCGACAGCTTATGTTTGCGATGTATTTATCCTGGAGCCGCATCGCGGAAAAGGACTTTCCAAATGGCTGATTGAGACGATTACTTCCCATAAAGAACTGCAGGAGGTACGAGGAATGCTGCTTGTGACAAAGGATGCTCATGGACTCTACAGCCAATACGGGTTTCAGCCGGTTGAAGCGGAGAAATATATGAAAAAAGAAATGAAGAGAGAGGAGCAGCCACCTCGTTCTGTAATGCGCGAAAAATAAATAGAAGACGCTGACATATGGTTCAGCGTCTTCAGCTTATGAAAGCTTGAGAATATAGAACATAAGCATAAAATGAGAGGCACTTCCAGCTAGTACGAAGAGATGCCAGATTGCATGGTTGAAGGGGAACTTACGCCATACGTAGAAAACGGCCCCGACCGTGTACATAATCCCTCCGCTGATCAGCCAGGCAAGACCTTGCTCAGGAAGAGTGACGACCACACGGTTAAAAGCGAATATGATCAGCCACCCCATAAGAATATAGCCGATTGTTGAGAGAATGACGAAGCGCTTCGTGAAAAAGATTTTAAACGCCACACCCGCCAAGGCGATCCCCCAAACGGTTCCAAACAATGCCCAGCCGAGAGCTCCCTTTACCACAATCAATAGAATCGGTGTATAAGAACCCGCAATAAAGATATAGATGGCTGAGTGGTCCATGATCTCAAAAATATCTTTGACCTTTCCCTCAGGAAAGCTGTGAACGAGGGTTGAAGAAGTATAGAGAAGCAGCATGGATCCGCCGAAAACAGCAAAGCATGTGATGTGCAGCGGTGTCCCTTGCGCGCTGGCAAAAACAACAAGTAGGGTTAAAGCAATAATACTGAAAACCGCTCCGATGCCATGGGTGATGGCATTGATAATTTCCTCACGTTTTGTATACGTAAATGCATTCATTTTTTCACCCCTTTTATAGTATCCTGCACTAAGACCGACATTAAGTTTCACTTATTTTAACATAGAAAAAAGAGCTCATGGCAACTGAGCTCTCTTTTCTTCGTTATTTACATCGGTTCACTGCCGGCCTGCTGCTGAATCGGCAGTGTTTTTCCTGTTGATTTCCGGTTGCTCCGTTCTTTCGTTTCAAGTCTTCTTGCGAGCAATGATAATGAATAGTTAACGAGAAAGTAGATGAATGCAATGAGTAAAAAAGTGGGAATCACGTAATTTACGTTTTTACCATTCACGATTTGCGCATTATGCAGCAGCTCAGGAAGCGAGATGACAACAGCAAGAGAGGTGTCTTTTAAAAGAGATATAAACTGACTGACAATCGGCGGAACCATTCTTCTTAGAGCCTGGGGCAATATGATGTGCTGCATCGTCTGAATGTAGGTAAGGCCGGAGGAGCGGGCAGCTTCAATCTGTCCTTTTTCGATTGAGTTTAATCCGCTACGGACAATCTCAGATAGCATGGCAGATTCAAAGATAATAAGAGCTGTTACGGCAGCCATCATAACGCTCATTTTAATGCCGACTTCAGGCAAGGCGAAAAATGTGAAAAAGATAATCAGCAGCAAAGGCAGATTCCGTACTGTTTCAACACATACGGCAACGACCTTTGATAGAACCGGTATCTTTGCATAGCGCAAGATTCCTAAGATACTTCCGAAAATAAAACTGAAAACAATAGCGATGAAGGCAACGAAAAGTGTAGTCATCAGACCTTTTAGCAAAAAGAGCAGATTTCCTGCGGAATAAGCACCGATAAAATCCATTGTGCGTCTCCTCCTTATCCGCTCACAGCAAGACGCCGTTCAAGATAACCGACGAATAAGCTGAGTGGAATAGTTAGAACAAGATAGAACATCGCCACAAAAATATAGACGTCAAATACAACATACGTAGCTGAAGAGATGGAATCTCCAAAGTACATTAAATCCAATCCTGCAACAACGCCAAGGATGGAAGAGTTTTTCACCAGATTAATGAACTGATTGCCAAGCGGAGGAATAACGATTTTAATGGCCTGAGGAAGTATGATGTATCTCATCGTTTGGATGTACGTCAAGCCTGATGAACGGCCAGCTTCCATTTGACCCTTATCCACGGATAAAATACCCGCGCGGATCGCTTCTGCAATAAATGCCGCTGTATAGATGGAAAGAGCAATGGTTCCCGCTTGAAAACCGCTAAGCTTCATGCCTAAACTCGGCAATCCATAATAAAAGATAAACAGGATCAAGATGAGAGGAATATTTCGGACAAATTCCACAAAAGCTGTTCCGATGATCTGAAAAATCTTTAACGGAGAGATCCGCATAACAGCGAAGATCACACCAAGAATAAAGCTGCAGACCAAAGCAAGAAGGCTTGCTTTCAGTGTGTTGACAAAGCCATCAATATAGGTGTCAAAGTTGTCGATCAGTATGGTGAAGTCTAGCATGAATTCCCTCCTTTACGAAAGAAGGATAGATGGGCAAAGCTGCCCATCCATCACAAAAATCATTATTGTTCTTTTATCCATCTGCTCTTGATTTTGTCATATTCACCGCTGTCCTTAAGCTCTTTAAGGAATTTATTCACGTACTTTGTGAACTTGTCATCGCCTTTATTCAAAGCGATTCCATATGGCTCATCGGTAAATGGCTGTCCTACCAATTGATAGTTCGAATCCTGGTCAGCCATCCCGTATAGAATCGAGTTATCTGTTGTTAATGCATCACCTTTCCCAGCTTTTAACGCGGTAAAGGCTTCAGCATAGTTTTCAAACTCGAGTACCTGGGCATCAGGAGATTTGTCTTTGATGTTTTGAACAGAAGTGGAGCCTTTTACAGCCAACACCTTTGTGCCTTTCTTCACATCATCAATACCCTGGATTTTACTTCCTTTTTTCACGAGCAGCGACTGGCCTGCTTTAAAGTAGACATCAGAGAAGTTAACTTCCTTTTTACGGTCCTCTGTAATAGTCATTGTGGCAATAATCGCGTCAATGTCACCGTTTTTCAGCATTTGTACACGTGTCTTTGATGTAACTTCTTTTAGTTCAAGCTTTTTTTCGTCACCAAAGATTTTTTTGGCAAGTGCTTTTGCAATATCAATATCGAAGCCTTCTACTTTTCCGCTGGAAGGATCCTTGTAACCGAAAAGATTGGTATCATATTTTACACCGACCACCAGTTTACCGCGTTTTTTGATGGCAGATAGTGTATCTTTTGATTCTCCGCCTGTCTTGTCGCTTCCGCATGCTGAGAGCATGCTGATTACGAGTACCAGAATAATAGCCAACAACCAGCTTTTCTTGTTTTTCAAATGTCTCATCTCCTTTAATGGTTTAGAACTCTGCTTAAAAATAATTTTGCACGGTCTTCTTTTGGATTGGAGAAAAATGCTAAAGGTTCACTGTCTTCAAGTATTCTGCCGTGATCCATAAACACGACCCGGTTAGCCACTTCACGGGCGAATCCCATCTCATGAGTGACGACCACCATGGTCATCCCGTCCTTTGCGAGTGTTTTCATAACATCCAGAACCTCACCAATCATTTCGGGATCAAGGGCAGAGGTTGGCTCATCGAACAACATGATATTCGGTTTTAATGCGAGGCCCCTGGCGATGGCCACTCTCTGCTGCTGTCCTCCTGAGAGCTGGGATGGATAGGAATCAGCTTTGTCTGGAATCCCAACTTTTTCAAGGTAGAACATCGCCGTTTTTTTGGCTTCTGAAGGTGAGATCCCTAATGCCTTTTTTGGTGCGAGTGTGATGTTTTCAAGCACGGTCATATGTGGATAAAGATTAAAATGCTGAAATACCATGCCAATGTTTTTGCGTAGATCATTAATATTTGTTTCCTTGCTGTTTACTGCATTCTTGTTGACGGTGAGATCTCCGTCAGTAATTGTTTCGAGCCGGTTGATACACCGGAGCAATGTACTCTTTCCCGACCCCGATGGACCGACGACAACAACAACTTCCCCTTCTTTAATCTCCAGGTTAATATCATTCAGAACCTGAAAATCGCCGAAGTGCTTATTAACATGACGAAAAGATATCAAACCAATCCCCCTTTGTTATGTATTAAAACTCAGGTTTCTAAAGACCTGAAGTTTTACCCGATACGAAGTGTTTATGTATTACGAATTTTCCGGCTAAAATACTATTATTCGACTATCTGTAACAAAATTCCTTTTTAAATTTACTTTTAAATTGTTTTTTTATGAAATATTTGAGAGGTGGGATCCTTTTGGAGTAAAAGACTTGAGGGTCTCTTTTAAGCATCATGCAAGGTCCATTAGGAATGAAAATCAACAATATGCTTTAACAGAAACTACAAAAAACTGGCTCCTCAAAAGATTGAGGAACCAGCTGGATGTTTCTTTATTGGACAGCTTTAATCTGTACGTCAATGTTGCCTCGTGTCGCTTTGGAATACGGACATACTTGGTGAGCTTCATCTGCGAGCTTCTGAACATTTTCCTGATCCTGGCTCGGAATAGAAACCTCCAGGACGACTGCAAGCTTTAATCCGCCGTTTGGAGAATCTTTGCCGATCGTCACGTTAGCTGTAACTTTGCTGTCTGAAACATCAACTTTCTGTTTGCCGGCAACAATCTGCAGTGCGCTTTGATAACAGGCAGCATAACCGCAGGCAAACAGCTGTTCAGGGTTTGTTCCTTCACCGCCGGACCCTTGGAGCTCTTTTGGCATGCTGAGCTTTAAATCAAGTTTCCCGTCTTTGCTTGAAACTCTGCCATCTCTTCCGCCTTGTGCGGTAGCTTTTGCTGTGTATAAACCTTGATCCATTGTAAATCACTCCTTGTATAAGGTGACAATATCTGTCCCAAAATAGCTACACACCTAAACATTATCTTTTATCACTATTTTTAAACCTTTAAAATTTAGGAGGTGGTGCCAGAGGTGGTGCCAGGCACCGCATTTACACACTTGTGTAATCACAGTGCCTGGCACCAAACAAGGTACCAAACACCCAAAAAGTTTAATAAAGATCTATTTAGGAAATTATTAATCTAAATACATAGCTGGAGGGAATGGCATGGAAGTGAAAGAGCAGATTATGGCTCTGATGGGAAATCCGGAGAGAGAGTTTGAATTTAAGCAAAAAACAGATTTACCGGGTGTAAAGGATGATTTGGTACGAATCCGTTATGTTCCTCAAGGCGACAGCGGATTTTTTCAATCCACATTCTATGATGAAGAAACAGAGATCGTTGGCTCACGGGTGTTTGACGAACTGGAGGATGTTATATTATTTGTAGAGAAAAATAAAATCTGAGGCTCTTGGCAGTAATGAAAGAGGAATATAAAAAAAGCAATCCGGTTAATTATACTGGATTGCTTTTTCGTGTTTTACGTGTGGCGATTCACTTTAAGCGTACTGCCTTCCTCTATCAATCCTAAAAGGAAGGGGAGTCGCTCAGCTTCGTCTGCCGTTTGTTCAGTTGTTCGAGCAGCATGCAGGTCAGCATACCAAGGATCAGCCCGTTATTCAGCAAAGTAGTTAATATATTGGGCAGACCCTTCAAAGCAGCTGGAGGAATGAAGGTGCACCCCAAGCCGATCATTAACGATGTGGCGATAACAAACAGCGTATTTTCATTAAATTTCAGTGAGCGATATTCCTTTAAAGCCAATCCGATCATGCTTGAAAAAGGAACAAAAATCGTCGCATAGCCAACAGGTGCAGGTATGCTTGCGAAAAAGAACGTAAGCTTTGGAAACAGGCTGATGGCGAGGATCATCAAACTCCCAATGATGTAGGGAAGGCGCTGAAACATTTTGGTCGTCAGGATAAATCCTGCCGTACCGGATATCGGAACACAGGCCACGGCCGAAAACAATCCGGCAATCAGCGTGTTCATTCCCATCAATCCTGTCGTTTGATTATAATTAATGTCTGAATGAGACTGTTTTTCATTTTTATACACATTCTCGACGACGTTGACACTAGCGACCATATTGGCGAGAAGCAGGAAACCAATAATGATGGAAGTCAGAGCGATGCCGCCGCTGAACTGTGGAGCCCCCCATGCGAAAATCTCAGGGAGGGCAACGGTTTTACCGTGAAAGCCTGAGTCTTTGACCAGCCCCAATAACGAAAAAAGGCCCCAACCGGCAATCAGGCTGATCAAAACGGAATAGCTTCGCAAAAACTTGCTCTTCGCTTTTCCCAGAACCATGGACAAAATTAAAATGGCGATGGCTGTAACCGCAACTTTGCCGTCCACACTGTCTGATAAGTATCCGATCCCCAGGATACCTTTAATAAAGGAGCCGCTTAACTGAGCAACGAGCAGGATCAAATAAGTTCCTGTAACGAGGGGAGTAAACAGCTTTTTTAGAGGACCAATCCATTTCATCAAACCTAGAAAAATGAAAAGAAGCCCGCAGATCAGCATTCCCATTTCCAGCTGATGAAGCACATCTTGTCCGTTTAACGAACCGGCTGAAACGAGTCCTGCATAGACCATGAAAACACCCCACCATAGACCGGCTGGCCCTTCTGTAATAGGAAGACGGTGTCCGAACAAGGCTTGCAGAAAACCGGAAATGCCAATAATAAAAAATGTCCTTTGAAGGAGTTCAGCTATTTCAGCCGGTGGAAGATGGAAGGCAGTGCCGATGGAAATAGGTGCTACTATGCTGCCGGCAAGGATGAAGACCATCCACTGAAACGAAGAGAAGAATAATTTCATATTATTAACACCTACTGTCTGAAAACTTTAAACACGGAATCTATTATAGACCTGTTGCCTAAATCCGGAAAGCCTTTTTGTTTCTGGTTTTTAGGTTTAAACAGCTGGCAAATAAGGGAAAGGAATGAGAAAGAGAATCTTAGGAGGAATGACGTGCGATGGATGAAAATAGAATTACGTTTTATGTTAATCCAAAAGGTGAGATCAATACCCTTCCGGCCGACGAAAGCATGCATCTATTTGAAATCCGAGCTAACGAGGCAGAGATAGAGCAGCTGCGAAGTTTATTTCGTCAGCTGCATGAACATAATAAAAAAGAAGGAAAAGATATTTTTTCAACCAAGTCTTTCTTTTACGAAAACCAGGGTGAACTGGACCGGAAAGAAGATAACGAGATCATGTTCGAGATTTACCGGCAAATTTTCATGCTGGGAACGGAAAAGACCAAAGAGGATGTAGAAGAGATGGGCGTCATTCCAAAGCTGAATGAATTAAGATAAACGTTCATCTATTGGAGAGGAACGTCTTTTTATGAAATGTCTAGCTTCAGCGACCAAGTCCTCGAGGTCGCTTCACTCATTCCCTCAACACAAAAAGCGTGTTGCTGGGTATGAGCTCCAGCGCTTGTCGGACTTAAGCGGGTCGCTTACGCATTTCTTAGAAAAAATTTCTATTTTTTTATTAGGTACCCCTTTAAATAAAAATAGGCTGCGAATACTATTAGAAAATATCTTTTTAGGTGTTTATGAAAGTTTTTCATTGGGGATTCATACATACATTCATCAACCATCACAACATAAATGGGGCAAGGGAAGAGTAATATGAAAACGATTAAACAGGAAGATATTCAACTTTGGGTAGAAAATCATTTAGAGGACTTTAAAAATTTTACTCCCTATCTGTTTACCCAAGAATTTATCCACTTTTTTTGTGAATCTCGGCAAAACGAAAAAGAGTTTGAAGTTAAGTATGATAAAAGTGGCCAAAAACTGTATATGCGTTATCTGGAACCTTCTGAAATTGAAGATGATTGGGTATGCGTCGGGAATGTGAGCTTCTAGACAAAGGAGATGTTATTGTGGAGATCAATCGCGTACAAAGAGTGGAAAAGCTGTATAATTCAGCACCCGTTAATAAACAGCAGCAAGAGGAAAAAAAGGAACTTCGAGATAAGGTCGAAATTTCTAAGGAAGCTCAGGAGTTATATATGGCCGATAAGTTTACGAATAAGCGAAGTGCTAAAATAGAAGAACTCAAACAAAAAATTCAAGCTGGGGAGTACAAAATCGATCCTGATAAGATCGCTCGGAAGATCGCTTCTCACTATCAACTATAAAAACAGATCAGCAGCAGCTGATCTTTTTTTTTGTTTATTTTTTATCCTTATCCGACTTGGGCTTCAAGATAAGGAATGCTTTTCGGATAAGCCCGGGAATCGGGATATTCGTCCTGCCCGCATTCTCGATGATGGATAGAAGCTCATTGGATAAATAAAAAAAGATGGTCGCATCCCGGATATATTGTCCGCCGAATAAGGAATCCAGTGAATGCGCAACCGCAACAATGCAAAATATGATGACTTTTTTTATGATTCCTTTGAAGCCGACAGAACTTGACAATTTTCCCTCGTAGGCGGATGCGCAAATGCCGGAAATATAATCAATGATAGCAAGAATGACAAGCGCTTTAATCAATGGTGACATCGAGCCAAACAAATAACCAGCATAAACACCAGCCAGCGCCGATCCGCTTTTAAATAATAATTGCGCTCTACTCATGTGAAAACACCTCAAACTTTCGAGAGTAGTGAATCTAGTATTGATTAATAGAATATGATGAAGGACAAGATTTGGTTCATACGTGAGGGGGAATAGCATCAGTAAAGAACCTTTTTTTGCAGAAATAGCAAGATTATATACAATAATACGACAAATTAATTAAATATTTAAAAAAATTTAAAAATAAGGAACAGACAGGCACATAATCTGTTACAATGGAGAAAATCTTTATTAGGAGGTATTTAATGTGAACAAAATTACTCTTGGTCTCCCTCCACATTGTCACAAAGTTTCATTCGATGGAAAGGTTTTTAAAATTAAAGGATTAAACAATGAAAAGATGATCGTACCGGTGTCTGGAACAGATAGCGCGGAAGTTAGCCAAGTGAACGAGGAAACCGGGATGTTAAATATAATCGGAAAAGACCAGATATTAATTTCAATGGAGATGCCAATCCGGTTTTGTGAAATCGGAAAAGGATGGCTCCTTGATAAACTGCCAAAACGAAAAAAGAAATAAGATACCAAAAAGGACACAGGATGCTGTGTTCTTTTTTTGTTTTAGCTTTGTTACAGCATATTGTTGCTTGAAGGAGACACTCGAGTCTTTTTCTCCTAAAGAAGGCGTTTCGATCACACTCTGCAAAAATCAATAACAGAGCTTAATGTTTAAACGTAGAGCGTACCGGCTCTCACAGGGCTCTTCTAATTTCCTCGTACAGGCATACATTTAAACGGAGAGGTCGAGTTGAGTGGAGGGCAGGATGGGTATTCGGCGAAAACAGATCATTCAAATAGCCGCCACCTATATCGGGACGGTTGTAGGAGCGGGTTTTGCAACAGGAAGAGAGATCGTGGAGTTTTTTACCGTCCATGGTTCAGCTGGTTTCCTGGGAATCTTAATCAGCGGTTTCTTATTTATTTTTTTGGGGACGAAAGTTATGCTGCTGGCCCGAACGATTGGGGCGGATACCTATGAATCGTTAAACCGGTATTTATTTGGAGACCGATTTGCTTCGGGAATTAATTTCATCATGTTCATCATGCTGTTTGGGGTCACTTCGGTCATGCTGTCAGGAACGGGAGCCTTATTTTCAGAACAGCTTCATCTGCCGTTTCATGCAGGTATCATGCTAACGATCATCCTGTGCTTTTTGGTGATGCAAAAAGGAATGAACGGAATTTTGTGGACCAATTCAGTAATCGTTCCGGTCATGATTTTATTCTCCTTGATCATTTCCGTATCGATGCTTTTTTCTCCCATAGAAGCTCCCCTAATTAGAACAGAAGACTTTACTCAGCATTGGAAATGGCTGCTCAGCCCCTTTACATATGCTGCCTTTAATTTGACCTTGTCACAGGCCGTTCTCGTCCCATTAAGCCGTGAAGCAGAAGATGATACAGTCATTAAATGGGGAGGGGCCCTCGGTGGATTAGGCCTTACATTTATCCTTTTGAACAGCCATTTTGCTCTATACTTAGTGCCGCAGTCTGTACAATATGAAATTCCGGTAGCAGAGATCATCAGCAAACTGGGTATTTTTGTCCACTTTCTATTTTTGATTGTGGTTTATGGGGAGATTTTCACCACATTGATCGGCAATTTATTCGGGCTGATCGAACCGATGAAACAATCTTTCAAGTTATCTTCCAATGTCATTTTCGGCCTTTTAATGGGAGGCGGATATGTCATCAGTTTGTTTGGGTATTCCTCTCTTCTCCATTATCTCTATCCCCTTTTTGGTGTCATCGGTCTGTCGTACCTGGCGATCCTTGCTTTTAAAAAGAGTTATTAGGTGCAGGGAAAATCAGAATATACAGGATGTCCCTTTCTTAAAATAGTAGAAAGAATCGTCACAAGCAGACAAAGGGGCGATGGTATGGGAAATACAAAGCATACAGGGCCAGTATCACTTCCGCTCAAGCCGGATCCCTCACTTTGGGCGAGTCCTGTTCCATTTGGTTTTGGGAAAAACAAACCTCATCATGTAAGAGACACACTGAAAGCAGCATGGGAGAACCGTGATAACTTGAAATATGCAGCAAAAATATTGAACGAGGGGGTATGTGACGGATGTGCACTTGGTGTTTCCGGATTGCGTGACCAGACCCTTTCAGGGATGCATCTATGCACCACCCGGCTCAATGTGCTTCGTTTAAACACAATGCCGGCAATACCTGAAAAAATGCTGCATGATGATATACAAAACTTAAAGAAATACAGCAGTTCCGAGCTTCGTCAGCTTGGCAGAATTCCTTACCCGCTGATTAGAAAAAAAGGAGATCAGCATTTTCGGCGGATCACCTGGGATGAAGCACTAAATACGATTGCCACAAAAATAAAAGCCATTTCTCCGAAACAGCTTGCGTTCTATTTGACTTCCAGGGGAATAACGAATGAATCCTATTATATAGCAGCAAAAGCAGCTCGTTTTATTGGAACGAATAATATTGATAACGCCTCGCGAATCTGCCATTCTCCCTCTAAGACATCTTTAAACCGGATGCTTGGTATAGGGGCATCAAGCTGCAGCTATAAGGATTGGATCGGGACCGACGTTCTTGTGTTCTGGGGATCTGTTTCAGCGAACAACCAGCCGGTTACTACAAAGTATATTTATGCTGCCAAAAGAAAGGGAACAAAAGTAATTATCATCAATCCCTATGCAGAGCCTTCCATGGAACGCTATTGGATTCCTTCCATTCCTGATTCAGCTGTATTCGGTACCAAAATTGCTGATGATTTTTATCAAGTAAAGATTGGCGGGGATATTGCACTGATTAATGGAATCATTAAGCACTGGTTTGAGATGGAGCGTAAAGAGAGAGGTTCAGCTCTGGAGCATTCGTTTATTAACGATCATGTAAAAGGGCTTGAAGAGATGAAACGTCATGTGCGCGGTCTGACGTGGGAAAATCTTGAAAAGTCTTCGGGCATAGGGAGAGAGCGAATCTGCGAACTGGCAGAGATCATGGCCTGCTCTAAGTCGGGTGTATTTGTCTGGTCAATGGGTCTGACCCAGCATAGGTTTGGCACCGATAATGTGTCACAGATTGTTAATCTCGCACTGCTCAGAGGATTTCTGGGCCGGGAAAATTGCGGTTTGATGCCTATTCGCGGGCATTCGGGTGTCCAGGGTGCAGGTGAGATGGGAGCCGATCCCTTTAGTTTGCCGGGCGGCGGATTTGATGAGAGAACACTGCAGCGCGTACAATCGGTTTGGGGTTTTGCTATACCAGACTGGCAAGGAGACATACTAGGCATCAGCCTGGAGAATGCTCTCCTTACTGAAGATGCAGACAGAAAGCTGAAGCTGTATTACATGTCAGGCGGGAACTTTTTGGAGACCATGCCAGATCCAGATTTTGTAAAGTCCTGTCTCGAAAACATAGAAGTCAGAGTCCATCAGGACATCATCCTTAATACATCTACTCTGCTTGATGCCAGGGATTGTGTCATCGTCCTTCCTGCAATGACAAGGTATGAACAGCCGGGTGGCGGGACTTCCACTTCAACCGAGAGAATGGTCTATTTTTCACCTGAAATTAATGGGCCGCGGATGGAAGAAGCACGTCCGGAATGGGAGATCTATAGTGAACTTGCTTCTAGAGTCAGGCCGGATCAAAGGCATATCATGCAATTCTCCGATGCAGAAGCAGTCAGAAAGGAGATTGCAATGGCTGCTCCAAACTATAAAGGGATACAGGATCTTTGCAAAAAAGGAGATGTGTTTCAATGGGGAGGTGCCTGGCTTTGTGAAGGAGGCATTTGCCCGACAGAAGACGGCAGGGGGCGGCTTTTTGCTATTGATCTGCCGGAACAGCGGCAGGGAAGAGGAGAATTTACCATTACGACAAGGAGAGGAAAACAGTTCAATTCCATGGTTTATCATAAAACGGATCCTTTTAACCAAGCATCCAGAGAAGACGTACTCCTTCACTTGAAGGACGTTTTAGAGCTTGGTTTACGGGAAGGAGAATCCATTGTGGTTTACAATCGGCACGGTTTGTTTCGGGGCCGGGTGAAGATTGCAGACATAAAAAGGCGTAACGCCGCTTTATACTGGCCAGAAGCCAATTGTTTAATCCCTAAAGGTGTTTATGAAAGATCTGCTGGAATTCCGGAATACAATTCAGGAGCCTTGATTGAAAAGGCTGAAGTATTTTATGCCCAAAAAGACAAGGCATATAAAGAGAAAAGGCTGGCTGAGTCAGAATTAGATGATGATTAAGTTCTTAGTAGTATATTTGGATTTTTTTGAATACTATTACTATTTTTGAGCGTAGTGACAGATGATCCCGGCTATGATAAAGTTTTTAAAAGAAAGTCCTTCTAGAATAGACAAAAATAGTTTGGGAGTGGACAGAAAAGTGAACACAGAAGCAGGTCTCAAAAAAGACATCGGGCTTTCAGTGGCGATGTCTATTGTAATTGGAACAGTGATCGGATCAGGTATCTTTATGAAGCCTGGAAAGGTAATTGAGTATGCTGGAGGCTCCAATATGGCGCTGCTGGCCTGGATACTGGGGGGACTCATCACCCTGGCAGGCGGCCTGACCATTGCAGAAGTTGCCACTCAAATTCCAAAAACAGGCGGGCTATACGTCTATATGGAAGAAGTATACGGAAAAGTATGGGGTTATTTAAGCGGATGGGTTCAGACGGTCATCTACGGACCTGCTGTCATTGGAGGGCTTGGACTCTATTTTGGCTCTTTGATCGCGAACCTTTTTGGATGGAATGAAAAGACCGGTCCATGGATTGGCATTATAACCGTTATTTTCTTGGCGGCCATTAATAGTTTCGGCACCAAGTACGGGGGAATTGTTCAGAACGCCGCAACGATAGGAAAGCTGCTGCCTATTATTTTAATTATTGTGTTTGGGATCTGGAAAGGAAATGAAGAGGTCCTGAATGCAGGCAGCGGACTAACAGGCGAGATTAGTATGGGAGCAGCCATATTGGCGACATTGTGGGCATATGATGGATGGCTGATGGTTGGTTTTGTAGCAGGTGAAATGAAGAACCCTGCAAAAATTCTTCCTAAAGCCATCGTCGGCGGTATTCTTGTTGTCACAGCAGCTTACCTCCTTGTAAATGTAGCGATGTTTCATGTACTTCCTGCAAGCACGATCGTCGACCTCGGCGAGAACTCTGCAGGTAGAGCAGCTTCCTTATTATTCGGAGATATTGGCGGAAAGCTGATTGCTATTGGAATCGCCGTTTCTATTTTCGGTTGTCTTAATGGGAAAATTCTGACGTTCCCAAGGGTAACGTACGCCATGGCTCAACGCAAGCAGCTTCCGGCATCCCGCTTTCTGGCTTCTGTTTCAGAAAAGTTTGGAACACCGATCCCTGCGACAGGGCTGCAAGTCGTGTTTGCCGTTATTCTGATGCTTGTTTCCAACCCGGATTACCTATCAGCCATGGCGATATTTGCAATTTATATTTTTTACATTTTTGCCTTCTATGCCGTCTTTTTATTGAGAAAAAGAAACAAAGAGAAAAAAAGGACGTACAGCGTTCCTCTGTTTCCGTTTGTTCCAGCGTTTGCGATCATAGGGGCTGGTTATATCGTGATTGCGACGATCTTTGATAATCCGAGGGACAGCTTAACTGCAATCGCTGTGACTTTGTTGGGCTTGCCGCTGTATTGGTATTTAAATAGAAATAAAGGCAAAACTTCAAGTGATGAATTCTTGAAACAACAAGCCAAATAATCGTCATTATCTATTTGCTCTGCTGAGTTTTCAGCAGGGCTTTTTGTTTTATCGAATAAAAAGGCAGCTTACTACAGAAAATGAGAAGTAAACAAAGTGGAGGTGAATGAATGGATGAAGATCAGGAAACGTTTAAAACGACGGCCGATTGCAGGTTCAGAAGCTAAAGCTTATGAAAATATTGAAGTTTCTTTACAGATTGATGAAAACCTCGATCACTTGAAAAATATCTTAGGTGAGAGCATGGATGTGAAGATCCTGCCTTTCTATGAGAGACCTGTTCCGTTTGTCGTTTGTTTCATTGAAGGGCTCGTAAACAAGCAGCAGATTGATCTATCCATTCTTCAGCCTATACACGATTGGCAGGATACTGAAGAGGATGTAACCCCTCAGAAATTGATTCAGCAGATTGAGGTTTCCGCTGTTGTTAACAAACATCAGCTGTTCGGACATATTTTATGGAACGAAATCATGAGTTCAGAGAAACTGTTCCTATGTTTATAGCAAAGCATTCAACAGCAAAATTATCAAGATCAGGAATTGTTTTCACTTATTCATGAGGTTTTTAAAACATCACGTGAAGAAGTTCAAGATACCATAGCTGACTATATGCACTATTATAACGAAATACGTATCCAGAATAAATACGGCATGAGTCCCTTGGAATATCGAACTCATGCCGCATAATGGCAGTCTTTTATCTCTGTCTACTTGACAGGTACATGTTCATTTGAGCAGGTTCTTTTTTAGTTTAAAGCAGTTTTAAGCTGACGGTATTTTGCAGAAAGGCTGGATGCGGAAGTGCCATAGCGTTTGGCTACTTCAGATTGTGTGGCAGGCTCATTCAGGACGTCCTTGGACGCCAAATATTGAAGAGCGGCTGCATAGGGCTGTTCTTTACGGATAATTGGATTTTGTGTCTTGTTCCACACATTCCAAATTCTTTCTGCCTCATTGTAGATCTCCTCTGATGCGTTCTCTTTAAGCAAAGATAGAACTCTATCAGCCGGCTGCGGCACAGCGTCTTCATCAGCTGCTTTCTCTAGTTTCGACAAAAGAACTTGTAGAGCTTTAGGAAAATCATCTTTCAAGGTTATTTTCAAGTCAGTCAGCGCATCTAAGCGTTTTTGCAATTCTCCCTGAGGAATCTCTGCAAAATCAATGTAAAATTCGTAATGTTCTCCAGTGTAGATAATAGAACCTGCTAGATCGGTTCCGTCCTGTGGAAGAATCTCAGAATTAAATTCGACCGTGTATTCCTGATCGGTCATCACATCTTGTAATAAAAAGGTATTTCGGTTCACTTTTGAGATCATTTTATAAACAGAAGGGAAACTCTTCTCCCAGTCTGCTATGATATCCAAGATTTCCGGCTGTTCTTTCCCTTTTTGCTCTTTAAGGTAATACGAAATTGGTGATCTGCCGTCCTTCACGTCAGAATGGAACATCAGCCAGCAAACCATCAGATTCGCATACGTTTGTTCTTCATCTCTTCCAATCTTGTATTTTTCTATGTAATTGCGTGTTTGGCTCCCCATTTCTTCATGAAAATGGTCAAAGGCAAACTTAGCTAAGCCTTCCTGATGGCGGCTCACTTCCACAATTTTGTTTAATAGAATGGTTGTGACCGATCGAAAACAGCAATTCTTATATTTTTTCCCGCTGCCGCATGGACACGGTTCGTTTCTTCCTACTTTGTTCATGTTACCCTCCGTACTTCACTGCTCTTGTTGTAAATAAATCACTTTGTAAATACTAGCATATTCGGGTGATATTGCAACTCAAAGCTATAAAATTACCATATATTGTAACGAATAGGAGCTTTGGGTCGTCTATAGATAAAAGGGGGACATGATGATGATAAAAAAGAGAAATCAACAGTTTATGGCCGTATGGGTGCTGATCGTTTTAGTTCTGGCGTCGTGCAGCAGCAAGGATGAAAACATGGCATCAAAGTCGTCTGAAGGGGGAAGCTCTTCCACCAGCATGAAAAGGGAATCCGCTAAAGAAGACAAGCAGCCTGCTGCCGACCAAGGACGAAAAATGATTTACACGAGTGAAATAATGATAAGCGTTCAAAACGTTAAGAAGGTCCGGAGTGAAGTGGAACAACTCACAAAACAAATGGGCGGCTATATCGTTGAAAGTGAATCCTTGTCTGAAGAAGAAGGGCAAAATGGGGGTTACCTGAAAATAAGAATTCCAAAGAAAGATTTTCTTGTTTTCACAAAAAAGGCAGGAGAATTAAGTTCTGGGAGTCCTCATGAAATCATAAATGGACGAGATGTTACAGAGGAATATACTGACTTGGAAGCAAGGCTGAAGGCAAAGCGCATTGTTCGTAACCGTTTGGAAAGCTTCATGAAAAATGCAGATAAAACAGAGGATCTCCTTGCCATATCAAAAGAACTATCAGGAGTGCAGGAACAAATTGAAAAAATCCAGGGCAGAATAAACTATTTAGAGAATCAAAGCGATTTTTCAACGGTTACGGTCCATTTTGATGTGAAAAATATTGGGACGAAGAACAATAAAGAGCTGAACACCTGGGGAAATTCAAAGACCTTATTTAAAGAGACGTGGAATGGACTGGTTCATACTATTTCCTATCTCATTATTGCACTCATTGGATTGTCGCCTGTCATTATCCTTTTCGTGGCTGTTGGAGGAGCATGGCTTTACTTAAGAAGAAAACAGCGTTCAAAAAAAGAAACCAAACCGTAAAAGGTTTGGTTTCTTATCCAAGGAATTTTATATATTCATCCGTCAGTTTCATGAACAGTTTTTCATCACGTTTTTCCAGGGCTTCATCTATTTTTTCTTTATAACGTTTCATCTGATGGGCGTGCAGCGACTCATCAAGGATCATCTGAGCAACCATATTAAAAGCGAACGGGTCATTTTTCTTCTGAAGTTTATATTTCACAAGATCGTTCATGTCTTTATTATACGATGTATTGTCTTTCATGCTCTATTCCTCCTTGAATTTTTTTGCAGAAGCTTGTAGGATTGAAAGCTCATGCGTTAATGGGTTTTTACTAGTATACTTATCAATGGTAATAATAGCAACAGTTTAATCTGAAAATTTAGTTTTTTTCATTTTGCTTCTCAATTTTTAAATCAGCCAGAACTTCATCTACAGAATGGAATTTTTTACTGTCCAGCTGTTCACCGCCTTCCATATCAAATACTTTTAATTCGTAAACATCTTCTGCAGGGATATATTTGACTTCGACGGGATTGGTGTAATTTCTTGAGAAGGATTCTTCTGTTTGTGAATGACTGTAAACATCTTCTGGATTTTGTTTTAAATTTTGCAGTTTCTCTCTAATATTCATAATTTCTCTCCCTCCAGATTTTCTATCGGGTGTTGTATAAATAATGCCCGTATCCGTTCGTTTTTAAACACAGCAGCCTAACTTTTCGACAAATTTTATCCCTTGTTTGACGCTTTGGCCGCTGTCATATAGGATAGAAATAACATCATACATCGTATACCACTAGGGGAGCTTTGATTTAAAGCTGAGAAAAGAAATGTCTTTGACCCTTTGAACCTGATTCGGTTAATACTGGCGGAGGGAAGTGGCTTAAACTTTTATCAGCATTCATGTTTAAGCCGCCTTCTCTTCAGAAGGCGGCTTTTGAGCGGTCGAAGGAGGTCATGTTCAGCTTCAGTGCACAGGGACCTTAACAGAACGGGCCACTTGCGCTCTTCTAGTGGTGAAAGGAGTTCTTCCATATGTTAAAAACACCAAAAGCATTGACAGTTGCAGGATCAGATTCAGGAGGGGGAGCAGGAATCCAGGCCGATTTAAAGACGTTTCAGGAATTGGGAGCCTATGGAATGTCTGTCATCACAGCTGTGACCGCACAGAATACATTAGGTGTTCAGGGGATCCACCCGGTGCCTGTTGAGATGATCATGAAACAGTTAAACAGCATAGAAGAGGATCTTCGTCCTGAAGCTTTAAAAACGGGTATGCTTTTCAGTGCAGAAATTATAGAAGCGGTATCTCATCATATTCGAAAGTATGAATGGAAAAACGTTGTTGTGGATCCTGTAATGATCGCGAAAGGGGGGGCTAACCTTCTGAGAAGGGATGCAGTAGAAGCCCTGAAAAAACAGCTGATTCCTCTAGCCTCGATCCTGACACCGAATATTCCCGAAGCTGAGCAGCTAACTGGAAGAAGCATTTCCACAAAGCAAGACAGGGAGGATGCTGCAAAATTTTTGCATGATTTAGGAGCAGGAATGATCGTGATCAAAGGAGGCCATCTCTCTCATGATAAAGCGCCAGTCGACTTGTTTTATGATGGCGAGAAGATGCATGAGCTGGAAGGAAGAAGGATTGATACACCGCAAACCCATGGAACCGGCTGTACGTTTGCAGCTGCCATTGCTGCTGAACTGGCACTTGGAAAAACCCCGTTTCATGCTGTAAAAACAGCGAAAACTTTTATTCAGGAAGCAATCAGCCACCCGCTTCATATTGGCAGCGGGCATGGGCCGACAAACCATTGGGCATACAGGAGGAATCAGGCATGAACGAACTGAGTGTGCTTTTAGAAGACATTAGAAAGAAAAAACCTCTGATTCATCACATCACTAACCAAGTAACGATGAATTTTTTAGCGAACGGCATCTTGGCAGCTGGAGGAAGCCCGATGATGGCTCATCATTATGAAGAGGCTGAAGAAGCCGTCATGGCAGCTGACGCACTGGTTTTAAATATTGGAACCGTTGAACCTGACTTAGTTAATGCAATGGTTTTGGCTGGAAAAAAAGCGAAGGAACTGGGCATTCCTGTCATTTTGGATCCGGTGGGTGCAGGACTTTCCCAATTAAGGAAGAAAGCCGTTGAAGAGCTGGTAGAAAAGGTTTCTCCCGATGTCATTTGCGGCAATGCTGCAGAGATCTCCTTTTTGTATGGAGGTGACTGGGGTGGCAAAGGGGTTGATGGTGAACTATCAGGAAACGATGATGAGCTTGCTTTGCATGCGGCCAGAAAGCTCGGTTCGGTCATTGTCATTACAGGAAAACAGGATGCAGTGAGTGATGGAAAGGAATCCATAGCGATTAGTGGCGGACATGAAATATTGTCTTACGTGACAGGGACCGGCTGTTTTTCAACCTCTCTCATCGGTTTGTTTATGGCCAGATCTCTGGAAACCGGCCTTTCCTGCTGCCTGAGGGCCGCGGGCGCTTTGACGATGCTGGGAATCTGTGCTGAACGCGCTCAAGCCGTTTCGGCAGGACCAGGCTCCTTTCAGACAGCATTATTGGATGAGCTCTATCTATTAAACCCTGAAGACTTGAAAACGGCCGGCAGGTGGAGCTAAGGAGGCTTACAGATGGAATATAATACGCTTAAACAGCAGTTGAAAGTTTATTTTATTATGGGAAGCTTAAACTGCAGAGCTGAACCTGAACAAGTGCTGGAGCAAGCGCTAAAGGGAGGAGCGACGCTTTTTCAATATCGTGAAAAGGGCGAAGGGTGTCTATCACCTGATCAGAAATATGCCTTAGCTCTTAGCTTGCAGAAAATCTGCGGAAAATACCATGTTCCTTTTATTATTAATGATGATATCGATCTCATGATCAGCCTGAATGCCGATGGTCTGCATGTCGGGCAGGAGGATGGAGATCTCAATCAAATCCGCAGCCGCATCCCCGATAAAATTCTTGGCGTTTCGGTTCACAATGTTGAAGAAGCAGAAGATGCATTACGGGCTGGAGCAGATTATTTAGGAGTGGGCCCGATTTTTGATACAAGTACAAAGATGGATACGCGTGATGTTATGGGGTTTTCTGTTTTAAAAGAGCTAAGAGCAGCAGGGATTACAGCACCAATCGTGGGAATAGGCGGCATTTTTGTAGAAAACGCATTTGAAGTAATCGAAGCCGGAGCGGATGGAGTATCTGTCATATCAGCCATCAGCCAGCATGTGGATCCAGAGAAGGCGGCAAGCGGTCTGCTTGAACGGGTAGAGAAGGCATGGAAAGCAAGACTCATTAATTAAATAGGGATATGGCACCGAACAACCGTGTTCTTCGTACTATAAAAGAGTACGCAAGAAAGAGGTGCCACGATGAAAAAGAGAAATAAGATATGGGCGTATTCGGAAATGGTACTGCTGTTCCTCGGCTTTTTGCTGGCTTTATGGAATGGAATGTACATTAACAGTCCGGCCCTGTTATTCGGAATCTTAGCTGCAGTATTTTTGTTTCGTGCCATTGAACGATATTATTTTAAACTTAAAACAGAGTTTTTTTTCAATACAGCTATGGTATTAATCTTTATCCTATTGGCCGTTATGCCGCTATTAAAGTGACAGAAGCACAAGCTTCTGTCACTTTTTTTGATTAAAATTAGAAATGTTTGACAAAGATAAGCCTATCGTAATAAAATGATTTTACGTAAAATAAATTTTTTAAGTGAGGTGAACCAGTGAAAAAGAATGCATCGATTGAAGAGACGTATCTTGTAACGCTGCCTGAGCAGGCTGCGGCTTTGCTCCATCCCATTCGTTCCGAGATGCTCAGTGCTCTAAAAGATCCGGCTTCTGCAACAGAAATAGCAAAGCTGCTCAATGATTCACCGCAGAAGATCAATTACCATCTAAAGGCTTTAGAAAAAGTAGGGCTTGTTTTCAGAGCAGGAACGAGGAATGTGAGGAATTTGGTAGAAGTACTTTATCAAGCAGTGGCCAAAACGTTAATTTTTTCTGACTCTCTTGGCTTGTCACCGGAAACTTCACAGAAATTAAAAGATCAGCATGCGCTGGCCCACGTTCTCACCTTAACTGAAACCATGAAGAAAGATGCGCTGCAGCTCATGGAAAAAGCAGAGGATGAACAAATTCCAAGTGCCATTCTGCAAACTTCAGTTTCCTTGTCCAATGAGGAGGAACGCAACCAGTTCATTAATGAGTATTTCTCACTGCTTCACCAGCTTGTTGGCAAATATCAGTCTGGAAAAAATGAGCAAGGCGAAGAATATCAGGTGTCTATTGCTGTCTATCCAAAACCGGAGGGAGGAATCGAGGGATGAATGAAGTGAAAAAGCATCCTTCTCTTGCCTGGGAAAAGAGCAAGAAGCAGGCAGATCAAGCCGATAAAGTCATAGCTTTAGTAGAGAAGCGGACTGAAAGGGAAGAGGCAGGGCAAGAAGAAATCAGAACGGAAATTTCGATTGAAAGTGAAGATAATACCCCGGTAAAAGTCATTTATATTACGTCCGGATTCGGAAAAATCGCATCAGAAGGCGCAGCTTCCACACCGATTTGCCAGGCTGCATAACGATTCTATAGGAGGAAGATGAAAATGAATTTAGTCCCAATGGTAGTGGAAACAACTAACCGTGGTGAGCGTTCCTACGATATTTATTCCCGGCTTTTGAAAGACCGTATCATCATCATTGGAAGTGCCATCGATGATAATGTAGCCAATTCTGTTGTGGCTCAGCTCCTGTTTCTAGCAGCGGAAGATCCGGAAAAAGATATTTCCATCTACATCAATTCTCCAGGAGGGTCGGTTACCGCGGGATTGGCGATCTATGACACAATGCAGTTCATCAAGCCTGCTGTTTCAACCATCTGCATAGGAATGGCTGCTTCCATGGGTGCCATTCTGCTGGTCGCGGGGGCGGAAGGCAAACGGTTTGCCCTCCCAAACGCAGAAGTCATGATTCATCAGCCGCTAGGAGGAACACAAGGGCAGGCTGCAGATATGATCATCCATGCCAAGCGAATTATAAAAACGAGAGAAATCTTAAATAAGATCATTTCAGACCGTTCAGGACAGCCGCTTGAGCGTGTCGAAAAAGATACCGACAGAGATTTCTTCATGACGGCAGCACAAGCTCTTGAATACGGGATCATCAATAAAATCATTGAAAAATTATAAGTAGTTTTTTTTGGAGAGGAAGAGCGCTGCCGCTCTTCCTTTTTGATTTTCCGGCAGGATTTAAATTCTAAAAGTCGAAAAGTATATACCTGTCTATTTCATTAACATTTCAAGGAGACAAAAATATGGTTAATCAAAAGAGCAACAAAAATTTTGTTGTTGCAGGCCTGCTGCTCGGAATTCTCATGTCCGCTATGGACAACACAATAGTGGCAACAGCCCTCGGAACAATCGTTGCTGAATTGGGTGAGCTGGACAAGTTCATTTGGGTAACATCCTCGTACATGATTGCGTCAGTGGCAAGTATGCTTATTTTCGGAAAACTTTCTGACATGTATGGAAGGGAAAAATTTTATATTACAGGTCTGGGTCTCTTTATTATCGGATCGGTTCTGTGCGGAATGGCAGACAGTATGACACAGCTTTCCGTTTACCGTGCGATACAGGGAATCGGCGGTGGTGCCCTGATGCCGATTGCCTTTACGATCATTTTTGATATCTTTCCGGTAGAGCAGCGAGGGAAAATGACAGGCCTTTTTGGTGCCGTCTTTGGAATGTCCAGTGTCTTCGGTCCTCTGCTAGGTGCATATTTGACCGACTACTTGGATTGGAGGTGGATTTTCTATGTTAATTTGCCGCTCGGACTGCTTTCGCTTTTCTTTATCTTGAAGTATTATTTTGAATCTCTTGAGCACAGAGAACAAAAAATTGATTATTTAGGAGCGGGCCTGCTCGTAGCTTCGATCGTCAGCTTGATGTTTGCCCTCGAATTCGGAGGAAAAGATTATGAATGGGATTCCGCACTTATCCTATCTTTATTTGCTGCATTTGCCGTTCTCTTTATCCTTTTTATTCTAGTAGAACGACGTGCGGCAGACCCTATCGTTTCTTTGAATCTCTTTAAAAGCAGACTGTTTCTGTCCAGCCAGGGCATCGCCTTTTTCTACGGTTCTGTCTTTATACTAGCTACCATGTACATTCCCATTTACATACAAGGTGTGTTTGGCGGTTCGGCAACAAACGCTGGATTAATTTTAATGCCAATGATGATCGGGGTTGTTGTTGGGAGCCAGACAGGAGGGCGTACCGTCATCAACTCTTCCTATCGAAATGTGATGCTCGTTTCCGGCAGCATTTTCCTGGTGGGTGTTTACTTGCTGAGCACCATGTCAGCCGACACTTCTCGGCTCATGGTCACTCTATATATGGTTCTGACAGGAATTGGAGTAGGGTTTTCCTTCCCTGTTCTAAGTATGGCTTCTGTCCATATGCTTGATCCTCGTCAGAGGGGATCTGCTAACTCACAGAATGCATTCTTCCGCCTGATTGGAATGACTCTCGGTATCACCATCTTCGGTACGATTCAGAATAATCTGCTGACCGATAAATTAAAAGATGCATTGCCTCAGTTCTCTAAGTTTCAAAAGAATGTTGATTCGCGGGCTCTCCTTCAGCCGGAGGTCCGTAAACAAATACCGCCTGAAGTCCTCAATAAAATGACGGGAATTCTGGCAGATTCCATTGCAAAAATCTTTCAGTACTCCCTGATCTCTGTGGTCATCGCTCTGCTGTTCATTATCTTTATGGGTAAGGCCCGTGTGAAAGAATCCGACAATGCAGAAAGCGGAAGAAGAAAAGCATCAGAAGAGTAATCTTCTGATGCTTTTTTTGTCTAGCTCCATCGTTCTTCTTTTTATTTGTAAAAATCCGTAAAAGAATGATAATCTTTAACAATATAAACCAATTAGAGAAAGAAGGATATGTCATGGGTGTTGCTTCGTTAAAAAAGGAACCCTCGTCATCAGCAACCATTTACAAGATGCTTTTTGCGATCAGTTTTGTGCATCTGTTAAACGATGCGATGCAGGCGGTTATTCCAGCTATTTTTCCGATCCTAGAGAAGTCTATGAATCTGTCTTTTGCCCAGCTTGGATGGATTGCATTCTCACTAAACATTACCTCTTCCATCATGCAGCCGGTTGTAGGCTGGTATACGGATCGGACCACATCACCATATTTGCTTCCTCTTGGGATGGCATCCAGCTTGATCGGAATGGTTGGCATCGCTTATTCTAATAACTTTACGTACATATTGCTCTCGGTTATCCTGATCGGCCTTGGTTCTGCTGTTTTTCATCCGGAAGGATCACGTGTTGCGTATATGGCAGCCGGGAAGAGGAGAGGATTGGCACAATCGATTTATCAGGTTGGAGGGAATACAGGAAATTCATTGGCGCCTGTCATGACAGCTCTTGTGTTCGTTCCGTTCGGCCAGTTTGGAGCGATATGGTTTACATCAGCAGCAGCCATGGCCATCATCGTCCTGGTTTTTGTGTCTGGATGGTATCGGTCAAGGCTTGTAAACTTTCCGAGAGTGACAAAAAAGCCGTCTAAGAAAGCTGCAAATCCAAAAAGAAAGAAGCAGATTATCTTTGCCGTATGTCTTTTAGTCTTTCTTGTATTTGCGCGATCTTGGTATTTTTCAGGAATCTCAAACTTCTACCAGTTTTATTTGATTAAGGATTATGGCCTTTCCATTCGCCATGCGCAGTATTATATTTTTGTCTTTCTGGCAGCTGGCGTTCTCGGAACTTTTTTTGGAGGACCGATGGCCGACCGATTAGGAAAGAGAAATATGATTTTCTGGTCGATGCTGGGTTCTGCTCCGCTCGCACTCCTGCTGCCATATGTCAGTTTAATTTGGATCTATCCAATATTCTTGCTGCTCGGTTTTATTCTAATGACCAGTTTTTCAGTGACGGTTGTTTATGCTCAGGAACTGCTTCCCGGAAGGATTGGAATGGTATCCGGACTGATTGTCGGGCTTGCTTTTGGAATGGGAGCTCTCGGTTCGGTTATCCTCGGAAACCTGGCGGACGCCTTCAGTGTACATTTCATTATGGTATTGGTCAGTTTTTTTCCAATAGCCGGTATACTGACGTTTTTACTACCGCGAGATCAAACAGTAAAAGCGTGGGAACAGGAAGCAAATCAATAAAAAATGCCGGTACAGTCGAAGGCTGTACCGGCATTTTATAATTAGGATTACGTTATTCTCCGAGTATTAACGATCACCCTCAGGAGGGTTTAGTTTTCTTTCTGATGACGAAGTGTTCTTTGTAGCTTTTTTATTTCTTTCCTCATTTTGTTCATCTTCAAAATCTTCTAACGGAAGTTCATCAGCAGGCATGACGAGCTGATCCCGCTCCAGTTGTTTTTCCTGGCTCCGTTTAAAGGCATTCTCTTTGTCGTTTCGATCAAGCAATTCCTTTTGTTTTTTATGGTTATCCATTATATGTTTCTCTCCTTTAAATGAGACTGTATGGTAACTATAGCCCTTATCAGGATTTTAAAACCTGCTGCCGATGAAAATAAATTCAAGTTACTGTATTTTAACATTTGACAAACGAGTAATGTGCCGTAAAATATAGGTAAACGTTTACATTCTGAAAAGTATAAAGGTTCTACCTCGTCTGATACGTAAACGTTTACTTATAAACAGAAGAGGTTATTTCTTACATAAATAGAAGGAGTGGAACGCAATGAAGGTTACCATCTGGAATGAAAATCGCCATGAGAACAAAAATCCGGCTGTACGCTCGGTGTATCCTGAAGGAATTCACGGTGCCATCCAGCAATTTTTATCAAAAGCAGGGGTAGACGCAGATACCGCAACTCTTGATGAGCCAGAACACGGGTTAGGCCAGCAGACTCTTGATCAGACAGACGTTCTTGTCTGGTGGGGACATATAGCACACGATGAAGTAAAAGAGGAAGTAGTAGAGCGCGTTTATCAGCGTGTTCTGGATGGTATGGGATTAATTGTCCTTCACTCTGGACACTTCTCAAAAATCTTTAAAAAACTAATGGGCACTTCCTGCGATTTGAAATGGCGGGAAGCAGATGAAAAAGAACGTCTATGGGTAGTCGATCCATCCCATCCGATTGCTTCTGGAATCAGTGAATATATTGAGTTGCCTCAAGAAGAGATGTACGGAGAGCATTTTGATATCCCGGCTCCTGATGAACTGGTTTTCGTCAGCTGGTTTGAAGGCGGAGAGGTGTTCAGGAGCGGGTGCACATACAAGCGCGGGAAAGGAAAAGTTTTTTATTTCCGTCCGGGACACGAAACCTATCCTACCTATCATAATGCCGATGTACAAAAGGTCATCTTAAATGCCGTTCAATGGGCAAAACCTGCAGGAAGCGATAAACCGGTTTACGGGAATGCAAAACCTCTTGAAGCAATTGGTGCCAATCAAAACTAAAAGGAGTGGAAGACAGGATGATTAAAGTTGGAGTCATTGGATGCGGAAGCATCGCTCAGCACAGACATTTACCAGAGTATAAAAACAATTCACAAACCATCATTGCCGCAGTATGCGACATTAATCATGAACGAGCGGATCACATTGCCAAAGAATACGGTGCAAAAGCGTACTATTCTTATGAAGATCTGCTTAATGATCCTGAAATTGAAGCTGTCAGTGTGTGCACACCCAATTACCTTCATGCGCCTATTTCCGTTGCTGCATTAAACAGCGGCAAGCATGTTTTATGCGAGAAACCGATGGCGACTTCACTTGAGGAAGCAGAGCAAATGATCCTTGCAAGTGAGAAAAACGGGAAAAAACTAATGATCGCTCATAATCAGCGTTTTGTCCGATCTCATGAAAAAGCGAAGGAATTGATCGCTGGTGGAGAACTGGGCAGGGTTTACAGCTTTAGAACAGCATTCGGACATCCTGGGCCAGAAACATGGAGCGCAGAAGGCACGGACAGCTGGTTTTTCAAAAAAGAAAAAGCATTTATCGGAGCGATGGGAGACCTTGGTGTTCACAAAACAGATCTGATCCGCTTCATATTAGGTGAAGAAGTGGATGAAGTGGCATCATTTGTGGAAACGTCTTCAAAGAAAAACGCTACCGTAGATGATACAGCGGTATGTATATTAAAAACAGCAAGCGGAGTGATCGGAACACTTGCAGCGAGCTGGTCCTATGTCTCAAAAGAGGACAACTCTACTATCATCTATGGAGAGAAAGGCATTTTGCGCCTCGAGGAAAGCCCTGAGTATTCTTTGATCGCTCAATACAAAGATGGTTCAACTGTAAACTACTCTCTGGGCCAGATTCAGACGAATGATTCAGGGGGCCAGAATGATTCACGCGTGATCGGCAAGTTTGCAGATTGCATCCTGAACGACACAGAGCCAGCTGTATCCGGAGAAGAAGGAAAACGGTCTCTTGCTGTCATTATTGCTGCACTAAAAGCAAGCGAAACGAAGAAGACAGTGAGTCTCGAAAACGGGGTGCTCGCATGAATCTGCTAAAAGTAGGCTTGATTGGGGTGGGAGGAATCGCTGAAGGAAGGCATATTCCAGCCATTCAAAATTTAGCTGAAAAGGCAGTGATTACGGGTGTAAGTGATTTAAACGTTCATCGTGCTGAACAGATTGCAGAGAAGTATGATATTCCATCTGTGTATGAGAATTATCATGAGATGCTTCCTCACATTGATGCCGTAATCATATCAACTCCAAACAAGTTTCATGCAGAAATTGCGGTAGCGGCACTCCAAGCCGGTGTCCATGTGTTATGTGAAAAACCAATGGCGCTGTCTACCGAAGAATGTGACCGGATGATTCAGGCTTCAAAAGAATCAGGCAAAATTCTTTCCATCGCTTATCACTATCGTTTTATGAAAAATGCCCAGGCTGCCAAAAAGGTGATGCTAGAAGGTGAGATCGGCGAGCCGCTTGTCATCAGAACCCAGGGGCTCAGAAGAAGAAAGGTTCCCGGCTGGGGAGTCTTTACAAATAAAGAATTGCAGGGAGGGGGAAGCCTGATCGATTATGGCTGTCATCTGCTGGACTTGTCCTTATGGCTGATGGGCAATCCTGTTCCTGTGGAAGTAATGGGCTCTCAATATAATCTTTTGAGCCGTACTCCTGACCAAGTTAATCTTTGGGGTGAGTTTGACCATAAAACATTTGAAGTGGATGACCATGTAACAGGGTACATCCGTTTTGCAAACGGTGCGTCTCTTTTATTAGAAACCTCATGGTCAGCCAACATTAAAGATGATGTGGAGAATGTTAGCATTTCTGGTGAAAAAGGCGGGCTGGATGTTTTTCCTTTTCACTTGAATCAGGCAAAACACGGCATGCTCCTTAATTCTGAGGCATCCTTTATTCCAGGTGATGAAAACCCTGGAAATCCGCAGGCGGAGAATTTTGTAGAATGCTGTCTCGGCCTGGCTGAACAGGTCGTCAAGCCGGAGGAAGCACGAATGGTCTCTATGCTGATTGAAGCCATCTATAAAAGCAGCCTTACTGGGAGCAGCGTTAAACTTGATTATCGAAAGGAAGTGGAGAGTCAATGAAGTTAGGTGTATTTACCGTATTATTTTCAGATATGCAGTTTGAACAAATGCTCGATCATGTGAAGAAAGCCGGCGTTAAGGCCGTGGAGATCGGGACAGGGAATTACCCGGGAAACGCACATTGCAATTTAGATGAACTTTTTGACAGTGAAGAGAAACGAAAGGATTTTCTCCATCAGGTGAAATCCAGAGATCTAACGATCAGTGCTCTCAGCTGCCATGGAAATCCGCTCTCTCCTGACCAAGAGTTTGCCCGTCAATCTCATGACACGTTTGTTAAAACCGTCGATCTTGCTAATCTGCTAGGAGTGCCTGTCGTCAACTGTTTTTCAGGCGTACCTGGGGATCATGAAGGAGCGAAATACCCAAACTGGCCGGTTACACCTTGGCCGAATGAATATGGCGACATCTTAAAATGGCAATGGGAAGAAAAACTGATTCCTTACTGGCATGAGTGGGGACAGTATGCCAAGGACAAGAACGTAAAAATTGGCCTTGAACTGCATGGGGGATTCCTCGTTCATACTCCTTACACATTGTTGAAACTTCGTCAAGAAACATGTGATGCCATTGGTGCCAACCTTGATCCAAGCCATCTGTGGTGGCAGGGGATTGATCCGATAGCGGCTATCAAAATACTAGGCAAAGAGAATGCTATCCATCATTTCCATGCCAAAGACACTTATATTGATCAGGATAATGTAAATTTATATGGACTGACAGACATGCAGCCTTATGGCGAAGTGAAATCACGTGCATGGAGCTTCCGCTCAGTAGGATGCGGACACAGCGTTCAGGAATGGTCAGATATGATCAGTGCGCTTCGAACGTATGGCTACGATTATGTAGTCAGTATTGAACATGAGGATCCGCTCATGTCGATTAATGAAGGGTTTGCACGCGCCGTGAAAAATTTGAATGATGTCATTATTGAAGAAACACCAGCAGACATGTGGTGGGTGTAGAAATTAAAAAGCAGCGCGGCGTTAAAACGCCGCGCTGCTTTTTTGAAGAAAATAAAAATTTGGTGTCCAGCTTCATCATCCATAACAGTTCTTGGTTTCTGCATCATGATGAAATATCCCTAGTATTTTTTCGGCTTTATTTCATTTTGAAGAACATACCAGTTTTGGGGGAATGCCGGTCCCAGGAGCCAATAGCTGACGCCTCTTAAATGATAACCATTGGCTGCGGCGTATTTTGCCTGTACGCTTCGCGCGTCTTCAAACCAGACGATATGCTGGGCGCCGCTTCCATCATAATAATTGTAAAAGGGCGATTGAGCTTTCTCATCATATTGAATCGATGCTCCGTAACGTCGAGCCCGGTCGACCGCTTCTTGGGGAGAGACAGTCTGAGCATACGTTCCTTGAACAAAAGGCAGCTTCCAATCATAGCCATACAGAGGGACACCCATGACAAGCTTGTTAGCTGGTATTTCTGTCAATGCATATTCCAGGACTTTCTTTACTTCGCTTAAAGGAGCAACCGCCATCGGTTTGCCGCCGATCCATCCCCATTCATACGTCATAACAATGACAAAATCTACGATTTCACCATGTGCCCGATAATCATGAGCTTCATAGAGAATTCCTTTTTGTCCTGCGCTAAGCTTTGGAGCGAGCGCGGTGGATGTGATATATCCAAGAGGTTTAAATAAGGATACGGTCCGCCTTAGAAACTGGTTGTAAGCTTCCCTCTGGTTAGGGCTAATGTATTCAAAATCGAAGTTAACCCCTTTATATCCCTTGTTCCTCATGACCGAAAGGATAGTGTTAAGCAGTTTACTCTGAATGCTGGTGTCCGAAAGAACAGCGCTTATGAGTTCAGTATCGAATGTCCCGTTTTGAAAGTTGGTCACTACCATTAAAGGAGAAATGCTTTCTGATTTGGCTGCGGGAAGGACGACTTCGTCTTTTGGAGGGTTAAGTGTCCCGTCCTTGTTGATGGTATAGCTGAAAGGCGTAATATACGTTAAATATTTTCCTTTTGAATGTATTTCTTTTTGAATAGCGGGGGTATAGCTGCTGATGTAGGCATTGATTTCTTTTACCGGCCTCTCGAAAGGAATGGTCAGTTTTTGTCCGGGATAAATAACATGTGCAGCCGATAAATTATTTTCTTCGGCGATTCCTTGAATGCTTGCGCCATACTTCATGGAAATCACATACAGACTGTCGCCTGGGTGCACAACATGGACGGGGATGATGAGTTCTTGGTCTATATAAATATAAGCCGTCTTTTCTATATTGTTCCGGTCCACAATGGCTTGAACGGAGGTATCCCATCGGCCGGCTATTAAATACAGGGTATCGCCTTGCTGTACACGATAGCGCGGAAAGGGAGGAGGGATCACCAGTGCCTGGCCGATAACCAGTGAATTGGGATCTCTTACATCGTTTTCGTTCATGATGACTTGAAGATCAACACCATAGTGATGGGCAATACCCCATAGGCTGTCACCCTGCTGAACCACATGGATGTGCATATCAACACCCCCCCATAATATATCTCTACCTAATGTATTAAAAGAGAACAGATATTATGAAGAATACACTCTTAAAAAGAAAGAGATGATAGAGGAGCGCGTGAAAAAAACATAAAAAAGCCCAGCTGCTAAAGAGCTGGGCTATAGTTTGTATTATTCTCCGAGTGTTTCTTTAGATGCCTCAGGAGAAGGTGGTATTTCGGGATCGTTTTGAGTGGTTGGTGAAACAGCCGAATTCTCATTTTTGTTTTTCATCGAATTAATCTTTTCCTTAGCTTGAGAAGTCATTTGACTGGTTATATCTTTCACGCTTCCCACCATGTTAGAAGCCTTTTCTTTCCCAGCCATTGTTCCCAGACGAGTTTTCAATTTTGCTTCGTCCTTCATTTGGATCGTTTTTTCTTTTAGATTAGATGTTTGATTGGATAAATCCCGGCGCATTTCCTTTCCGGATTTTGGAGTCAGTAATAGAGCGGTTGCGGCTCCAACCAGCCCCCCAACAAGAACACCTTTGGTAAAGTTGGTTTTGTCTTTGGTGTCAGTTGTTTTCGTTGTTTGATTGTTCATTGTCGAATTCCTCCTTTTCATCTTCTATACCCGGATGGACTTATCGATAAACATAGGGAATAGCAAGAAAAAAGGATCATATTATAAGTCCAGGGACTTAAATATGATCCTGTTTCATCTTTATTTTAGCTCGGGGAGCATGCGGATTTCTTGAGCCATCTTTGATTTGCAAATCGGGCATTTTGGTGTTTCCTGCAGAGAGTAATCTGCTCTCATCCAGCATGTGCACTCCTCATTTTCACATGCCCATACTTTCGTTTCTACGTCAGGAACTGGTTCGATCGGGTTTTTGGAAAAAAAGGCCATGGGTATCCCCCTTAAGTGTAATACTTACATTATACTCCTTTTTGGCAACTTTTATGAGTAAAAAGACTTTCAAACTTTTTAAAAGGTTGGAATCCTTTCATAGTTTCTGCTCATGAGCTCCGTCTTTTTCCGTATAATCTCTGCGATTTCAGCCGGTTGTACGACCTGGGCATCGCTGCCGAGGGACCATATTAATTCTGCAAATCTGTGAATATCATTTGTCAGTATATACATAGAAATGAGCCCGCTGCCATCGGTCTCTTGTATGACATGAGAAGAGAGAGAGGGATGTCTCAAAGCCTTCTGAATGCCTTCGCCTTCTAATTTAATATGTAACTGAAGCTTTTTGGAAGGCGGAAGAAGATCTGGCCAATTCGTGATCGTCACTTCTGAGAAATCCATTAAAGCTTGATGTTCAATTTGAATTGCTGCTTGTTTTACATCTTTTAAATCAATCACTTGAAATTCGTTCTCTGTATGGCTGTAACAGGGGCTGTACCAGCTGCCGCAGTCACAATAGATCCCGATTGTCTGAAGTCTGCCGAGCTTGGTGTTCCCTCCCAGCTCATAGTGCGCGGTGACCAGGCACTGCTCCAATGATGCGTCCAGAAAAAGAGGCAAGAAAGGTACGGGATCAGGGTAGGAAGGCAGGTGGATGAGCAATCTTTTTTGAATTTCTTCGAACCTTTTGACTGCATCATCGGGAAGGTAGTTGATAAATTTATCGTGCCCAGAGACAGCTTCCCTTCTGAAAGGGAACGATAGGCTCTTTTTGTAGGGCTGCAGAGCAAATAAGAAAGCAAGTGCCTCAGACTCTGTAAAACCGATTGGCGGCAGAATTCTTTCGTTTTCAAGTTTATATCCTCCGTGGGGACCGAATTCAGACACGATCGGCAGTCCCATATCCATCAGGGAAAGCAGGTCCCTTTGAATGGTTCGGGTTGAAACTTTAAATTCTTCTGCGAGTTCTTTTAATGTAAATCTTTTTTTCTTGTTGATGGACAATAATAGTAGTTCATGCCGTTTAACCTTAGCCATGGTTGTATCCTCAATCATATTAAAATAGTTGTTCTAGTTTATATATCGTTCAACTATCAAGACATTTTACATAAAATTGAGGATTACTTTTTGAAAGCGCTGGCGATTGTTAACAAAATCCCCATACCAGCTGAGCTGTAAGACAGATAGGCGGGCATAGAAAGCTTGCCGGAATAACCCAGAATGCCTGCAATAAAGAGCAGGGATCCTGTTATTTGCAGGAGAGTTTTTGCCGAACTTCTGTTTTCTATGATTCTGTTCTTCATCAAAACCCCTCATTTCTTTTTATAAGGAAAGTATAAGGCACACATGAAAAAATGCACGAGCGTTAAGCATCACACTGTGCATTTTGTCAGATCAATGTTCTATCTTTTCGTATTGCTTTTCTTTGCTGCATTTTCAAGCTTAGTTTGCGGATCTGCTGCGAATTCAGTATCACCTTTTCCTTGAGGTGTTACACTGCTGGCAGCCTGGCCCTTACCACTGCTTTTCTTCGTCACATGATCACCTCCCATTTTTTAGCGTTGCCAACCTCAGGAGATTCATTCGCTGATTTCAGGTTAAAGGAGTATTAATTGTGGAATAACTAATGAGGCAGGCATTGTCAAAGAATGAAGAGGATGTGATTCATATGGAAATCGGATTAGTGGGTCTGGGGAAAATGGGTTTTAATATTGCACAGAATATGATTGATCATGATTTTAAGGTGATTGCTTTTGATACCAATAAAGAAACGGTAGATCAAATCTCTTCAAAAGGTGCACTCGGGGTGGAGACACTTGAAGATTTAGCAAAGGGTTTTACTGGACGCCGGGCGATTATTTTATTGGTTCCTGCAGGCCCTGCAGTAGACAGTGTGATCAGTGAACTGGTACCATATCTGGACCAAGGCGACATCATCATTGACGCAGGGAATTCAAAGTATAAAGATACACTTAGACGTTACGAAGAATTAAAAGAAAAAGGAATTCATTTAGTGGACTGCGGAACGAGCGGAGGTACTGAAGGAGCACGCCATGGTGTTTGTGTCATGGTCGGCGGGGATGAAGAAGCCGTGGATTATGTTGCTCCGCTCTATGAAAAGATTTCAATAGAAAACGGTTTTATGAAAACAGGAAAAGCAGGAAGCGGTCATTTCTTAAAAATGGTGCACAATGGAATCGAATACGGAATGATGCAGGCGATCGCGGAGGGGTTTGAAATTCTGGATAAAAGTGATTTTGACTATGATTATGAAGCAGTCGCAAAGGTCTGGAATAATGGCTCCGTAATCCGTTCTTGGCTGATGGAACTAATGGAGAACGCATTTTCCAAACAGCCGAAACTTGAAGATATACGGGGTGTGATGAATTCTTCAGGAGAAGGCATATGGACGATTGAGGCGGCGCTTGACTATCAGGCTACAGCCCCAGTTATTGCGCTGTCTCAGTTTATGAGGTTCAGGTCGCTTGAGGATGACACTTTCCATGGAAAAGTGGTGGCGGCCCTTCGAAACGAGTTCGGCGGACATGCTGTTGTGAAGAAATAGCACATTTTACAAAACCTTTGCCCTATTGCAGAGGTTTTTTTCATATAATGGTACATAGGAGTGTGATATGAAAGCATGAAATTAAATGAGAAATTTGTTCGAGAATCCCGAACAGTAAAATCAAGTGTGGTTCTTCCGCCGGATACGAATAATCATGGAACTTTGTTCGGCGGCAAACTGATGGCATATATTGACGATGTCGCTGCGATATCAGCGATCCGCCATGCACGCTGCAATGTGGTAACTGCCTCAACCGATTCGGTCGATTTTTTGCATCCGATCAGAGTAGGAAATTCAGTCTGTCTGGAATCTTTTGTGACGTGGACGCACAAAACGTCGATGGAGGTTTTTGTAAAAATCACGTCTGAGAATTTATTTACAGGCGAGAGAAAGGTTTGTGCAGTTTCCTTTTTGACGTTTGTCGCGCTGGGTGAAGATGGTAAACCAACGCCAGTGCCAAAAGCTATTCCAGAGTCTGAAGAGGAAAAGTGGCTTCATCAAGGTGCAGAGGAACGGGCTGTCAACCGGAGAAAAAGAAGGGAAAGCAGTAAAAAACTTGCTGAAGAATTCGGCACGCAAAAGCCATGGGAATATTAAAATCTGTTTTGTGAAAGTCTTTTCTTTATAAATCTGGTTTCGTCATGTTATAATAAAGTTACCTTTTTCCAGCCAGGGATACGAGAACCCTGGCTTATTATTTTTAAACTTTCATAGCTGATGATAATAGACCAGTCTGCAAATTGCAGGCTGATTTTTGTATAGATGCAATGCTTGACACCAGCGCTTGTCGGACCTTAGCTTGCCCTTTTCTTGAATGCAAAAAAGAGTGGAGGATTGTCCCACCCTTTTCGCTTTTAGGAGAGTTAAGATTAACGACGGAATCCGCCACCAAGTTGTTGTTCAGCCATTTGTACAAGACGCTTAGTGATTTCACCACCAACAGATCCGTTAGCGCGTGAAGAAGTGTCCGGTCCAAGTTGCACACCAAATTCAGAAGCGATTTCATACTTCATTTGGTCAAGAGCTTGTTGAGCACCAGCTACTACTAGTTCGTTTGAAGAGTTGTTACGTGCCATATGTATCACCTCCTTGTACTACTAGTTTGTATTACCACTTTGAAAATATGCATGAAAAAGAAATTTTTTTTAGAGTCACGTTTCATGCGTATTTCCGTATAGTATCGTATCCCCCTATATTTGATTAGACGCCGTGATGACCTCCCACACGGCGTTTATTTGTGTTTAGACTGTTTCTACCGACACTTGATGTTCACTATCATTTTAGGCCATATGAGAGTATACTGTTATCAAAAGGGGGTGAGTCCGATCGAGCCGATATTTGAACTGCTATGTGAAATGGACGTTATGCTGATTTCATTGGGATTAACACTGGCTCTGCTTGGTATCAGCAGACATATCATAATGCAGTGTCCAGAAACGATAAAGAAAAGCAGCCAGCTGAAGATTTCCGATCAGAACAGAACACTTAAGATACGATTGAATCCAAGTCTGGTCCAAAACTTCTGTTTTATAAGGAATCATATAACACACAGGAAATACCGGAAAGAAGCACCAGATGATAATGACAGCCACTCCTTCTTGTTGAATCACTCAGACGCAAAACCAACAAGGAGGAAATGGAATGAACAGAAAGAAACAACGATCAGGACTTACACGCGGATTACAATTTTTTACGATGATATTAGGAATATGGGTACTTGCAGGCTGCAGCAGAGCACCTGTTAACGCACAGAGCCACGGGGTATGGAGCCATTATTTTGTTTATCCCTTCTCAGAAGTGATTCAGTTTGTGGCCACCTTCTTTAACGGAAATTATGGACTGGCTATCATCTTTTTGACGATTATTATTCGCTGTATTTTATTGCCTTTTACACTTTCCCAGACAAAAAATCAGCAAAAAATGAAAGAGCTTCAGCCGGAAATGAAGCGGATTCGAGAAAAATATAAAAGCAAAGACAGAGAAACTCAAACAAAAATGCAGCAGGAAGTTATGGCCCTTTACCAAAAGCATGGTGTTAACCCGGTGTCTATGGGATGTATGCCCTTGCTGATCCAGATGCCGATTTTGCTGGCATTCTATTATGCGATTATACGGACGAAAGAAATCGCGGCACATAATTTCTTATGGTTTAACCTGGGTACACCCGATCCAACACACATTCTGCCGATTATTGCGGCTATTACCACGTTTATTCAATATAAGATAATCAATAGACAGCTTGAGCAAGTGAATCCCCAGATCCAGATGATGGGCTACATTATGCCGATGATCATCGTTTTTTCTGCCTGGAGGCTTTCTGCAGTACTGCCGATGTACTGGATTGTCGGTAACATCTTCATGACGGTTCAAAGCATTGTGATCAATCGAAAACGGAAAAATATTCAAACGACGGCCAATTCAAATTCTTAATTCGAAAGAACTCTCCATTTTGGAGAGTTCTTCTATTTTACGGTGAAGCGTCTTTGTTGTACTTAGTTGACAGATTAACGGCGAAAATTCATCATAGAAAGAGGATAAGGAGTGATAGATATGAGAGAAAAGATGGTATTTTTTGATATTGATGGAACACTGATCGATGAAAGTACAGGGAGAATTCCGGATTCCACAAAGGAAGCCCTCCATCAGCTTCGAAAGAACGGTGTTCATACCGGAATAGCAACTGGCAGGGCGCCTTTTATGTTTGCACACTTATTGAAGGAACTCGAAATGGACTCGTTTATCAGCTTTAATGGGTCGTATGTTGTTTTCAAGGGAGAAGTCATCTACAAAGCAACACTGGATGTAGAAAGGCTGAAGGAACTTGAAAAGCTTGCTGTCCAATCGGAACATCCTCTTGTTTTCCTGGATCACGCAAAAGCAACGACCAATAATGAATACGCTGATGTGGTATATGAAAGTACGAAACATTTACTAACTGAATATCCTTCGTTCGATGAGACTTACTATCATAGCAATGATGTTTATCAGGCGCTTCTTTTTTGTGATGAAGAGTTTGAGCAGCCGTACAGAAATGATTATAAAGGAACCTTTGATTTTATCCGCTGGCATCACCACGCGATCGATGTAATGCCGTTTGGAGGTTCTAAAGCAAAAGGGATTGAAGAACTTCTGAAACGCACAACGATAAAAAGAGAAGATACGTTTTCTTTCGGTGATGCCTTAAATGATATCGAAATGCTTCAATCATCAGGTATGGGGATTGCGATGGGCAACGGAAGGCCTGAAGCGAAAAAAGCAGCCCATTATGTTACGAAACCAGTTGGTGAAGATGGGATTTGGCACGGTTTAAAACATGCAGGCCTAATATAGAATGTGAGGCGGACAGAGCTTTTTAGAGCTTGTCCGCTTTCTTGTCATAAAAAAAGGAAATTGGGCAGCCTGTAGGAACCTTTGTGTCATTCTGGCAGAGAGAAGGTTTCATTAATAGGCTGTAGAATTATTCTCCATATCATTTTAAAAAATGAATGGGGCTGAAGAAACTGTGAAAAAAGTACAGATCGGTATTGTCATGCTGATGTGCATCAGCCAAACACTGAGTCCACCGGCACTTCAAGCGAGCACAGATGCAGAAGCATTTGTCGCTGCTGATCATTTGAACGTCAGGAAAATTGATTCCATCTCTGCTCCAGTGATTGGGTCCGTAAGAGGAGGGGAAATACTGTCAGTCCTTTCCGAAAGAAATGGGTGGGCGCATATTGAATTTCACGGTAAAACAGGATGGGTGTCCGCTGTTTATTTAAAAAAGAGAGGAATTGGAAATAGAGAGAAGCATGACGAAGCAGGAATATGGAATGTCGTAGCGAATCGTTCATTTAGCACACAAGAAGCTTACCGGAGTGGTAGCCTTAATGGTAAGCGGATTGTAATTGACCCGGGTCACGGCGGTGTTGACAGGGGAGCAAAAGGGGCGTTCCATTCTACTCTGGAATCAGAACTGACGCTTCGCACAGGTTTGCTTGCAGCAGAAAAACTGCGAGCGGCTGGAGCCATTGTTACGATGACCAGGATGAATAATGATTATTTTTCATTGGCGAACAGAGTGTTCCAAAGCGAGTCTGTGTTTGCGGATGCTTTTATCAGTATTCATTATAATTCATCTCTTCGCCCGGATGTGAGCGGGTTATCTACTTTTTATAATAAATCAGGAGATCAAGAACTTGCTCAATCCATTCAGGCGGAAATATTAAACGGTGGAACAAACCTGAAGGACAGAGGGGCGAAATTCGGAGATTATTATGTAATAAGGGAGAACCAGCGTCCCGCAGCCCTAATTGAATTAGGATTTCTATCGAACCGGCAAGACGAGCTGCAGGCAGAAACACAAGACTTTCAGGAGAATGCGGTAAGCGGAATCGTAAATGGGCTGGAAAATTATTTTAATCAAAGATAGCCAAAGTGCAGAGCATTTTATTGGCCTTTTGAAAAAATATTACATATAGTGAACTATTATAGAGAAAAGAGGTATCACAGCATGAAAGGAACGGGTCTTGTCCTGGAAGGCGGGGGAATGAGGGGCGTTTATACAGCAGGAGTGCTTGATTATTTTATGGACAAGGAATTGTATTTTCCTTATGTCATTGGCGTTTCTGCCGGGGCCTGCAATGCCACCTCCTATCTTTCAAGGCAAAGAGGGAGAAACCGGGTTGTTAATATCGATTTTGTACGACATCCAGAGTACATTTCTTATAAAAATCTATTGTTGAAACGCAAAGGGCTTTTCGGGATGGACTTGATTTTTGATGAAATTCCTAAGAAACATGTCCCTTTTGATTTTGAAACGTTTGAACGTGCGACAGAACGTTTCGTGATCGGAACGACTGACAGTGAGACAGGACTGCCGGTTTATTTTGAAAAGGCGGATCATCAAGAGCATATTCTTACCGTTCTTCGAGCTTCCGCATCTTTACCGTTTATGGCACCTGTCATCGAGTACCATGGAAAAAAACTGCTGGATGGCGGAGTGGCTGACCCTATTCCAGTCAAAAAGGCAAAAGCAGACGGAAACAAAAGGAACGTCATTGTTTTAACACAGAATGAAGGCTACAGAAAACGTAAAACAAAAATGGAATGGCTGGCGAGAAGGGTATACCAATCACAGCCGGGGATGTCTGATGTTTTGCTGAACCGTTATAAACATTACAATGAAACATTGGATTATATTGAAGAACTTGAGAAGAAAAATGAAGTATTTGTCATCAGGCCAAAGCAGAAGCTGGATGTAGGAAGAGCAGAACGCAATCCTGTAAAGCTCCACGCCCTATATGAACGGGGAATTGAAGATGCGATGAACGTCTATGAACAGCTGGAAGAATGGCTTCTTTTGGAAAAGACACATTAAGGCACAAAAACGGATAGACGGATGAGAGACAAGCAGTCTCACATCCGTCTTTTGTGTTTGCATTAGTAAATGTTCTGAATCACTTCTTCTATATCCGGTTCTTTCATCTGTATGTCGAGTGGAGTGCCCCACTTTGAGATCTCCTGCAATAGAGCAGGTGAAGAAATTTTAGAGCGATCATACAAGACGGTACATTCACGGCCGTTACTTTCTGTCCTCTCAATACCATAAACCACTTGCAGTTCAGGTGGTTGTTCATACGTGACGGTAAGAATACTGGGAAGACCAATATGATTACGCAGTTCCTCCAAAGATCCATCCAATACCATCCTTCCCTGGTTAATGACAATGACCCTGCTGCATAACTGTTCAATGTCGTCCATGTCGTGTGTGGTAAGGACGACGGTTTTATTTTCCGATTTATTCATTTCCTGCAGGAACTCCCGGATTTTATGCTTAGCTACAACATCAAGGCCGATGGTTGGCTCATCTAAGAACAAGACAGGCGGGTTGTGGATCATTGCCGCCGCAAGGTCTGCACGCATCCTCTGACCGAGGGATAATTTTCTGACTGGAGTCTGAAGAAATTGGCTGATATCAAGGATATCATCATAGTGTTTCAAGAATCTTTGATAATGGCGGTCTTCTATTTTGTACATGTGTTTCAAAATATCAAACGAGTCTATAACAGGAAGATCCCACCAAAGCTGTGTCCGCTGGCCAAAAACAATGCCAATATTTTGAGCAAGCATTTTTCGGTTCTTTTGCGGATTGATCCCAAGAACTTTTGCCTCTCCTGACGATGGATGGAGAATTCCGGAAAGCATCTTGATCGTTGTTGATTTACCTGCACCGTTTGGGCCAATATATCCTACAAATTCACCTTCGTCTATTTTAAAAGAGATAGAATCTACGGCGTTCTTTTCCTCGTATTCCCCGGAAAACAGCGAAAGCATGGAACCGAGCATGCCTTTTTTTGATTTGTATATTTTAAAGCTCTTTCTTAATTGATGTGCTTCAATCATCGTTCAATTCCTCCTCAGGTACCAGTGCTATGATAAAATTTGATGCCGTAATGCCAAAATTTCAAAGAGGCACAAAAGAATAAGCCAGCCACGGCAGCTGGAAGCAGCAGAAAGTACAGGTTGCCTCCTTTATGTAAAAGATAAAGCATAGGTACATAGTTCATAAATGCCACCGGTATCACCGTGAAAAAGATGATCTTTAACCAGCCGGGATAAATGTTCATCGGGTAGTTTGCGGCATTAAAAGGTGCATAGAGAGTAAACGTCTGAAAATCTTTTATCCGCTGTGTCCAGAACGCAATTGTCGCCGTAAACAGAGCGAGAGAAAATGAAATGAGCCATCCGCAGACAAGGATGACGGGAAGATAAGCGATAAGAAATACGAGTTGCTGCTCCTTGGAAAGTCCGTACAGGGAGAGGCAAAGAATAAGCAGACCCTGCAGAACACCTCCAATCCGGCTGAGGTCGAGATTTTTTGAAAGGAGCAGAACGAGAGGAGAGACTGGCCGAATCAAGAGATTGTCAAATTCCCCTTCTATCATATATTTCTCAAATTCGTGGATTTCAGGAGCCATCGTTCTGTACAAAGAAAGTGAAATCGATGAAATCGCGTAGAGAACACCCACCTCATAAATATTCCAGCCTTTAATCTGATCAAAACGGTTCAAAATTGCGGCTATAAGGACAAAGTCAATCATCATGATCACGCCATAGGAGACCATAGAGAAGATGAAATTCATTTTGTACTGCATTCTTGAACGGATGCTGGCGCTGATGAGTTTTATGTATAATTTCATACTCAGCCTCCTTGAATTTCAATCTTTTGCCGGGCAAGGAATGTGATCCACTGATTCAGCAGCAGCAGGAAGAGCAGCCAGCCACCCTGAATAAGGAGAACCGAGCTGTTGGCTTTTTCAAGATAGATCATCACGGGATAATAAACCACACCTGCAAATGGCAGCCATCCAGCAAATTGTGACAATGGTCCAGGCAAAAAAGTTAATGGCACCATCTGGCCCCCAAGGGAGAACATCAGGGTCAGGTTAATAAAGTGAGCCCATGAAATTTCAGTTGTCCAGCAGGATGATATTCCAATCAAATAAAATATATTTAATGAAATACCGACAGCTAAGATGACAGAAAGGAAGGTATATACGTAGACCGGAAAGTGTTCTGGGGTGTAAAATCCGACGGTAAAGGTGAAAATCAAGCCGATCGGAAGACTTCTAAAGAGGGCGTTATACCCTATCCTTCCAGCCTCCTGGCTCGTTATGTAGAAAAAATAGTTCGTGGGTCTTGCAAATTCAAACGAGATTGCACCGTTTCTTACGCCTGCCTGAATCCCGAGACCAGCTGTTAAAAATACGGTCATCCACAGAATGCATTGGCTCGCCCCCATATAATAGGTCATGTCCATGATACTGTATGGACTTTTTTGTTCTTTTCCAGCCAGTACTCCTGTCCATATGGCGATGTAAACAAAGCCGAAGATTGCTGAAGCGGCATTATTAATAAGGTGGGACAGGCGGTATTGCATATTGCGTGAAAAACTTTTCTTGAAAAGAAGCCAGTATACCATCTCAATCCTCCTTTTTATGGTTTTTTGGCACAGGATTTTTAATATAGCAAATAATGTGAATGGAAGCAATAAGGTAAATTATCTAGTAATTTAATTGGTGGAAATTATAGAGCAATTCCTTCTTTGATTCACAATATGAAAAAAATTTTCGATTTATCTAAAAATACGTTTTTTTGAAAGGCTGGGATTAGTATCAGTGGTTGTGATCAATCGTTGAGTCAGAGGAAATTATGAGTGAACAGCAAAAGCAGCTGCTTCAGATTATGGAAACAGCGCGTGACTACCGAATCAAGGTGATCGCAGAAGGGATTGAACGGAAGGAGGTAGCAGAATACTGCGAGGAGATCGGTGTTGATCTTGTTCAAGGATATCTCTTCGGGAAACCAGATCCTCTTCGCATGAAAGGCCCGCTGTTCATTTGCAATAAATAATAGTTGAATAGACTTTGGGGTGGATCGCTGGCGATGATAAGAGCCGGCTGATTTGTGTAACAAATGAAGCGCCCGAAAAGCAGATGGGAAAAAGCTTGCTTTTACCCTTCTGCTTTTCAGAAGGCGGTTCAAGCACATCCCACCAAAACAACAAAATGGACTAACAGAGTTTTTTTTGAAAAAAATTCTAATGAAAAACTTGGAATCTCTTTCAAACTTTAGTAATCTAGTAGGGAAGGTTTTGTAATATAATTGTAATAATCTACTGGAGGGAAAGGGTTATGGAAACTCAAAAGAAAACCAAAAAGAAAAAGAACCACCTTCCTTTTCGCTTAAATATACTATTTGTTGCCGTCTTTCTGCTTTTCTCCGTCCTCATACTGCGTCTCGGTGTTCTTCAAATCGTCAATGGGGAAGAAAAAAGACAGGAATCTGAAGCCATAAAAAAAGAAGAAGCTAAGAAAGAAGCTCCGCGCGGAAAGATCCTTGACCGTAATCAGCGGGTTGTGGTGGACAATCAACCTTATTTTACGCTGACGTATACGAAAACAAGCAGTACAAAAGCAGAAGATACATATAAGGTTGCCAAATGGCTGTCTCAGCATATTCAAGTGGAGAAGAAGAAAATTCCTGAGCGTGATAAAAAAGACTTTTTTATCGTAAAAACAGGAGTGGCTAATCTTATGAAAGAACGACTTACCCCGGCTGAAACAAAAAAACTTAACAATGAAAAAGAATACAAGCTGCTGGTCAGCCGGATCACAAAAAAGGACCTCGATACACTGACAAAAAAAGATCTGCAGATTCTCGCCATCAAACGAGAAATGGATGCCGGCTATGCTTATTCCGCTTCACCAGTAAAGAAAAATTTAACAGATCGTGAAATTTCCATCATTTCTGAAAACCTGGATCAGCTTCCAGGCATTGATATCATGCCGGATGCAGACCGGACGTATCCGTTCGGCGATTCGCTTAAGACCATTTTCGGCCGTGTGAAACAGATGCCGAAAGAACAGCAGGACTATCTTGCAGCGATGAACTACGACCGTACCGATCAGGTTGGAATCAGCGGGCTTGAAGCACAGTATCAGGAAACACTTCGCGGTACGAAAGAAAAAAGCATCTATCTGACGAATCCGAAAACAGGGAAAACGCTCGGAGAACCGAAAGTAATTCCCGGCAAACGCGGAAAAGACCTCGTTTTGACGATCGATATGGAACTTCAGCATAAGATGGAAAAAGTACTTGAAGAAGAAATCAGAAAAGGTCGTGCTGACCGGGGAAATGAAATGATGAGGTCTGCATATATCGTCATGATGAACCCGAAGACAGGGGAAATCTATACAATCGCCGGCAAAAAGATGGACAGCAGCGGAAAGTTTGTGAATGACTCGTACGGAGCTCTATTCGACGCTTACGAGATGGGATCTGCTGTCAAGGGAGCGACCGTTCTCACCGGTCTGCATAAGGGTGCCATCCACATGGGGGAATATATATACGATGCGCCGATCAAAATCGGCAAGACAACAAAGAAATCTCATGCGAACATGGGGAGCATCAATGATTTAACCGCATTAAAGAAATCATCAAACGTTTATATGTTTAATATTGCTATGAGACTTGGAAAATACAGCTATGGCAATAAAAGCTTTTATGGAGATAACCGTTACCTTGGCTATGATGTCATGCGCTATTATTTCAGCCAGTTCGGATTAGGGGTAAAAACTGGCATCGATTTTCCGAATGAATCCACAGGCTATTTCGGAGGTTATCAAGAGCTTGGTAATATGCTCGACATGGCCATTGGACAGTTTGACACCTATACTCCAATTCAGATGGTGCAATATGTTTCAACGATCGCAAACGGGGGATATCGCGTTCAGCCGAGGCTTGTGAAGGAAATACGTGAACCGCAGACGGAAGTACAGCATGAAGGCAAGCTTGTGGAGCGGTTTGAACCGAATATTCTTAATGAAATTGATATGGATAAAAGCTATATCAATCGGGTGCAGCAAGGCTTCTGGGAGGTGTACCACTCTCCGGGCGGAACAGCCGCACAGTATTTTAACAATCCGAAATATCATAATCCGGCAGGGAAAACAGGTACTGCCCAGGTTAAGAAATATGATCACAACGGAAACTTTATTGCGAACAAAGATAACCTGACATTGGTCGGCTATGCCCCTTATGATAATCCGGAAATAGCTTTTGCGATTATTGTACCAGATGCGTCACCGTACAGCGGAACGCAAGCGGTCAACAAGCACATCGGACAGCGGGCTCTGGAGACGTATTGGGCGTTGAAGAAGAAGACCGAGACGGAAGCACAAGCGAAGCAATAAAAAGAAGCACTGAGCGGCGCTCAGTGCTTTAATTATGGGTTTTGGTTACTGGAAAACAATTTGCGTTAATCGTAGTTCATAATGACAAGGAAAAGATCTGCATCTTTTCCTTGTTCAGTGCATTAGCAGAATGCACAAGCACATCCGATGATAATCAAAAGCACGAACAGTACCACGATCAAAGCGAAACCACTTCCGCCTCCTGCGAATCCCATATGTGTTACCTCCTTTGTCATAAACTCCAACATCTCCCTAACACTATATGGCGCTTTGCTTTTTTTGTATGGGACAAATGCGGATAAGCTTGGAAAATAGGCGTATTTTCTCAGGCTCTTTACATCATCAGCAAACATGAAAGTTTTTTAAAAAATAGACTCTTGTACCGTTTCACACAGCCCGGCCGCTTCATATGTTATGGGTGTAGATCGTTAAATATCTCGAAAGAGGAGGTAACAAAATGTCATTTGGATGCGGTGGAAGTGGTTTCGCTCTTATTGTGGTGCTGTTCATTTTGTTAATTATCATAGGCTGTGCTTGTGCATTTTGCTAAGCCCTGATCCGGCATGAATAACAGTAAACAGAAAAGACCCCCTGATGTTTGTGTCTGGGTGGTCTTTTTTTACGTTTTCCAGTAAAGTATATATAGCAATGAGGAAAGTAAAGGAGATGTAACATGAAGAAGTACATATTGATTCTTACCGCTGTTTTTTTTCTTTGTTCTGCGTCAATTGCATCCGCCCATACCGGCCTTGAATCTTCACAGCCGGCAGAAGGTGCTGTGATCAAAGAAAACATAAGCAAGATCACGTTAACTTTTGAATCAAAAATTGAAAATTTAAGCACGATGAAAGTCACTAAGGATGGAAAACCCTTAGATGTAAAAGTGGACGTAAAGAATAACATCATGACAGGCACGGCGCCCTCACCGCTTGAAAACGGGAAGTATAAAGTAAATTACAAAATTATCGGTGCTGATGGCCATATTATCCAAAAAGATTATTCCTTTGCTGTTCAGAAGCCGAAAGAAGAGAAGGCGGTAAAAGCACCTAAAAAAGAAAAAGCAAAAGGTGAAAAGACCCAAAAAGAAGAACAACAGAAAAAAGCTGAAAAGGCGGAATCGAAGTCAAACAATGCAGCAGCCCCGCTGTTTATCGTAGTGCTGCTGATCGTGATTATCGGAGCCGTGCTGTTCATTAAACGAAGAAAATCATAATTAACACATAAAAGCAGGACCATGATTCATTCATTCATGGTCCTGCTTTCTTATCTTAAGGCCTGTTTCAAGACTTGAACGTTTTTTTGCATAAGTGATAAATAATCTTCGTTCGCCTCAGCATCCTTAGGAATAAGGGTCTCTAAGTTTCTTAATTTCAGTGTTTTTGTTCCTGTTTCATGCTCTACAACTCTGGCCAGTTTATCGCTGGCACTGTTTTCAAGAAGAACATAGTGAATATGTTTTGCTTTAACGTGTTTGATCAGGTCTTGCAGCTGTCTTTGTGACGGTTCCTGAGAAGTTGACAGTCCGGAAACTGGAATCTGTTTCAGGCCGTACCGATGTTCCCAGTATCCATAGGCAGCATGAGAAACAATAATCTCCTTATGCGGGCTTTTTTTGATCGTTTGATTGAACGAGGTATCAAGCCTTTCAAGATCCTTCTTAAGTGATAGGTAATTCTTTGTGAAGTCAGCTTTGGCTTTTGGGTTCAGCTTAATTAACGCCTGTTCGATGTTCTTGGCCATTTGGATTGAATAAACCGGATCAAGCCAAATGTGGGGATCTTTATCTCCATGTTCGTCAGGGTCCTCATCACGATGCTCCACTTTTTCCAGTGTGAGGCCCTTGGCTGCTTTTATGGATTCAACCCCTTCGTTTTTTACCGTTTCATTTACTTTATCAGCAAATCCTTCGATTCCTGTACCGTTATAGATGAATGCATCACTGTCTGATATTTTGATCATGTCTTTCGTAGACGGTTCAAAAGAATGAGCATCGGTGCCTGGAGGGATTACATTTGATACAGAAACATGCTTTCCGCCGATCCTTTTCGTAAAGTATTCCAGGGGATAAAGTGTTGTAGTTATGGTAAGCTTATGAGGGCTATTTAATTTATGTTTAGTGCCATTCGCGCAGCCAGATAGTATCAGTGATCCTATGATCATAAACGTCAAGGCCGCATAGTGTCTTTTCATATGAGTGCTCCTTCCAAATGCATCAAAAATAATTCATCTTATTATAACGGAAACATTACGTTTTGCAAAGCGTATTTGTTCCGATTTATTTTTGAGCATGCAAAAGGATAGACTTCTGGCCATGAATAAAGGATAATACATCCATTACAACCTTTGGGAAAGGGGAAGCAAATGAGTGTAGAAGATCATAAAAGACAGGCTCCTTCTTCTGTCTGCTGCAAAATTATTACTGTGAGTGATACGAGAACAGAAGAAACCGATCGCAGCGGCACTCTTATAAAAGAGCAGTTAACGCTGAACGGCCATACAGTGGGAGACTATGTAATTGTAAAAGATGAGCGAGGGGAAATCGAATCTGCTGTCTTGGCTGGGTGTGAAGCAAGTGATATCCAGGCTATTTTAATTAATGGCGGGACCGGCATTGCTGCCAGGGATGTTACCATTGAAACGCTAAAACCATTGTTTACAAAGGAAATTACAGGTTTTGGCGAGCTTTTCAGGGTGTTAAGTTATACCGAGGATATTGGATCTGCAGCCATTCTGAGCAGAGCAGCGGCAGGAGTTGTTGGCTCCACAGCGGTTTTTGCAATGCCCGGATCTACAGGAGCGGCAGCTTTAGCCATGAAAAAGCTGATTCTCCCCGAGGTCTCTCATGTCATTCGGGAAATCAATAAAGATTTATAAAGAAGAAAAACAAGTCAGATCTTCCGTTTAGTGGTCATAAATGTATACTCTATCCAATAAATTTCAGTAAAGAGCCATGAATGCTGAAACTATTTAATTGGATCCACGTATACTATACTATGAAAACGCTTTAACGGGAGGAAATGATGGGCGGATTATTGCGGAAAGCCGTTGAAGAGAGGAAGAATTTCCTTATTCAGATGTTAAAGAAAAACGGGATAAGCAAAGAAGTGGAAGCAGAGCTTTCCACATGGCCATTGACTGAATTGGAAGAAGAATATAAAAGCTGGCTTTTTCAGCAAAATTATGGGGTGGACCCTGGCAAAAAAAGTTTAAATAAAACACAGTGAGGAAATAGACAATAGAACATATGTGTCCTTCTTAGGGCTTTTTTTGTGTGATGGCTTATTACTGCTCATCTATTTTATTTTTTGTTATAGTAGAAAAGAACGGCTGCATTTTATGGTTAAAGGAGATCACAGCATGAACATAGCTTTTTATCTATTGCCTAAAGAAGAGGTTAAATATTTGAATCCTGAATCGACCATCAGGCAGGCATTGGAGAAGCTTTCTTATCACAAATATACATCTGTTCCCCTTGTTTCAGAGGAAGGGCAGTATGTCGGTACGCTCACAGAAGGGGATCTGCTTTGGAAATTGAAAGAAGCGTTCGACCTTGGCTTCTACGATGTGGTGAAAACAAAACTGAAGGATGTTCCACAGCGTGTGAACAACATCTCAGTATCAATCAATTCAAATATGGAAGATTTAATTACGTTGGCAACTGACCAGAACTTTATTCCGGTGACTGACGACGACGGGCATTTTATTGGGATTATCCGCCGCCGGGACATCATTAAGTACTGCGCAAATACAATATGGAATAACAAAATAAATGAAAACTAGGTGTTGACAAATACTATATTTAGTGTGAAAGTAAATGTATTAAACTAAATATAGTATTTGAAACAAGAGGTGTCTTGTAAGACTTAATAGGGAATCCGGTAAAACAATCCGGAGCTGTCCCCGCAACTGTCATGTGGACGAAATGAGAATCCACTGTGTAAGAAACGCGCACGATCGTGTGGCTTTTACATGGGAAGGCTCAGAGTAGGAGGAAGCATTAGCCAGTAGACCTGCCTTTTTGTTTCACGATTTTGATTCTTCGGGGATTGAGAAGCAAAAACGGCACACTTTACTGCTATTTTTGATTCTTATAACTCGTGTCGTTTTTTTAGGCTCATCCACTGGATGGGCCTTTTTATTTTGCGGATTTTTAGAGGAGGAGATTTGACTTTGGTTATAGCAGGCGGAACAGATCATCTTGTTATGAATTGGCTGGATGAAATTCTATTGGGCTTTCCCCAGCTTGATAAAAAGGAAGAGTATACAGTACAGGTAGGCTATTATGCTGATAAAAGCAATTCTCAAACAGAAGCGATGAATATGGCTATTTTGCATGCACTTGAAAGAATTTCAATGCATGAGCCGGATTGGACCTTCGTCGCAGGAAGAATTCATCTTAAAAAAATCTACTCGGATGCAGTAAAAAACAGGGGGAGCCAAGGAGTTCATGGATATGGCCACTTCTATGGATTAATTCGTACACTGACAGACAAAGGAATCTATGATAAGAACCTGTTAAGCAGCTATTCACCAGAAGAAATAGATGAGCTTGAAGCGATGATTGTCCCTCAAAGGGATGAACTTTTTACATATATAGGACTTCGTACATTGGCTGACCGTTATCTTGCCAAATCGCATGAAGGCAAAGTGTTTGAATTGCCTCAGGAACGTTTTATGATCATCGCGATGTCCTTGATGTCCAACGAACCTTCAGACCGCCGCATGGAGCTGATTAAAGAAGCGTACTGGGCAATGTCGAACCTGTATATGACCGTGGCAACTCCTACACTTGCCAATGCGGGTAAAAGCTATGGCCAGCTGTCAAGCTGCTTCATCGATACGATGGATGACAGCCTTCGAGGAATCTATGATTCTACAACAGATGCAGCAACGCTCTCGAAAGGCGGAGGCGGGATCTCCGTTTACCTTGGCAAGATCAGAAGCCTTGGTTCAGAAATAAGAGGATTCAAGGGCAATTCATCGGGCATTATTCCATGGGCGAAGCTGTTGAACCAGACAGCGGTCAGTGTCGATCAGCTTGGACAGAGAAAGGGAGCTATCGCCATCTACTACAATGTGTTCGGCAAAGATCTTTTTTCTTTTCTTGACGCCAAGCTGAATAATGGTGACGAACGGCAGCGGGTTCATGATCTGTTTTTGGGCCTCTGCATTCCGGATTTATTTATGGAAAAGGCAGAGTCTAGAGAAGACTGGTATCTGTTTGATCCTTATACGGTAAAAAAAGTGATGGGCTATGAACTGGATGATTTTTTTGATGAAGAACCCGGCAAAGGCAGTTTCCGCGATAAATATGATGAGTGCGTTGCCGCAGCCGAACTAGGGCTTTTGGGTAAAAAAGGTTCAGGAGGCTATGACGTGGTACCAGCCATTGAAATTTTTAAAAGAATCATGAAAAGCCAGCTGGAAACGGGAGTGCCGTATATGTTTTACCGGGACACGGTTAATCGGGCTAACCCGAATAAGCATGCCGGAATGGTCTACTGCAGCAATCTTTGCACGGAAATTGCCCAGAACGGATCAGCGACTACAGTCGAAGAGGAAGTAACACAGGACGGTAAAATCTTGATCACAAAGAAACCTGGAGATTATGTGACTTGCAACTTAAGCTCTATTTCGCTTGCAAAAGCAGTAAAGGATGATGTGCTTGAGAGATTGATCCCAATCCAAATCCGCATGCTAGATAATGTCATTGATATGAACCAGGAGCGAATAGAAGTGAAACAAGCGGTGCTTACCAATAAGAAGTACAGGGCGATCGGATTGGGTACATTTGGGCTGCATCACTTGCTGGCAGTGGAAGGAATACGCTGGGAATCAGAAGAAGCCGTAGCTTATAATGACTGTCTTTATGAAAAAATCAGCTATTTAAGCATCAGAGCCAGCCATGAACTGGCGAAGGAAAAAGGCGCGTATCCAGCCTTTAAAGGATCTGACTGGGAAACCGGTGTTTATTTTGAAGACAGGAACTATGTGTCTGAAGAGTGGACTATATTAAAAGAACAGGTTCATCAGACTGGCCTGCGGAATGCATGGCTTATGGCGGTTGCTCCGAATGCGACGACCAGTTTAATTGCGAACTCCACAGCATCCGTCGATCCTATTTTTAAAAAAGAGTACTCTGAGGAGAAGAAGGATTTTAGGATCCCGGTGACGGCTCCAGATCTTACCCCTCAGACAAGCTGGTATTATAAATCGGCATACGAGCTGGATCAGCATTGGAGCATCAGACAGAACGCCGTCAGACAGAAGCATGTAGACCAGTCCATCTCGTTTAACTTTTATGTCAAAAATACGATTAAAGCGAAGGAACTTCTCGATCTTCACATGACGGCATGGAAATCAGGTCTCAAAACAACGTATTATACGAGGTCTACATCTATTGCAGAATTGGAAGACTGTGAAAGCTGTTCCAGCTAAGAAGGGAGTTATTTTATTAATGAAAACACTGACAGAACGGAAACTATATGATGTAGAAGCGCCGAATGCTTCTACTGGACTAATTAACGGACAGAGCTCCAATGTCTTAAATTGGGATGATGTTCGGTACAGCTGGGCATATCCGCTCTATAAAAACATGCTCGCGAATTTTTGGACTCCCTTTGAGATCAATATGTCCGGCGACGTGAAACAATATCCGAATCTATCAAACGAGGAAAAAGATACCTTTAATAAGATCATTGGACTGTTGGCTTTTCTGGACAGCATTCAGACAGATTACTCTTCAAGAGTGGCGGCGTACTTGACCGATTCCAGCCTGTCTGCATTAATGACGGTTTTATCCTTTCAGGAGGTAGTGCATAACCAGTCCTATTCGTATGTGTTATCGAGCTTGGTGAACAAGCAAAAACAAGATGGGATTTTTGAATACTGGAAACATGATCCTGTCTTGAGGGAACGGAACGATTTTATTGCAAACGGCTATCTGAAGTTTACAGAAGAGCCATCACCAAAAACGTTTATGGAATCGATCGTCTATGACATTGTACTTGAAGGATTAAACTTCTATTCTGGTTTTGCTTTCTTTTATAATCTTGCCCGAAACCAGAAAATGGTCGCCTCCAGTACGATGATCAATTATATCAACCGGGATGAGCAGCTGCACGTCAGGCTCTTCTGCCAAATTTTCAAAGAACTGCTGAATGAAGCTCCGGAATTAAATTCTGAAGAGACGGTCCAGTTTGTTCAGGGGACATTCAAAAAGGCGACTGAACTGGAAATACAATGGGGACGGTACATCATCGGGGACCGTTTTCCTGGGTTGAGAATGGATGAACTTGAAGCCTATATTAAATTCATGGCCAATAAGCGGGTCAATGAGCTGGGAATACAGCGTCCTTTTGATGGGTTTAGAGAGAATCCAATGAAATGGATCAAAGCGTATGAAGATATCAATCAGGGTAAGAGTGATTTTTTTGAACAGAAGTCAAGACAATATACAAAAGTCTCAGATGCCAATGGTTTTGACGATTTGTAAATTTTAACGCAAATTGTGCTAATGGAATTAAACATGATAATATGATGTTGGAGATGAAAACAGCAGCTCCTGCCGCGATTGCGGCAGGAGTCTGTTTTGTTGCATAGAAGTAATGTCTAGCTCCAGCGCCCAGGTTGCTTTGCTCCTGAACAAAACACAAAAAGCGTGTTTCTGTTCAGAAGCTCCAGCGCTTGTCGGACCTAAACAGGTCGCTTGCGCTTTTCTTATAGAAAGGATGACGGGTATGCTGCTTTACGTACTTGTGGGACTGGCAGGAATAGCCGGAGCCCTTCTACGGTACGGCCTTGGGCTCGGTATCGCACTTGTTTGGGAAGGGAGCTATCCGCTGGCTACCTTCTTAACCAACATGGCAGGCTCATTTGCTCTCGGATATCTTACGTTTCGAATCGGCAGAAATCCCAGGGTTCACCCCTATTTTATGACGGTGCTCGGAACAGGATTGATAGGGTCGTTTACGACATTTTCTACATTTACTGTGGAAAATATTCAGTTGCTTCAGACGGGACGCACGGCAACAGCTGTCCTATATATCATCCTAAGTTTAATAGGCGGGCTAGTCATGTCATGGCTAGGTTTCCTTCTTGGATCACTGACACGAGGCAAGGAGGAACAGCGAGTATGATGCAAGTGATGCTTGTAGCAGCGGGCGGGTTCTTTGGAGCCATTTTCAGATTTGGTCTTGGTCAATTCATAAAAAGGATAACAGACTCCCCTTTTCCAATCGCTACCTTGCTTGTTAATATTACCGGTTCATTTCTACTCGGTATGCTTACAGGAATGCACGCGGGAGATTCTATCAGACTGTTTTTTGGCATAGGATTTATGGGGGCGTTCACTACGTTTTCTACTTTAAAACAGGAGAACATTCAATTCTATAGAAAAAGGCAGTGGAAGTATTTAATTACTTATCTGGCAATCAGTTATGCGGGAGGACTTCTGGCGGCATTTATCGGTTTTATGATAAACTTCAAATGACTTAGCGGTTAGCCGGAGGCACCTGGCTGGCTCTAAATGATGGACAAGGTTCAGGGATATAACTTTAATAGAGAGTAGGTATATAAATTGAAAGAAATGATATTATCACTTTTGGAATGGATTGTAGGGCTTGGACATTTAGGCATTGCTCTTGGTCTTATGATAGAAGTCATTCCCAGTGAACTTGTTTTATCTTACGCAGGCTATATGATCTCACAAGGACATTTGACCTTTGCAGGCTCTGTAATTGCCGGAACGATTGGCGGAACCATTGCCCAGCTATTTCTATATTGGATGGGGTATTATGGAGGACGGCCGTTTTTGGAGAAGTACGGTAAATATATCCTGATCAGCCACAAACAAATTGATCTTTCAGAAAGTTGGTTTCAAAAATACGGGACTGGCGTGATCTTTTTTGCCCGTTTTATCCCTGTTGTTCGCCATGCCATCTCCATTCCAGCGGGTATCGCGAAGATGCGTTTCTCCACATTTACACTGTATACGTTGATTGCCATCATTCCCTGGTCGATCTTGTTTATCTACCTTGGAACCACGCTGGGCAGTAACTGGGAAGATATTAAAACCATTGCGGCGCCTTATACAAGAGGAATAATGATAGCTGCCATATTACTGTTGTTTATCGTTGTTTTGCTCAAAGTGAAAAAAGGAAAAAAATAGCTTTTGTTTTGACAGGAGAAGGCCTCTGAATAGGGGTCTTTTTCTTTTGTCCTGTTCATACACTAACGAAAAAGAGCAGGCAGGTGAAATCATGGATGAACGTCAGCGAAATAAAAAAATCAATGAACTGCTGCTGAAAATAAATGGGGATCCGGAAAAAGAAGAAGTCGCTGGATATGTTGCCCGTGCGATGAGAGAATGCGGTTATAGCAATGAAAACATACATCAGGTCATCAAACACGTTTATCGTCAGTTTGAACAAATCAAAACGTAAACACGCGGACAGCCGGCGTGTTTTTTTGTTACACTCTAATTGGAAGTTCGTTACTCGAAACCAAAACGAAGGAGAGAGGTGCTGAAATGAAGCAATCCATTCTATCACTTTTCGACATTCAATATCCCATCGTACAAGCAGGAATGGCCGGCGGGCCAGCGACTCCGGAGCTGGCTGCGGCTGTTTCCAATGCCGGAGGATTAGGAACCCTGGGTGCAGGATACATGAAACCTGCAGATCTACAAGCAGCAATCAAAACAATCAGGGAAACAACGGATAAGCCTTATGCTGTAAATCTTTTCCTCCCTGAAGAATTCATGGAGGACAGAGTGCAGACAGAAAAGATGCAGGCGCTGCTCGCACCTTTCCGCTCTTCACTTGGTATGGACAAGGCGACGGGTAAAAAAGAACATCAGTCCACCTTTCAAGAACAGCTTCAATGTGTCCTTGATGCTCAAGTTCCGATCGTGAGTTTTACATTTAACGCCCCCTCAGATGAACTTGTGGATCTTTTGAAAGGGCACGGGGTAAGGATTATGGCTACTGCAACATCAGTGAAGGAAGCTCAAAAGCTGGAGGCACTTGGGATTGACGCCATTTCGGCACAAGGCAGTGAAGCTGGCGGCCACCGGGGAACGTTTATAGGTGAAGCAGAAGATGCATTGATCGGGACGATGGCACTCATTCCGCTGCTTACAGATGCGGTTTCTGTGCCAGTCATAGCAGCCGGAGGAATTATGGATGGACGGGGAATCGCTGCCGCTATGGCACTCGGAGCGAGTGGAGTACAGCTCGGTACGGCATTTTTAGCTTCAGCTGAAAGCGGTGCCCATCCTTTGCATAAAGACGCCGTTCTTCATGCAAAGGAAACGGATCTGCGGCTGACGAAGGCCTTCTCTGGAAAGATGGCCAGAGGCATCAACAATGATTTTATGAAGCAGATGGCAGCAGTAGAAGATCTCCCGCCATACCCGATCCTGAACGCAATGACGTCAGAAATCCGCAAGAAAGCGGCAAGTGAAGGTAAAAGAGAGTTGATGTCATTATGGGCAGGGCAAGGTGCTCCTCTTGCAGAAAGCCGTCCTGCCCGTGAAATAATGAAGCGTCTGCTGAAGGAATACAACGAAGTCATAAGCCAGATGAAACCGTTCTGACAGCAAGACAGCCGCAGCCCATGACCCGGGCTTGCGGCTGTTATTTTTTAAACTTTCTGAGGAGTTCTGCTGTTGTATTCTTCAATTCTGTAGCAGAATCTCCAACACTTTTAATGCTTTGTTTTTTATTATACATATCATATTTTAAGTACTCTGTTTTCTCGTTCAGAAGAGCAGTCTGATTGGTTACATCGTTCATTTCCGCCTGCATGAGCTGCGTCGTCCGGTTTAAGTTCTTCATCGTCTGGCGGCTCGATTTCATCAGTTTAACAGCATAGACTCCAAGGAAAACCAATGCAGCAACGACGACAGCAATACTGATATAAATAATGGCCATGTTCTTCCTCCTTATGTTCTCTATAATCAAGTGATACCCAATATTATTATCATACAAACAAAAGCCGCCTGATATTCAATGGATCAGTCGGCTTCATTCATCGGGCACGTTTTGCAGCATGTGCCTCCATCTGTTCTGTAATATAGGCAGCATGTCTGCCTTTTTTTCATCTCCTGTTCCTCATACTTCCTTGACGATTTCAGAAAAGGATTGGAGGAGGCTCCGAAATGAAAACCTTCCGCTTGCTGTACGATAAAACGATAATCTTCCTCCAGCTGCTTTTTTAGAGGTGCAGGGTGGGCTTCTGATTGCCATGCGTTATAAAGCCAGGCAATATAGATGAGCGCGTTCTCCCAGAGCATGGCTCTTGAAGCTTTCGTATAACTGGCCAGATGATCGAGCATGATGGAGATGTTCTGAGCAAAGAGCATTTCTATAACGGAGGAACGCCACTTTTCCCGGTCGCCGGCCATGGAGAGTCCCTCTATGTTTTGAAGGGAGAAGGAGGGAAGCCAGCTGTGCTTTTCCTGTTCATCGATAATGATCACGTTTTGAACCCTCATATCAAACTGCTTGTTTCTTATGGAGAGCGCATAAAGGGATGAAGTCAGGCAGCAAAAGACGTACCGTTTAAAAAATAAAGAAGCAGTGACTCTTTCTTCCTGAGAACCTATTTTTTTGCCTGCTTCTTTTATGAAAGCAAGCATATTCTCTTCTTCCAGTAAGTATTCTGCAGCAAATGCCGCTTTTTCTTTTGAAAAAGAGAATTGAAAGCGGCAGTGGTTCTCGATATAGATTCTTTCTGATTCGGACCATCCGATAACATTACGCATATTGAGCTGAACGTGTGCCATGACCAGCTGTTCGCCCCTTTCCGTAGGGAATGCACATTGGGGTTCCGAACAATGGATCATTGACAATTTTGCACTGCAGGCGGAAAACGTCAGAAACCAGCTTCTCGTCCATGATGTCTTCCGGACGGCCTTGTGCAAACACGGTGTTATTCTGAATTGCTACAAGATGGTGGGCATAGCGGCAGGCTAGATTTAAGTCATGCAAAACCATAACGATTGTCCGCTGCTCTCTATGGTTTAGTTCAAAGAGCAGATCGAGAATTTCAATCTGATGTGTCATATCCAAATACGTCGTCGGTTCATCCAGAAGGATGGTTTCTGTTCCTTGAGCAAGCGTCATGGCGATCCAGGCACGCTGTCTTTGCCCACCAGAAAGAGAATCAACACTTCTTTCGGCAAATTCGAGCATGTTGGTCGCGTCAAGGGCATGATAAACTGCCTCTTCGTCTTGTGTTGACCACTGTTTTAGCCAGGACTGGTAAGGGAATCTGCCTTGCTTGACAAGCTGCAGCACAGTCAATCCTTCGGGTGCTACAGGACCCTGAGGCAATATGGCGAGCTCTTTGGCTACTTCTTTAGTTGATCGTTTGGCAATGTCTTTATCGTTTAATAGAATGGACCCTTTTTCAGGTGATAGGAGACGGGCCATCGACCGGAGAAGAGTAGACTTTCCACAGCCGTTACTGCCGATCAATACGGTGATTTCCCCTTTGGGTATGGCTATTTTTAAATCTTTTATCACAGGATTTTTTCCATAAGACAATGTCAGTGATTCTGTTTTGATAGACATGAAATCACTCCTTAACCTTGGTTTTTAAAAAGCAGATAGATAAAATAGGGAGCTCCTATGGCGGCAGTGAAAACGCCTGCGGGCACTTCTAATGGTGAAAACAGTGTCCGGCCGGCCAAATCAGCGAGCAGGACCAGAATAGCACCAATTAAACCCGATACTGGAAGCATAGCACCGAAGGAAGAACCGACGAGCCTTCTGGCAATATGCGGTCCAATCAAACCAACAAAACCGATAGCCCCTGTAAAAGCAACGGCAGAACCGGCCAGTGCTGTACTGAGGACAAGCAGCACAAAACGTCCTTTATGAACTGAGTGGCCGAGACTTGTCGCAACCTCATCTCCTAGTTCCTGTACATTAAGCATTCGGCTTAGTAAGAACAGGATGGGCACAAGGATGATAAACCACGGCAAAAGGCTGTTTACATCTTGCCAATTTGTTGCATAAACCGTTCCAGTCAGCCAGATGGTCGCCTGTGAAGCGGCGTAGATCGGACCCAGTATGATCATAAGGGTAGTGAGTGCCTGTGTAGCTGACATCAGACCGACACCGATTAAAATGAGCCTGACTGGGGATATTCCTTGCTTCCAGGCAAGTATATAGATGACGGCGGCCATAACAAACGCTCCAAGTACGGCGGCCAATGGCAAATAACCGATACTTACTTTTAGATTGTTGCTTTGATTGCTGAACATCGTGATGAAGGTAACGGCTGCAAAACCTGCTCCAGTTGTTATACCGAGCATATCCGGCGATGCCAGCGGGTTGCGTATTACCCCCTGCAGAATCGCTCCTGCAAGGGAAAGGGAAGCTCCGGCAATAACGGCGATCAAGATCCTTGGAAGCCTGAACTGCTGGATGACGACATCGTTCATACCTGAGCCGGTTCCCGTTAATGACTTGAGTACTTCAAGAGGGGAAATGTACAGTTCCCCGATACCAATGCTGACAGACATGATTCCTGCCATAATAAGAAAAAGAACGATGGATACGATCAAAGCTTTTTTATCAAATAACATGGAATATCTCTTGGATCTAACGGTTAAATACTTGCTCATTTGAAGTTTCCTTTGCGTGCGATATGAATAAAAAAAGGTGTGCCGATTAAGGCGGTCATTACACCAACTGGCACTTCTTCGGGCATGATGATGTATCTGGCGCTAATGTCAGCTGCTATCAAAAGAATTCCGCCAAGAAGTACCGCATATGGAATGACCCAGCGGTGGTCATTGCCAACAAGATAACGTGCGATATGGGGCACTACAATACCGACAAAGCTGATAGGACCGGCAACTGCAACCGAACCGCCAGCGAGAAAAACGATAAGGACGCCGGCCAGTATTTTAAATAGGAGCGTATGCTGTCCAAGGCTTTTGGCAACGTCTTCTCCGAGCAGAAAAATATTCAGCTGTCTGAACATCAGCATGGAACCCGCCCATGCGAGAAGAAGATAGGGCAATACAGGATAGAGCCATTCCAGCTTTCTCCCTTGTATGGACCCTGCGAGCCAGAACAGCACTTCTTCAAGCGCCTTTTCATTGGCCACGAGCATCCCTTGTGTGAGAGAGGCAAACATAGCAGCGATAACCGCTCCTGCAAGCGTCATTTTAACCGGCGTTAAACCGCTGCGCCCGGCTGATCCCAATATGTACACGGCAAGAGCTGAAACCGCAGCTCCTGCAAAGGCGAGCCAGGTGAATTGCTGAAGGGAACTGATGTTGAAAAATGAAACGGCTATGACAATAAAGAAACCTGCCCCCGCATTCAGCCCGAAAATATCGGTTGAAGCGATTGGGTTCCGAGTGATGGCCTGCAGCATTACACCGGCTAAGGCCAGTGAGATGCCTACTGCTGCGCCAATAACTGCCCGCGGCAGCCTTGCGTTTAGAATGATCAGATGTTCATTCGAACCATTAAAATGGGTAAAAGCCTCAAGCACTGTTTTCCAGCTCGTATTGGTATACCCGAGCACTACACTTAAGGCCATACAAGCTGCAAGAAGTACGGCCCCGGCAAAAAGGAAGGCCGTCTTGTATTTGGTTGTTTGAATAATTCCGTTCATAATTACCTCAATAATTTGAATTTACATTTATAGTGTAGTAAAGGCGAACTGCCATGTCAATGATTTTGAAAATCATTATCAATTAGTATTGACAGTTGTTTTTGACATCGGGTATGATGCTAATTATAAATGAAAATCATTATCATTTGAAGGGGAGAAAGAAATGAAGGCGTTAAAATCTACATATTCAAAATTAGGAATCATACTTACGGTTCTATCGGTCATGCTGTTGGCTGCTTGCGGCGGAACGGGTGAAAAAGAAAAATCCGGAAGTGAGCCGAAAGGATACAGTGTTAAACATGCGATGGGAACGACAAAAGTTAATAGTGCAAAGCGTGTTGTTGTATTGACGAATGAAGGAACCGAAGCCGTATTGGCAATGGGGGTTAAACCAGTGGGTGCGGTGAAATCATGGCTTGGGAATCCCTGGTACGACCATATTAAAGCTGACATGAAAGGTGTCGAAGTCGTTGGGGATGAAAGCCAGGTTAACCTGGAGAAGATCGCTTCTTTAAAACCAGACCTTATCATCGGGAATAAGATGAGACAGGAAAAAATCTATGATCAGTTGAACAAGATTGCGCCAACCGTCTTTTCGGAAGATCTTCGAGGCAACTGGAAAAACAATTTCAAATTATATTCCAAAGCATTAAATAAAGAAAAAGAAGGAAACAAAGTGATCAGTGATTATGATCAGCGAGTGAAAGATATTAAAGAAAAAGCAGGCGATAGCTTGAATAAAGAAATTTCTGTCGTCCGCTTCATGCCTGGAGTTTCCCGCATCTACCTTACAAATTCTTTCTCAGGGGTGGTTCTAGATCAATTAGGCTTCAAACGTCCAAAAGTGGAAACCAAAGATGACTTTGTGGCTGAAGTGACAAAAGAGCAAATCCCGCAAATGGATGGGGATGAACTATTCTATTTCACGTATGAAGCAGGAGACGGAGGAGCGACAAAACAAGAAAAAGAATGGACAAACGATCCGCTTTGGAAGAACTTAAGCGCTGTGAAAAAAGGACATGTCCACAAGGTGTCTGATGCTATCTGGAATACAGCCGGTGGTGTTAAAGCAGCAAATCTTATGCTCGATGACATCGAGAAATATCTAGTAAAATAATAGAAAACATTCAAGTCCGCAATGATTTTAATGTGGGCTTTTCTTTATGTAGAAATGGAAGTATATATGTTGGCTTTCCAGTTTTGTTTGCGTGCGAGTTTTGTGGATTTACGGTCCGCTTTTGGGAGTTTACGGTCCACTTTTCCAGGTTTACGTGCGAGTTTTCGCGGTTTACGTGCCAAACACGGCACGTTACATGCCAGACAACGCATCAGCCTCACTGACGTCTCATCAGATAGGCAGTTCTGGCGCTTGCGCTTTTCAATAAAATGTCACAATTTCCCTTAAGAAAGGATGTTAATTAGCGTATCATGAAGATATAGATACATCCTAAAATGGCAAGGGGGGTATAAATGGTATGAAAGAAAACGAGCTGGAAAAGGAACTTCAGAAGAAAGAAATTCTTATGAAGGATGAAGACACAGGCTGGTATTACGAAGACCATCTAACTGCCATTGTAAAACGTGCCGAAAAAGAAGGAGCCTTTGATAACCTTAAGGGAAAGGGCAAGCCGTTAGTTTTTGAGGATAATGATCTTACGTACAATCCGGAAAAACAGCTGAATAAAATCTTGAAGGAAAACAACATTCTGCCTAACTGGGTCAAGCTTGGAAAAGAGATTGAACAGTTGAAGGAAGAAGTTAAAACCTATACCGTGGAATATAACATCAAAAGAACAGTGGAAAAAATTAATAAAAAAGTTACAGCTTTTAATTTATCATGCCCGCCTTCTGTACAAAAACGCAAGGTTACGGTGGAAGAATTTTTACAATGAGGAAAGCGATATCACGTCATCAACTGCCGGTTATGAGATAACCGGCAGTCTTTTTTGAATATTTTTATAAAAAGATAAAAATAGACGGCTGCTTTATTTTGTCTTATAGTTTACTGCAGAAGGAAAACATCCAGGAGGCAATCTATGCTCTTTTTATCACTGCCGCAATCGTTTTTGCAGATGAATACGATATTTATTTCGATTTTAATTGAGGCACTGCCCTTTGTAGTTCTCGGTGTTTTTATGGCGGGAATCATACAAATCTTTGTTTCGGAGGAATTGGTGGCAAAGGTTATGCCAAAAAATCCAATTCTTGCAGTTTTGTTCGCCTCGTTTTTAGGCGCCCTTTTCCCAGCATGTGAATGCGGGATCGTACCGATTGTCAGGAGATTGGTCTCCAAGGGAGTACCCATCTATGCGGGTATTGCCTTTATGCTGACAGGACCCATTATCAATCCGGTCGTCCTTTTTTCAACCTATGTCGCCTTTGGAAGCAACTGGACCATGCCTTTATACCGTGCTGGCGGCGCTGTTGCTGTTTCAGTGGTGGTAGGTCTGATTCTTGCTTTCTTTTATAAAGGGGACGGTTTGAAGATTCGGATCGAACATCATCATTCTCTTAAAAAGCTTACGGTTAAACAAAAGATCGGGGAAACCCTGAATCATGCTGTTGAAGAATTCTTTTCGATGGGTAAATACTTAGTAATCGGCTCACTTATTGCAGCGGCTGTTCAAACGTATGTAAAGACATCCACATTGCTTGCCATCGGTCAGGGACAAGCTTCATCTTCTCTCGTTATGATGGGACTTGCCTTTGTCTTATCCCTTTGTTCGGAAGCAGATGCGTTTATTGCGTCCTCATTCAGAAGTACGTTTTCCACAGGCTCCATAGTGGCGTTTCTTGTGTTCGGGCCGATGCTTGACATGAAGAATCTCTTGATGATGCTCGGGACATTTAAGACAAAACTGGTTCTGATCGTCGTTGCATCACTGTCTGTAGTTGTATTTTTATATTCATTGCTGTTCTAAGGAGGTGGCACTATGATTCGAGGATATCTATTGATGGGATTTACATTTTTGATCATGCAGCTTCATGCATCAGGCAACATCAGCAAGTACATTAATATGAAGTACTCGTACCTGTCATTCAGTGTCATGTTTGCTTTAGCGCTCCTGACCATTGTACAGTTTCGCAATGCCGTAAAGAATGATGAGAAAGATGCCAGCTGCGATTGCTGCGATCACAGCCACTCTGTTGAAGATACATGGTATAAAAAGCTGTTCGTTTATTCGATTTTTGCATTTCCGGTGATTACGGGAATCTTCCTTCCTGTCGCTACGATGGATTCCAATATTGTTAAAGCGAAGGGGTTTCACTTTCCTGTAAATCAGGAATCCAAAGGCGATCCGTATGCTCAGAATCAATTTTTGCGGCCGGATACAAGCGTATATTATGGCAAGGATGCCTATGATAAATTGATGAGAAAAGAGAAAAAGAAGTACTCTAAATACGAAACACTTGCCTTAAATGATACAAATTATCTAAAGGGCATGGAAACCATCTATAATTATCCAGGTGATTTTGATGACAAGAGTATTTCGTTTAAGGGATTTGTTTATAATGATCCAGATACGAAAAAAAATCAGCTTTTCGTTTTTCGATTTGGAATTATCCACTGTGTAGCAGACTCCGGAGTATTCGGCATGATGGTTGAGATGCCCAATGGTGTAAAGCTGAAAAATGATGAATGGATTACCGTTAAAGGCAAGATCTCGGAGATTTATTATCAGCCTTTTAAAACCAATATCCCTTATGTCAAAGTGGACTCCTGGTCAAAAACAACTGCACCGAAAGAACAATATGTTTACCGGGGCAATAATTAATCGTAAGAAAGCGCAGACCTAAAAAGGGTCTGCTTTTTTTTTTAGCAATCAAGAAGTGATGTCTAGCTCAAGCGCTTGTTGGACTTGACCAAGGCGCTTGCGCTTTTCTTGTATGAATGTTTTTTTCAATATGAAACAAGCTATAAGAAAAGAGCAGGAGTGATGATGTTGGAAAAGCAGCCGTATTACGTCAATGTAGAAACAGGAGAGGTACATAGCGATAAAACAGCTTCCAGTTTTCAATTTGAGATTGAGGCGACAGCTGAGGAGGCAAGCCGGCTTACAAAACTGTTCAGAGAGTGTGACGAATCAGCCACAGATACCTTTTTAAGATCTCATGTTCCATACGTTCCTTATCATAATGATGCTGATAACCACCGTTACGATCAGACGTTGAAGGACATATACCAGTTCATACATGATCATGGACAGCCATTGACAAAAGAGCATATCGAGTCGATGGGGATTCTTGGCGAACGCCAATAAAGAAAAAGCTGCTCGTAACGCCAGGTTTAGCGTCAGGGAGCAGCTTTTCTTATCACGAGTACATGAAGAATGCGGCGTAAATGATAATAATTACCGCAATTGAAAAGAAGATAAAAGCCAATAGAACTGGATTAAGGACAACGGTATGCCTTGCGATGGCAGCATTAACATTGCCGTCTGCTGCATTTTTGGTCCGTTTGGACTGCAGTACCTTCCATGTCCAGACCAATCCGCCGCCGCATAGAATGAGGCCAGCAGCCATGAGAATCCATAGTAACACGTGAGTTCAGCTCCTTGCTTTTGTGGTTGTTTCTAGTCTTTTAAAAGGAGGAGCTGATTATTCATAAGTTACAGAAGGAGGGGCTGGTTAAACGGTCAGGGGTTCAAGAGAATAGAGTTTTTCCTTTACTAAAGTAAGGACTTTCTCCGCATCTTGCTTGTTATGGACATCGTATTTTTTACTTTCGATGATCAAGACATGCGTTTTCGTATAATTTTGAATCCAGTCTTTATACTTGCCGTGAAGCGTCTTATAATATTCCAGAAGCTCGGGATGGTTCTCTATCTGTTCATAATCCCGGCCGCGGTTTTTGATCCGGTTTAAGGCAGTATCCAAATCACTGTCCAAATAAATAAGGAGATCTGGACGCTGTTTCGGTGAAGAACTGATTTCATTCATTAGCGTTTCCAGCAGATCCACATACGTTTCAAATTCCAGTTTGGTCATATTTCCCGCTTCATAATTCAGTTCCGCGAAGATCAGGTCTTCGTAAAGACTGCGGTCAAGGACATGGTGCTGATCAGACATTGCCTGCCGAATAGTTTTAAACCGTGTATTTAAAAAGTAAATTTGAAGTGGGAAAGCCCACCGTTCAGGATTTACATAATAGTCAGGCAAAATGGGGTTATCGCCTACACTCTCGTAAAAAACCTGGCTTCCGAGAGATTCGCTGATCAGTTCAGCGAATGTTGTTTTGCCAGTTCCTATCATTCCAGCCATTAAAATCACTAAATAAGCCCCCTGTATGTATCCATTTCTTGTTATGTATATTGATTGTGTCTATATATGGTGCTAAAAGTGCAAACACCTTCTAAATATATCACTTTTGTGGAAAGCTGAATAGTACATTTCTGGCGGCTGCTTTGCTATTATAAGAGAAAGAGTATGTTTTCATCACTGATTAACTGCAAGGAAGGTGTGTATCATGACCATCAAACTAAAAGTATACTCTGATTATACTTGCCCATACTGCTACTTGGCAGAAACAGCAATCAAGAGAGCAGTTGAAGGCAAGGACGTTAAAGTGGAATGGAAGCCGTTTGAACTGCACCCTTTTCCTTCAGACCGAAAGGCAATTAAAGAATGGAGTGCAGATTGGGAAACTTCTGTATTGCCCCATGCTAGAGAGTTGGGAAGAACAATTAATACTCCCGATCTTCCAGCGTTACCTTATACCGGCTTAGCTCATCAAGGTTTTATATATGCAAAAGAACAAGGCAAAGATCAATTGTATTCACAGCTCGTCTTTTCTGCTTTTTTTGAAAAAGGCAAGGACATTGAAAAGAAAGACGTCTTAGCGGAGATCGCGATGGAAGCGGGGCTGGATCGCTCCGGATTCCTAAGTGCTCTTTCATCAGAGGAATTCAAAGAAAAATTAGTACGTGAACAGGGAGAAGCGAAGGAAGACAACATTACGGCTGCTCCCACGATCGTAATCGGAGAGCGTATATTAAAGGGGCTGTATCCACAGGCTTCCATTGAAAAAGCGATCAGATGCACGATCAGGGATCAGAAGATGCAATTCTGTGAAGGTGACGAATGCCAATAGAATCATAAACAAAAAAAGAGCCTCACAGGTATGGCCTGTGAGGCTCTTTTTTCATTCTACGATGAAAAAGGGGTTGATAGGGATGAGTACAATATATCAAAGCTTAAAATTGATATAGGGAATGTGTGATTTTTTTGATATGAGTATGAAATATCACGAAAAAATAGAGGTGTTTGTCAATGTTGATGATATTTAAAGGTGTGCTTGATTGCGGCTCTTATCATCGCCAGCGATCACACCCTACTGTATAAAGAAAAAGATTTGAGGGTCTCTTTCAAGCATCAGTATGCGTTAATTGAATAGAGCCGAAAAATAAAAAAAGCCCTGGTCAGAGGCTTTTTTTACGCTTCTATTTAAAAAAGGGGGGTTACATTCTATTAGACGAATCCACTCTGAAAAAGTTTCAAATAAATTAAAAAAAGATAGGTAAAGAATGTAAGTCATGTTAAATTAAATTAAAAAGAGAAAAAGCTTCACAATGTAAAAAGATATGGGGTATGCGCGATGAGCAGAAAAACATTTATGCAGCACTGGCATCCTATTGTAACTACTATTATAATGGGGACTTTTTTCTCCAGAGCAGCTTTTTTTATGACGATGCCATTTTTGGCTATTTTTTTATACAAGGAGAAGGGCATTGATCCTCAGACTGTCGGACTGATCATCGGTATCAGTGCACTGACAGGCACCTTTGGCGGTTTCATTGGCGGTTACTTATCAGATCGTATCGGCAGGTTCCCGGTCATGATTATTGCGATCTTTACTTGGAGCGGTGTTTTCGCGGGTTTTGCGATGGCAGATACTGTTTGGAGTTTTTTTGTGCTGAATTCCATAAACGGTCTGTGCAGATCGTGGTTTGAGCCCATCTCCCGAGCATTGTTGGCCGACGTGACAACAAAAGAAAACCGGTTGAGTGTGTTTAATGCCCGGTATTTTTCCATTAATGCGGGAGCCGCGATCGGGCCAGTGGCAGGTACATATTTAGGCAGTTCAACTTCGATGGCCACCTTTTTTATCACTTCTGCCGTCTATTTTCTTTATGCAGTGATCGTCCTGATGCTAATGAAAAAATATAAAGGAAGTCTTCAGCCGCAGCAGGAGAATAAATTGACCATCAAGAAGGCTGTAAGTGTCATCAGCAGTGACAAAGTTTTGTTGTATTTTCTTCTTGGAAATATAGCAGTCCTGATGGCGCAATCTCAGATGGATTCCACGCTCGCCCAGTATATGGGGAACTCACCCCAATTCCATCATGGAGTGACCTTATTTTCTTATCTAATTGTGACGAATGCTGTGAGTGTTTTAATCCTGCAGTATCCGGTGACGAATTATGTAAAGAGATTTGATCCGATGTTTGCCTTGCGGATAGGAAGCGCTGCTTTCAGTCTGGCCCTGCTTGGTTTCGGATTATCCTCGAACTGGTTATTTCTCGTCCTTTCTATGGTTGTTCTCACTCTTGGGGAGATTATTGTATTTGTGATCAGTGATGCTTTGCTGGACGACTTGGCACCCGATCATATGAGAGGAACATATTTTGGGGCAATGTCCTTCCGCTCTATCGGCTTTAGTGCAGGACCCTGGATCGGCGGCCTTTTGCTGAAAACATTTGGTTTTAGCCATGGTTTCTATGTATTCGGATGTTTAACGCTCCTTTCCCTTTTGGCCTTGCCTTTCTTTCAGGTAGGACAGAAAGTAAAAAATAAAAACAGGACGGAAAATCAGCACACTTCCAATTTTGTTTGATGAATGGAGCAAATGTATTAAAGTGACAGGAGGTGAATGAGATGGACGTTATCAAAGCAATTCTCTCCTATTTAGGCAAAATTGTAATGATGATCGCCTGCCTGTTCACCCTTTATCTGCGGCTGGACGGCATGATGGGGATACTATTAGCCGTAGTGCTTCTTGCCGTTTGTTTTATTTGGTTTATGCACGGATTTTTGAGGCTGATCAGCGGCTCACCTGATAAACGGAAAATGGTATCTCGAATGGGATTAGCGATTGGAGCAGGTGTGGCAAGTGCTGTTCTTTCTTTGTCCAATTATTCCTTTTACTCTTTTTTGCAAGACGGAACGATCAATGCCCAAGTAAAAAAGGATTATTATCAGGAAGCATTCCTATACAAGTATGATTATTTGCAGCGGAGTATGAGGTATCTTTCTTCTCTCCAGAACAAAACGGAAAAGAATGTGGATCTCTATTATCCTGCGGAAGATTCAATCTATGCCAAAGAGCTGATCAACCAGAGCCAGGCCACTGAAAAAGCAGTCAGTGCAGTCCTGCACTTAAATCATGTCCCAAAAGTCAGGGTGATTCTCTACCATAATCCTTTAATCATGAAGCAAAATTTACCGCCAAATCATTATGAATCGTTAAATGGGATGTACGTGCCTAAAGAGAGTACCATCCACCTTCTCGTTCCTCCTGCTCAAACTGAACATATGCGGACGATTAAAAAACTGTTTGCCCATGAATATGCCCACCATCTTATCATTGCGTATTTAACGGAGAGAGGCACTGATAATCAAAACGTTCCAAGATGGCTGGAAGAGGGTCTCGCTGAATATATCAGCTATAAAAGCATCGGCCGGGAACCGGTTTTCAGGCCATTTGAACTGGTTCCATTTGAACAATTGAGTTCGGTCAAAGATTGGGAAAAAGCGAATAAAATCAATTCACCTTATAAACCGTATGAGCAGAGTTACTTTGCTATCGATCAGCTGCTTCATGATTATGGAAAGAAAAGCATCTTAAAGCTGTTATTTACTGGAGATCAGCAAGCTTTTTACCATGTTTTTGAGAAGGAGACGGGAAATACGCTCGCATTCTTTCAATCCAGGTTTCTAAAAGATGAAAATGACATCTATCGGATAAACCGCAAAAAAGTATTTCTGAACCGGTAAAAAGGGTGACCCTATTACAGGATCACCTTTTATTATGGCGGTTTTTAATTTTTCGAAGTACATAAGGAAGGACTCTTTTTTTCCCTTCTCTGATTAAAAAAGCAACTAGGATTCCTTTTACTCCATTTCTTACACGCGGCATACTATCTCTCCTTTCTCTACCATACCCTGAATTTGGCGGAGCAAACCAGGCAAATACTTTCCTGTTTGTAGCCCGATGCCTATACATACAGGACAGGGGGGCATAGGATGATAGGGTAATACAGAAAGGGAGTTGAGAGAATTTGAACGAAAGGCAATTTCAGTTTCCATCATTTCCGGGCGGACAGGGAGGGCAGCAGTTTCCGTCATTTCCGGGTGGACAGGGAGGCCAGCAGTTTCCGCCATTTCCAGGTGGCCAGCAGCAAGGCCCAGGAAGCCAGCAAGCTGGGATGTATCCCCCAGGACCTCCGCCAACTGCTGTTCCTCAAGCTTCACCAGCATTGCTTTCCGGACAGCCAGGTACCTTTGCCATTGATCCAGGTGCTATAAGGCCTTGTTTATACCGATATGTCTATATCTGGTTGAACAACGGACAAAGTTTTTGGGCATGGCTTACGTTTGCGGGATTCCGGTCGGTCGCAGGGTTCAGATGGAACGGATTCAGATGGAACTACTTTGGCATTGATTCAAACCGTATCGCATACTTTGTATGTTCCTAACACAGAGGAAGCCGTTTTTCGGCTTTCTTTTGCTATAGAGCGATCGTATTTTAGCAGGATTAAAGACCGATACATAACAGCCGATATAGAAAGAGAGGCACATGACAACACAAGAATGATGTAACTAATCTTAAACGGATTCGTCTAACTCTATGAGGTGATAAAATTGAAAAATAAAATATGGATTGCCGGGCTGTGTGCAGGGACTCTTGTTTTCGGAGCTGCCGGCTGCAGTACTGAAACAACAAAAAAAGATGAAGCGGCCCCATCAGAAATACAAAAAGAAAATAAGAATAATGAACAATCAGACAAACCAGCTGATACAAAAGCGCAAATGATTACCGATGAGGGAATCTATACAAAGAAAATGGATGATCAAACGATTGAAATAAAAACAGCTTCCAACGGGACTCTCCTCCTGCAGCTGACAGATGCATCCAAGGAGGCTATTAAAACAATAAAAACGGGTTCTACCGTTTCCATATCTTTTCAAGCAGAAAATCATCAATACACAGCCGAGACCATTAAATTGATTAAGGCTCCAATAGCTCAGCCATCTAAGCCAAAGCCTAGGCCTGAGCAAACCGTTCTTCCGAAAACAAAAACACTTATTGTGAACGTTGAAGGAGAACAAGATAAACGAACTGCCAAATTGGCTGAAAGTGACCAAGGATATTACTTCTACAAATTTGATCATTTTGATTTTACAGCAGAGGAGCCGGGCCGGGACCTATTATACTCTCAGATGGATGAAGAATATTTTGTAAGGATCGAGCCTCTTGACGATGCTGCCAGTTTAGCAGACATTAAATCATTGGGAATAAAAGAGTTAGAAGAGATAGGAAAACCAGATGAGTTAAAGGGATCTGACGTAGACAGCGGAGCGTTCGGCGGGGCGAAACTCGTACTAAAGGCAGCTTCCGATGAACTCATCAAGTATATCATCGTCCAGGAAACAGACGGACATCTAGTGAAATACACCGTTCACTTGCCTGTCCGTGAACCAATTGAAGGAATCGAGCCGTCGTTCTGGTCAATGCTTGGTTCTCTGGCGTTTAAAAAGTAAGATAAAGGAAGAAAGAAAGGGCATGAATCATGCTCTTTTTTTTATTTTTAAAGCTCTGTTACTTTCATTTGTTTCACAAATCAGCCGGCTCTTATCATCGCCGGCCATCACCCCTTATTATTGGAGAAAAAGACTTGAGGGTCTCTTTTAAGCAGTATGCGATGTCAAATATGATAAAAAATCAACAATATGCTTTAACTAAGCCATTTTAAAAAAAGTACAAGTTTGTTGAAAAGGTGTCCAATGTTTTGTTTTTAGCATATAGTGTTTATTATCATTAAAAAAGTTTCCTTGAGGAAAAAGGAGGAAAAGCATGAACTGGAGCAGCAGGATGTCCTTGAAGAAGGTTGAACATTATACCCGTTTTTTGCACCGATTAGGTGTATTTAATGAGGGGGAAAAGAAAGAAATTCTGGATAAAATCCATCAATATAAACAGAGAAAAACGGTTTAATTCGTCTTCCTTAGACAGACACAAAAGGAGGGCTGCCGGAATAGTTTGTTAGAAACGGTAGAGAGGGGAAATCCCGTATGCGTCAATGGATGTTTCAATTCTTTCTGGCTCTTCTGGCGATCACCTGTTTTGCTGTCTATTATTTTGTTACGCATGCCAGCTATTATTTCTACATTATTTCTATAGCCAGCAGTATTCTTTTGACATTGCTGAGCTATAGGCAAGTAAATGAATATTCTGACTGAAGATGCATATTTTGTCAAAAAAAATGAAGGGAAATAGGGAATTCTGAAGAATTATCTATATATTACCGGAGAGGGGGCAATACATGAATGATAGAACATTTGATCATTAATTTATTGGTCATCCTCGTTCCGATAATTTGCCTGCAATTTGTTTTATTCGAGAAAAACACCACAGTAAACCGGACTAGAGCATCGTTTCTGTTCCAAGTTATTAATGCAGGTGTTGTTCTCGTTTGTATGACATTCCCTGTTTCTTTTTCGGAAGGTGTTTTTTTCGATCTTCGTTACGTCCCGCTGTTCATCAGCTTTCTATATGGAGGAATCGTACCAGGATGCCTGACAGCTGTTCTTTTGATAGGGTATCGGTTGTTCCTGGGAGGCGAGGGTATGATCATTGCAGTCCTCTTCACCTTGGCAGCCGGGCTTATAACGAGCAGTCAGTATCAAACGTATCATCTGCTTCCGATCAAGAAAAAATTAAAGAAAATTACAGGCATTACATTGGGAATTACACTTTCCAAGCTGCTTTTTCTCATGCTTTACTTGGCATTATTCCATTCGTTGAGCTGGGATATGAAGAAGGCTATGATTTATGCATTTTATCCTTTACTTCAAACAGCGGCACTTATTGTTGTCATTTCCTTGATTGAAAATATCCGTTATGCACTAAATTTTCGGCTGCAGCAATCTGAAATGCTTCATTCTGTAGGGCAGCTCGCAGCCTCTGTAACCCATGAAGTCCGTAATCCCATGGCTGTTGCGCGCGGCTTTATGCAGATTTTCCAAAAAGAAAAATACATACCTGAAGATAAAAAGATTTTCTTAACGATGATGATTGAAGAAATTGACAGGGCACAAATGATTATCTCTGATTATTTGTCTCTCGTTAAGACCAACTCTTCAAGGATTGAGCGGTTGAATGTTTCCGAATTAATATCCTCGTTAAGAAGTGTCATGTTTCCATATGCTCTGTTAAAGGGTGTAGATCTTGTTCAAAAACCTGGGGATGTTATTCATGTGGTGGGAGATCCCGTAAAAATAAAACAAATTTTGATGAACATTATTAAAAATGGGATTGAAGCAACTCCGGAAGGGGGAACGGTAACGCTATCCGCTTTTATAGAGGACAAAGAAGTGATTATCAATATATCAGATACAGGGATTGGCATGGGAAGGGAACAGTTGAAAATGCTTGGGAATCCATTCTTTTCTACCAAAACAAGCGGGACAGGTTTAGGATTGATGGCAAGTTACCGAATGGCAGCTGAAATGAACGGAAGGATTGAGGCTGCTAGCGAAATCGGTAAAGGGACTCATTTTAAAATTTTTTTTCCAAAATAAAAAGGACTGGCTAACAAGCCAGTCCCTCAATTTAAGTTGATTATCTTTTTACAACGTTGGCAGCCTGTGGTCCACGTGCACCATCAACGATTTCAAATTCAACTTCCTGGCCTTCATCTAATGATTTGAAGCCATCGGATTGAATTGCTGAGAAATGGACAAATACGTCGTCTCCACCTTCAACTTCGATAAAACCAAAACCTTTTTCTGCGTTAAACCATTTTACTTTACCTGTTTGCATTACTATGCCTCCTAAAACTTTGCACGGTGTGCTTTTTTTACCATAGAACCTTTCAAACATTTACTTACAGCACATAAATATGTAATCAAAGTCTAAATGGTTGGAACTACTATATCATAGAAAAATATCATAGGCAAGTTGTTTTGTCAGAAAAATTAAAAAGCGTTTACTCCTCTGAAGGATGATGATCTTCCGATGGACGGGAAAGAGGGTGAGAAGGTTGTACGGCTACTTTTCCTGTAGCTTTTACGATTTCGTTCAATATGTTTATTCTTGATTGATCATTAAAATTTTGTGCTTTTACGTAAGCATAGCCATTTTCATTGGAAACATATCTCGGGGGAAGCTGATTCAGTGTAATGGCATAAACATCGGTCTTGCATAGATCACATTTACATGGGAGTTCGAGCTGCTTCCAATAATAATTTAACGCTTCTTCAACAAGAATTTCCATCGCGTTTCTGACTTTCATGGCTTTATTTACCCCTTTAATAAGATAGAACTAGAATAGCTTATTTTTACTACATCTGTAAATTAATTAGTTAAAGGATGATTCCTTTTACCTAAATTTACAAATAATATATTATTTTCTGAAAATTAGATTGAAATCATATATGATTTTCGATTATCATAAATTTATGGAAAATAACAACAAAATCAGCAAACAGCAGTATGCCTATAAGGTCATTAAGTCACGTATTCTGGATGGACGTTATCCGCCGGGTTACAGGATTGTGATCGACCAGCTGGCAAGAGAACTGCAGACAAGTGCCATCCCAGTTCGTGAAGCCATTCGTAATCTGGAGACTGACGGGCTCATTCATTTTAAACCCTACAGCGGCGCTGTTGTCACCCCCTTCAATGAAAAAGAGTACCTGGAAACGCTGTCTGTCCTGGCTGTTTTAGAAGGCCATGCTACTGCAATTTCAGCACAGCATTTCCCCCGCCACAAGATTACTGACCTCATTGCGATCAACAACCGGATGAAAGAGTCATTGGATGAATTTGATTTTCTCATGTTCGGAAACTTCAACCGGGAATTCCACAGCTTAACCTACCAATACTGCGATAACCACTTTTTAGTTGAAAACATCAAATCCATCTGGAACAGGCTCGACCGTGTAAGAAAGATGGGGGCGGCCACCAAGCCCTCTAGAGCAAAAAAATCCATCGAAGAACATGAAAAGATTATTGAGATGCTTTTTAACCGTCATTCTTTTTCAGAAATCGAAGCCTATGTCCGGACCCACAAATTAAACACCGTCCAGTCATTTTTGGAAGAAAAAAAGGGTGAGGAAGAATTACGGAATTATCCATAAGGAGGAGAAAAACAGAAAGGTTGGCACTAAGCACTGCTGGTGTTCGGGCTTCAGTGTCTATGAGCACTTAACCGGAAACTTCAGCTACTTACAAAGGAGAGATGATAATTTTGAAAACTGGTCAATTTGATGAGATAAAAAGCAGGTTGAAAGGGTCTGTTGCTCCTATTATTACGCCTTTTCAAGAGGATGACAGCCTTGATTTGGAAACTCTTCGTGATTTGATCAACTGGCATATTGAAAGCGGGAGCCATGGAATTTCGGTTACGGGCACAACAGGAGAACCGAGCTCATTGACGCTGCAGGAAAGAGAGCAAGTGATGGAAACGACGATCCAGTCTGTTGCCGGGAGGGTGCCAGTCGTTCCGGGAACAGGGTCAACCAATCATCAGGAAACAAGGCATCTGACTAAGAGAGCCCAGGAAATGGGAGCAGATGCCGCGATGGTTATTGTTCCTTATTATAACAAGCCCTCACAGCATGCCTTATATAATCACTTTAAAGCTGTTGCACAATCTGTTGATATCCCATTGATCGTTTACAACATTCCAGGAAGAACAGGTGTGAATCTGGAAGTTAAAACACTCGCCAGGCTGAAAGAGGACTGCCCGAACATCATCGGAGTGAAAGAGTCGAACAAGGATTTTGAACATGTGAACCGTGTTCTTCTGAATTGTGGAAGAGACTTCCTGCTGTTCTCCGGGATTGAGCTGCTCTGCTATCCAATGCTTGCGATCGGCGGAAAAGGCTATATCAGCGCAACAGCAAATGTTCTGCCAGGGAAAGTTGCAGAAGTGTATAATGCCTGGGAAGCTGGCAACATTGAAGAAGCCATGCAGCTTCATTATGAACTGATGCCGCTGAATGATGTGCTGTTCAGGGATACCAATCCGGCACCATTAAAGGCGGCATTGGGAATGATGGGTAAAATTCAGCCAAGGCTGAGACTTCCGATGGATCTGCCGTCTGACAGCATTCAAGAAGAAATTCGTACGGTGTTAAACAGTTATGGTCTATTGAATAAAGTTGGGAGTGAGATGCAATGAAACACGCACGTATCATATTCGAGGGCAGAGAGCGGACTGCCACGGTGAAGGATGACCAGCTATTGCTTAGCTGCGGACGGACCATCTCCATGGATGAAGCAGAGGCTTGGCTTCCTCCGCTCAAGCCAAATAAGATGATTGGCTTGGCATTAAACTATGCTGATCATGCGGAAGAACTCGGCTTGGATAAACCCGCTGAACCTGTTCTCTTTATTAAGCCGAACAGTTCTCTTGTCGGACATAAAGCACCGGTATATTATCCGGATGGCGCTACCTATATGCATTATGAAAATGAACTGGCTGTGGTCATCGGCAGGGAAGGCAGAAATATTAAAGCAAAGGACGCGATGGAATTTGTAAGCGGTTACACCATTGCGAACGATGTAACGGTTCGGGATTTCGTAAACAACATGTACCGTCCACCAGTTCGGGCAAAAGGACATGACACCTTCGGACCGCTTGGGCCATACTTTGTTGATGCGGCGGATATCCCCGATCCTAACAATCTCGAACTAAGAACCTATGTAAACGGTGAACTGAGACAGCAGGGCAACACAAAGAATTTGATCTATACCATATCTGAGCTGATCGAGTTCATTTCTTCCTTTATGACCCTTGAAGTGAATGACACCATCTGGACAGGGACTCCAAAGGGGATTTCTCACATTCATCCAGGTGATTCAGTACGGCTTGAAATCGATTATATCGGAAGTTTGGAAAATAAAATTCTTGATGGCCGCAATACTGGTACCGCGGCAGGAGGGATGAAGCATGAGCAGCAGCTATGAAAAAACCGTCCTTCATTATATAAATGGTGAGTTTGTACCTTCAGCATCAGGAGAAACGTTTACAAATATCAATCCTTTTACAAATGAGGCGATTAATCCCGTAGCAGAAGGAACAAAAACAGAAATCGACTCGGCGGTTAAATCGGCGAAGGAGGCCTTCAAAACAGGAACCTGGGGAAAAATGAAGCTCAGTGATAGGCTGAAACACATTCATAGGATCGCGGACCTCATCGACCGGGATATTGAGCAGGTGGCACATCTGGAGTCCCTGGATACCGGCCTTCCGATCTCACAGACGAAGAAAATGGTTGCAAGAGCTGCGGACAACTTCCGTTTTTATGCCGAGATGGTAAAGAACAGAATGGTCGGTGAAGCCTACCATGTGGACGATGAATTCATCAATTACACCATCCAGAAACCTGTAGGTGTAGCAGGCTTAATCACCCCTTGGAACGCACCGTTCATGCTTGAAACATGGAAAGTTGCCCCGGCTCTTGCTACGGGGAACACGGTTGTACTCAAGCCCGCTGAATGGTCGCCGCTGACGGCCAACAAGCTTGGAGAGATCATTCATGAGGCAGGCCTTCCAGAAGGTGTGTTTAATATTGTTCATGGGTTTGGCGAGACTGCCGGTGCAGCATTGGTCGCACATCAGGATGTACAGCTGATCTCGTTTACCGGTGAGACGAAGACAGGTTCGGAAATTATGCGGAACGGAGCAGATTCTCTTAAACGGTTCTCCATGGAGCTTGGCGGAAAATCACCAATCATTGTGTTTGACGACTGTGACGTTGAACGTGCCCTTGATGCGTGTGTATGGGGGATCTTCTCTTTCAATGGTGAGAGGTGCACGGCGAACTCCAGACTGTTTGTTCAGGAATCAATAAGTGAAACCTTTATCAGCGCTTTAAAGAAAAGAGTTCTCAACATTATTGTTGGTGATCCTTCCCATGCAGATACCGAAGTAGGCCCTCTTATTCATAAGGATCATTATGAAAATGTAAAACGCTATCTGAAAATTGCTGAGGATGAAGGCAGTGAGGTATTTGCTGCTGAAGTGCCAAAGCATCTTTCCAAAGGCAACTTTATTCCGCCGACCCTCCTGTTGAATGTGAAGAATGACATGACGGTGGCACAGGAAGAAATATTCGGTCCGGTCTTAACGGTGATGACCTTTCAGACAGAAGAAGAAGTGGTCGAGATGGCCAATGATGTGAAATATGGTCTTGCCGGCTATGTATGGACGAACGATATGAAAAAAGGCCATCGTGTCGCTAGTGCCGTTGACGCTGGAATGCTGTGGGTGAACTCACAGAATGTTCGTGATTTGCGAATCCCATTTGGAGGTTCTAAATCATCCGGCATTGGAAGAGAAGGCGGGCATTATGCTTTTGAATTTTACACAGAAATGAAAGTCGTTCATGTGGCCGTCGGTGATCACCATATTCAGCAGTTCGGAAAAAAGAACATAGCTGCTTCAGCGAATACCAACGCCAGAGACCAGAACGCTAGCAAGCTACTAATATCCGGGAGGGAATGACATTGCCTGCACGCACGGGAGAACAATATATCAACGGTTTAAAAACGGCAAACAACAACGTTTGGATTCATGGAAAACGAGTAACAGATGTAACAGAACATCCTGCCTTAAGGAACGTGGTACGTTCGATTGCCAATCTATTCGATCTCCAGCATGAAAAAGCGGATAAAATGCTCTACACCTCAGATACAACAGGAGATAAAGTCGGTTTATCTTTTATCGCCCCTAAAACCAAGGACGATTTAATCGCGCGCCGTGAAATGTTTACAGAATGGGCGCGGTACACGGGCGGAATGATGGGGCGCACACCAGATTACTTGAATACGAGTGTCATGGCGTTTGGTACAGCAGATTCGTTTTTTGCTCAGGGAGACCCGATGTTTGCGGAGAACGCCAGAAACTATTATCACTATTGCCGTGAAAACGATATTAGCCTCACACATACGCTCATCCATCCACAGACTAACCGTTCGAAAAAACAATCAGAACAAAAGGATCCTTTTCTGTCTGCAAGAATCGTAGAAAAGAACAAAGAGGGAATCGTGATAAAAGGGGCGCGTCTGTTAGCCACGCTGGGCGGTGTGACGGACGAGATCGTCGTGTTCCCTTCTACCCTGAACAAAGCGGTATCTGAGGATGATCCATACGCAATGGCTTTCGCGATTCCCAACAACACAGAAGGTTTGAAGTTCCTGTGCCGTGAATCATTTGACCAAGGAAGAAACCAGTGGGATCACCCATTGAGTTCAAGATTTGAAGAGAGCGATGCGATCGTTGTGTTTGATAACGTGCTTGTTCCGTGGGACCGTGTGTTTGTCGGGGGAAGCTCTGACATCTGTAATCGTACGTACGTGGAAACAAATGCGATCGTGCATATGGCCCATCAGGTAGTAGCTAAAAATACGGTAAAAACGGAATTCGTTCTCGGCATCATCTTAAGCATTATGGATGCGATCGGCATCGATGTGTTTCCGCACGTAAAAGAAAAAGCGTCAGAGGTCATGCTCATTCTTGAAACGATGCAATCTCATCTGTTCCGTGCTGAACAAAATGCATCCCTTGATGCCTATGGAAACATGACCCCGGATTTTGCTCCGCTCAATGCAGCTCGAAACTGGTTCCCTAAAATGTATCAACGGATGGTGGAAATCGTACGAATCTTAGGGGCCTCCGGCTTAATGGGGATACCGACAGAGTCTGACTTTGAAGCGGAAGACATCGGGGAACTCGTACACCGCTACACACAGGGAGCGAACATCAATGGCTATGAAAGGGTACAGCTTTTCAGGCTTGCATGGGATGTTTGCATGAGCTCCTTTGGCGGCAGGCAGGCGCTTTACGAATATTATTTCTTTGGCGATCCCGCACGCATGTCCAACATTTATTATGATGGCTTCAACAAGGAACCGTACAAACAAATGGTCCAGGAATTCTTGAGCCGTGTGAAAACCGCCGACCACAACTATGCTCGTATTTAAGGAGGTGCTTTATGGACTTTAATATCATTCGAGTGGCCCGGATAGTCATGAACGTGACCGACTTGAACGCTTCCCGAGATTTCTATGTCAATGCGTTAGGCTTTATTGAGACGGAAAGCGACGGACAGCACATTTATTTAAGGGGCCTGGAAGAACACTGTCATCATTGCCTCGTACTGAAGAAAGCGGATCAGCCAGGTGTCCATTCCATCGGCTATAAAGTTTGGCATGAAGAAGATCTTGAGAAGATTGAGAGACTTTTCAAAGGAAGAAATCTTTTTACGCAGTGGGAGGAGGCGGGTAAGCAAAGAGCGCTGGGCCCCGTTCTTAAGGCAACAGATCCTTCTGGTATGCCGCTTGAATTCTTTTCAAAAATGGAAACGGTGGAACGCTGCCTGCAAAAGTACGATCTATACAAGGGAGCACGTATCCAGAGGATTGACCATGTTAACTGCATGGTACCTGATGTGGAGAAGGCTGTCGCTTTTTATACTGATGAACTTGGCTTCCGCTGTTCAGAGTATACGGCTACAGAGGACGACAGAACATGGGCTGCCTGGCTCCATCGCAAACCATCTGTCCACGACATCGCCTTTATGAACGGAGAGGGGCCCCGTCTGCATCATATCGGTTTCTGGCTTTCTGATCCCATGAGCCTTATTCATTCTTGTGATGTGCTGGCAAGCATGGGATATGCCGATTGTATCGAGAGGGGACCTGGGCGCCATGGTTTATCGAACGCCTTTTTCCTCTATATTCGGGATCCTGATGGAAACCGGCTGGAACTATATAATGGAGACTATTTAACGTGTGACCCTGATTTTGAGCCGGTTAAATGGGATATTAATGACCCCCGGCGCCAGACGTTCTGGGGGCATAAGGCACCTGACAGCTGGTTTGAAGAAGCAACGGAATTTATTCAGCAGGAGAGCGGCTTGCCTGTCGGCCAGTCTAAAGCCGTCCTTGCTCAGCAAAAACCTGATTTTGTGACATGATACAGCGTGGAAATAGAGAAGAGCTGTCATAAGAGTAGTTATCTTATGACAGTTTTTTTGGAATTTCTTGCTGTATCCGTTACTTACCAAACCAGTTTATGAGAAGATAAAATGGTACATAAAAATTCTCGGATGAAGAAGGGAGCACTTTCAAATGGCCAAACCGGAAATACCTGCTCAGCTTTCCACAGAACTTTTTGAATATCTGCAGGGGGAGAAACTTGTGCTGCTCGGTACGGTTGATGCAGAAACGAAGGCCCCAGGAATTTCTGCCATATCATGGGTAAAAAGCTGTGACGAAAAAAGAATCAGGTTTACAGTAACGAACAACTCGAGAATTGTGGCTAACATTAAGAAGAATCCACAGGTTGTCTTAACCATTGTCGGATTGGAGAGCGTGTATTCCATCAATGGGAAAGCTGCTGTTCTTGAGGAAAAAATGGAAGGTGTGCCACTAAAACTTGCCAAGATTGAAGTGGTGATCGATCATGTCTTTGAAAGTATGTTCTGGGGAGCAAAGATTGTTCAGGAACCGGAGTATGAAAAGACCACGAACGCGGAAAAGGCAAAAGAACTCGATCTGCAGGTATACGAAGCACTAATGAAATAAGATAGCAAAAAAACTATCCGTTCGTTCTGAAGTGACCCCAAAAAGCTGTCTAACTTTTTGGGGTCACTTCAGAATGGATGGTTTTTTTTGTTGCGTGTTTACTAGGACTAATTGAGTGAATATGGTAAACTAGGTGAAAAGTCTGTCTAATTTTGGCGATAATTTAGATGGGCATAATGAGATTAAATAAAGGCTGAAATGGAAACGATGATAGCTATATAGAAGGGAGACCGGGCTATGAATTGGAGTGAGTGGAAAACTTATCTTTCGCAGGAAAACATACTGCATTTTTTAGAGCAATACCGGGATTTAGGCTTCTTGCCCGGCGTGCTTCTCCCGCTGCTTGAGGCCATTATTCCCGTATTGCCGCTGTTCATTATCGTAGCTGGAAACGCTGCGGCCTACGGATTCTGGATGGGAGCCCTCTTTTCCTGGCTGGGCGCAGTAATCGGTTCGCTGATTGTGTTCTTTTTGGTACGGAAATTGGGCCAGCAAAGATTTCTGCATTTTATTACAAAGCATCATAAGATTGAAAAGCTGCTGGGATGGATGGAACGCCGTGGTTTCGGCACACTCTTCCTCATCTACTGTTTTCCATTTACGCCTTCTGCTTTGATCAATGTCATTGCCGGTTTGTCCCGGATCAACCAAAAGACATTCATTTTATCCGTAGCTCTTGGGAAGCTCGTAATGATCGCCATCATCTCCTTCATCGGCTATGATTTTTTGGATGTGATAAAAAATCCATTGAAACTAGGGCTCGCGGTATTTGGCATCTTTGTCCTATGGCTTGGCGGAAAAGTTGTCGAATCGAGAATGAAACAAAGCCACCAGGCGTAAATCAACCATTGATTTGCGCCTTGCGCTGTTTTTAGCAAGTTTGCTGGGAACAAATAGATAAACAAAGAATATAGTAAGTTTACACCTTACTTATTTGCAGGATGGGAAAGGATACTCATGATTACTTATAAGTCAAAAAGAGATATTGAAAAAATGCACAAAGCCGGACAGCTGCTGGCGAATTGCCACAAAGAGATCAAGAAACTCATCAAGCCGGGTATTTCAACACTTGAAATTGATGCTTTTGTGGAGAGGTTTCTTAAAGAACACGGAGCAACTCCTGAACAAAAAGGTTATCAGGGATATCCTTTTGCCACTTGTGCTTCTGTGAACGATGTCATCTGCCACGGATTTCCGAACAAGAAGAAACTGAAATCAGGAGACATCGTGACGATTGACATGGTCGTGAAATTAAACGGCTGGCTTGCTGATTCCGCGTGGTCGTATACTGTAGGGGAAGTATCTGAAATAGCGCGCCATCTGATGGAGGCCACCGAAAAATCACTTTATCTCGGCATTGAAAAAGCTGTGATTGGCAACCGGATCGGAGACATCTCTCATGCCATCCAGCAGTATGCAGAAGGAGAAGGGCTTTCAGTCGTCCGCGAGTTTATCGGACATGGGATCGGACGGGTGATGCATGAGGATCCTCAAGTGCCGCACGCCGGTACAAAAGGAACAGGCACCCTCTTAAAAGAAGGAATGGTCCTTACGATCGAGCCGATGCTGAACACAGGCAAACGCTATGTAAAAATAGATAATGACGGATGGACCGCCCGTACGTTTGATGGCTCGCTATCCACTCAATATGAGCATACGATTGCCATAACAAAAGAAGGTCCGCTCATTCTGACTGCTCAATAATATGCAATGTAAATAAAAAGATAAAAACACGAGGAACTGGCTGGAAAAGCACCGGTTCCTCGTGTTTTTTTATCTTATGAAACTTCAGTAAGTGAATATGTCCATCTGAGTCGGGAGATTTCATACTGTTGTATGCCTGAAAAGCATACACTCAGCTATTGCTTTGTTTAAGATGAAAATACCCGCGAAAATAGAGCATTTACCCGCCGAAACGGAGAAAATACCCTCCAAAACACCTTTATGGTCAACTTGGCGGCTCTAAGCGGTACACAAAAAAACTGATCTGCGAAAATTCACAGATCAGTTTTTTCTATTTTACTTATTCTCCTGTTTTTTCTCAGCTGCATCCACTGTATGTTTCAGCAGCATCGCGATAGTGACTGGACCGACACCGCCTGGAACAGGGGTGATGGCTCCGGCATTTTTCTCGCATTCTTCGTAATCAGCATCGCCAATGTTGCCCGGATTATAGCCGGCGTCCATGACAACGGCCCCTCGCTTGATCCAATCTCCTTGGATGAACTTAGGCTTTCCTACGGCCGCTACGACAATATCGGCCTGTTTTATGATCTCATTCAAATTTTGAGTGTAGGAATGACAGGTGGTTACAGTAGCGTTTCGGTTAAGGAGCAGCATGGAAACCGGTTTGCCGAGTATAGGGCTCCTGCCGACAACGACAGCGTGCTTGCCTTCAATCGAAATGTCATAGTAATCCATAATGGCCATAATGGCTACAGGCGTACAGGATGGATAGCTGCCAAATCCGAACGAAGTCTGTCCAAATCCCCAGCTCGTTACGCCATCCACATCCTTTTCAATGTCGATCGCTTCAAACGCGGCTCTTTCATCAATATGGGAAGGTACAGGATGCTGAAGAAGGATGCCATGCACGTTCTCATCCTGATTCAATTCATGGATAGTGTTTAATAGATCTTCCGTGGTGATCTCTGATGAAAGATGAATCCTTTTTGATAGGATCCCTAGCTTTTCACAAGCGTTGCCTTTCATTTTCACGTATGTAGCAGAAGAAGGGTCTTCTCCTACTAAAACAGTTGCCAGACACGGTGTGGTGCCTTGGCTGGTTAATGACGAAACTCTTTCTTTTAACTGTTCTTTAATTTCTGCTGCGACACGGGTGCCATCGAGTATTAGCTTGTTTTCCATCCAATTACCTCCTGAGAATAGAAAAAAGGCAAGGAATATACACAGTGATTCCTTACCTTTGCCCAGACGAACGGCTTTTTAGGTTAAAAAAATGCAGCTTCCTTGTGGTCAATTCCACACGTTCTCGTCAGTTGCTGCCCTCTTATTTCTTATGTTGCTTTCATTATACATCAAGTTTTCCCACAGATTCAATACAGCAGAACACGTTTTTAAAAATCAATGTTGCATTCGCAGTTTCTTGGAGATTCTTATATAATAAGAACGATATCAAGGGGGTGACATTCGTGTTCAAGGAAATGACGGAAAATCAGATCCTGCTTTTTGTTATAAAAAGTTTAAAAGAACTTCGAAAGAAAGAGTTCCAGGAATTAATGGACGAACTGCACCCATACGACATCGCGGAAGTCTATAAGACGCTGCCGGAGAAACACCGGCATAAATTTCTTACGTTCCTGACAACAAGGCAGCTTGCTTCTCTCATTCAGGAACTGGACAGCCATTTTCAAATCGAGATTCTTCATAAATTAGGAATCGAACGATCATCCCATATCATGAATGAGATGGAAAACGATGACCTGGCGGACTTGCTAAGTAATTTCTCATTTGAAGAGATTCAGGATTTTCTAGCATCCATGAAGGCGGATGAATCCCGTACGGTCCAATCACTCATGCAATATCCTGCCGACACCGCCGGCGGGATTATGACCAATCGGTTCGTCTGGATCCCGCAGATGTTTACAGTTCGCGATGCGGTCGATAAACTGAAGACGTTCGCCGGATTTGCTGAAAATATTTATTATTTGTATGTCATCAATGAAGAAAAGCAGCTCGCCGGCGTCGTTTCCTATCGTGATCTGCTGCTGGGAGACCTCAACGACCGGATTGAAGACATCATGTTTACCCGGGTCATCTCTGTTGCTGCTGACATGGACCAGGAGGAAGTGGCCCGCACGATTGAAAAGTACGATTTCATTGCTGTTCCGGTAGTGGACGATAATGATGTTTTGCTTGGAATCGTAACGGTAGACGATGTGCTTGATGTTTTGATCGAAGAAGCGAATGAGGATATTGAAAAGCTATCAGCTTCAGGAAAATCCATTGATTTTAACACCAGTGCCTTCGTTGCTTCTTACCGCCGGCTTCCGTGGCTGATCTTGCTCCTGTTCATCGGCATTATCTCCGGAAGTATTATTTCTGCTTTTGAGGATACGCTGTCAAAGGTCGTATCGCTCGCATTCTTCATGCCGATGATCGCTGGAATGACCGGAAATACGGGTACACAATCACTCGCTGTCGTGGTCCGTGGGCTTGTTTCCAATGACATCGATAAAAAGGTCGTCTGGCGCCTCATCCTCCGTGAATTTGGAGTCGGGCTGATCATTGGCACTACCTGCGGAATTCTTATCGCACTCGTTGCTTTTTTCTGGCAGGGAAATTCCATTTTGGGATTGGTGGTTGGAAGCTCGCTGTTTTTGACTCTTATTATTGGAACCCTTGCAGGAACGCTGATTCCGCTTCTTTTATATCGTTTTAACGTCGACCCAGCCGTCGCTTCAGGGCCGCTGATTACAACACTCAACGATATTTTTTCATTGCTTGTCTATTTTGGGACTGCGTCGATCTTTATTTCTCATCTAATATGAAACAAAACCCGCCGCCCTCGGCGGGTTTTTACTCTGCTTTATCTGGTTTCAACAATAATGGAAGTGTCGTATACGTGTCAATGTAGGAAGGAGAGATTAGATGAATCATGTCATACTGTACTGCCACCCAGCTAAAGAAAGTTTCAACATGGCTTTGCTGGAGACTTATACAGAGGAATTAAAGAGGAGCGGGCACACAGTGGCTGTCAGAAATCTGTATTCTTCTGGATTTCAGCCGGTTCTGACACAGGAGGAATATGAACAGTCCCTGGCTTATATGTACAGCACTGATATAAAAAAAGAACAGGAGCTGCTTACCTGGTGTGACTGCCTTACGCTCATCTATCCGGTCTGGTGGGGAGGCATGCCTGCGTTGCTTAAAGGGTATATCGACAGGGTATTCAGCTACGGATTTGCTTATGAACTGGACGGAGAAGAACCCATTCCGCAGTTAAAAGGAAAATCCGCAGTTTCAATCTGCACGACTGGAACGCCTTCTGAGATCTACGAAAAGAACGGTATGCATTATGCAATGAATCTCGCGCGGGATCATAGTATTTTTGAATTTTGCGGAATGGAGGTCAAGCGATCCATCTATTTTGGCAACGTAATCCAGTCTCCCGAATCAGAGAGAGAAAGAATGCTGCAATGCGTTCGAAGCCTAGGTTCGTCTTTCTAAAGGTGCGGAAAAGAATTTGAATTTAAAATCTCTGCACTGAAAAAGGCAAAAACACTTGTTGGTTAAGTGTTTTTGCCATTTCTAAGACTAAATCATTCGGTTTAAATAGTCTATCATTCTTTCCATTTCCTCATCAGAGAGCCCGGAGAACTTTTCTCTGAAATAGCCCCGGCGGATGGAAGCCAGTTTTTCTGCAACAGAATGGCCTTTTTCTGTTATTTTAACGTATACGATTCTTCGGTCAGTAACCGAACGTTCTCTTGTGATCATACCTTTTTTTATTAGACGGTCTGTTACTCCGGTAATGTGGCTTGAAGACACCTTCATTTCTGCTGCCAGTTCAGATGCAGTAAGGAAATCTTTATCTTTTAACAGATTCAGTACTCCGAATTCATTGGAGGGGACATCATCAGAAAAAAGGTCATTGATGTCTTTCCTGAATGTCCGAAAGACGGTTTGGAAGCTGGTTTCGAGCTCTGCAATAGATTCCGTGCGTTTATCACTCATATCATTCACCTATTCTACGTTTAGTTCAATATTGACGCTTCTATTAAATATAGTATACTGTGGCGGCCATTTACTCAAACATTTATCTGTTATTGACACAAAGTTTCCTGTTTTGGAACTTCTTTTCTCGTTTCCGATATGGTACCCTCGATGTGGAAATGAAATAAGAATGAGGTTGGAAGATGAAAAACAGTACATTATGGTTTTTGCTGCTTGGAATTGGTTTTCTCGCAGGAATCATCTACTGGGTGTGGGTGTTCGCGGCGAATTAAAGGCGGAGGAGTTGTCTGTAAAGGCAGCTCCTTTTGTTTTTTTTTGCCTACTTATAGGTAAAAAGGAAATGAGGGATAGGTTTGATCGGGAATCGTTACAGTATCACTTCTATGCTGATTGATAAAAAGTGGAGGCACAGGCCTGGCGGCAACAGAATACCGAGGTACGCGGTTGCCCATGATACTGGAAATGAAGGCTCCACTGCCCTGCAAAATTTCAACTATTTTAACAGCAGGCATTTAGCCGCTTCTGCTCATGTATTTATTGATGATCAGGACATCCTGATCATCATCCCGCTGCGCGAGAAAGCCTGGCATATCAGAAGACAGGTGTCTGATGCGAACGACTGGGCTATAGGAGTGGAGCTATGCTACGGCGGAAAGATTTCATGGGTAGAAGCATACAAACGATATGTCTGGTTTTTTTCCTGGCTTTGCCAAACCTATGAATGGAATCCCACTCTGCATATTAAAGGACATTTTCAGCTGGATCCCGGCAGGCGGAAAGACCCTGTGAACGCGTTAAAAAGGAACGGGAAGAGTTTTGAAGATTTTCTTCAGGATGTAAAAGATCAATTGGAAAGCATAAAAAGTAAAGGAGAAGGCGTGCATCGGGTTAACGAAAAAAAGCATGACAGGCTCTATCGTGTCCAAATTGGCTGTTTTAAACAAAAAGGGAATGCAGAAGAGGCAGCACGGAAAGCCATTAAAGCAGGATTTGATGCGATTATTCATGTGGATGAATCTTCATAAAATGGCGCGCTGCCTATTGCAATACAAAATTTAAAAATGGTATAATTGGAACAAATATACTTTTGGATGAAAGGAGGGGTAGGAATGCTGAATGGTGTACGTTGTATGGTGGATTGGCTGACGGTTGAAGTACGCTCTATTACACATGTAATAGCTGTCAACGGGAGAAGTCTGTCCAAATTTCATACAACATTAGTGCATCAGTAAGTTTTCCATACCCATTCCTCATCAACGGATCAACCATGGGCAGGTATGCTTGCCCATGGTTTTTTGTGTTTTAATTTATTTGAAGAATGGGTAACCACCAAATTTGAGGAGTGTTTACCTATGATTATTTGTTCCGCGAACGGACTCACAAAAAGCTTCGGAGGACATACCGTATTTAATAATTTATCTCTGGAAATCCATAGCACAGACCGGATAGGCCTGATCGGGCGTAACGGAACCGGAAAAAGTACATTATTTAAACTGCTTGCGGGTACAGAGCATCCGGACGAAGGAAGTGTTCATCTCAAGAAAGGATCGGCGGCAGGCTATTTGGAGCAGGTGCCGGTCCGATCGGATAATGCCTCGGTTTATGAGGTGTTTATGCAGTCCTTTTCTGAACTTCATGAAATTCAAGAAAAAATACATGCTCTGACTGCAAAAATGAGTGAGACTCCAAACGAAAAACAGCTGGATAAATGGCTGAATCAGCTATATGGTTTGCAGGAGACATATGAAGAAATGGGGGGGTATTCCATCGAATCCAAGATTAACGGAATCGTAAAAGGCCTCGGTCTTGAAGCTGTAAAAGACCAGCCATTCTCTTCCATCAGCGGAGGCGAAAAGACAAAGGCAGGGCTCGGATGCCTGCTTCTGAAGGAGCCGGATCTGCTTTTGCTTGATGAACCGACCAACCATCTTGATTTAAGTACGATGGAATGGCTTGAAGACTATTTGCTGAAATACAAGGGGGCTGTCGTCATCATCTCCCATGACCGCTATTTCCTGGATCGTACCGTGAACAAAATTTATGATCTGGAAGACGGAGAAGTGATCCTCTATCACGGGAATTACAGTGCTTTTTCAGCTGAAAAAGAAAAACGCCTGCTTGCTGAATTTGCTCAGTATCAGGAACAGCAAAAAAGAATAAAAAAAATGCAGGAGGCCATTAAGCGTCTGCGCGACTGGGCGATCAGGGGTGACAATGGCGATCTTCACAGACGGGCCCGCAGCATGGAACGGGCTATAGAAAGGATGCAGAAAATCAAACGTCCGTTACTTAACCGCAGAAAGACAGAAATCTCGTTTCAGATGAAGGATCGAAGCGGAAAAGAAGTCCTTTCTATGCTGGATGTGACGGCAAGCTATCCTGGCAGGGAAATACTGAAACAAGTTGATCTTTTTATCCGTTTTGGTGAAAAGGTTGCAATTGTAGGCAACAATGGGACAGGAAAGTCTACCTTGTTAAAAGCGATCTTAGGGGAGCAGGAAGTCACTGGTCTTATCGAGATTGGAAGATCCGTTAAACTTGGATACCTTTCCCAGACCGGACTGAACAGTCACCCGGATGAAACGGTATTGTCTGCTTTTCGTGAAGCTGTTCCTGTTGATGAAGGGGCAGCAAGGCATTTGCTTGCCAAGTTTTTATTTTATGGACAGTCCGTGTTCAAGAAGGTGAGGGATTTAAGCGGAGGAGAGAATACCCGCCTTCGCTTTGCACAGCTAGTCCACCAGGATGTTAATCTGCTGCTGCTTGATGAGCCGACCAACCATCTGGATATTGATTCACGTGAAGTCCTGGAGGATGCTCTGGAAGAATATAACGGAACTGTCGTAGCTGTCTCGCATGACCGGTACTTCTTAAATAAGCTCTTCAACCGTGTGGCCTGGGTGCATGAAGGAGAGATCAAAGAATATTTAGGCACTTATGATGAGGCTCGTCGTCAAAGGTAGGAAATCGTTTATTGTAAGCCTTCTATAGTGTATGATGATAGGACAATATAAACGATATGAGGGGTAGACGATGGACAAGAACTTAAGAGCTCTAGGAGACACATTATTCTGCTGAGGCCGTAACGCAGAATCGGATAAAGAATGGGATCAATCCGCCGAATGACCAGCAAAAGCAGCTTTTAATCGATTGGCGCATCGAACTGTTTCAATTCATCGGTGAAGCATTATTCTCAAACCTCGAACAATCAGAAAAAAGATTTTTAGAATGGGGAAAAAAAAGCGGGGAAATTGCGGTAGAAATCAATTTGTCCCTTGATACAGCCCTCGATTCTACACGGCTTTACCGGACGATCATCTGGGGAAATCGCTCTTAATGAATGTATGGAGATGCAGATTGAGCACCTTTATATTGATTTATCAGGTGTTCCAATCATTGACACGATGGTCGCCCATAACCTTTTTCAAGTGATTACATCCTTAAAGCTTCTCGGTGTGGAGGTAACATTGACAGGCATGCGGCCAGAACTTGCTCAGACCGTTGTTGCTCTGGGAATTAGCTTTGAGGGATTTTCCATCGCAGGAAGCCTTCATCAGGCACTGGGACAGAAAGGATTATTGCAAAGCGTGTAATAATATTAGGGTTTATGCCTATCCTTACTAAGGGTAGGCATATTTTTCTAGTTGCATAAAGAACGTTTGTTCGCATATACTGTGAATAAATAAATGGTAAGGCGGTGGCTAAAATGAATCGATTGCTGATGCGTTGTGTGTCTGAACGTTCTCCCTTTATGATGATCTATCAGTCTGGCGGCGGGCAGTTTACTAAGCGTTACGTTTTTCCGGTTTCTTGTGAAGGAGAAACGTTAACCGCCTATTGCTGTCTTCGAAAACAAATCCGTACGTTTAAGCTGTCTAATATTTTGTCGGTTGCCGGAAAAACGGGTTGAACGGCGATCGGGAGGAACAAAAATGTTATATGGCGATGAAAGAGATCGTATACTAGTAGATAAATATATTATGTATCCTATGCTGCTCACCATCTTTAACCGTGATTTAAAAGTGATAGCCGTTTCTCCTTTCAAATTAAGGCAGCCGTATGTCACCCTCATCGAGAACGTGATGAATGCCATCAGTTTTGAATTAAGAGATGTGAAAAAAGAAATGATGGCCCGTAAAATTAAAGTAACGGATGGAAGGCCAGTGGATGACATCACAGAATATCAGATTTTTATCCGGGGATATCAGGAAGTCATGAGATTCCCGAACGTCCATCTTCGAAATAAAGCAGAATTGCTGATGAAACATTTTCTTTTTGGTACGATGATAGAGCGCAAATAGCAAAGCTGTTCAAAGCTTTCGGCGAGAGACTTAGGAATCGGGCCAGGTGAATCATGAAAAAGTATACAGAGTTATCAGAGGAGTTAACACAAGAAGTAAAAATAATTAGCAGGAATCCCGGTGATCCTGTGGAAGTTCTGTTCGCTCCTCAACCGTGGGAGCTTCTGGGCTGCGGCAATTATGCTGCCGTTTTCGTCCATCCTGATTTCCCTGACCAAGTCGTTAAGATTTACGGCAGAAATCATGAAGACCTGCTTGAAGAGATATCTGTTTACCGGCAGCTGGGTGAGCACCCTGGATATTCACGCTGTTACGGATATGGAGAACGCCACTTGATCCTAAAGCGAATCGAAGGAATAACACTTTATGATTGCCTGCATAAAGGGGTGAAAATTTCCGAAAACGTGATTCGTGACGTGGATGAAGCACTGTGCTATGCTCGAAACCGCGGCCTTTTTCCCCGGGATGTTCACGGGAAAAATGTAATGATTTCTAATGGGCGGGGAATCATTGTGGATGTTTCAGATTTTTGCAAGAAAGAGGAATGCTATAAATGGAAAGATTTAAGAAAGGCTTATTATAAAATCTATCAGCCGTTCTTTTATAGATTCCCTCTTAGAGTTCCTTATCCGGTGCTGAATGGTGTACGAGTCGGCTATCGATGGTACAAAAGATGGAAAACGAAAAAATAGGTCTAAGGTTCGTGTTTGATGTTGGTAAAAATAGGTTATATGGTATATAATTACTATATTGGATAAATAGAAGAGACCTTTGTCTCAGAGCAAACCATCTGAAAAGGTGGGACGCAAAGCCGCGGGCCTAATGTTTGTAAAAACTATGGCAGCCGGGTTGCCAAAGGGGAAAGAGCGATTTCCCTGCAGGGGAGATGGCTTTTTTGTTATGTTCGGCCAAATACATCTTGTTCTAAAGCCGGTCACTTCTTAAATACTATATTGAATAGAGGGATCCAACCTATGCCAGAAACGGACATTGCCGACCTCAAAAGCCGTCTTTATAACCTTCATATCGAATCCATTCCCAGCATTATCGAGAGGCACCTTCTTCATCTGGAAAAGAATGAACTGTTTGTTCCCTTCCTGACCTATACAGATTCAGAATACCAGATGCATCTTAAATGGATGTTAACTGCCTTGATAAAAGGCATTTTTATACATAATGAAGAATTTAACTCCTGCATGGAACGAATTGAAGATCGGGGTTTCAAGCAGGGACATGATTTTGCCGGGCAAAGGGCTATCCCCCATCAGCTCCTTCCTCTTTTAGCAAAGAGTCTGAGGCAGGCGGGCAACAGTGTTATTCAGAACCTGATTAAGGAAGAAACAGCTGAAAACAAACTGTTTTTCCTGGAGAGATGGGGACATGCTGCCAATTCTTTAATGATCGGGGTTTTAAGCGGTTATTTTTCAAAGCAAGTAACCGATCTGAAAGAGCTGAGCATCAGAGACCCATTAACAAACCTATATAACAGGCGCTACTTTTATCATTGCCTGGAAACAGAGGTCCTGAAGGCAAAAAGGGGCCAATATCCACTGTCACTGATTATGATGGACATCAATGATTTTAAAGAGATCAATGACCAGTTCGGCCATCATATGGGAGACGAGCTGCTGCAGCAGATCGCTTTCTTTGCGGAAAAGCTGAAAATGGATCTCGGCTTTCGGTTTGGAGGCGACGAGTTTGTATTCTTGATTCCCGGCCATACTGAACAAACGGCCTATAAGCTGGCCGGCCAGATTGATCTGTATTTGCGTTCGTGGAATGAAAAGGTCTCGCTGGCCTATGGAACCATTTGCCTTCATGCGGATGCGGTTGACAATATTGATCATTACCTGCGTCTTGCGGATGAAAGAATGTACATGAATAAAAGAAACATAAAGCAATAATGAATAGAATGTTCAGTGCCTGCCTTGTTCCAGTTAAAGGCAGGCTTTTCTGCAGTCGTTATCATTCTTTTACATACTGTTTTATGAGATAATAGGTTTAAGATTATTAGGTTGACAGAGGTGAGGATATGAGTTTGCGCTTTATTCTTGGAAGAGCCGGAAGCGGAAAGAGTGACCGCAGTTTAAGCGAGATCAGAGAGTCTCTTTTTGCAAATCCGGAGGGAAAACCCATTATCTATTTGGTGCCCGATCAGATGACATTTCAATCCGAATATGAGTTGGCAAAGACACCTGGCCTCGAAGGAATGATGCGTGCCCAGGTGTTCAGTTTTTCCCGTCTGGCATGGAAAGTCCTCGGTGATGTCGGAGGGATGACCAGACTTCATATTACAAGTGTCGGAATGAACATGATGCTCAGAAAAATAATAGAAAACAAAAAACAGGATCTAAAGGTATTTAAAAAAGCGTCAGATCAGAATGGATTCTATGAACTTATGGAAAATATGATCACTGAATTCAAGCGATACTGCGTGGATGCCGAGCAGCTCGACTGGAACGCTCAGACGCTGCTGCAATTTAACAGCGACGCAAAAGGAACTGTTCTTCAGGACAAGCTTACGGACCTCGCCCTGATCTACGGAGAATTAGAAAAAGCATTGGTTCATAAATACGTGGATACCGAGGATTATTTAAGGCTGCTGGCAGAGAAGATTCCTTATTCAGAGTATATAAAAGAGGCTGAATTCTACATAGACGGTTTTCACCAGTTCACGCTGCAGGAACTTGAAGTCATTCGGATGCTGCTGAAACATGCAGATCATGTAACAGTTGCCCTGACTCTTGATTCATACGAAAGTGCTGGACATCCCCATGAGCTTGATCTGTTCTATACTCCGAAAAATACACTTCTCTCCATTAAAAAAATAGCACAGGAAGAGGGTGTGTTTGAAAGAGAGCCGGTTATTCTGGAAAAAACGCCAAGGTTCAGCGGTACACCGTCTCTGGCTCATTTAGAAAGCCAGTTCGACCGCAGGCCAGCTATGGAATTTGATGCGCCAAACGGTATTTCTGTTCAATCTGCCGTTAATCGGAGAACGGAAATCGAGGCCGCTGCCAGGGAGATCATCCGCCTTGTCCGTGATGAAAACTACCGATACAGGGAGATCGCCCTCTCCATTCGAAACATGAATGATTATTACGAACTGATTGAAACGGTCTTTGAGGAATATGAAATTCCCGTCTTTTTAGATCAGAAGAAACCGATGCTTCACCATCCACTCGTTGAATTGATACGGTCGTCGCTGGAAGCTGTGACAAGCAACTGGCGGTACGAATCGGTTTTCCGTGCTGTAAAAACAGATCTGCTTTATCCTGTAGACAGTGATTTTTCATGGGCAGAACTTCGCCATGAAATGGATGAACTGGAGAATTTTGTGCTCGCATACGGCATTCAGGGATATCGCTGGATAGAGAAGAAGCCGTGGAAGGTGCAGCGTTTTCAGGCGCTGGAAGAACATGAATTCGTCCAGACAGATGAGGAAAAAGAAAAGCAGGAGCGGCTGAACGAAGTCAGGCATATGGTTGCGTCTCCGCTGGACAAACTTTCACATGACTTGAAAAACGCGGACAATGTCCGGGGGTTCTGTGAGGTGCTGTTTCTTTATCTTGAACGTCTGCATATCCCGATGAAGCTTGAACGTCTCAGTCAAAGAGCACAGCAGGAAGGCAAGCTCAGGATTGCGCGAGAACATGATCAGGTCTGGGATGCAGTCGTAGAGCTTCTAGATGAGATGGTAGAGATTACGGGTGAAGAAAGCATCAAGCTTGATCTATGGATCAAAATGCTGGATACAGGCTTAGAAAGCCTAAAGTTTGCCCTCGTACCTCCTGCCCTCGATCAGGTGCTCGCCGGAACGATGGACCGCTCCCGTTACTCAGGCGTAAAATGCCACTTCATATTGGGTGTCAATGACGGGATTCTGCCGGCAAAGCCGAAGGAGGAAGGAATACTTTCAGAAGATGACAGGAATGTTCTTGAAAAGAACGGCCTGCCTCTTGCTCCTGGTTCAAGAAGGCAGCTTTTAGATGAACAATTCCTCATCTATCTTTCACTGGCGAATGCCACAGACAAGCTGTATATCTCTTATCCGCTGGCAGATGAGGAGGGGAAGAATCTGCTTCCTTCCATGGTGATCGGCAGGGTGAAATCACTGTTCCCTGGACTTAAAGAAGAATTGATTCAAAGCGATCCGGAAAACGGCAACGATTTGGCTTATATCCAGCATCCTCAAAAGGCGATTTCCTATCTCAATACCCAGCTGCGTGAATGGAAGAAAGGCTATCCCATCTCAGGGGTTTGGTGGGATGTTTACAATTGGGCTACCGTTCAGGATAGGTGGAAATGGCTGGGAGAAACCGTGCTGGGAAGTCTATTTTATTTTAATCAGGAAAACAACCTCACACCGGCTGTAACGAAAGAGTTATACGGAAATGAGATTACGGCCAGCGTTTCAAGGATGGAACTGCACCAGTCATGTCCTTTTTCACAGTTTCTTTCCTATGGGCTGAAGCTACAGGAAAGAAAGCTGTATAGATTGGAAGCACCTGATATCGGTCAGCTGTTTCATGCTGCTCTAAAGAACATGGATGATTTTCTGGGCTCCAACCACATGAGCTGGCGCGATCTTTCCATGAAGGATTGTTACCGCATTGCGGGAGACATGGTGGAAAGCCTCGCATTAAAACTTCAGAGCCAGATCTTGCTCAGTACGAAACGCCATTTATATATAAAGAGCAAATTAAAGGATATTGTCGGCAGAGCGTCCCATATGTTAAGCGAGCATGCGCGAGCCAGCGGCTTTGCTCCAATCGGCCTTGAACTGGGGTTCGGCAAACAGCAGCCCCTTCCGCCGCTTAAATATCAATTGCCAAACGGCACAACCATGGAGATTATCGGAAGAATTGACCGTGTGGATTCCGCCGAAGGGTCAGACGGACTGATGTTAAGAATCATTGATTATAAATCAAGCTCGACAGGGTTAAACCTCTCAGAAGTTTATTATGGGATCGCCCTGCAGATGCTTACGTATCTTGATGTTGTCATCAGCCACTCCAAACAATGGCTCGGAAGGGAAGCACACCCGGCCGGTGTTCTGTATTTCCACATCCATAACCCATTAGTTTCAAACAAAAAGCTGCTGACGCTTGAAGAGGTGCAGCACGAACTTTACAAGAAGTTCAAGATGAAAGGCTTGGTGCTGGCAGATACTGAGACGGTGCAATTGATGGATACGGTCTTTGAAAAGAAATCAGATATCATACCTGTTTCCATTACTTCGAAAGGTTTTCATCCTACTCACTCATCTGTAGCAACCGAGGAAGAGTTTTCAACGATGACGAATTATGTTCGAAAGGTCATTAAGGATGTCGGCACAGACATTACGGAAGGGGTCATAGATATCTCCCCTTATCAAATGAAAAGTAAAGTGCCATGTACCTTCTGCTCCTATCGTTCGGTATGCCAGTTCGACCAGTCGCTCGAAGAAAATCAATACAGGCTGTTAAAAGACGAAAGTGATGAGAATATATTAGCCAAAATGAACGAGGAAGGAGGAAGCAGCGATGATTAAAATAGCAGAAAAGCCCGCAGACAGCTTATGGACAGATGACCAGTGGCAAGCGATTCAATCGAGAGGGCAGGATATTCTTGTTGCTGCTGCAGCAGGATCGGGAAAGACAGCCGTGCTTGTTGAGCGGATTATTTCGATGATCAGAAAAGAAATCGCTGATGTCGACAGACTGCTCATCGTTACATTTACAAACGCCGCCGCTGCTGAGATGCGAAAAAGGATAGGAGATGCGATTGAAAAAGAGCTTTCTCTGCATCCGGCCTCGCTCCATCTGCGAAGGCAGCTCGGTTTGCTGAATAAAGCCTCCATTTCCACGCTTCACTCCTTTTGTATTGAAGTACTGAGAAAGTATTATTATCAGATCGATCTGGATCCGGGCTTTAGGATTGCCGATGACACCGAAGCAGAATTAATCAGGCAGGAAGTATTGGAAAATCTGTTTGAAGAAGAGTACAGCAAGGGAGAGGGCCATGCGTTCTTTGATGTGGTTGATGCATACAGTTCAGATCGGAATGATATTGAACTGCAGCGCCTTATTCTAAAGCTCTATGATTTTTCAAGAAGCCATCCTGAACCGGCACAATGGCTGCAGCAAATGGCGGCTCAGTATGATGCTGGTGAAGTGGCGATAATCGATGATCTGCCTTGGACGAAAGAGCTGCTGGAAGATGTGGCGATGCAGCTGAAAGGCTTAGGAACCGTGCTTGAACGTGCACTTGACACAGCACGGTCTCCTGAAGGACCTGCCGCATACGGAGAAACGATTGAAAACGATCTGGTTTTTGTAAAGCGCCTTGAAGCCGCTGCAGTCTTATCCTGGCAAGAGCTTTATGACGTGTTTCAATCCGGTGCTTTTGCAACGATGAAACAGGTGCGCGGAAAAGAGGTGGATCCTGTTCTCAAAGAAAAAGTAAAGAAGATGCGGGACCAGGTAAAAAAGAAAGTCTCTCAAATTAAAGAAGATCTGTTCAGCAGGCCGCCGGAGTCGTATGTGATTCACTTGCAGGAGATGGCCCCGGTTGTAAAATATCTCGCAGAACTGGTTCAAGAGTTTGGCCGCCGTTTTTTAAAAGAAAAGCAGGAAAAGGGGTTGCTTGATTTTGGGGATCTTGAACATTTTTGCCTGGAGATCTTGAGCGCGCCTTCTTCAACAGTTGAGAACCCTGTACCTTCTTCTGCAGCGCTTGAATACAGAAACCGTTTTGTAGAGGTTCTGGTTGACGAGTATCAGGACACGAACCTCGTGCAGGAAACCATTGTCAGGCTGGTCAGCAAAGGAAAAGGAGAACAAGGGAACCTGTTTATGGTCGGGGATGTGAAGCAGAGCATTTATCGTTTCCGCTTGGCTGAACCAGGACTTTTCTTATCGAAATACAAGCAATTTTCCAAGCAGGGTGATGGAGGAAACGGACTGCGGATCGACCTGGCCAAAAACTTCAGGAGCCGTTCGGAAGTACTTGATGCTGCTAACTATATTTTTAAGCAGATCATGAATGAGTCTGTTGGCGAAATCGCATACAGCAAGGAAGCTGAACTTTCTTTTGGTGCAAATTATTATCCGGAAACCGCTAAAGTGGAAGCAGAACTTCTGCTCATCAATAAAAGTTCCCCTGTACTTGATGAAGAGGGTGAGGCGACCGGTGAAAGCGAGAAATCGGACAGTGAAACAGTACTGCTTGAAGCAAGGGTAATGGCAGAGAAAATTAAACAGCTGATCGGCACAGAGAGTAATGCCTCTTATCAGGTTCTTGATAAGACAACAGGAAACATGAGGCCGGTAAAATATAAAGATATCGTTATTCTGCTCCGTGCAACGAGCTCCTGGGCTCCCATCATCCTGGAAGAGTTCAAGCGCCAGGGCATCCCTTCTTACGCGGAGCTTTCTAGCGGGTATTTCGAAGCTGTGGAAGTCAACATTATGCTTTCCCTGTTAAAAGTCGTTGATAACCCGCTGCAGGATATCCCGATCGCTTCTGTACTGCGTTCTCCAATTGTAGGGTTCACCGGGGATGAAATGGCCGCTGTCCGGCTGGCAGATAAAAAAGGCACCTATTTTGACGCAGTGACAGAATACATCGCCACCGGAGAAGATGAAAACATCATCAGCCGGCTGCAGCACTTTACGAAGAAGCTCGGTCAGTGGCGTGAAACCGCGAGACAAGGTTCTCTCGCAGAATTAATTTGGAGAATCTACCGGGAAACGGGCTATTTTGATTTCGTAGGGGGCCTTCCTGGTGGCAAACAGCGGCAGGCTAACCTTCGTGCGCTATACGACCGGGCAAGGCAATACGAAAAAACATCGTTCCGCGGGCTCTTCCGATTTCTTCGATTTATCGAACGGATGCAGGACCGCGGGAAGGACCTGGGTGCGGCCCGTGCACTTGGAGAACAGGAAGATGTCGTGCGGGTAATGACGATTCATAAGAGTAAGGGTCTGGAATTCCCGGTTGTTTTTGCAGCGGGGTTAAATAAACAGTTTAATACGATGGACCTGAAGGAGAGCGTTCTTCTGCATAAAGAACTCGGGCTTGGCACACGGTATATTAATCCGAGATTCAGGGTGGCCTATCCTACGCTTCCGCAGCTAGCGATTCAGCGCAGAAAGAAAATGGAGCTGCTGGCAGAAGAGATGAGGGTATTGTATGTCGCCTTAACACGGGCGAAAGAAAAGCTTTATCTGCTGGGGACACTCAACGATCTGGAGAAGTCCGTCAATCAATGGGGAGAAGCACTGGGAAGCGAAGAATGGCTTCTCCCGGACTATGACCGCTCACAGGCAAAAAGCTATTTGGACTGGATTGGCCGCGCGGTAATCAGACACAAAGACAGCGGCGATCTGAGAAACCATTTGCAAAGTGCAGAACATGGAAGAGGCGAAACCTATATTGACCCGGCGAAGTGGCGGATCGATATCTTTGATGCTGCGGATTATGAAGAAGAACACGAAGGCAGAAAAATTCTTCAGGAAGAAATTCTATCAGCTATTAAAGAATACAAGTCTGTCGATCTCGGTTCTGAGGAAAAAGAAGAAGCAGAACGGCGTCTGAACTGGGAATATGGCTACAAACTATCGACGGCGACTTTATCGAAGCAGTCGGTCACCGAAATTAAAAAACAGTATCAGTTCCTCGATGAGTACAGCGATCGTCCGTTGGCTGGCGGCTTTTCGTCGGCAAATGCGAGCAGGCCTAGGTTTATGCAGGAAAAAACGCTGACAGCGGCAGAACGGGGAACGGCCATGCATGCTGTTATGCAGCATATTGATCTGTCCTTGCAGGCTGAACCCGAACAGATTAAAGAGCTGCTTGCAAAAATGGTGAACAAGGAACTTTTAACAGACGAACAGGCTGCTCATATTGACTTTGGCGCCATTTCCAGATTCTTTGAAACCGACATTGGAAAAAGGGTAAGCCAGGCACCAAACATCATAAGAGAGATGCCGTTCAGCATGGCGCTCCCCGTGGAGGAAGCCGCGTTGACATGGCAGGGTACAGCCAAGGAAACTATTCTTGTACAAGGTGTTATCGATTGTATGATTGCAGAAGAAGATGGGTTTATTTTGATAGATTATAAGTCGGATACCATCAGCAACCGCTTTGCCGGAGGATTTGATGGAGCGAAGCAGATATTGCTTGAACGGTATCGTGTGCAGCTGGAGCTATATGGAAAAGCGATAGAGCGGATCTTAAAGAAGCCGGTTAAAGAGAGTTATTTGTATTTCTTTGACGGAGGCCATTTATTGCAAGTGAAATAGAGTGGCAAAAGAAAGAAAAGGAGGGAGCAGAATGAGGCTGCTTCACACGGCAGATTGGCATTTGGGAAGAACACTGGAAGGGCGCAGCAGACTGGAAGAACAGCAGCAGTTTCTCGATGAACTGGTCAGCATCGCAGAGGAAGAAAAAGTAGATGCAGTGATCATGGCGGGTGATGTGTTTGATACAGTCAACCCGCCGGCTGCAGCGGAACAGATGTTTTATGATACGATGGCACGGCTGAGCGATAAAGGAAAACGGCATGTGATCGCCATTGCGGGAAATCATGACCATCCTGACCGTCTTTCCGCTTCCTCACCCCTTGCAGGAAATCTCGGCATTACACTTGTCGGGCTGCCTGGGACGGAAATGTATTCATATGGCATTAAGCGCACACAGGAGAAATTGAATGTCTGTGCTTTGCCTTACCCCTCAGAATCAAGATTAAGAGAAATGCTTTCTGATTCCGGAGAAGAACTGCAGTTACGAAATGAGTACGATAGCTGGGTCGGAAAATATTTTCAAATGATGTCGGGCCATTTTTCACCTGAATGCGTCAATATCGCGATGAGCCACTTATATGTTGCAGGCAGCAACGAGAGTGACTCAGAACGGCCAGTACATATAGGGGGAGCTTATACAGTCGCGGCTGAAACACTGCCGGAAGCTGCACAATACGTAGCTCTTGGCCATCTCCATCGGCCCCAGAACGTCAAGAGGGCCAAAACGGCCGCGCGGTATTCCGGTTCGCCGCTCAGTTACAGTTTTTCGGAAGCAGGCCACACGAAATCCGTCACTATTGTTGATGTTGAACCAGGTAAAGCTGCTGAGATAAAAGAGATTCCGCTGACATGCGGAAAGCCGCTGGTCGTCTATCAGGCAAAAGGAGTAGCAGAGGTTTACCGCTGGCTGGAGGAAGGGCTGAACAGCAGTGCCTGGGTGGATCTCTCTATCTCTGTGCAGGACAGCATCGCGATGGAAGATATACAATACATCAGAAAAGCCCATAAAGGCATTATTCATATCAAACCCATTTTTGAAAACAGCACTTCACAGGAAATGGCTGTACAGAAGAAGCTGCCCATCGACGAGCTGTTCAGTAAATTTTACGAACGTCAGACAGGCGGCGGTATTCCGGATGAAAAGGTGATGTCCTTTTTTCTCGAGCTGATTTCAGATGAAGAAGAGGAAAGGAGTGCTGCAGAATGAGGCCGATCTTATTGCAGGTGGCAGGTTTGCAAAGCTTTCGCGAAAAACAGAGCATCGATTTTGATACGCTGTGCGGGGGAGGGGTCTTCGGAATCTTCGGCCCAACCGGCAGCGGCAAATCCAGCATTCTTGATGCCATTACCCTTGCGCTGTATGGAAAAGTAGAACGGGCAGCTGGCGGCACACAGGGCATACTGAACCATGCCGAGGACACACTTTCTGTATCGTTTACATTTGAGCTTGGTGTTGGATCAGCTCCTTCACGGTATAAAATTGAACGGAACTATAAGCGGACGGGAGAGCACACGATTCGCACCAGCACATGCAGGCTGCTCGAAAAAGAGAATGATAGCTGGGTGGTCCATGCTGATAAAGAACGGGATGTAACACAGCAGGTGCAGCAGCTTCTTGGACTTACCATTGAAGATTTCACGCGTGCAGTTGTCCTGCCCCAAGGAAAATTTGCTGAGTTTTTATCGTTAAAGGGAGCAGAACGGAGACAGATGCTTCAGCGGCTGTTTCAGCTTGAAAAGTACGGAGACAGTTTAAACCAGAAATTAAAGAAACGTGTGGAAGAGGCAAAAGGGGTCAAGGATCATCTGTCTGCAGAGCAGGCGGGTCTTGGCGATGCCTCCAAGGAAGCCCTCAAGGATGCTGAGATGGCCTGGAATCAAGCTCAGCAAGAGGTAGCTTTAAAGAGGAAAGAGACAGAGGCACAAGAACAAAGCTACGAAAAAAACAGACAGATCTGGCAAGCACAGGTACAGCTGAAAGCTTTGGAAGAGGAAGAAGCACGGCTTCAAACAAATGCCGGCAGGATTCAAACCTTTGAACAAAAATTGCAGAACGCAAGGACTGCAGATCTGTTGATGCCCTATGGTGATGCCGCTGAAAAGGCCGAGCAAGAATGGGCTTATTATATAAAAAGAGAAGAAGAACTGCGCGTTCAGACCTATCAGGCGAAAGAACGGGCGGATGATACGGATCATAGGTATGAAGAAGCAAAAAAAGAAAAAGAGAACCAAGAACCGCTTCTGATCGCAAGGAAAGAACAGCTTCTTACAGCCATAGAAATGGAAAAAGAAGCGCGTTTGAAAAAGAAGAGCGCACAAGAAAAAAGGCAAATTCTAACAGAACAGAAGCAACAGCAGCGTTCGGTCCACAGCCAGCAGAAAGCGGCAGAAGAATTATTGCATAAAGCCATTAACCGGCAGAATGAACTGCAAATGCAGTTAAAAGCAACAAATGTTTCTTCCGCAGACAGAGAGAGGATTAACCGTGCAGCTGAGTATGCTTTGGAAATGGACTATACAGCCAAACAGTTCAGGGAAGCAAATGCAGCCTTTGATAAAACCATTAAACTCCTGGGTACAAACGAAGCCGAATCGGAGCGGCTGAACAAAAAGAAAAAACAGCTTGAAAACAAGATTCAGCAAACAGGAAACCGCATTCTTGCACTTTATAATGAGCTGTCCGATCTTCAGTATGGTCAAGAACTGATGACTCATACGGCCGAGGAAATGGAAGAGCAGCTCGTGTCTAAAAGAGAGCTGGACCAGGCGAAAGTCCTGGCGGCAAAACTTTCTGAACAGTTAATAGACGGTGAGCCATGCTTGGTTTGCGGATCACTGGACCATCCTCATCCAATGGAGCATTTTAAACCTGACGAAGAGGCAGCCGGACAGATCCAGCAGATGAAAGTGATACAAAGGGATTCAGCAGAATTGAAAAATGAAATTCTATTGATGAAAAACAGGATGGAACGGATGTCCGAAGATCTCCATCAATTTCTAGAGAAATCTGAAGCTGCAGCGGGCCTGATTTCTTCTCCATCAGAAAAGCAGATATCTCTTCATTCCCTTTCAGATCTAAATCAGCAGCTGCAGGCTGCAAAGGTGAGTGTCAAAGGATTGCGACAGGACATCCTTCAGATCGAAGATGAAACGAAAAGGATCCGCTCTGAGTTCCATGAATTATCTTCCGTTGAACATAAGGTAAATGCACAGCTTGATAATTTACAGAATGAAGCAGAGGAACGCAGGGAGAAGCTTGTTGAGCTGGAGTCTGCACTGAAGCAGCAGCAGACCGGTTGGAAAGAGCGTTTTCCAGACCTTCCTCCCGGCCAGGTAAAAGAAGAAAAAGAACGGGTACGGTCGCTGGATGCCCAGCGGGAGAAGATAGAAGAAGGTCTTCTAAAAGCAGTGCCTTTTATTGAAGAAAAAGAAAAAATTATCGAGGATTGCCGAAAACAGAGCATCGATATCGACCGCAGCATTACTAAGCTTGAAATAGAGCATAGCAGTCTGCTTCAGGAATACACGCGATTAAGTGAAAAGTCAGAACGAATTACGGGCGGACAGGATGCGGAGGCTTATCTTCAGCAGACTGAGCAAAAACTCAGCAGTCTTTCGGAACAAGTGACACAGCTTGAAGCACAAAGAAAAGCGGCCTTGGATCATTATCATACAAAGGATAAAGAATGGCGTTCTGCTTTGGATGCAAAAGAAAAAAGTGAACAAAGAAAAGAAGAATGTCTTATCGGATGGGAAAAAAAAAGAAAGTCTTCGCAGTTTGAATCACTGGAGAAATTAAGAGAATGCATGGCATCTGAACAGGTTCAGAAATCATGGAAGTCAGAGATTGATGTGTATTATGATCAATGCAAACGGACGGAATCAGAGAAACGAAAAATAGCAAATGAATTAAATGGAGCATTGTTGACGAAGGAGCAATGGGATGAAATCACCGCTTCTTTACAGCGTGTTAAGGAAGAGCTTCAGACCTCCATTCAGAAGATGGGAGAAGCAGGACAGTATCATAAGGACCTGGAAATGAGACATGTCCGCTACAATGAGCTTGAAACAGAAAAAAGAGAAGTGGAAGAACAGCTTAAAACTCTCGGTAAACTGCAAGCCGTCTTCAGAGGCAACAGCTTTGTTGAATATGTTGCAGAAGAGCAGCTTGTTCAAGTAAGCCTTGATGCTTCAAACCGTCTTGCCCAGCTAACCCGCGGCAGGTATGCGATTGAAGTGGACTCGTATAATGGATTTGTCATCCGAGATGATGCGAACGGCGGTGTTAAAAGACCTGTTTCAACGCTATCCGGTGGTGAAACGTTCCTGACGTCCCTTGCGTTGGCGCTTTCCTTGTCCACACAGATCCAGCTTAGAGGGAAATATCCGCTTGAGTTTTTCTTCTTGGATGAAGGGTTCGGCACGCTCGATCAGGAGCTGCTGGACACGGTCGTCACGGCATTGGAAAAGCTTCATACAAACGCTTTGTCAGTCGGCATCATTTCTCATGTGCCGGAACTCAAAGCAAGATTAACGAAGAAATTGATTGTCACCCCTGCTAATGCCGAAGGAAATGGCAGCCGGACAGCAATTGAAAATACGTAAAAAAATGCGTTCCGATTTAGGAACGCGTTTTTTTAGTAGATGATCCCGTGATCCACGATATTCACAGTGACCTTCGCGGATAGAGCAATTTGGGGAAAGTCCTTCTCCCAATCGGTTTTTTTCCAGATCTGAATGAAAGGCGTTCAGCTCTCGGCCGATGCCAATCGTGTAAGAATTTGCCTTTTAAAATCATTCGGAATAGAGGGTTTTGTAAAAATAAAAATACGTTATTTGCCAAATCAAGACAAAACAGATAAAAAAATTGTGATATGATGGAGGAAAAAGAAAGTAATGGAGGGGGACCATAAGTTGCCGGGTGAAGTGCATATTTTGAAAAGTCTGGTTCAGCCCAGGGAGCAATTTGGTTATTTCCGCCGGTTTAACAGAGCGGAAGGATTTTTTTTGCGGTTTTTGATGATCTGTATCGTAAGTGCCTTTATGACTGCGATCAGTTATTTTCTTTCAGCAGAACATCTGCTGGATATGCCGATTGTAAAAGAAGTGAAATTAACAGAAACCAAACTGCAGGCAAGCAAATATTTATTAATGGTGGCAGGAGGCTTGATCGGCTTAATAACGCCTGCTGTTGTTATATCTTTGATGTCGATTGTTTTTCTTCCCTTCTTTAGAGAGGTTGGTTTTAAGAAACTCTTTGTTCTTCAATCGATTGTTTATTGTGTTTTCTTAATTTCCGCCCTCATTAAGCTTCCGTTTCAAGGGATGCTTGACACGAATGAAGTACTCAGCCCGTTAAGTCTAGGAGTCATCGCCAATTACATGACCAATAACGCGTTTATCATATCCCTTTTTGGATTTATGTCGCTATTTACCGTTTGGGCATTTTATTTAACGTATACCGGATTAAAACAGGCGAGCTATAAATCGAAGACCTATATCATTGCTGCTGTATCGCTTTTATACATAGGGTTCATATTGTTGTCCTCACTGACCTATGCAATGCAATATGGCCAGCTTACTTTATAATGGGGGCCCACATTGTGAATAAAAAAATCATTTTTTTAGGAATTGGAGTGTTCTCCGTTCTATTACTGGCATTGAATGGATGGATTTTCTCGAAAGACAAAAGTGCATTTGCCAGAGTCCAGAATGTCCACCTTGCGTCTGCAAATGTGATGGATATTAAGCGGACAGTCATGACAAAAGGTGTTGTCGTTCCGGCAGAAAATGAAACATTCTATGTCCAGGATAAGCTAGGATATGTTAAAGAGATGGAAGTAAAAGCAGGAGACGAAGTTACACCTGGCACTGTCCTTTTTACGTATGAGAATCCGGAGCTTGAGAAGGAAGTCCGCAGCCTGGAACAGAAAAAGGAAGAAACTGCAGTAAAAGAAACGTATTATAAAGATCTGCAAACAAAGCTTCAGGCACAGGCTGATGCACTTGGTACGGATAAAAAAGAAGAAACAAAGAAGAACCAGCTTGAAAAAGATCAGGCGAAAGCAAAAATGGAAAGTGAACTGGCCGCTGCAAGGAACTCTTCCATCGATGAGCAGCTTACAAAGCTTGCTGAAGAAAAAGAAAACTTATCCATTAAGAGCAATACTCAGGGAGTAGTGAAGAGCGTCAATCAAGGCGCCTCCGAGGGAAGTATGCCGATCGTAGAGATCGTTTCCAAAGATGATGTTCAGATTAAAGGAAATCTGACAGAAGAAGATTCCCTGATCGTAGAGGCAGGTGAAAAAGCGGTCATCCTTTCTCCAGCTATTGAAGACAAGCAGTGGAAAGGAACTGTTTCACAATTTCAATATGCCAAAAAAAGCAATGAAGGATCAGCTTTTCCTTTCACGGTAAAAATGGATCAGGCGAATAACTTTAAGATCGGACAGCATCTGCAGCTGAAGCTGAAACCTGTTATAAGAGAAAAAGCCGTTGTCATCCCAATGTCATCCCTTATAAAAAGCAAAGGAAAGCCATTTGTTTACACGGTGCAAGAAGGATACTTAAAGAAAAGGGCAGTACGCACAGGTTTATCGTACGGGAAATGGATAGAGATTAAAGCAGGAATCCGTCCGGAGGAAAAAGTTGTCTCAGACCCAACGTCATACTTGACGGAAAATACGGAAGTCAACGTTCCTAAAGCGAAAAAAGCTAAAGACAGCAAAAAGGATGCCCCTCATTAAGAGCATCCTTTTTTTATTTATACAGAATGCAGTTCTTCAAGCACAATGCGCTCAAGCGGAATGATGTAGTGTTCCGGTTCATGGGTCTTCGGATGGTAATAGATCAAAGAAAGAACAGGGTTTTCTTTAATTTCATGTGTCTGGAGGTAGTGCTGCAGATCAAATGGAACTAGATCGAGCACGGTATGCTTTATAAGATCCTTCTCACTTAAACCATACGCTTTGAACTCTTCCGAAACAAGTTCAGGATGATTTTTAATCCAGCGGTTATAGTGGTCTGTTTCTGTTTTAGAAAGGGTTTCCTTCCACCACGAGCGGTGCGGACGGTGTTTTTTACGAGAGAAATAATCGTATTTCATTAGACTCTCGATCACCTCTTCATGTACTGTCCCGCTATGCTGCAAGAACTCCTTAAGCCGTGCAAATAAATCCTCCAGCTGGTGTCCAATACGTGACCAGCCTTTGCTTTCCCAATAATCTCCGTATTCCTGGAAAAAATCGAACGGTGATTCGAACACATGATGGATGAGATAGTGAAGCGTCTCGTCCATTCGGTGGTCGTTCCAGTATTTTTCCAACACATCCTCTACACGCTTAATCTTTATGATTTCGTCAAACGAAAGCACGTTATTGCCCAAAATCTCATAAGGAGAGTGATTCATATAAACATAGTCATGACGGTCAGCAGTCAGGCGCAAACCGGTTCCTCGAAGCATCTTTAAGAAGCCGAGCTGTACTTCTTCCACACCGAATGCGAAAACATCATTAAACGTTTTACGGAAGGAAGCATAGTCTTCTTCTGGAAGCCCGGCGATGAGATCAAGATGCTGTGCTATCTTTCCGCCTTCTTTTACGGTCATTACCGTCCGCGTAAGTTTTTCGAAGTTCTGTCTTCGCTGTACAAGTTCGTTGACATGATCATTGGTGGATTGTACGCCGATTTCAAAACGGAAAAGCCCTGCAGGTGCATTTTCATTAAGATAGGCAATGACCTCAGGCCGCATGATATCTGCTGTGATCTCAAACTGAAATACCACGCCAGGTCTCCTGTTTTCAATAAGGAACTGAAACATTTCAAGCGCGTAGTCACGTTTGATGTTAAAGGTACGGTCGACGAATTTGATCGTCTTCGCCCCATTATCCATAAGAAAGATAAGATCGTCCTTTACTTTTTGGATGTCAAAATACCGGACACCCACTTCAATGGAAGAGAGACAGAACGCACAGGAATATGGACAGCCTCTGCTTGTCTCAAAATAGGTCACCCGCTTGGAAAGCTGATCCAAATCTTCATGGAAACGGTAGGGGCTTGCAACGGTTTTGAGATCTAATTTTTCGCGCGGCGGGTTAATCGTTGGCTTTCCTTCTTTTCTCCAGGCCAAGCCCGCTACCTTTTCATAGCGTTTTTCTCCGGAGTGCTCTGAAAGAAAATGTTTAAACGAGATTTCACCTTCGTTTACGATAATGAAATCAGCATCTGGAATTCTGTCTAACCAATGGGCCACGTCATAGGAAACCTCAGGGCCTCCAAGGATAATGGCTGTTTCCGGGCTGATCTTTTTGATCATCTCGATGACTTTTATCGTTTCTTCAATATTCCAGATGTAACAGCTGAAGCCAAGTACATCGGGCTTTTTCATATAGAGGTCACTCACGATGTTAATCGCGGGATCTTTAATGGTATACTCGGCCATTTCAACTTGGAAATCCGGTTCGCTATAAGCCTTTAAATACCTGAGTGCCAGGCAGGTATGAATATATTTTGCATTGAGTGTGCTCACTACAATGTTCACAGCAATCCCTCATATCTGTTAATTTTATTCAACAAATTATTTTATCATAAAAAAATAGGGAAATAAAACGGATCTGTTAACCGAATATTTTGACGTTTAAACAATCGCTCAGTTATAGTTTTAATAAGGGGCAGAAAGGCGGATTTCGGATGGATGAAGTGCTGTCAGAGGAAGTGATTGAACGATTTATTGAGAGGCATCCGGATTGGAAGCTGACAAACGGAAAATGGCTGGTGAAAAAATACCGATTCGAAAATTATTTGAACGGGATTGAATTTGTCAGTGAAGTGGGACAGCTTTCAGAGAGTTTTCAGCATCATCCTTATATTACAGTGAACTACAAGCTTGTCACCGTTAAGCTTACAACGTGGAGTTTGAGCGGGCTGACGCAGACAGACCTCAAAATGGCCGTCCTTTTTGATGAAGCATTCAGTAAACTCTAAAGAAAGAAACGGAAGGTGAAGCCTATGAAATTAGTAACAGCTCGCTATCAGAATGATTTATTTTTAGGCAAACTGATCGAGGAACAAAATGTAGTGTTCAATCTTAGTATGGCTGCGAAAGAAAAAAACATGGAATTACCTGCAACCATGCTGGAAGGAATACAGCTCGGTGCTGCATTTTTGGATAAAATCAATCAATTATCAGACACTTTTCACGAAAACCTGCTCTTTACATACGGTCTTGACGACCCTGATCTACAATGGCTCGCTCCTATTCCGCGGCCGGCAAAGAATATCTTTTGTGTTGGAAAAAATTATAAGGATCACGCCATTGAGATGGGCAGTGAAGCCGATATTCCAGAACATGTCATGATGTTCTCTAAAGCTCCTACGTCTGTTATCGGCCATGGAGCAGGCATTCCAAGGCATAAAGGTATTACAGAGGAGCTCGATTATGAAGGTGAGCTGGCAGTTGTCATAGGGAAGATAGGAATCGGCATCCCGGCGGAAGAAGCGATGGACTATGTTTTCGGCTATACAATTATCAACGATGTAACGGCCAGAGACTTGCAGAAGCGCCATAAGCAATTTCTAATCGGAAAAAGCCTGGATGGTTCCTGCCCGATGGGGCCATGCATCGTGCCGAAGGAATACCTGGGTGATCCCCATGAACTGAAGCTGATCACCAAAGTGAACGGCGAGGTCAGGCAGGATGGCCATACGAAAGACTTTATTTTCACCATACCAGAAATTATTAAAGCGCTTTCGGCCGGCACAACCCTTGAACCTGGTGATATTATCGCAACGGGGACACCGGCTGGAGTAGGTAAAGGATTTAAGCCGCCTAGACTTCTTAACAGTGGAGATCAAGTGGAAATTACGGTAGAAGGAATCGGAACCCTCAGCAATGAAGTAATCTAGCACGTTTTAAGGTCATGTAGAAAAGGAAGAGTAGAAAGACATTCAACGATTGAGGAGGCAAGGCCGATGGAAAAAGTACTGTATATTAATGGAGAATGGACCGGCAGTGATTTAAAAAAGATTGAGGTGTTAAATCCCGCGAACGGAGAGCTTGTTGGAACGGTTGCTTCGGCTGGCAAGGTGGAAACCCGTGCAGCGATCGAAGCTGCCCATGAAGCTTTTGGCCCTTGGTCCCGCTTAACAGCCTATGATCGTTCGGCCTATTTGGACAGGCTTTATGATCTGATGATTGAACAGAAGGAAGAGATCGCGGAAATAATGACAAAAGAAATGGGTAAACCATTGAAGGAGTCGCTGGGTGAGGTTCAATATGCAGCTTCTTTCATTCAGTGGTATTCAGAGGAAGGCAAGCGTGTGTATGGCCGCTCTATCCCGGCTTCTGCTGAAAACAAAAGGATGCAGGTGATCAAACAGCCGGTTGGTGTCGTGGCGGCGATAACGCCTTGGAACTTTCCGGCGGCGATGATTACCCGAAAGCTTGGCCCGGCTTTGGCTGCAGGCTGCACATTTATTGTAAAGCCACCGAAAGAAACTCCGCTGACGGCTATTAAACTGGTAGAACTCTGTGAAAAGGCTGGTTTTCCAAAAGGCGTTGTAAATCTGCTCACTGGTCCGTCTTCGGTAATAGCCGAAGAGATTATGGACAGTGACAAGGTGAAAAAGGTGACTTTTACAGGATCGACGGAAGTGGGAAAAATGCTGATTGAGCAAAGTGCCAAGACTGTAAAAAATGTATCCATGGAACTAGGCGGCCATGCTCCTTCAATCGTCCTGGATGATGCGGATCTTGATAAAGCGGTGAAAGGCATCGTCGCTTCCAAATTTAGAAACGCAGGCCAGACCTGTATTTGTATCAACCGTGTGTATGTCCATGAGAACAAATATGAAGAGTTTACAAAATTGCTTGTTGAAGCGACGCGCAAGTTGAAAGTCGGAAATGGAATGGATGAAGGCACAGACATTGGTCCGATCATCAACAGGGACGGCTATGAAAAAATCAAAGAGCATGTTGGTAATGCGGTTGAAAAGGGAGCAGCTTGTGTTCTGGGCGGAAAAGGTAAGGACGAAGGCAATGCCTGCTTCTATGAACCTACTGTTCTAAAAGATGTAAACCATGACATGCTTATTATGAATGAAGAGACATTCGGGCCCGTACTTCCTGTGCAGAAAATCAGTACAGATGAAGAGGGAATCAGGCTTGCAAACAGCAGTCCATTTGGCCTTGCGGCGTATGTTTACACAGAAAGTATGTCGAGAGGCACACGTTTGATCGAAGGGCTTGACTACGGCATCATCGGCTGGAATGATGGTGTCCCTTCCGCTGCTCAGGCACCATTTGGAGGATTCAAGGAAAGCGGCATCGGCAGAGAAGGCGGTACGGAAGGAATGGAAGCGTATCTTGAAACGAAGTACGTTAGCATTGTCATCTGAATTTATTTTTAGTGAGCGCAGGAAGTGGGAGGGGATTAAATTATGGATTTAGGGTTAAGAAATAAAGCAGTGCTCGTTCTTGCCTCCAGCAAAGGACTTGGACGGGCAACAGCGATGAAATTTGCCGAAGAAGGTGCGGCTGTCATGATTACGAGCCGTGATGAAAAAGCTTTGATGGTAACTGCGAATGAGATCAGAAAGAAAACAGGAAGCCGGATTGAGTATGCTGTATGTGATATTACTCAAAAAGAAGAGATTACGCGGCTCGTGAAAGCGGCCGCAGACGCGTTCGGGAAAATTGATGTCCTCGTAAACAACGCTGGTGGACCGCCGGCTGGGACTTTTGATTCGTTCGGGGATGAAGAGTGGGAGTTTGGGTTCAATCTTACCCTTATGAGTTTGGTTCGTACTGTTCGTGAGGTTCTTCCTTATATGAGGGAGAATGGTGGCGGCAGAATCGTTAACATTGCCTCTTCTTCATTTAAACAGCCGATTGATGGGCTCATTCTATCCAACACGTTCAGGACTGCCATCAATGGCTTGTCGAAAAGCTTATCTCAGGAGCTGGGCAAGGACGGCATCCTCATTAACACGATCGGCCCTGGCCGTATCGGTACCGACCGGGTGGCGGAGCTAGACAGTAAAGCTGCAGATGCGAATTCAGTGAGCCCTGAACAAGTGAAGGAACAGATGGAAAAGAGCATTCCGCTCGGCCGATATGGTACACCAGAAGAATTTGCTAAGACCATTGTTTACTTAGGCTCGGAAGCCAACACCTACATTACAGGACAATCGTTCCTGATTGACGGAGGTATGGTGAAGGCGCTATAAAAATCAGTAGTCCAACAAAAAAACAGGCTGGAAGTACTTCCAGCCTGTTTCTGCTTATTGTGTTAAACAGATAATACTTTTTTTATACGATCGATCGCCCAATCCAAATCTTCGTTTGAAATGATGAGTGGTGGAGCAAAACGGATAACGTTTTCGTGTGTTTCTTTGCAGAGGAGCCCTTCTTCTTTCAGCTTCTCGCAATATGGCCGGGCCGCTTCGCTAAGCTCAACCCCGATGAATAATCCCCGTCCGCGGACTTCTGTAATGACCGGATTATCAATCGATTTTAGTTCGTTCAAGAAGTGCTCTCCTAGCTGCAATGAACGCTCAACCAGATTTTCTTCTTCAATAACTTCAAGAGAAGCAACAGAAACAGCAGATGCAAGCGGGTTTCCGCCAAACGTTGATCCGTGGCTGCCTGGATTAAATACGCCAAGAATATCTTTATCAGCAGCTACACAGGAAATTGGCATAACGCCGCCGCCTAATGCTTTTCCGAGAATGTACATGTCTGGAACAACTTCTTCCCAGTCGCAGGCAAACAGCTTACCTGAACGGCCTAATCCAGATTGAATCTCGTCCGCTACGAAAAGGACGTTGTTTTCTTTACAAAGCTCTCGTGCTTGTTTTAAGAAACCTTCCGGCGGGATCACGATTCCTGCTTCACCCTGGATCGGTTCCATGATGAAAGCTGCCGTATTCGGTGTGATCGCTTGCTTCAACGCTTCAAGATCACCGTAAGGAATCAGTTTGATGCCAGGGAGCATCGGCCCGAATCCGCGTTTATATTCTTCATCAGAAGACATGGAAACCGCTGTCATTGTACGGCCGTGGAAGTTGCCTTCACAAGCGATGACTTCTGCCTGGTTGGCAGGAACGCCTTTTACATCATACGCCCAGCGACGGACAGTTTTAATAGCTGTTTCAACCGCTTCAGCACCTGTGTTCATCGGAAGAACCATGTTCTTTCCTGTGAGATCAGTTACTTTCTCATAAAAGTTACCAAGCTGATCATTGTGGAAAGCACGAGATGTTAACGTGATTCGGTCTGCCTGATCTTTTAAGGCTTGAATAATTTTAGGATGTCTGTGCCCCTGGTTTACCGCAGAGTAGGCACTGAGCATATCCATATATTTGTTTCCTTCCGGGTCATAAACCCAAACACCTTCGCCTTTGGAAATGACTATTGGAAGTGGGTGATAGTTATTCGCCCCGAATTGTTCTGTTTTGGAGATGATGTTTTCTGTTTTAATCATATCTCTCACTCCAATCTGTAGTTTATGGTGAATCCTTTTACATTATAGCAATGAAAAGGCTTTCTTCCTACCTTAAATTCTCGTATTTCCCGAGCTGAAAAAGTTCGTGGTATAGTAAAGTGGAGGATTATACATAGGAGGAAATAAATATGTTGCATATGCATGTCTTTTCGTGGGGTATAGCGCTTATTCTGTTCTTTGTGACTTATAGCCTATACAAAAGAAAAAATAAAAAAATTTCTAAAATTCTTCATATGATTTTGCGCCTGCTCTATGTAACGACCATTTTTTCGGGTGCTGCGCTCATTTATTTGTGGATTCAGGCCGGTGCCGTGAATATTGGTCCGCTTATTGTTAAAGGTGTACTTGGGCTGGCTGTCATTGGACAGATGGAGCTTATGCTTTACGGTGAAAAACGCAATGAACTGAAAAAAACCCGCTGGATCACCTTTGTTCTTGCGCTGGCTCTTGTGTTTTATTACGGCTATTCTGTATTGCCGATGAGCTTTTAATGAAGCGATGATGTTTGTGTAAACAAATGAGCAGCCGATGCCGATATAGAATACAGAGAACTGTATATTGGCATTTGAATAGATCGAGGTGCTCATGATGAAGAATGATAACGAAGAAATAATGGCACTGTCTCATTTAGTGAAAGCATCAACTGTTGAAATGATTAAGCTAAATGCCAGCCTTCAAGAATCTGAACAGCGCTATAAATCTCTGTTTGATCATAACCCTGACTTGATCTACTCTATGGATCTCACAGGCATGATTACGAGTGTGAACGCCTCTTTGACCAGAATGCTTGGGTACAGACAGCCGGAAGTATTGAAAACAACGGCGATCACCTATGTTTCAGAGGAAGATAAATTAAAGGTAAGCAACTGCTTTAACCTCACCATACATGGGCAGACGCAATGTTTCACAGCTAAGCTTTATCATAAAAAAGGGCATGCGCTCGAATTCTGCATCACCAACCTTCCGATTATCGTTAACGGAGAAGTGGTTGGTGTTTATGGGATCGGTAAGAATGTTACAAAGCAAAAGGAAGCAGAAGAAAAAATCGTTCACCTTGCGTTTCATGATCTATTGACCGGACTTCCAAACCGAATGCTATTTGAACAGCATCTGGAAAACTGCTTAAGGAAAACCATGGAAATCGGAGAAAAGGCTGCGGTTGTTTTTATTGATCTTGATCAGTTCAAAATGATTAACGAGAGTCTTGGGCATCAAGCCGGAGATCATTTTCTTAAGTATGCGGCAAAACAGCTGAAAAAAAGAATCGGACGGCAATGTATGCTGTCACGATATGCCGGAGACGAATTCATGGTTGTCATCAACGAGCTGTCAGGTGTGGAAGAAGCCGGAAGGGTAAGTGAGAAATTATCAGAAACTCTGGCTGTTCCTCTTATTTATAATGATCAGGAATTTGTTCTGACAGCCTCGATGGGAATCAGCATTTATCCGGATGATGGACTTACTCCGGATGTTTTGATCAAAAATGCCGGAATTGCTCTTCACCGGGCAAAAGCAAAAGGCAGGGGAGAGCGGAAGTTCTTTAAAGGCGAGATGAACGAGTTCACGATTGAACGGCTTGCCATGGAGAGCTTTCTCCGGAATGCCATTCCAAAAGGTGAACTGTCACTGTATTTTCAGCCCCAGATTAGTTTGGATGATGGCAAGGTCATCGCACTCGAAGCTTTGGTCCGCTGGAACCATCCTCGTCTTGGAATTGTTTCCCCGGGGAACTTCATCCCTCTTGCTGAAGAGACCGGACTGATCGGGAACATTGGGAGATGGGTATTAAATGAAGCATGTCAGCAGCTGAAAAAATGGCATGAGACGATGAACAGTGAGATCTCTATATCCGTGAATGTTTCAGGCAGGCAATTTCAAAAGCTGGATTTTGTGTATGAAGTGAAAGAAGCGCTTCAGCGATCTAAAATTGACCCAAGGTTCCTTCATTTGGAGCTGACAGAAAGCATGATGGTGGAAAATGTACAATATGGCATTAACATCATGAAAGAACTGAAGGAGCTCGGCATTAAAATATCCATCGATGATTTTGGCACGGGATATAGTTCATTGAGCTACTTAAAAGATTTTCCGATCGATATTCTTAAGATTGATCAATCATTCATCCGCAACCTTACGAAATCTGATCACAGTTCCACAGATGCAGCCATCGTCAGAGCGATCATCACGATGTGCAAAGGGCTTTCCGTAACAGCTCTTGCTGAAGGGGTGGAAACAAAACAGCAGCTTCTTGTTCTGAAGGATTATGGCTGTGATCATGTACAGGGGTTTTTCATCGGGAAACCGGTCTGTGCGGCAGAAATCGAAGAATTGTTTCATACGTACCATACAAAAAGCTCGTGACCCAAAAGGGCCGCGAGCTTTTTTTAGCTATTAAAAAAGTTTGCAAGCTGTTTTTTATAATTTCCTGACGCAATTCCCCTCTCGGTAATGATGGCGGTAATGTACTCATGGGGAGTGACATCAAAAGCCGGATTGAATACCTTCACGCCTTCTGGTGCGATGGGTTCTCCCTGAAAGTGGGTCACTTCTTCTGCCGGTCTTTCCTCAATGGGAATATCATCTCCTGTTGATGTGTTCAAATCGATCGTTGATAGAGGAGAGGCTACATAAAAGGGAATGCCGAGTGCTTTTGCCTGCAAGGCTAGTCCGAACGTCCCGATTTTATTTGCGGTATCTCCGTTGGCAGCGACTCTGTCACAGCCGACGATGACCGCAGCGATGTTTTTTGTTTTAAGTGTATGGGCAGCCATGTTATCCGTAATCAATGTTACATTAATTCCTGCCTGCTGCAGCTCCCAGGCTGTTAAACGCGCCCCTTGAAATACCGGTCTTGTTTCATTAGCGTACACCGAGAGGTCCCAGCCTTTTTCTTTTGCTAAATACATGGGAGCCAGAGCTGTACCATACCGGGAAGTTGCAATTCCGCCAGCGTTGCAGTGCGTCATCAAACAATCCCCGTTTTTCAGCAAGGTCAATGCGTATTCCCCGATTTTACGGCAAGTTTCTTCATCTTCCCGCTGAATGAGAAGAGCCTCTTGCTCGATCAGCTGAACCGCTTCCTCAGTATCTCGGGCTTGTTCGGCAGAGCCTGTGACCCGGTCGAGGGCCCAGAACAAATTAACCGCAGTGGGCCGGGATCCGGCAAGGTAAGCTTTTTGCTGCAACAGCTTTGACTTGAACTCGTCATACGGCATGGATATGTTGGCCTTTGCCCATAACACGATTCCAAAAGCTGCGGCGATTCCAATGGCAGGTGCGCCTCGCACTTGCAATTTTTTTATGCAATCCCACACTTGTTCAATTGTCGTAACATTAATGTAGACGGTATGGCGGGGAAGCTGCTGCTGATCAAGCAGCAGAAGATGATCCCCTTTATATCTCAGTGATGAAATCCAGGTTTCTGTCGTACTCATAATCATTAAACACTCCTGATGTATGTGATAAATTCATCGATATTTTTTATGCTCTCAGCGTTCTTTACCCAATCGCTTCCAAGCTTCAGCACACGTTTTTTTAACTCGATTTGGCCATTGAAGTCTTCAATGGAATCAAGATCTTCGACATGGGCAAGCCCAATCGTGCGGCGGATCACTTCACAACCGGCAAAACCAATCATATCTGTAAAAATGCTATTTAAAATCTCTTCCTCAAATCCAGGAAGTTTGGTTGCAGACTCTACACCCTCTGTTTTCCACAGTTCTCTGTAACGGGCAGTGAAGGTTTCCCAAGTGTCTTTGATCACGCTGAGCAAATAGCTCTGATATTCTTCGCGCCTAAGAGAGTCAGAGATATGAAAGGACTGTGAGGCATGATTCAATGCAATATTGGCAAAAAAGTGGGCGATATCAAAGCCTTGAGGCCCATAATAAGCAAACTCGGAATCTATTAATTTTGTAGAAGTTTCGGTAACGAAAATACTTCCGGTATGGAGGTCACCATGCAACAGAGCCTCTGCACGCGTCAAAAATTTATATTTTAGAGAGGCAGCTCTCTGTTTGAGGAGAGTATCACTCCATAGTTCGGAAACGGCCTCCTTCAGCTCGGAAGGAAAATCGTTGGTGTCGATGTCATAAAACGGGTCAGTAAATACAAGGTCTTCGGTAATCTTGCAAAGTTCAGGGTTTGTAAACGTCTGGACAAGCTCTTTCTTCTCGAAAGGATGCAAGTAAAAATCACTCGTATAGAACAGGCTTTTGGCAATAAATGTGCCGATGTGCTGTGCAAGATGAGGATATTTGACCCCTTCGATCAGACCTTTCCGCAGAATCACGTGAGAAGATAAGTCTTCCATTACAGTGAGAGCGAGATCCTGGTCTGTATAAAAAACTTCTGGAACATGCTCAGGAGCAAATTCTGCTGATTTTATTAAAGAGCTGCTTTCAATCCTTGCCCTGTCCAGTGTAAGCGGCCAGCTTTCTCCCACGACTTTGGCATAGGGAAGTGCCTGCTTTACGATAATGGATTTACCTGTATCTTCTTCGATTAGCCGAAAAACAAGGTTAAGATTACCGTCACCAATCTCATTGACTTTAATGTTTTGATAATCAGATAACAGTTCGAGTTTTTGTGCCAGCTCCACCACGGTTTGTTCATTCAGTCGTTCGTAAGATTGTTTGAGGGTTGTTGCCATCTATACTACCTCCGGAATATTTTGTATGTAAAAAGGCCTCTTTTCTGTAAGAAAAGAGGCCTGGATGTATAGTTTCCACGCCTCTTATCTTGCAAAACAAAGTTTTGCTGGAATTAGCACCGTGCCATACTGGATCTCCAGGCTTCTAGTAATAGACGCCCCATTTCACAATGGTATTACGGTCGGTTGCTGGGTTTCATCGGGCCAAATTCCCTCCACCTGCTCTTGATAAGAGACAACAAATATAAAATTGTTAGAAAAAACAGAATGCAATAATAATTTACAATGGCAATCATACAATCTTATCCATTGTCTGTCAAATCTTTTTTAATAAAATTCTGGACGTCTGTCTTCAAACACAGGGATTCTGTTTCTTACTTCTTCAACAAGATCAGTGTCGACCTCAGCAAACAAAATGGTCTCTTCTTCTCCGTCTGTCTCTGCAATAATTTCTCCCCAGGGATCAATGACCAACGTGTGACCTGCGAACGTGTTGTTCTTATCACTGCCGACCCGGTTGCATGCCACAACGTAGCATTGGTTCTCAATGGCTCTTGTTATTAGCAGGTTCCGCCAGTGGCTCAGCCGCTGCGCCGGCCACTCGGCAGGAACAAACAGGATAGAGGCGCCTTCAAGAATATGGGCGCGAATCCATTCAGGGAAACGGATATCATAGCAGATGACACCGGCAGCAGGAACGTTTTCCAGCATGAAATTTCCTTTGCGGGAGCCCGGAGCAATATATTTTTCTTCCTGCATTAGCCGGATCAGATGGAGTTTACTGTATTCGCCGGTCTGCTCACCTTTTCGGTTAAAGGCATACATGGTGTTATAGATTCCTTCATCCGTTTTCTTAGCGATGGAACCTGCAACAATGTTCACTTGGTATTTGCTGGCAAGGCCGCTCATTAATCGTTTGATCTCATCGCCGTTTGTATCTCCTATCTCATCTAGCCTTTCTAGATCATAGCCTGTAGTCCACAGTTCAGGAAGAACAATCACATCAGGTTTTTTCATTGCTGCCTGTTCAATTCTTTCTGAAGCCCTCTTAATATTTTCCTTGGGATTGCCAAGCTGAATATCCATTTGAATCGCTGCAACAGTAAGTTTCATGCTATCCTCCATTAAAACGTTTTGACAGATTTTAATTAAGCGTATAACATAATTGATTAGAATTTCAAGAAAATTACGAAAGACAGGATGTGTAACCGTGAAACAATTCCAGCAAGCAGAAGCTTTATCGCGGCTGCCTGAACAATTTTTTGCAAAGCTGGTAGGCAAGGTGAGTGCTGCTTCTAAAGGGCATGATATTATCAACCTTGGCCAGGGAAACCCTGACCAGCCAACGCCTCCGCATATTGTGGCAGCTTTGCAGGAGGCTGCTCATAACCCGCAATATCATAAATATTCTCCGTTCAGGGGTTATGATTTTTTAAAAGAGGCAGTAGCTGAACATTACAAGAAAGAATTCGGCGTAGACGTTGATCCTAAAAAAGAAGTAGCTGTCTTATTCGGAGGTAAAGCGGGTTTAGTAGAGATTTCACAATGTTTTTTGAACAAAGGTGACCTAGCCTTGGTCCCGGATCCTGGATATCCCGATTACTGGTCAGGACTTGCCATGGCGGAAGCTGAGATGAGCATGATGCCTCTTAAAGAGGAAAATGATTTCCTGCCTGATTACGCTGAAATCTCACAAGAGGATGCAGAACGGGCAAAACTCATGTTCTTGAACTATCCGAATAATCCAACGGCGGGTGTAGCCACAGTGCCGTTCTTTGAAGATACAGTAAGCTTTGCTGAAAAGCATAATATTTTAGTCGTCCATGATTTTGCCTATGGAGCCATCGGATTTGAAAACGAGAAACCGGTCAGCTATCTGCAGGTTCCTGGTGCGAAAGAACAGGGTATCGAAATCTATACGATGAGTAAGACGTATAACATGGCTGGCTGGAGAGTAGGCTTTGCCATCGGGAACGAGAGTGTGATTGAAAGCATTAATCTTCTTCAGGACCACTTCTATGTCAGCCTTTTTCCAGCTGTACAGGAAGCTGCAGCTAAAGCACTCCTGGGGCCGCAGGAGTGCGTGGAAAACCTGGTCGCCATGTATGAAAAACGGCGTGATGTGTTTATTTCAGGATTGAAGGAGATCGGCTGGGATGTGACTGCCCCTAAAGGATCCTTCTTTTGTTGGCTACCTGTTCCCTCAGGATTCACATCTGAAAGTTTTGCAGATTATCTTCTGGAGCATGCACATGTCGTTGTTGCACCAGGCATCGGTTTTGGCAAAGAAGGAGACGGTTATGTTAGAGCAGGGCTATTAACGGATGAGAACAAGCTGAAGGAAGCCGTTGATCGGATAGGTCAGCTAAAATTATTTTGATAGTGTTGAACATTTAAGAGATTGACAGATTTTTTGTTACCTGTCATAATCACAAGTAATTCTAACATTCGAATAATTTTATTTATTCTCTTATCAAGAGCAGGTGGAGGGACTAGCCCTATGAAGCCCGGCAACCGGCTTATCCTTTAGGATAAAAACGGTGCTAATTCTTGCAGCGGCAGCTGACAGATGAGAGGAAGCGGTATCTCTGTGTTTATTATGCCTCTTCCCTCGGGAAGAGGTTTTTTAAGTTAAGTGTAAAGCGAGTACAAAATTCAGCTGGCATAGAAGTAATGTCCAGCTCCAGCGCCCAGGGCTGAAAACATGTTTCTTGTTTTCGGCACAGGTCCTCAGAGGACGAATTGAAAAACACAATTCGTCTTTGGTCGCTTCACTCTTACTCCACAACACAAAAAGCGTGTTGCTGTGTAAGAGTTCCGGCGCTTGTCGGACCTTAGCAGGGCGATTGCGCCTTTCTAATATAAATCTATGCTTTCGGAGGGATTTCAGCATGTCGACAATAACTGCAACCTATCTGGTTCATGATCCAAAAGGCAACTTTGAGAAAAAAGCTGAAGGAATTGCACTCGGACTGACGGTCGGTTCATGGACGGACTTGCCGGATCTTCAGAAAGAACAGCTGCGAAACCATAAAGGCCACGTAGTGGAAATCAATGAATTGCCCGAAGATACGAGGGTAAATCAATACTTTGGCTCGTCCAGAAAACAGGCTCTTCTTAAAATCGCGTATCCTGCCGCTAACTTCACAGCGGACTTGCCGGCAATCTTGACGACTGTTTTCGGTAAACTATCGTTGGATGGAGAAGTAAAGCTGATCGATCTTGATTTTTCCCCTGAATTGGCTTCGGCTTTTCCTGGACCTTCTTTTGGAATTGATGGAATTCGCAATCAGCTAGGGGTTTTTGAAAGGCCTCTTCTAATGAGTATTTTTAAAGGTGTGATCGGCAGGGATCTTCAATATTTCAAGAATCAGCTGAAGGAACAAGCGCTGGGCGGAGTGGACCTCGTAAAAGATGATGAAATTCTGTTCGATAATCCGCTGACACCATTTGAAGAACGAATAAAAGCTGCTAAAGAAGTATTAACGGCAACTGAACAAGAGACCGGACATAAGACACTGTATGCAGTGAATTTGACAGGGCGTACGTATGATCTGAAAGATAAAGCAAAAAAGGCGGCAGAGCTCGGGGCAAGCGCATTGCTCTTTAACGTTTTCGCCTATGGGCTTGACGTCTTGCAAAGCTTAGCAGAAGATCCAGACGTCAGCCTTCCGATCATGGCACATCCTGCCTTATCAGGCGCCATTACACCATCGGAATTTTATGGGATCTCCAACCGTCTGCTTCTTGGTAAACTGCTCCGCCTTGCAGGAGCGGATCTCGTATTGTTCCCGTCACCATATGGCAGTGTCGCCCTTCGAAAAGAAGATGCAATCGGCATTGCAGGCGAACTGACTGAGAAGGATGCAAACTGGAAAGGGGCATTCCCGGTACCATCAGCAGGAATCCATCCTGGTTTAACACCGCTCTTGCTTCAGGATTTTGGCATTGAAAGCATTATTAATGCTGGTGGGGGTGTTCACGGCCATCCAGGAGGGGCTGTGGATGGCGGAAGAGCTTTCCGGGATGCAATCGATGGATTGATGCTAAACAAATCTCTTGAACAGATCAGCCAGGAAAGTAAACCTTTAAAAGAAGCGCTTGATTTGTGGGGCGGATTGGTAAAGGCATGAGCAAAACGAAAATTATCTTTTGTGATTTTGACGGTACGATTACCGAAAAAGATAATATTATCGATATCATGAAGAATTTTGCTCCGAACGGCTGGGAACTCATTAAAGATCAAATTCTAAATCAGGAGATCTCTATCCGGGAAGGTGTAGGGAAACTCTTTTCCCTTATTCCATCCGACAGGAAGAATGAGATTGTGGACTATGTCCTCTCAACAGCAAAAATTCGAGAAGGATTTAAAGAATTTGTAGCTTATACAAAAGAGCACAATATCCCACTGTTTATCGTCAGCGGTGGAATTGATTTTTTCGTTTATCCAATGCTTGATGGAATAATTAATCAAGATAAGATTTATTGCAACGGGAGTAATTTTCATGGAGAGACAATACAGATTCTTTGGCCGCACTCCTGCGATTCTTCCTGCGGCAATGATTGTGGATCCTGTAAACCTACTATACTGAGAGGCTACGATTCTTCCCGTTATGAAAAAATTGTGATCGGTGACTCCATTACAGACCTGCAGGCCGCCAAGATTGCGGATAAAGTGTTTGCCAGAGATTTCTTGATCGAGAAATGCGAAGAACTCAGCATTGCATACGATCCTTTCTCTACTTTTTATGAGATTGTACAGTATCTTGAGGAAAAGGAAGTGAGAGTTTGAGTACGCTTGATGCGCTATGGACAGAACTGGCGGACATTAAAGATGAATTGGCATTAAGGGACTGGTTTCCAGGAACAAGCGGAAACCTGTCCATTAAGGTAAGCGATCAACCGCTTACCTTCTTGGTTACCGCAAGCGGAAAGGATAAGCGAAGAAGGACGACTGAGGACTTTCTATTGGTGGATTCAGAGGGAAATGCGGCTGATCCGACACATCTCCGCGCTTCAGCTGAAACCGGCCTTCATTCAAAAGTATATCAGCTGACCGATGCGGGCTGCTGTCTCCATGTGCATACTGTGGACAATAATGTGATTTCAGAATTGTATGCAGGAGAGGGGCAGGTTACTTTCAAAGGGCAGGAACTGATCAAGGCCTTTAACATCTGGGAAGAAGCTGGGTCCATCACGGTTCCCATTATTGAGAACTATGCGGATCTTAAGATATTGGCCGAAAGCTTCGGAAAGGCAATTGGTCCTGATACAAGAGCTGTCCTTATTCGAAACCACGGAATCACCGTTTGGGGCAAATCGGGATTTGAGGCGAAAAGGCACTTGGAAGCAATAGAGTTTCTATTTTCCTATCATATTAAAATGAAATCAATAATGCAGTTTCATGATGGACAACCATCACTTATATAAAACGAAAGAGCATAGGGGGATGCCATATGGCGCAATTACGTTTTCATGATAACAATGAAAGATATGAAGAACTTAAGAAGGTTAGTGCTTATCTTGAAAGCCAGGGAGTAATCTACGAAAATTGGGATATTGAAAAACTTCCTGCACACCTGAAAGAAAACTATTCTTTAAGTGATGAAGAGAAAGCAGAAATTATTCAGGTCTTCAGAAAAGAAATTGATGAACTGTCAGAAAGGAGAGGATACGTGACAGAAGATATAATTGCCCTATCACCGGATACTCCAAATCTTGATGAGCTGCTGAAAAACTTTTTGGCAGAGCATCACCATTCCGATGATGAAGTACGATTTATTGTGAGCGGACACGGTATTTTTGCGATTGAAGGGCCAGAGGGACGATTTTTTGACGTCGAGCTAGAGCCAGGAGATCTCATTTCTGTACCTGAAAACTATCGCCATTACTTTACACTCATGGATGACCGCAAAGTTGTGGCCGTCCGAATCTTTAAATCAAAGGAAGGCTGGGTGCCCCTCTACGATAAACAGGAAACAGCCGTTAAATAATCAGATTACACACTAGACTGCAGCAAAGGGAGCTTCCTTTGCTGCAGTTTTTTTAATGGCTAGCTTGCAAGCTTTTCAATCTTGCATAATTACCCACTCATACCGGTGAACCATTATCACTTACCTGCATAAAGTAAGTATTGGGCGCTTATGGAAGGATGAATCAGCATCCGAATGGAAAGGGTGATGACGGTGTGCGGGATTACTGGATGGATAGACTGGAAGCGCGACGTTTCACAGGAAAATAAAACATTGATTAAAATGGCAGCTACATTATCGAAACGCGGTCCGGACGCTTTGAACGTATGGAGCCGCACTCATGCAGGCTTCGGCCATGCAAGGCTGGCGGTTGTGGATCTTGAAGGCGGCGCACAGCCGATGACGAGGGGAGAAGAGAACGCCCCTTGCACACTTTGTTATAATGGTGAGCTTTATAACACAGAGGATTTAAGAAAAGAACTGTTGAAAAAAGGGTATCGGTTTGAAGGTCATTCTGATACCGAAGTGCTTCTCATTTCCTATATTGAATGGGGAGAAAGCTGTATTGATCACTTTAATGGGATCTTTGCTTTTGCGATCTGGGATTCCCAAAAAGAAAAATTGTTTCTTGCACGAGACCGTCTTGGTGTCAAACCGCTGTTTTACTCTATAGCGGGAGGGCGTCTTTTGTTCGGTTCGGAATTAAAAGCGATCCTGGCTCATCCTGATGTAAAAGCCGAACTGGAGAGCGAAGGTCTTCAGGAAGTTTTCGGGCTGGGGCCATCAAGGACTCCGGGACATGGTGTGTTTAAAGGGGTCAGTGAACTCAGGCCCGGCCATGCTTTAACATTTGATAGAAACGGTCAAAGGCTTTGGCGGTATTGGAACGTGAAGAGCGAGCGTCATCCTCATTCGCTGGAGGAAACCATATCCAATGTGAGAGAGCTGGTGGTGGATGCTGTTCAACGGCAGCTTGTTGCCGATGTGCCGGTTTCCACCTTTTTATCGGGAGGCCTTGACTCAAGTGTGATATCCGCGATTGCGGCAGAGCATTTTAAATCAGAGAATAGAGGCCGGCTCCACACGTTCAGCATCGATTATGTGGATAATGACAAGTATTTTAAAGTGAGTGATTTCCAGCCGAACGCCGACGGTCCATTTATCCAAAAGATGGTGGAAGCCAAAGGCTCCGTCCATCACAATTGTGTCATTGACACAGAGCTGCTGGTCAATCACCTTCGGGAATCAGTAGCAGTAAGGGATCTTCCGGGAATGGCAGATGTTGATTCCTCATTGCTTTGGTTCTGCAGACTGATTAAAGATCATTCCACGGTTGCACTTTCCGGTGAGTGTGCCGATGAAATTTTTGGCGGTTATCCATGGTTTCATAAACCAGAAGTTATGAACCGGCCCCTTTTTCCATGGATGAGTTCAACGGCTGAGCGTGAAGATCTGCTGCATGATCATTGGAAGAATAAGCTCAATCTATCTTCCTATGTGAAACAGCGGTACCAAGAATCACTCGCGGAAATGCCAAGGCTTGATGGAGAAACGGGAGTGGAGGCGAAACGCAGGGAGATTTTTTACTTAAACATGATCTGGTTCATGACAACATTGCTCGATCGTAAGGACCGAATGAGCATGGGGGCAAGTCTGGAGGTCAGGGTGCCGTTTGCTGACCACCGGATCGTTGAATACGCCTGGAACATACCGTGGGAGATGAAGATGCTGGAAGGGCGGGAAAAGGGCCTTCTCAGAAAAGCGCTTACCGGAATCCTGCCGGATGAAGTTCTTCATAGAAAGAAAAGCCCTTATCCGAAAACACATAATCCAAACTATACGCAAAGTGTGAAAGAGTGGCTTCAGTCGATCATCGATAACAGCAGTTCACCTATACTGGAATTGATAAAAAAAGAAAAAGTTCAGGCGATTATTGATACAAACGGTGAAGCATTTAAAGTTCCTTGGTTCGGCCAGCTAATGACCGGGCCACAGCTCATGGCCCATCTGTCTCAAATCGATACTTGGCTGAACGACTATAACATTAATATTATCGATTGAAAAAGGGGCTGTCCAGAAAGTCGAAAATTGACCTTCAGGCAGCCCCTTTTTGGCTTGAAAAATCTTCAATGAAAAGTTAATTGAAGTGGAAGATGCGAGACTCCTGCGGGACTAGCGTGACAGGTGAGACTCCCGCCGGTGCTTGCACCAAGAGGCTCACCGCACGCCCCGCGGAAAGCGAGCAGCCTGGAACGGAAATCAACAGCTTACAGACTTCTTGGACAGCCCCTTCTATGTGTGAGCTGCGCCGGGCTGAATATCCAATACGTTCTTCCGCTCCCAGATTCTTGACCTCCAGCGCCAAAGCATAAGAAGTCCGCGCAGCCATTCATCTACGATAAAGGCGATCCATATGCCAAGCAGTCCCATCTCCATCGCAATTCCTAAAAAATAAGCAAGCGGGACACTGATTCCCCACATCGATATGACTCCCATCAGGGCAGGGAACTTAGCGTCTCCGGCCGCCCGAAGTGACGAGATGACCACAAGATTAAACGACCGGCCAGGCTCTAAGATAACTGTGACATAAAGCAGCGTGGCCCCTGCGGCTATAATGGCATGATCATGTGTGAAAATGGAGAGAAGACCCCTTGAACACCAAAACAGGAAATCCAAATGGTCCGAAAATAACAAGGCAATTTCCGATGACATTGAGTACATTCATGAAAATCGCCACATTCATGGCCTCACGGGTAAAACCATAGGTTCTAATGATGGCACCGATGGTCATGATAACGGCCTGCACGAACGAAAACCCGCCGACGATGACCAAAAAGGAATACGCTTGATCCATAAGTTCATCAGGTGTGTTCATCCAGATGAGGAACGTTTTTCCGAACAAAAATAAAATTAAACTCAACAATAATCCGAACCCTAAGTTGACTGTGATTGCCATGACTGCTACTTCCGAAGATTGTTTCACCTTGGAAGCTCCAAGTGATTGGGCAACAACGACACTCGCACCCGTAGCTATGAATCCAAACATAACAATGATGATCTGCAGAAGCTGGTTGGAAAGGCCGACCGCAGCTACCGAATGATCGGAATAGTAGCTGAGCATAAGTGTATCGGCATTCCCCATCAGCATATGAAGCATGATTTCAATGAAAATGGGCCACGTAATCGCAATCAAGGAGAGTTTGACAGGTTTTAGTGTTTTTGCTTTACTCATAATGTAGAATCTCCTTTTGACAAAAACGATATTGAACTTTACCTATTCTAAAGGATGATTACAGTATTAAAAAGTGAGTTCGCCGATATATCTTGTACTATTACGACTTTTTGGGTTACCCAGAGCATTATCGATTATGTTCATCAGCACTACAACGAACATTTTTCAATGAAAAACCTCAGGATTATTTAACAAGATGCATGCAGCAGACCATTGGGATTACCCCTTTGCAGTATCAATACCGAATGAATATGGCCAAGAACCTGATCAGTTCAACAACATTAAGAATGAGTGGTATTGCAGGGAAGTGTGGAATGGAAGATGCCGCATACTTTTCAAAGCTATTTAAGAAACTGGAAGGGATCAGCCCGCGAGCCTATAGGAGAATGTCAAACCTTTTTTAATCCGGATGAGAGTTTCACTTTTTTTATGCAAGAGCCTGCATTTCCCTTCTACGATGAAAAATTTTATCATCAACCCTATTTTTCATCTTCCCATCCTTCCTTGCCATTCAGACAATATCCTTCACAGCCTTTCTCCTACCAGCCATCGTATAACCCACAGCAGGATTTAAGTAAATTCGGCCGCTATCGCATGGTTTTTCATTGGTATCATTTAAATTGGGATTTTATTGATCAAAAAATTGAGGTAAATCAATATTGGAAAAATTGTATGCCGGCGGGAATTAAGGTTGATCAGCAGGGAAATTATTATGTGTCCGATCAAATGTTTGGCAATGTCACTGACATTGATTGGAATTATCCGGGAGTGATGTAAAGTCCTATCTATATGCCTGATGAAAAAAATTTCATCCGAGGGAAAAAACCCCTTTGGTTCATATGCGCCATGTGAGCGTTCATGGTCAAAGGGGCTTTATTGATGAATAGGACTAGCAAAAATCCAAGTACATGCTGACTGCCTTACAGGACGCTTGCACTGTTCTACGTTAACTTAATTTTAAAATCAAGGAATCATTGGCATTTACAACCGCATGAGCTGGGCTGATGTTTTCTCCGGTCCAAAGGTTAACGGCATTGCTGAATCCGTCAAATAGACCTTCTTCAAGCGTTATGGGTTCGCTCTCTGAATTAAAGGCGAATAAAAGGGTTTCATCAGCAGATGTTTTCTTATAAAGAAGCGTTCCAGGTGTATGGCTCCCTTTGATAAAAGAGAGGGTTCCACCATTGCCAAAAGCAGAATGATCAGATCTGAACGTGATCAGTTTTTGAATATCTTCAAATAAAGAGCGGTCCTGTTTTTCCTCATCCCACTCCATGCATTTTCTGCAGCCGGGATCCATTTCGCCAGTCATCCCTACTTCATCTCCATAATAGATGCAGGGAGTTCCAGGGAAGGACAGCATGAGTGTGTACAATTGGCGGACTCTTTCTTTATTTTCCTTGGCTAGTGTCAGTACCCTTGGTGTGTCATGTGAATCAAGAAGATTAAAAGCAACCTCATTCACGTTTGCAGGATAGGACTGTAGAACGTTTGTAATCTTGTCAGCAAATTCGCTGCCTGTTATTTTATCAAATGCTAGAAAATCCAAGGCTGCTGTCGTAAACGGATAGTTCATAACCGCATCAAACTGATCACCCTGCAGCCAAGGCATGGAATCATGCCAGATTTCTCCGAGGATATACGCATCAGGCTTTACACTTTTCACGGTGCTGCGGAACTCGCGCCAGAATTGATGATCCACTTCGTTGGCCACATCCAGCCGCCAGCCGTCAATATTGAATTCTTCGACCCAAAACCGGGCTACTTTCAATAAATATTCTTTTACCTCAGGATTTTCAGTATTTAGTTTCGGCATGTTTTTCTCAAAGGCAAAGGTGTCATAGTTTGGTTTAGGTTCTGTGATGACCGGAAATTCGCGAATGTGGAACCAGTTTTTATATTGCGAGTTTTCCTGGTTTCTGAGAACATCCTGAAAGGGTTCGAAGTAGAAGCCGCTATGATTGAAAACAGCGTCCAGCATTACTTTTATGCCTTTTTCATGGCAAGCATCCACCAATTGCCGGAAGGTTTCTTTTGTTCCAAACTGCGGATCGATTTCAAAATAATCGATCGTGTCATATTTATGATTCGACTTTGCTTTGAAAATAGGGGTGAAGTAAATGCCGGTTATTCCAAGGCTGGCGAGATGATCAAGGTGCTGGATGACACCCTCAAAATCTCCACCAAAAAAATTGGTCTTGGATGGTGCAGCTGAGCCCCATGCCAGTGCCCCTTCAGGATCATTGGCAGGGTTGCCATTCGCAAATCGTTCAGGGAAAATTTGATACCAAACCGTATTCTTTACCCATTCAGGTGCCCTGAATACATCTGCTTTGTTAAGGAAAGGGAAGCAGAAATAATACGATGTATCATCCATAGGTGCTTCTTCATAAAAGCCTTTTTCCGTATAGACCAGCTTCTCATTCTCATTCATCAGCTCAAATCCATAACGAAGTCTTCTAAACTCGGGAGATACTTCAATGAAGTAATAATCGAACCATTCATCAGATCCCGATTTGGTCATCTCACTTTTCTGGATTTGCCAGCGCCCGTCTATCCAATTATAAGGGTCGCCATAGATAAGATGTACAGACTGAACATCACCTTTTTTCGTTCGTAAACGGATGTGAAGCGTTTTTTCGTCATAGGCATAGGCATAGTTATTCTTTGGTCTATGGTACAGGACTTCTCGCTGCATATCATCACTCCTGACTAGTTTTTGCAATCGGTTGCACGTATAGGATATAAAAAAGGTACAAACTCTGTGTGGAGGTTGTACCTGCGGTAGCATTGCCCCGATGCAATTAATTTCAACTTTAATGTAGTATATACTGAAATTGATGTCAACGAAAGAGTTGAAAGCGTTTTATAAAAATTTTTGAAAACAGTTGTCAAAAAAAAAAAGGGATGTATAATGAAATTAGGAATTGATGCAATCGTTTTCACAACACGTTAGGCGAAGGCCTAATCCTTTTTTTGATTTGGTTGTGCAAACGGTTGTTCAAGATCTTAAACAAAATAGGGGGAACAAGAATGAAAAAGATAATGGCCTATATGTTAACGCCAGTGCTTGCTTTTGGTGTTCTTTCTGCCTGCGGTCCACAAGACAGCAGCGGAAGCAGCAGCAATACAGGAAAAGCAGAGAAAAAACCGGATAAATTAGTAGTCTGGGAAGATACAGATAAAGGTGTAGGCCTTGAACCAGCTGCGAAAAGCTTTGAAAAGAAATACGGAATTAAAATTCAATTTAAAGAAATGCCAATGCTTGATCAACAAGATAAGCTTCGTCTTGATGGACCGACTCACAAAGGTGCGGACGTTATCACAACACCACATGACCGTATTGGGCCATTGGCTACTGAAGGTTTGATCGAGCCTCTAAATATTTCAAGTGATATTACAAGCCAATATACTGACTCATCAATCTCGGCTTTAACGTTTAAAGGAAAACTTTATGGTCTTCCAAAATCTACTGAAACACCTGTTTTCATCTACAACAAAAAGTATATGAAAGAAGCGCCTGCAACACTTGACGATCTTTACAAGTTCTCTAAAGGCGACAAAGGCGGCGCGCAATACGGGTTCTTGGCGAACTGGACAGATTTCTACTTCGCACATGGCATCTTAAGCGGTTACGGTGGTTATGTATTTAAGGATAATAATGGAACACTTGATACGAAAGATCTTGGTTTAACAAACAAAGGCTCTCTTGAAGGTGCTGATTACATTTCCAAATGGTACAAAGAAGGATTATTCCCTAAAGGTATCATCGGGAAAAAAGCAGGACAAACCATTGACGGTCTATTCAATGAAAAGAAAGTTGCTTCTGTAATGAACGGACCTTGGTCATTCCAAGGCTATAAAGATGCAGGAATCGATATCGGTGTTGCACCAATGCCGAAGCTTCCTAACGGCGAGTATGTAAAAACATTCATCGGTGTTAAAGGCTGGAACGTAAGTGCATACTCTGAGCACAAAAAATGGGCTCAAAAATTTGTAGAGTGGATAACGAACGAAGAGAACGCGAAAATCCGCTACGAAAAAACTCAGGAGATCCCTCCGATCAAAGCTCTTATGAAAGATCCAATCATTGCTGATAACGAAGCAGCAAAAGCAGTTGCTGTCCAATCAGAACGCGGTATTCCAATGCCAAACGTACCAGAAATGGCTGAAGTTTGGGTACCAGTAGGAAACGCGCTGCAGCTTACTGCAACAGGTAAACAAGATTCCAAGAGAGCATTGGAAGACGCATCAAAAACAATCGAGCAAAACATTAAAGCAAAACACACCGGTAAATAATATAGAGGGAGGCGGTACCCAGTATAATCTGGGTACTGCTTTCACTATAGGTGCATCTTCTAATACCTGAAGGTTCAGACATTGAAAGATGCATCTATATCAAGTGATTCAGAAAGGGGACAGCCTACATCATGGAGGCGTTAGCAAATCAATCCAACCATCGTAAAACTGCGGCTTTGCTCTCTATCATTCCTGGGATCGGCCAGATATATAATAAACAAAGAATAAAAGGGGCTTTATTCCTTATTCTGGCATCTTCCTATTTCGTTGTTTTCGGGAACCTGTTGAACATGGGGCTCTGGGGATTCTTTACCCTCGGAACAGAGCTTCCGCGTGACCATTCCATCATCCTTCTCGTCCAAGGGGTCATCGCATTTATCGTGATTGGTTTCGGCATCGCTTTTTATGTGTTTAACATTTACGATGCGTTTCAAAATGGCAAGAAGAGAGATCAGGGTTTTGCAGTCACAACTATTAAAGAGCAATATCAAAATGTGATTGATAAAGGATTCCCTTATCTTTTAGTAGGGCCGGGCTTTTTTATCCTGATCTTTGTTGTTGTATTTCCGATTCTGTTCATGGTTTTCCTTGCGTTTACCAACTATGACTTGTACCATTCGCCGCCTGCCAAACTGGTAGATTGGGTAGGATTTCAGAACTTCAGTGACATGTTTACGATGGATATCTGGAGAAATACATTTGTATCTGTATTTGCCTGGACAATTATCTGGACATTTACAGCAACTACTCTGCAGGTTGCCGTTGGGATTTTTCTTGCGGTTGTTATTAATCAAAAGGATCTTAAATTTAAAGGAATCATCCGTACGTTATTAATTCTTCCATGGGCAGTTCCTGCTTTCGTTTCTATCCTAGTGTTCAGTGGAATGTTCAACGACTCTTTTGGAGCCATTAATAACGATATTCTGGCAGCTTTTGGAATCGATCCCATACCGTGGCTGACCGATCCGCAATGGACGAAAGTCGCGATCATCTTTATCCAGACATGGCTGGGATTCCCTTTCATCATGGCAATGACAACCGGGGTACTCCAATCCATCCCTGAAGAATTGTATGAGGCAGCAACCGTTGATGGAGCGACAGTTTGGGTTAAATTCAGATCCATTACGCTTCCGATGATTCTGGCTGCTACTGCACCGATCATCATCACACAGTACACGTTCAACTTTAACAACTTTAACGTCATTTATCTCTTTAACGAGGGCGGTCCAGCCGTTGCTGGACAAAGTGCGGGCGGAACAGACATTTTAATTTCATGGATATATAATTTGACCATGACTTCTGCACAGTACAGCAAAGCTGCAGCTGTTACAGTTCTGCTGTCTGTCGTTATCGTTACGGTTGCGCTTATTAACTTTAAGCGAACGAAAGCATTTAAAGATGAAGGAATGATGTAAGATGAGCATTAAACGAGGAAAAATTATACGTCTCACTCTGTCCTATCTGGTCGTTCTTGCTGCGATTACAATAGTGATCTATCCGATCCTCTGGGTTATCGGATCATCACTAAATCCCGGAGACAGTTTAACGAGTTCAACGATTATACCGGAGCATGCAACACTGCAGCATTACAAAGAACTGTTCACGAAAACTCAATATTTAACTTGGTATTGGAATACATTGAAAATTTGTATCAGCACTATGGTTCTTGCTGTAATCTTTATCGGTCTGACAGCCTATGCATTTTCTCGCTACCGTTTCTTCGGGCGAAAAAATGGTCTGCTTCTATTCCTTGTATTGCAAATGATTCCTCAGTTTGTGGCAATTCTTGCAATCTATATCCTTGCAAACCTTGTTGGACTTCTTGACACGCATTTCGGACTTGTTCTTGTGTACGTTGGGGGATTGATTCCTATGAACACCTGGCTGGCAAAAGGTTACTTTGATACGATCCCAAGAGAACTGGATGAATCAGCACGCATTGATGGAGCAGGACACTTCCGCATTTTCTGGCAGATCATTCTTCCGCTTGCCAAGCCAATTCTGGCTGTGGTTGCTTTGTTCAGTTTCATCTCGCCATTTGCGGACTTCATTCTTGCGTCCATCTTGCTCCAGTCAGATGAGAAAAAGACTTTGGCTGTAGGTCTTTTCAATATGGTATCCGATGAGTTTGGAAATTCCTTTACACTGTTTGCAGCTGGATCTGTATTAATTGCAGTTCCGATCGGACTCTTGTTCCTTTCATTGCAGCGTTTCTTCGTTTCTGGGCTGACGGCTGGAGGAACAAAAGGCTAAAAGCGCCTCAATATATGAACGGGAAAAAGCTGCATACGCTTTTCCCGTTTTTTAATGAATGGAATTCTATTATTTTTGGAGGAAATGAGAATGCTAGATACAAGCTTTGCCATACATCCAGGGAAAAAGGCCAAATTATTGAACAGTTCCTATACCGACATAGGAAAGCTCTTGAAGGCGGAAAAGGAAGAGACGGTTTTTTTGTTTCAGTGCGAATTCGGCTTTGTAAGAGTTTCGTTTTATACAGAAGGTACGGTCAGAGTGACGATGAATCCTGCGGGATATCCTTCATTCGATTCAAGCTTTGCTCTTATAAAAGAACCTGAAAACATAAACGTTAAGATGACAGAGGAAGAAGACAAAATGATTTTAGCTGCTTCCCGAATCAGTGTTGCCATCCAGAAGAAACCCTTTCGCATCTCAGTATATCGGGGGGATGGCACACTTCTCGTATCCGAAGGGGCAAGAGGAATGGGTTTTAATGAGAAAAAAGAAGTTATCTGTTATAAAGAGATGGATCATGAAGACCATTTTTACGGTTTCGGTGAAAAATCCGGCTTTTTAAATAAGCGGGGGGAAAAGATGACCATGTGGAACACGGATGTCTATGCCCCTCACAATCCTGAAACAGATTCACTCTATCAATCGATTCCTTTTTTTACGACACTGCGAAATGGAAGGGCGCATGGAATATTCTTTGATAATACGTTTAAATCTACTTTTGACTTGAAAACAGATGAGGATTCATACTCATTTGGTGCAGAAGGCGGTCAGCTTGATTATTATGTAATGGCAGGCCCAACGCCAAAAGAGGTCTTACAGCAATACACAGAGCTGACAGGGCGGATGAACATGCCGCCAAAATGGGCGATCGGGTATCATCAGTCCCGTTACAGCTATGAGACCGAAGCTGAAGTCAGAGCTCTTGTGCAATCCTTTCAGGAAAAAGGAATTCCCGTCGACGCGATTTATCTCGACATCCACTATATGGACGGGTACCGAGTTTTTACGTTTGATCATGAGAGGTTTCCTAATCCGAAGAAGCTGGTTCAGGATTTGCTTGAAATGGGTATTCGTGTGGTTCCGATTGTCGATCCGGGTGTCAAAGAGGATCCGGAGTATAAAACTTATCAAGAGGGAACGTATGAAGATCATTTCTGTAAATACATCGAAGGACACCATTATTTTGGTGACGTTTGGCCTGGAAAGTCAGCATTTCCTGATTTCACGAACACGAAAACAAGGGAATGGTGGGGTCAGAACCACAAATTCTACAGTGATATGGGAATCCACGGCATCTGGAATGATATGAATGAACCGGCTGTCTTCAATGAGACGAAGACGATGGATGTTAAAGTGTTGCATGGGAATAACGGTCATCCGAAAACGCACAGAGAGCTTCACAATGTGTATGGTTTATTAATGGGTGAATCCACCTATAATGGTATGAAGAAGCTGATCGGCGGAGACAGGCCATTTCTATTGACCAGAGCCGGTTATGCTTCGGGAACCACCCATCGAGCGGTATATCTCCCACATGGCACATGGCATGATTATTGGACAGACACCGTATATGAAGGCGGTCAGCATGTCCTTATAAAGGCGGAACTGGATGTATTGCCGATCTTTGTGAAAGCCGGCTCTATCCTGCCGCATGGTACGGTAAAACCAAACTCTGCCGTAAAAGAAACGAAGATGACGTTCCATGTGTATGCAGAGCTTGATGGAAGTACGGAGTATAGCTTGTATGAAGATGACGCCAAGACTTTTGCTTATGAAGATGATCACTTTGCAGAAATAAATATCAACTGTTCATTTTCCAAAAATTTGATTAAAATAGAACTTAACCAAGAAAGCAGCGGCTATACTCCTGATTGGACAGAATACGAGGTTGTTATCCACCATCCTGCGCCAGATACAGAAATTAAGTTAAATGGACAAACGGTGAAAGGCAACAGGTTAAATGTCAATGATACAGTAATCTTTAAAGGAACGTTGCAGCATGATTGAGAGTAAACACGGAAGGAGGATGATGATGACCGTTACGATTAAAGATGTAGCTAAACTCGCAAATGTAGCCCCATCCACCGTTTCGCGTGTCATTGCCAACAACCCAAGGATATCTGAAAAAACAAAGCTCAGAGTAAGGGAAGCGATGGAGCATTTAGGGTATCATCCAAACTTTAATGCAAGAAGTCTCGCTAACCGTTCAACCCAGGCGATCGGTCTTGTTATGCCCGGTTCCGCAGACAAAGCGTTTCAAAATCCATTTTTCCCGGAAGTTATCCGCGGCATCAGCACCATTGTGCATGAAAAAGAATATGCACTGTATATGTCCACAGGCCAGACAGAAGATGAAATTCATGATGGGGTCGTTCGAATGGTCCAGGGCGGCAGAGTGGACGGTATTATCCTCTTGTATTCAAGCGTAGATGATAAAGTAATGAACTATCTGATCGAGAAGAAGTTTCCTTTTACACTGATCGGCAAGCCGTTTAAGAATGAAGATGCGATTACCCACATTGATAATGATAATTTTAAAGCGGCAAGAGAGATGGCAGACTATTTGATCTCGCTCGGCCATGATAAGATCGGATTCGTTGGTGGAAGTTCTCATTTGGTTGTAACCATCGACCGGCTTCTCGGCTATGAAAAATCGTTGAGAATCCACCAGATTCCATACCGTGATGAATACATTATTCATGAAGAATTTTTAAAAGAAGGCGGCCAGGAAGCGATCAGAAAGTTGATGGCACTAGAGGAACCCCCGACTGCTCTTCTCGTCATGGATGATCTGATGGCGTTTGGTGTACTGAGTACACTCAGCGAGATGAACATCTCTGTACCTGATGACATTTCCGTACTTAGCTTTAATAACGTGATGCTGGCAGACTTTTCAACACCAGCGTTAACCTCTGTTGACATCAATATTTTTCAACTGGGATATGAAGCAGCAGAGTGTCTGATGGATCTTATCGCAAAACCAGACCTCAAACCAAGAAGGGTGGCAGTTCCGTACCGGCTTGTCGAACGGCAGTCTTGTATGGCAATATCTGCCCCAAAAGAGAAAACCATATAAAAAAGAAGGCAGCCTGTTTATGGTTCAAATAAACAGGCTTTTTTCTTTGGGAATGAATAGATCGATGATATTCCAGCGCTCGTCGGGCCTTAACGGGTACTAATTAAATAAACCTGTTGCTTAATGTTTATGTAATCGTATACAATAAGGATGGGACTTAGGACAAACGTTTGCACAAAACAAAAACAGGGAGTTATTCAAATGAAAAAGAAATGGTGGAAAGAAAGCGTCGTCTATCAAATATACCCTCGAAGCTTCATGGACAGTAATGGGGACGGAATTGGGGATCTACAAGGAATTATTTCAAAAATGGACTACTTAAAGGACCTTGGAATCGATGTCATATGGCTTTCGCCAGTATATAAATCTCCGAACGATGATAACGGCTATGATATTAGCGACTATCAGGAGATCATGGATGATTTTGGTACGATGGAAGATTGGGAAGAGATGCTGGCAGCATGCCATGAACGGGGAATCAAGCTTATCATGGATCTTGTCATCAACCATACATCTGATGAACATCCTTGGTTTATTGAATCACGTTCATCTAAAGACAATCCTTACAGAGACTTTTATATTTGGAGGGAGGGGAAAGGCGGCAGAGAGCCGAACAACTGGGAGAGTATCTTCAGCGGCTCAGCATGGCAGTACGATGAACAGACCGATGAATACTACCTGCACCTGTTCTCAACAAAACAGCCAGATCTTAACTGGGAAAACGAAAAGGTCCGTCAAAAGCTTTATGAACTGGTTCAGTGGTGGGTCGATAAAGGAATCGATGGATTCCGTGTGGATGCGATCACGCACATTAAGAAAGCTCAAGGGCTCGAAGATCTTCCGAATCCGGGCAATAAACGCTACGTTCCTTCCTGGGACGGCCACCTCAATCAGCCTGGAATCCAGGATTTCCTGAAAGAGCTGAAAGAGAATGTCTTCATGAATGATAAAATCATGACGGTGGGAGAAACGCCAGGCGTTAGTCCTGAAGGTGCAAGAGAGTACGTGGATGAAGAAATCGGTAAATTTAATATGGTCTTTCAATTTGAACACATGGGTCTTGATCAAACGGAAGAAAGTAAGTGGGATCTTGCTCCTTGGAAGCTCTCTGATTTGAAAGACGTACTTACCAAATGGCAAAAAGGCCTTGAGGGAAGCGGATGGAACAGCCTATATCTTGAAAATCATGATCAGCCGCGGTCAGTTTCGAGGTTTGGCAATGATAAAGAATACCACAATAAATCAGCCAAGATGCTGGCCGCTTTTTATCAGTTCATGCAGGGAACACCTTATATTTATCAGGGACAGGAGATTGGGATGACCAACGTACAGTTTGAGTCGATAGAAGACTACCGTGATGTGGAAATCCTGAACCTGTACAGGGAAGCTCAGCTTGACGGAAAGAGTGTTCCTGAAATCATGAAGTCCATTTATGTGAAAGGCCGTGATAACGCCAGAACTCCAATGCAATGGAAAGACGCTAAAAACGGTGGCTTTTCTGAAGGGACACCATGGATTTCTGTGAACCCGAACTATCCTGAGATTAATGTGGTACAGCAGTTGGCTGACGAGAATTCAATCTTAAACTTTTATAAAAAGCTGATCCAGCTTAGAAAAGAACACAGCATCATTGTCTATGGAACGTACGACCTGGTTCTTGATGGCCATCCTGACGTATACGCCTACACTCGTACACTAGATAATGAAAAGCTTACGGTGCTTTGCAACTTCAGCAGCCAATGCACACAAGTTGAGCTGCCAGAAAGCTTAAAAGATGACAAAGCTGTGTTGCTGATCTCGAATTATGAGTACAGTGGCAGTGGTTTGAAGAACTGTGAACTGCAGCCGTTTGAAGTTCGGGTGTTTTACAGCAAATGATGAATAAAAAAAGAACCTGCCCATGCCAGGATCTTTTTTGTTATATACCTTGTTCCTTCAGCCAGTCCAGTACTGGCCCGAAGTGCTGGTTGGATTTTGCATCTTCAAATTCAGCAAACGGATCGCCATTTTCCAATATTCTCTGGTGGATCGAGTCCAGCGGAAAGGTTTCTGGGCGAAGATCTCTATTTAGTTCTTCCCAGCGAAGAGGTGTAGCGACGAGTGCTTCCTCGTTGCCCCTCACAGAATAAGGGGCGATGATGGTTTTTCCTTCCGCATGCTGAATGTAATCAATATAGCATTTGTTGCCTCTGTTTTTCTTAAGCCGTTCAACAGTAAACCAGCCCGGTTCTTTCGTAATAAGATATTGAGCCAGAAAATGGGTGAACCTTCTTGTTTCATCAAAGGTAAACTGGTTTTCAGGCAAAGGGATATATACTTGCAGCCCTTTGTTTCCGCTTGTTTTGACAAACGCTTCTAACTTCAGCTTTTGACAAACCTCATGGATAAGCAAGGCAGCTTCGACTGAGAGCACGAACTCATCCCTTGATGGCGGGTCTAGATCCATGACAATCTCAGAGGGTGCTTCAGTACCGATTTTACGAAAGGGGATATGGAGCTCGAATGCCAGCTGATTTCCTAGCCAAAGCAGTGCAGGCAGGGTGTTGCAAACAATATAATGAATCTCGTCTTCAACAACGGTCTCGATAAAGTCAGGAGCATAATCAGGACAATTCTTCTGATAAAAACGTTCATCATTGACCCCATGCGGATAGCGGATGACCGTCAGTGCCCGGTTCTTTAAAAAGGGAAGAAGGTAAGGCGCTATCCTGGCCAAATACTCAAGATAGTGAAGCTTCTGAAGTCCTTTTTTCGGCCACAAAGGCTTATCTGGAGAGGTGACGGCTACTTTAAAGCCGTTGATGTTCAGCTCCTGCTGCTGATTGCTTTTTCCCATGTACAATCCTCCCAGCTGACATCGAGTCTAAAAGCAACAAATCTTGGATGTCTCAGCTGATCTTTATAGATCTCCAAATATTGAAGTTCAACACATATTGATGGTAAAACCTTGATAAAATTGCTGTCTTCCCCAGACTTGTTGCTTTTTATGACTTCGATCAGAACTCTGCGTTCTTCTGAAGATAAGCCATGAGAGAACAAGCCGACAGAAACCGTTTCACCATCTTTACGTGCAGCAACATGAAAGTAGCCGTTCTTCTTTTCATAGGCTGTGATAAAAAAGATGCCGGTTTGTGGATTTTTTATTTTTATCCATTGTTCTGACCGTGCTCCTGGAACGTAATTGCTTTTGCACCGTTTCGCTATAATCCCTTCACTCTTTTCTTTTTTGTTGAGAGACCAGAGCTCATCCCCATTACTGAAAAATTCGATGGGTTTTGTTTTCATTTCTTCGCGTGCAGACATTTTTTTGAAAATCTCTTGGAGCTTTTCTTTTCGCTGAAGCAAAGGGGTTTCGGTTACTCGCTCTCCCCGTACACTCAGCACATCAAAGACAAGGTAGGTGGCAGTATGATCTGCAGCGGCCCGTTTGATTTTGTTCAGATCCTTTAACCTTCCCCTTTTTTGCAAAGCTTCAAATGATGCCTTATAGGGGGTTTCCAAGATGCATAATTCTCCATCGAATATGAGTGGGAGGAGGGATTTGATCTCCTCAGTCATTAGGATTAAATCATTCACGACTTCTGGAAACGAAAGGTTTAATGAATGGCCGTTTCTGCTGTAAAGATCGACTCCTGATTCGGTCCAATGGGCAATGCAGCGGTAGCCGTCATATTTTATCTCATAAATCCATTCGGATCCCGTTGGCAGATCACTCCCTAAGGAAGCAAGCATTGGTCTGATCGGTATAGGCATTTTATTTTAAGCTTTCTTCTTCTTTGGTTTAGCCTTTTTTGTTTGAGTTTCCGGTTTCTTTTCTGTTGTCTTGGACTGGTCGATACTCGCCTGCAGTGCTTCCATCAAGTCAACCACATTGGTTCGCGGCCGTTCTTCAGATACTTTGATTTCTTCACCGGAAATCTTGCTTTCTATGATGTTTAGAAGCGCTTCACGATACTCGTCTTTATATTTCCCAGGCTCGAAAGGCGTAGACAGCTGTTCGATTAACTGCTTTGCCATTTCTAGTTCTTTGTCATTCACCTGTATGTCCTCATCCAGTCCTGGAACATGCTCGACATTACGAACTTCATCGGGGTAATATATCGTTTCCATGACAAGCCCTTTATCATAAACCCTTACGGCAGCCAAACTCTCTTTTGAACGAATCGTAATCTTTGCGAGTCCGATCCTTCCGCTTTCTTTCATTGCTTCTTTTAACAAAGTGAAAGGTTTTGCGCCATTCTCTCCGGGGCCGATGAAATAGGAACGATTAAAGTAAATCGGGTCGATCTCTTCCAATGAGACAAAATCAATGATTTCGATCGCTTTATTCTTAATCCCGGCGATTTTGTCGAGATCTTCTTTTTCTACAAGCACAAATTTTCCCGGCTCATATTCATAGCCTTTGACGATGTCTTCTTGCTCGACAGGCTGTTCACAAACCGGACAAGTTTTTTCATACTTGATCGGATTATGGCATTTTTTATGAAGATACCTCATCTTAATGTCTTTGTCCTCAGTCGCTGCAAACAGCTTTATTGGAATATTAACCAGCCCGAAACTGATGCTTCCCTTCCACATGGTATGCATTGTCTACACCCTTTCCTAGTGTTCTTGTTCTAGTGTGTGACAATTGCCTGCCATTTTATCCAAATAAAAAAAGCCGATCTTTATCGGCTTTTCAGAATGTGAGAAACAGCTTGCATTGAGGCTATGTCTAGCTCCAGCGCAAATTTTGAAAACGAGTTTCATGTTTTCAGCTAAGGTCCTCGTAAGACGAAATATAAACACCATTTCGTCCCAGGTTGCTTGAGCTTTTCTTAATCTATCCGTTAACAACCGTTCCTCCGTTGATGTGGATAGTCTGACCTGAAACATAGGATGAATCGTCACTTGCCAGGTAGACATAGGCTGGTGCCAGTTCTTCAGGCTGGCCCGGACGCTTCATAGGGGAGTTTTTTCCAAATACATCCACTTCTTCTGCAGTAAAAGTAGAAGGGATCAGTGGTGTCCAAATCGGTCCTGGGGCAATTGCATTTACTCTAATGCCTTTTTCGACGATTGAATTGGAAAGGGCGCGAGTAAACGACACGATTGCTCCTTTGGTCGATGAGTAGTCGATCAGTTTAGGGTGGCCCTTATAAGCAGTTATGGAAGCGGTATTGATGATGGAACTTCCAGCCTTAAAATGCTTTAAAGCGGCTTTCGTCAGATGGAACATGGAGAAGATATTTGTTCTAAAGGTTTTCTCCAGCTGCTCTGCTGAAATATCCTCAATGCTGTTCTGTGGATGCTGTTCACCAGCATTATTAACAAGAATGTCTAGCTGTCCAAATTCTCCTACCGTTTTTTCAACGGCTTCCTTGCAGAAGTTTTCGTCTCCAATGTCACCGGAAAATAAAAGGCAGCGAACGCCTTCCTGTTCGATCAGCGATTTTGTTTCTTCAGCGTCATTCTGTTCATCAAGATAGATGATGGACAACTGAGCGCCCTCTTTTGCAAAGGCAATCGCGGCTGCCTTACCGATCCCGCTGTCGCCTCCTGTGACTAGGGCGACTTTTCCTTTGAGCTTGCCACTGCCTTGATATGTTTTAGCTTGAGATTGCGGTTTTGGATTCATTTCCGATTCTGTTCCCGGCTGATGATTCTGGTGCTGTGCCGGAGGATCAATTTTTCTTCCTTGCTGGTCGCTCATTTTCTCATCCTTCCTTTGTCCATGGTTTGAATACGACATTATTCTTCCACATCTCTTATGCAATCAAACCTTTTTAAAAAAAAGGTAGACAAATATTGTTCATCTTTTCAAAGTGTTGCATAATGAAATAAAAGATGACAAAGAGAGAGGCAGTGGTTTCATGGTTGGTGTTGAAGCGTTGTCCAGCGAACAACTGTATCGAGCAATAAATCACTTTCGAACGCTTCATGAAAAGATTGTTTGGGAATGGCTGGACCATGCCTTAATAAAAAAAGAAGACCCTTTTTATGAAGAGGTCGTTAAGAACGGCAACCGCACCCTTGATTTGCTTTATCAGTATATAGAAAAACCGGATATTGCCCTGATTATGGACCTTACAAAAAAAATTGCCCCTGAGCGGATTGAAGCCAAAACAGACATTAGTGAATTTGTTTATAACATTAACATAGGCAGGCAAATCGTAAACGATAAGGCACTGAACTCCATTTTTCTTCCTGAAGAAAAGAAGTGGATCATCATGACCATCAACCATTTTTTTGACCAGCTTCTTTACTATGCCATAAAAGAGTTTTCGTCATTGAATGATGTTATCATCGAGAATAAAAACCAGTTTATTCAGGAAATGCACAGTGACAGGCTTACGATATTAGGGCAGATTGCGGCAAGCTTTGCACATGAGTTTAGGAATCCGTTAACTTCTATTAAAGGATTCATTTATCTTTTGGAATCAGAGCTTGTACCGAATGAAAAAACCGACCATTATATTTCTATCATCAATGATGAGATGGAAAATCTGCAGGACAAGATCAGCCAGTTCCTATTGCTTTCCAAGATGAAAGGACTGGACGACCTTATCGCTATCTTTGATCTATCTATCTGTTTGCATGAAATGATCGACTTTATGTACCCTCGTTTTCTAGAAGTGAAAATTAATCTAATGGTAGAAATCTCTCCGGATCTAAAGGTTGAAGGGGACAAGAACCAATTGAAACAAGTCATCTTGAATATACTGAACAACGCCGTAGAGGAGCTTTGTGATCTTCCGGAAGAACGAATTATTAAAGTAAAAGCCTATCGATCATCAGAAAAAATCAGGCTTGAAATATCAAACAATGGTTCACAGATTCCAGCCCACCTGCTCGAGAACATTTTTGAACCTTTCATTACAACCAAGGAGCTGGGGACCGGACTTGGATTATCGGTCTGCAAGCAAATTGTTGAAAAGCATAATGGCCAAATCCTTGTTGACTCCAATGCTTCATATACAACCTTTTCCATCAGTATTCCAGAAGCAATCGAAAGAACATCTTTTTAAGGTGTTTTTTTTTGCAATGAAGTAATATCTAGATTCGATGCTTGACGAACGGACTTTAGCAGAGGCTTGCACCTTTCTTATGATTCACAAATCTGACATAAGAAAAGTGATTGTAATCACTATGAGGATATTTTCGTTTTCTTATAATGAACATGTAATCAATATTGAAACCAAAGGGGACTTTGTCATGCTGGATCAAAAGACAATTGAAGTGATTAAATCAACCGTACCTGTGCTTAAAACTCACGGAAAGGAGATCACTACCCGTTTTTATAAAAATTTGTTCACTAAACATCCGGAACTATTAAATATTTTTAATCATGCCAATCAAAAACAGGGCCGCCAGCAGACGGCTTTAGCGAACGCCGTTTATGCGGCTGCTGCCAATATTGATCAGCTGGAATCGATTATTCCAGCAGTGAAGCAAATTGCCCAGAAGCATCGAAGCTTAGGGATTCTGCCTGAACATTATCCGATCGTCGGCGAAAACCTTCTTATAGCGATCAAGGAAGTGCTTGGCGACGCTGCAACTTCTGAAATTATAGAGGCATGGGGAAAAGCATACGGTGTAATTGCAGACGCGTTCATCGGAGTGGAAAGCCAAATGTATCAGGAAGCAGAACATCAGCCAGGAGGCTGGGAAGGATTCCGGAATTTTATCGTGGATCGGGTCGAAGAAGAGAGTTCAGTTATTACCTCTTACTATTTAGTGCCGGAAGATCAAAAAGCCATCGCTGCGTTTAAACCTGGACATTACATCAGTATCAAGTTTGTGATCGATGGCGAAGAATACAATCATATTCGCCAGTACAGCTTATCAGATGCTCCGGGAACCGGCTATTATCGGATCAGTGTCAAGAAAGAAGCGGGCGGCTCCCATCCAGGCAAGGTTTCTGTTTATCTTCATGACCATATTAAACAAGGGGATATTCTGCAGGTAAGTGCTCCTGCCGGAGAGTTTTATCTTGATACAAAAAAAGAAACTCCTGTTGTGCTTCTAAGCGGAGGAGTGGGTTTAACCCCGATGGTCAGCATGCTGAACACATTGGCTCAAGAACAAACAGAGAGAAACATTACTTTCATTCATGCTGCCATCGACAGTACATTTCATGCATTCAGGGACCATGTCAAGAATTTGGCTGCAGAGCTTGATCATATTAAAAGTTATGTCGTCTATGAGAATCCAACTCTTGAAGACGAAGAAAAAGATTTGTACCACAAAAAGGGCTACATCGATCTCAACTGGCTGAAAGGACTGAATCTCGATCCTAATGCGGATTATTATTTCTGTGGACCACTTCCATTCATGAAGGCTGTGTATCACTGCCTAAGGGATCTTGGAATCCACGAACAGCAGATTCATTTTGAATTTTTCGGGCCAGCAGCAGAACTTACAGAAACCGAAAGAGTAAAAGCATAAAAAAAGCATCCGCAAAGGATGCTTTTTTTAAATTTACAAATGATCGTTTTCTTTAGAAAACGAATGTTTACCAGCTGCTTTGTTTTTTTGTTCAGCTTCATTTTTTAACTGCTGATCCGCTTGACGATCGTTTTTTTTCTTATGATTGTCTTTCGTGTATTTATGTGTCAAAAGTCTCGCCTCCTCATGAATTAACATGAGCGGGCAGGAGTAACTTTATGCATCGGAATAGGGCTTTGTAAGAAAGAACATGGCAATGGTGCCTGGACCCGCATGAGAGCCGATGGCACAGCCGATCATGGATATCATAATCTGTTCACAGCCGGTTTCTGCTTTAATCATTTCTTTTAAGGCATTTGCTGCTTCTTGATCATCGGCATGGCTGATCCCGATAATTTGATCTTCAAATGAAGTTCCCCGTTCTTTCATCAATTCGATCATCCGGCCAAACACTTTCTTTTTGCCACGTATTTTTTCGATCGGATAGAGTTTTCCTTCCTTCATATGAAGAACCGGCTTTATTTTCAGCAGGCTTCCCATTACTGCTGCTGTCCGGCTAACACGTCCGCCTCTTAATAAATATTCCAAGTCATCTACGGTAAAAATATGCTCAGTATGGCTGAGGTAATAATTCGCTGTGTTTATTACTTCTTCTAGATTTTTTCCTTCCCTTGCAGCCTTTGCCGCCTGATAAACAACAAGGCCAAAACCAAGAGAAGCACATTGGCTGTCGATAACACTGATATTTGCATGAGGATATTCCTCAAGCACCTCCTGGCGCATGAGTTCAGCGGTCTGGAAAGTTCCGCTTAAACCTGAAGAAAGCGTGATATAAACACAAGGCGTTTCAGTTTCTGCGCATTTTTGGAAGGCTTCCTTAACAAGCAAAGGAGGAACCTGGGACGTTTTAGGTGCCGCACCTTCACGCATCTGATTATACAGCTGAAGCGGCTGTATGGTTTTACGGTCATATTCTTCATGGCTATGAATGGTTACGACTAAAGGAAGCATATTAATTTCAAGTTCGTCTATTATGTGCTGCGGCAGATCACAGCCGCTGTCTGTAATGATCTGGACTCCCATATCAATCACCTTCAATTATGTATGATATCTTCAGTGTATACTTCACTATTGGTAATGGCAATAGAATGTTTCAAGCTAAAACCTTTGTGCCTATTGACTCCAGAAGTTAATTCTGATAAAAAAGTATAGTTGGGAAGCAATGAATCGAAAGGAAATTTAATAATGAATTACACACCCATGCAAGAAATCAAGAAAATTATCGTCATTATTTTAGGTGCTGCGTTGAATGCAGCCGCCCTTAATTTATTTTTAATACCCGCCAAAGTGTATGCGAGCGGATTTACCGGTGTGGCACAGCTCGTTTCTAGCTTGCTTATCCATTCACCAGTTCCTATCTCAACTGGGATGCTTTTGTTTGCTCTAAACATTCCGGTAGCTATTCTAGGATGGATGAAGGTTGGTAAATCGTTCACCATCTACAGCTTTTTTTGTGTTTTTATGATGTCTTTTTTTCTTGAAATCATTCCTGTTGTTGAAATCTCAAAGGATATTTTGCTCAACGCAGTATTTGGAGGAGTGATTGCAGCTGTTGGTGTTGGCTTTACGCTAAAATATGGTGCTTCAACAGGCGGCCTTGATATCGTTGCCATGATTTTGTCACGTAAACACAACCGCCCGATCGGAACATATTTTCTTATTTTAAACGGCTGCATCATCCTTGCGGCCGGGCTGCTTTTCGGGTGGGAGAAAGCCCTTTATACACTCGTTACTTTATATGTTAGTACACGTGTCATCGATGCAATCCATACCCGCCATGAGAAACTGACGGCTATGATCGTGACAAGAAAGGGAAGCGAATTAAAAGAAGCCATCCACTCAAGGCTGGTTAGGGGAATTACGATTGTCCCTGCAAAAGGAGCATTCTCAAACGAAAACAAGGAGATGCTAGTTATTGTCGTAACCCGTTATGAGCTATATGATTTAGAAAACATCATTAAAGAAGTCGATCCAAGTGCATTCACCAATATTGTGAACACGACTGGAGTTTTCGGGTTATTTCGAAGAGATGATTAATAGAAAAAAGAGTACCTTCAGGAAATTTTACCTGCCAGGTACTCTTTTTTTCATTATAACGTCTCCAGAACTTTTTGAATTTGGGGCACCAGTTCGTCCCAATCACTTTCAGGAAATTTGTTTACGGTAATAAAGTCTTGAAAACCGAAGATGGATTCCACACCATCAATGCCAATAAGGGATTGTGCCAATTCTGAATCAGGTGTGTCTCCTGCTCTGGCTGATAATCTGCCTTCTAAAAAGGGCTGGCTTGTTGAAAATTTAAGAGCATTTGGGTTTGGGGTTGGTTGTATTCCAAATTCTACTGCCATTCTTCTCATCTCCTGTTATTAAAAATTAAAACGATACCTCTGTGATACAATATCATGAAAATCAAGGGAGTTATACAGGTGTTTCGTGACTGAATTGTTGATTCCTGTTTCCAGCTCTATGGACTTAATCCCTTCACGTTCTGCCCAATGGATCAGATGCAGCAAAATTTTGCGGGCAATCCCTTTGTTTCGCGCATTTTCCCGGACGAAAAGTTCGTTTAACCAAAGATAGGGGCCGCCGAGAGGCAAACTGATTCCGATGTTGTAGAATGCAACTCCGAGAATTTCTCCTGCTTCCTCGGCGATGATGACGCCTGAGTTGGAATCCTTCTGGATGGCAAGAGAAATGCCGTTTAATACTTTTTGATAACTGCCATCATCCTCTGAACGCGTCCGCTGCTGAGAGATCAAATCCGCGATTTTCTTGGTTAAATCCTCAGTGGCGTCAGCCGGAACTTCATAGACAAACATTAAAATCCTCCATGCAAATAGGTTTTGTAGCTACATTATAACAAAATAATCACTTTGCGACTGTGAGCAAATGAATTTTACAGGCGAATATTTATAATGAAACTAAAAAATGGCAAGGGGGGAGTTCATGAAAACATTGGTGTGCTTCGGTGACAGCATCACTTCTGAGGAAAAAAGCGATGATGGTACACTTAGGCTGACTTCAAGGGTGCGTTTGTCCCTGCAGAAATGGAATGTTATTAATGCAGGTGTACCCGCTGAAACCACACGATTGGCGTTAACCCGTTTTCAGGAAGACGTTTTACGGCATGACCCTGATCTGGTGACCATTCTTTTTGGTGCAAATGACGCGAGCAGCCATCGTTTAATCGAAGTGGAAGAATATAAAAAAAACCTGGAATACATGATTGAAAAGCTTGGTCCATCAAAGGTCATCCTTGTTTCTCCGTCACCGGTTGACGAACGTTTTCAACATGCGAGATCAAATGAGGAGTTGAAGAATTACGCGTTAGCGGTAAGGAAACTGGCAAAAAAGTACAATACCCATTTCGTGGATTTATGGACAGAGATGATCAACAAAGATTATTGCAAGATGCTTAACAATGATGGCCTGCATTTTAATAAAAAGGGCTATAAACTCCTTGCAGATCTCGTCATCCGAAAAATGGAAAAGCTGACAAGTTCCCAAGCTTCGAAACGAATGTTACTGCTATAATGGGTAACCCATAAAAAAAGGCTGAGAGAAAACTCTCGGCCTTTTACTGCTGGTCTTGTGTGCTGCTTTTTGTCTGGTCAAGCTCTTCCTGCAGTTCAGCAAGCTGCTGGCGTTCTGCATCAGAAGAGTCAGCCATGGCGGAAGAGATAATATTTTGTGCTACTGAAACGTCTTCGTTGCTGAAGTCATTGTTTTGCTGGCTGATTTGCTCATTCTGTTCGTGTTGCCCCTCTTCATTTTTCCCAACCAGATTGGAAACTGCTTCTCTTGCTCTCTGAAAAATATTATTACCCATCGGTTAATTTCCTCCTAATGTAATATTTTTTTGAACTTCTTGCTTCGTTTCTTTAATGTCTTCATTTAGCTGCTGCTGAACGTCATTATGCTTTACTTCATCAGCGCCTTGCTGTATAGCACGTTTTGATTTGCTGTGCTTGCTCATTCATCTTGGCCTCCTAACGGTTTATATTAGTTTTTACACAAGCACGAGTTTTATGTAGAAAGCTCACCCTTCCAAAATTTATAAAAACCCGGCAAAGATTAGTCTTTGCCGGGTTTAATGGATTACATTATTTTAATGACAATACATCTTCTAAGTAAAGGGCGATTCCATCTTCTTCGTTTGTTGCCGTTACAAAGTTTGCGATATTTTTCAATTCGGAAATGGCATTGCCCATTGCGATTCCGTGTCCTGCATATTCAATCATTTCCAAGTCATTGTCTTCGTCGCCAAATGCAATGACCCTTTCTGTTGGTATGTTGTAATATTCGGCGATCTTCTTTAATCCTACAGCTTTGTTTAAACCGGCACGTATGATTTCTATGATGTTCCAAGGAGCAGCCCATACACGCTGGTCGATTACTTCAGCATGTTCCTGTTTCAGCTGGTCCCGTAATTCAGCAACGTGATGATCCTGAGGATGAATCAAAATGGAGGTAGGGTCATCAGTGAGCATGTTTTGAAGGTCCCCCGTCTGTGCCGGGTTCTCTCCCATGATAAACGTATTGACAATGACCTCGTCTTCTTTGTGCAAATACACATCATCCAATACTTCAGCCATAATATTTTTCACAAGAAAGTCTTCAGCAGTTTGAATGACTCTTTTCGCATGTGAAAGTTCCAATGGGGAATGGTACACACCAAACTTCTTATCGTGGGGGTGATGGACAAATGCGCCGTTAAAGTTTACAATTGGTGTGTTTAAGCCAAGTTCATCATAATACATGGTGCTTGCACGATAAGGGCGGCCGGTTGAAATGCAGATGATATGGCCCTCTTTTTTAGCCTGAAGAACGGCGTTTTTTGTTCGATCCGAAATCGTTTTTTTATCATTCAGTAAGGTGCCGTCTAGATCTAACGCGATTAAATACGGTTTCTTCATTCAGATTCCTGCCTTTTCTTCGGTTCTCAAGTTTAGTGTAATGCTTTCCTTAATCACTGTCCAATATAAGGAAGTTTTACAGTATCGGCTCAAGGGTAATGCTACATACATATAGGTTCAAGAAGGAGGAGTTTCCATGAAGAAGAAATATTTGCTACTATCTGGTTTTGCATTGTCCGCTGCCGGAGTAACATCCTACCTCTTGCGTAAGGGTTCCAACAGGGCTATGGCTAAAATGATGGTCAATGACATGAAAGATAAAATCCTTCCTTTTATGAAAAAAGAGGAAAAAGATCAGAAACTGCCTGTGAATAAAGCGGGCCATCCCGATCCATATGATATCGATGATAATGAAATGGTGTCGGAAGGAAGCATGTATCCCGTGAATTATTACAATAAAAAGAAACAGTAAGGCAATGACCAAGGTAAGAAAGTATAAAGCAACTTAGCATGCATAGATGTAATGTCTAGCTCAATCACCCAGTGCTGAAAACGAACTTCAGTTTTCAGCATAAGTTCTCGAGAGACGAAAAATATTTACCCTTTCGTCTTAGTCGCTTCACTCTTACCCAACAACACAAAAAGCGTGTTGTTGGGTAAGAGTTCCAGCGCTGTCGGACTTTAACGGGCGATTGAGCTTTTCTAATACGCAAATTTCGATTAACTTGTTATGATAGAGAAAACAATAAGCAAAGGAGGAGTATATGGTAACCATAGAAACACGAACAATTGATAACATTCCGGTGCTGCATGCTTTTGAAACGGGCAAAGAGAATGAAAAGCTTCCTTTAATGTTGTTTATCCATGGATTCACGAGCGCAAAGGAGCATAACCTGCACTTTGCCTATGCCCTTGCCCAAAAAGGATACCGTGTCGTTCTGCCGGATATGCTTCATCATGGTGAACGAATGTCTGACGTTTCAGGAGATAAAAGGATGTATTCCTTCTGGGATATCGTCGTTCAAGGTATCCAGGACATACATACACTTGTTCAATCTCTTGATCGGGAAGGCATAATTGACCCAAAGAGGGTAGGGGTTTCAGGTACTTCCATGGGAGGGATCATTACATTTGGAGCTCTATCGCAGTATCCTTATATAAAAGCCGCTGTAACACTCATGGGAACACCGTACTATGAAGATTTTGCTTATTGGCAGATTGAAAAGATGAAACAGCAGGAAGTTTCCTTTCCTTTTTCAGAAGAGGCACTCGCGAAGGTCATCTCCATCATTAAGCCCTTTGATTTAACATCGTGCATGGAAAAGCTTGATAATCGGCCTCTGTTATTATGGCACAGCAAGATCGATGAAGTGGTACCTTTCAGCCAAAGCTGCGATTTCTATAGAAAAGCAAAGGCTGTTTATAAAAATCCTGAGAAAATCCAATACATCGCGGATGAAACCTCAGGGCATAAAGTATCTAGGACGGCGTATCTCGAAACGGTAAAATGGTTTGCCAAATATTTATAGATCTGAAATAACCAAAGAGAGAGAGGTGAGCATGATGCCGATTGAAAAACGGGAAATCATACCCGTCTGGGAAGCAGTACGGAGTGTACTGGATCAAACATTTGAATTGCCGACCGAAAAGATTCCTCTTGAAGTAAGTGATAACCGTTATTTAGCGGAAGACATTAAAGCTACCCATGATGTGCCTCCTTTTGATCGTTCTCCTTATGATGGATTTGCAATTAGAGCTGAAGATACAAATGGTGCATCAAAACAAGCTCCTGTAATCTTAAACGTGATCGATTCAATCGGAGCAGGCCATGTTTCTGAAAAAACAGTTCAAGAGGGAGAGGCCGTACGCCTAATGACAGGGGCTGAGATCCCAAAAGGTGCAAATGCCGTCATCATGCTGGAGCTCGTGAGCGAGAGGGACAGCAGGCATATTGAGATAAGACGAACTGTCCACCCAGGTGATAATATTTCTGAACAGGGTGAAGACACAAAACAGGGAACTCCGATCTTAAAAAAAGGCTCAAAAATTCATCCGGGTGTTGTGGCTCTTCTGGCTACCTTCGGTTATGAAAGAGTGAAGGTTATGAAGAAGCCGGTGGTGGGGATATTAGCAACTGGTACAGAGCTGCTGGATGTTGGGGAGGAGCTCGTTCCCGGAAAGATTCGAAACAGCAATGCCTACATGATTGCCTCACAGATCAAAAAAATAGGCGGTGAACCTCACATACTCGGCAAACTACCGGATGATTTCGAGCAAACGTATACGGGTATTGTCGGCGCTTTAGAACGATGTGATGTGTTAATCACGACAGGCGGCGTTTCAGTGGGAGATTTTGATTATTTGCCGGCAATCTATAAGAAGATGGGGGCAAAGCTGCTTTTTAATAAAATCGCGATGAGGCCGGGGAGCGTTACTTCAGCATCGGTTTACAAGGGGAAACTTTTATTTGGCCTCTCCGGCAACCCGTCAGCATGCTTTGTGGGCTGTGAGTTGTTCGTGCGTCCTTATCTTTTGAATGCCTTGAATGCCGAAAAGGTTCATCTTGGCGTTTTAAAAACAGAGTTACAGGAGGATTTCCTTAAACCGAATCCATTTACACGTTTTGTGCGAAGCAGAGTGGAATGGAGGGGCTCTGCACCATCTTCTGTTCCAGTAGGCTTGGATAAATCGGGTTCCGTTTCCTCCCTCGCAGACGCCAATGCGCTAATCGTTCTGCCTGGGGGAACGAGGGGGTGGGAAAAAGGATCGGAAGTGACCACGCTCTTATTAGACGGGGAAGGCAGTGTATGGCCATGGGATCTGGCAGTAAAGTCCAAGTCGTAGGATATAAGAACAGCGGAAAAACAACTTTGATTACAAACCTATTAGAGGCTGCGGCCAAGGCTGGAATCATGACCGGAACGCTTAAGCATCATGGACATGGCGGCCGGGTTGAATTTCGAGACGATGAAACGGATACCGCAGCACACCGCAGAGCGGGGGCAGTTGTTTCAGGGGTTGAAGGCGGGAATGCTTTTCAGCTTTGTCTTAATATGCAAGCAAGCTTATGCAAGCTGCTGGAACTCTATGAACCGCTGGGACTTGATTTGCTGCTGCTAGAGGGATTCAAGGAACATCAACTGCCCCGCATCGTCCTGCTAAAGGAGAATGCAGATCTAAAACTTCTTGAAGACAGTGTGAAAATTCTTGCGGTGATTGCATGGCCGCCTGTTTCCAGGCAGCTGATATCAGCAGATCTTCCATTTTTCAGGATTGGCGAAAAGGAACAATATATAGATTTTCTTCTGGATTTGTTTAAGGGGTTGAATACATGAAACGATTTGAAATTGTCACTGGACCAATTTTGGTACAGGACATTATAGACAAAGTGATCAGGGCGGAAGCCGGTGCAGTAAATACGTTTATAGGAACTGTCAGAGAGTTGACGAAGGGTAAAAGAACGGTCTATTTAAAGTATGAAGCATATATTCCGATGGCAGAAAAACAGCTTGCGAAGATAGGCGATGAGATTAGTGCCCGCTGGCCGGGATCAAGAACGGCCATTTCCCACCGAATCGGCAGCCTGGATATTTCTGATATTGCTGTTGTTATCGCGGTTTCTACACCTCACCGGGCAGAAGCCTTTGATGCATGCCGCTACGCGATCGAGCGCATCAAAGAAATTGTCCCCATCTGGAAAAAAGAACATTGGGATAACGGAGAGATGTGGGTGGGAGATCAGCTTGAAACAGAGGCCTATTCAAAAGGCCATCCTGAAAGCGAGGAAGATAAAAATGATTAGAGTGTTGTTGTTTGCCGGCATGCAGGAACGCGCAGGCACGGCTGAGCTTCAGTTGGATGAAGAACGGCTCCGTATTTCTGATATTAAATCCGCATTAGAAAAAAAGTATGATTTTCCAAAAATGTTTATAGGCTGTCTATCGGCGGTCAATGAAGAATTTGCCGATGATGATACAGAAGTGTCCACAGGGGATACTGTCGCCTTTATTCCTCCGGTAAGCGGAGGTTAATTTTCGCGTTCTGCACACGAAAAACATAATAATGTCGTTTGGTCCACATGAATGCCATTTAAAAAGCCCTCTAAACAATAGATGGGCTTTTTGCATTGGCTGCATTCTCCCACGTATTCCTTCATTCTCCCACCTCCTTTTCCTTATCTTAAACGCAACGATTTGTGCAATCAACTCAGAAAAAATAAAAATTTATAAATATACAGTTGAATTTATCTTTATACATACATATAATGAAACATACATTAAAAAAACGAGGTGGAAGTTTTGAATGTCGGTATTGTAGGAGCAACAGGCTTCGGGGGTCTTGAACTTGTGCGGCTGCTGCTGCAGCATCCCGGTGTAAAAAAGCTTACGTTGTATTCATCAAGTAAAAAAGGAGAATCGATTGAAACAATCTATCCCCATTTGAACGGCATCAAGGAGGGAAAGCTGGAAGACATTGATCCGTACAAAATTCCTGAACAGGTTGACTTTCTGTTTTCATCAGCACCTACGGGGGTCTCTGCAAGTTTGCTGCCTCCGATTCTTGAGCGGGGGATGAAGGTGATTGACCTTGCAGGCGACTTCCGCTTAAAGAAAAGTGAGGAATATAAGCAGTGGTACAAAAAAGAACCGCCCGATGCCAGGTGGGTTGATCTAGCGGTTTATGGACTATCAGAGTGGAACACAGATCTAATAAGAAACGCTCAGATGATCGCCAACCCCGGGTGCTACCCGACGGCAGCTTTGCTCGGCCTTTTGCCGCTGATCAAAAAGAGTTTAATAGAAGTCAGTACAATTATTATTGATGCAAAGTCTGGTGTATCAGGAGCTGGGGCGGTTCCTTCTGTTTCGGCACATTTTCCGTTTGCTAACGATAATCTGCAAATCTATAAGGTAAACCAGCATCAGCATATTCCAGAAATTGAACAAATGCTCCATCACTATTGTGAAACGAACAAGCCCATTACGTTCAGTTCACATTTGGTTCCTATGACGCGTGGAATCATGAATACGATGTATGCGAAAGTGAAGGAGGGGGTCAGTTCGAAGGAGATTGAGGAAACCTATATCGAGTATGCAGAACAGCATGATTTTATCAGGCTTTCTCCATCACAAGGATTTCCTTCCACCAGGCAGGTGTACGGAAGCAATTTTTGTGACATCGGCTGGTCCTTTGATCACCGGACACAGCGCATAACAGCTGTATCGGTCATCGATAACCTGATGAAAGGTGCAGCAGGCCAGGCTGTACATAATTTTAATCTAATGAATGGATTTCCGGAAGCAGCCGGATTGCCGGCAAGTCCAGTTTTTCCATAAAGAAAGGAGAGCCGATGTGGCTTCTATCGTTTCATCTCATCTAAAAAAAGTTACAGGATCAAATATTACATTGCCAAAAGGATTTTCAGCTGCGGGTATGAACTGCGGAATTAAATACAAGAAAAAAGATCTAGGTATTATTTTGAGCGAGAAACCAGCTTCAGCTGCGGCAGTATATACAACAAATAAGATCAAGGCAGCTCCCCTGGAGGTCACGAAGGAAAGCATTGAAACTGAAGGATTGCTGCAGGCTGTGATTGTTAATTCTGGGAATGCCAACGCCTTTACGGGAGAACAGGGCAGATTGGATGCCTATGCCATGCGCAATGAAGTGAGTGAACGATTTGGACTGCAACAGAATCATGTTGGGGTAGCCTCCACAGGCATTATCGGCGAGACAATGCCGATCGATACAATATTAAAAGGAATTCAGCAATTGAATCCCGCATCCAAACTGAATCAAGCGCTGGAGTTCAGCCAATCGATTTTAACGACCGATACGAAGACAAAAAACGCTTGTTACTCTTTTACTGTAGGCGAATCAGAGGTGGTGCTGGCGGGTACAGCGAAAGGATCTGGAATGATTCATCCGAATATGGCGACGATGCTTTCCTTTTTAACAACGGATGCTAACATATCTCCCGAAAACCTTCATCACGCACTGAAAAAAGTGACAGATCAAAGCTTCAACTGTATTACTGTTGATGGTGAAACATCGACGAATGACATGGTTCTCATACTTGCCAATGGATATGCAGATCATGAGGAACTCACTCCTGATCACCCTGACTGGGGAACATTCCTTCAAGCATTGACACTAACGTGCACCGAACTTGCGAAAGCCATCGCAAGAGATGGAGAGGGAGCAACGAAATTGATCGAGGTGACGGTGGAAGGGGCGGCAAGCAGTGAGGAAGCTAGAGCGGCAGCAAAGTCCATCGTTGGTTCACCGCTAGTGAAAACGGCCATCTTCGGTTGTGATCCCAACTGGGGAAGGATCGTAGCTGTCCTTGGATATGCAGGCATCGAAATGAGTCCAGAAGCGATTGATCTTTATATAGGAGATTTTCCTGTACTGGTGCAGAGTGAAATCGAACGCTTTAACAATGAAGAGATCTCTGGCTACTTAACAGGGAGCGAAATTTCCATAACAGTCAACCTCCATACAGGAAACGGAATAGGAAAAGCTTGGGGCTGCGACCTAACCTATGATTACGTACAAATCAATTCCAGCTATACGACGTGAGGAGGAGACAGGATGGATCAATTGGTAATCATTAAGTGCGGGGGGAGCGTTCTGAAAACGCTGGAGCCTTCATTTTTTCAGAGGTTAAAAGATATGCAGGAAGAAGGAAAACAAATCATACTTGTTCATGGAGGCGGACCGGATATTACCAAATTTATGAATGTCCTGTCCATACCAAATGAATTTATCAACGGTGTGAGGCGAACCTCCGGCCGAGCGGCAGAAACAGCCGAAATGGTACTTGCAGGCCGGCTGAATCCCTGGTTTGTGTATCAGCTGAACCAGCTGGGGCTCAAAGCTATCGGAATAAATGGCAATGATGGTGCGCTATTGGAATGTGACTATCTGAAAAAAGAACAATGGGGCCATGTGGGCAAGATTTTAAAGGTGAACAGCGGAACGCTGACGCAGCTGATCAAAGCTGGTTTTATCCCTGTCATCGCATCAGTATCAAGGAATCTTACTGGAGAAATCTTGAACTTAAATGCAGATACAGTCGCCTTTGAAGTTGCCTCTGCGATGGAGGCGGAATCTCTGATTTTTGTGACAGACGTCAACGGAATTATGGCAGAAGGCAAGACTGTTCAAAAAGCGTCCATCGCTTCAATACATGAGCTGATTAATAACGGGGTCATAACAGGAGGGATGATTCCAAAAGTACAGGCGGCTATAGGATGTCTGCAATCCAAAATTAAAGAGATTCAGATCGTAGGAAAAGAAATGAAAGGGACGATGATCATAAAAGAGGAGGTATACAGTTGAGTGCACTATTTTCAAACTACGGCCGATGGGACCTGCAGATTGAAAGTGGAAGCGGGAGTACGTTGACCGATCAGGCGGGCAAGTCTTATCTTGATTTTACGAGCGGTATCGGTGTTTGCAATTTAGGCCATGTTCATCCAGAGGTCACAGCTGCGGTTGAAAAACAATTGAAAAAAGTCTGGCATACATCTAACCTGTTCCAATCTGATCTTCAGGAAGAAACTGCAGAACTGCTGGTTAAGCCTACTCATCTAAATAAAGTGTTTTTCTGCAACAGCGGAGCGGAAGCGAATGAAGCTGCTATTAAACTGGCAAGAAAATTTACTGGGAAAACAAAAATCATAACGTTTGAGCAGTCCTTTCATGGAAGAACCTATGGAGCAATGGCAGCAACAGGGCAGGATAAGATTAAAAAAGGATTCGGGCCGATGCTGGCGGACTTTCAAACGGTTCCTTTTAATGACTTTGATTCATTGATCAAATACGCTGATTCACAGACAGCTGCGGTAATGCTCGAAGTGGTTCAAGGAGAAGGCGGTGTCATACCGGGAAATGAATCCTTCTTGCAAAGGGTTCAGCAGCATTGCAAGGATCATGACATACTTTTGATCATTGATGAAGTGCAGACTGGGATTGGACGGACTGGGAAAGCTTTTGCTTTTCAGCATTATGGATTAAAACCTGATATCGTTACGTCCGCAAAAGGACTAGGCAACGGTTTTCCAGTAGGTGCTGTACTGGGGACTGAGGAAGTAAGCACAGCGTTTGGACCAGGCAGCCACGGAACGACTTTCGGGGGGAATCCGCTTGCCATGGCAGCAGCGAGTGCCGTACTAAAAGAAGTGTTCTCTGACGTATTTCTGGATGAAGTGATGAAAAAAAGCGCTTTTTTAATTGAAGAATTACAGAAAGAACTATCTCCTTGTAAGGAAGTATTAGAAGTCAGAGGGCTGGGGTTGATGGCAGGTATTGAATTCAGTCATAAAGCCGCGCCACTCATTCAGGAACTTCAAAACGATGGGGTGCTGGCACTGCCGGCAGGAGAGTGTGTTTTGCGTCTTCTCCCGCCTCTAAACATGAGTTATGAAGAACTGGCGGAAGGCGTCAAAAAAATATCTAAAGCTGTTAAAAAGAAAAGCATCCTAGTATAACTTTTTTTTTTTTACAAGGAAATGCATAAAAACCCAAATATATAAATTAATATACAAAGGAGAAGGAATGATGAAAGGATACTTGCAGCTTTCTAATGGAGAAAGTTTTAAAGGGATTTGGCACGGGAAGCCGCAATGCTCGAGCGGTGAAGTGGTGTTTTTTACCGGAATGACCGGATATCAGGAGGTACTGAGCGATCCTTCTTATCACGGACAGATTGTTGTTTTTGCTTATCCTCTCATCGGAAATTATGGGATCAATAAAGAAGACTTTGAATCTATCGTTCCTCAGCCAGCCGGAGTGGTGACATGCTCTGCAGATGAAGAAGGCCATCACTATCAGAGCCAGGAGTCATTTTCAGCTTTGCTGAAGAAGCATAATATACCGCATTTGAGCGGAGCAGACACCCGGTCTCTAATAAAATTGATCCGTTCCGAGGGAGACATGAAAGGGTTATTAACCAGCAGTGAACAAACTTTGCAGGATTTCAAAGAACAAAAAGGGATGCAGGGAAGGCTGGTAAAAGAAGTAGCCGTGACAAAATCTGAGGTGTACGGCAAAGGAAAAACACATATCGTAATGATTGATTTCGGATATAAGAAATCCATTTTGGATGCCTTAATCTCGTCCGGATGCAAAGTGACCATCGTCCCTTATGATACACAAGAAGAAGTTCTCCATAAACTAAAACCGGATGGCCTTCTCTTTTCAAATGGACCGGGCAATCCAAAAGAACTGGCACCCTATATGCCAGTGTACAGAAGGCTAGCCGAGCTCTACCCTTCATTTGGTATTTGTCTCGGTCATCAGCTTTTGGCACTGGCTTTCGGCGGAAATACTAAAAAATTAAAATTTGGCCATCGGGGAGCGAATCATCCCATCATTAATGTGAGAACGAATAAAGTGGCGATGAGCTCGCAAAATCATGGCTATGTTGTGGAGGAAAACAGTTTAATTCATACCGGGTTTCAAGTGCTCTATAAAAATATCAATGATGGAAGTGTAGAAGGGATGTTTCATGAAACACATCCGGTCATGACGGCCCAGTTTCATCCTGAGGCCAATCCAGGACCGGAAGATCATGCTCATTTGTTCAGCAGTTTTATTGAACTAATCAAAGAAAAGAGGAGCGAAAAGATTTATGCCTAAGCAGCAAGAGATTCATAGTGTCCTGGTGATTGGTTCGGGGCCTATCGTCATCGGGCAGGCAGCTGAATTTGATTATGCAGGAACACAAGCCTGTGCAGCGCTGAAAGAAGAAGGAATACATGTTGTTCTCGTCAATAATAATCCGGCTACCATCATGACGGATGAAACGTATGCCGATAAAGTATATTTTGAACCTCTGAATGCCCAGTCCTTGGCAAGCATTATCTCAAAGGAAAAACCTGACGGACTTTTGGCTTCAGTCGGCGGTCAAACCGGGTTGAACTTGGCAATGGAGCTTCAGGAAAAAGGGATTCTAGAGGAACACAATGTAAAACTGCTTGGGACAAATTTGGAGTCCATTAAAAAAGCAGAAGACCGCGAGCTTTTCCGTGCATTGATGCATGAGCTTGATGAACCTGTACCCGACAGTGAAATTGTAACAACAGCTGAAGAAGCTGCTGCGTTTGCAGGAAAAATAGGGTTTCCGGTCATTATTCGTCCAGCATACACGCTGGGAGGCTTCGGGGGCGGTACTGCGCATACAGAGCACGAACTGAATGTCATCGTTAAAAAAGGTCTATCAGCAAGTCCGATCGGCCAATGTCTGATCGAGAAAAGCATTGCCGGATTTAAGGAAATTGAATATGAGGTGGTACGCGACTGCAATGATACGTGTATCACGATATGCAATATGGAAAATATTGATCCGGTAGGCATACATACCGGCGATTCGATGGTTGTCGCACCAAGCCAAACAATGACAGACCAGGAATACCACATGCTGCGTTCGTCAGCCATAAAAATCATCAGGGCACTTGGTATTATCGGCGGCTGCAATATCCAGTTCGCTCTTGATCCAGAAAGCAAAGCCTATTATCTGATTGAGGTGAACCCTCGTTTAAGCCGATCATCTGCCCTGGCTTCAAAAGCAACAGGATATCCAATCGCAAAAATAGCAGCCAAGTTAAGCATTGGTTATCAGCTTCATGAGCTGAAAAATCCAGTTACTGGTTCAACGTTTGCCAGCTTTGAACCTGCTTTGGACTATATTACGGTTAAAATGCCGCGCTGGCCGTTTGACAAATTTCCGGAAGCAGAAAGAAAACTCGGAACGCAAATGAAGGCCACCGGAGAAGTGATGGCCATCGAGAGGAACCTGGAAGCGGCATTGCAAAAAGCTGTACGCTCGTTGGAACTGGAGACGGAAAGTATTTTTTTGCAGGAGCTTAAGACATGGGGGAGCGGGAAGCTGAAAAATCTTTTATTAGAAGCGGACGACCGCCGGTTCTTTGCGATCACCGAATTGCTCAGCAGGGGAACTTCGGTTGAAGAGATTCATGAATGGACGAAAATCAATTCATTTTTTCTTGCTTCATTTAAAAAACTGGCAGACCTCGATCAGCAGATAAAGAGCAGTTCAATGAAAGACCTGGAAGTAAACCAGCTTTCTGAATGGAAAGCTGCGGGATTCTCTGACCAGACGATCGCAGCGGCCTGGAACGTGACTGAAAATGAAGTAAGACAAAAAAGGATTCAATCAGGAATCGTTCCTTCATATAAAATGGTCGACACATGTGCGGCAGAATTTACTGCTGATACGGCTTATTATTACTCAAGCTGGAAAGGGAAAAGCGACAAACTTCCGGGAAAGAAAGAAAAAATTGCAATCATCGGATCTGGACCGATACGGATCGGCCAAGGGGTAGAGTTTGATTATTGCTGTGTTCATGGCGTGCTTGCTTTGCAGAAGGAAGGCTATGAGACCATTCTGATCAATAATAATCCGGAGACTGTAAGTACTGATTTTGAAGTGGCGGATACGCTTTATTTTGAACCTCTTTCATTTGAGGACATTATGAACGTACTGGAGTTTGAAGGAGCCGAAAAAGCGATCCTTCAGTTTGGGGGACAGACAGCTATTAATGTAGCAAATCAGCTGGAAGAAGCGGGTATCCAAGTCCTTGGTTCAAATGCGGATCTGATCGATGAAATGGAGAACAGGGATCGGTTTTATCACTTTCTGAAAAAATGCGGCATCCCTCATGTGCCAGGGGAAACAGCGTATGATCAGCAAGAAGTGCTGACATCCGCACAGAAGATCGGCTACCCGGTCTTGCTTCGCCCTTCCTACGTAATCGGTGGGAAAGGAATGATGATTGTTCACTGTGATGAGGAACTGAAGAATTATATGAACACACAGGCCATCGAGTTTCCCGTCCTAGTCGACCGTTATATTGCCGGAAAAGAGGCGGAAGTGGATGTCTTGACGGACGGAGAAAAGGTATTTATTCCTGGGATTTTCGAACATATCGAGCCAGCTGGCATCCATTCTGGAGACAGCACAGCTATCACACCTCCAGTCAGCCTGCAAAAAAGCACGATAGAACATATCGTCACATACACCCAAATTATAGCATGTTCTATGCCATTCAAAGGAATATTCAATATCCAGTTCGTCATCGATGGAAACCAGGTATATGTCCTTGAGATCAACCCTCGCGCATCGAGGACTGCACCAATATTTAATAAAATATCAGGTGTGAACATTATACAGGCATCAGTACAAGTCATGATTGGTAAAACATTGCCTGAAATCGGAATAGAAGCCGGACTAAATGAAAGCGATTATTTTGCTGTAAAAGCACCGGTATTCTCCAATGTTAAGCTTCCAGGACTCTCGCCAAAAACCGCACCAATCATGCGTTCAACCGGAGAGGTGCTGGGAATTGGAGATTCTGTAGGGGAAGCCGTACAAAAAATCTTTACAGGATGCAATCCAGCTGCGCGAACAGGAGATGCTTCGATGCCAGCCAGCCTTTTTGCAGACATGGAGGAAGAACTGCTTTCTATAGAAGAAACTCAACTTCTTCAAAATTGGAAAGAGAAAGGCATGGAGGTGTTCTTTCCTTCACAGCTGTCTTTTTCAGAGTGGAACCAATCGAGGCAGACGGGCATTTATTTTTCAACGGGCAGTGATGAACAATCGCATGAAAGATTAATGGAAGCCAGCCTGGCGGGCAATTATATCTTTACACAATGGGAAACATGCGCGTTCTATCAGCATGGGCTAAATCTCCCAATCGAGAATTTTGTTCATATAAAAGAAAAACAAGAAAGAAAGGGAGTTAAACTATGAATCCGATGGCATCCATTGCGGAAACGTCACTCAAAGGCAAGGACCTGTTAACCCTGGCGGACTGGAAGGCGGATGAAATACAACAAATCCTTCACTATGCCCTTCAGCTGAAAAAAGAAAACCAGCTAAAACACCTGCTGGCAGGAAAAACCCTAGGAATGATCTTTGAAAAATCATCGACCAGAACCAGAGTCTCGTTTGAAGTCGGCATGCTTCAGTTGGGTGGGCATGCTCTGCACCTAAGTTCCCGTGACATTCAAATGGGAAGAGGAGAATCGATCGCCGACACCGCTAAAGTGCTGTCAAGGTATCTTGATGGAATTATGATCAGAACATTTAACCATGAGATTGTTGAAGAACTTGCTCTGCATGCAGATATTCCTGTAATCAACGGATTGACCGATGATTATCATCCATGCCAAGTACTTGCTGATCTCATGACCATTCTTGAATATAAATCCGCTTTTGCAGGAAAAAAATTAACGTATATTGGGGACGGAAACAACATGGCCCATTCCTTAATGATCGGCTCGGCTAAAGTGGGACTGGACTGTACCATTGTGACTCCGAAGAATTATAAGCCGAAAGCGGAGATTGTAAGTAAAGCGCAGGAAATTGCAAAAGAATCGGGTTCGAAGATTCTTGTGACCAATGATTTAAAAGAAGGCATACAACATGCCGATATCGTGTATACCGATGTATGGGCAAGCATGGGCTGGGAAGACGAAACCAATGAGCGTCACGAAGCCTTCAAAGATTATCAAGTAAACAGCGAATCTTTAGCAGGCGCAAATCCGGATTATATTTTCATGCATTGCCTGCCTGCACACCGAGGGGAAGAAGTGACAGGTGAAATAATAGATGGGCCCCATTCCGTTGTCTTTGAGGAAGCAGAAAACCGTCTGCATGTTCAAAAAGCACTGCTTGCATCTGTCATGTAAAGGGATGAACACATTGGGGCTGGGTGAATAACATGTGTTAGTAAGGAGGTGCCCCATGTTTAATAACCAGAATCCTTATTATGCTCAACAGCAAGGTTTCCAGCCGCAAGGCTACCAGCAACCGCAGCCGGGCTATCAGCAGCAAGGCTTCCCGCCCAATCCTCAAATGGCCAAAAAGATGCAGAAGCTGTGCCGGAAGAACATTCAGCGATTTGTTTCGGTAACCATGCTCGATGGCAATGTATACGATGGATTTATTGAATTCATGGACGGACAGAATATTTATTTTGCTTCTCCCATTATTGATGAGGGGCAGGACAGTGAAAGAGAGAACAACGAAACCGAATACGATTATCCATATTACGGGTTTTCACAGCCTGTAAGAAGCTATGAAATTGAACGGTTTATCATCCCGGTATCCAACCTGGCGAACGTCATGCCTGTTCCTTATTACTAATTTCCGAGCCAGCCAGTATTGGTTGGTTTTTTTGTGTGTTTTTGGGAATAGTAAACAACGAAAATGTAAAAAGGAGTGTGGAAACATTGGGTCAGAATCATCAATTTAAACATGGGCAAAAGGCTCCAAACAATGGCATCTATGTAGAAATCGGCGAAACCGGAAGCATGGTCAACGATCCGCAAGAGGTCCAGCTTAGTACGGGGGATCCATTTCCGAAAAATTCAAATCATAACCGTGTTTGGACCTATAAAAGAAAGCCTTGATTCTGCTGAAAATATAGATTGGCGCGTAAATTGCCGGCATCGGCGAGTAAAATGCTGAGAATGGCGCGTAAATCAACCAGATTAGCGCGTAATGTTAACGAATTGGCGCGTAAAAGAAAAAAGGACCTGGGATCAGGTCCTTTTTTCGCGGTTTTTGAATTCTTCTTTGACAGTCTTTAGAAGCTGTGGATTCGTCAGGAGGTCATAGCCGGTTAGTGCAAGTGATTTTGCACCGATGAGCATTCCATCATAGCCCTTTTCTGAATTGGCTGCAGTGCAAAATTCTCTCGTATGGAGATTATGAAAGGCATCCGTAATCTTAATATACGGGTGGATCGCTGGTATAACCTGGCTCACATTACCTAAATCGAGTGATCCATGGTCATTCCCTGTTTCAATTTCTTCGAGCGGAATGCCGAGTGAAACGAGATTTTTTGTAAACGCATCTGACATGGATTCATTCGTAAACAGGTTGGCGTAGCCGAGTTCATAATGTGAGGCTTCCCATTCACAGCCCGAACTCATAGCTGCTCCTGCAGCACAGTCTTTTACTCTTCTCACCAGGTCTGGCAATTGTTCAACAGTGGACGCACGCACATAGAATTTAGCTTGTGTTCGATCCGGAATTACATTGGGTACGGTACCGCCCTGCGTGATTACTCCATGGATGCGGACATCTGGGGTGACCTGCTGTCGGAGAGCATTCACATTGTTAAACAATGAAATGACAGCATCCAGAGCATTGATTCCTTCATGAGGTGAAGCAGCAGCATGCGCGGATTTGCCCTTAAAGTCAAATTGCAGAGCTTCCATCGCCATACTCGATCCGCTTCGTTCAAAGGCTTTGTATGGATGGCACATGAGAGCAGCATCTGCACGGTCAAAGTATCCTTTATCGGTAAGGTGAACCTTGGCTCCTCCAGTTTCTTCTGCAGGCGTTCCATATACAAGTACTTTTCCTCCGGTCTCGGCGAGCACTCGGCTAAGTGCAATTCCGGCAGCCGTACTCATCGTACCAATCAAATTATGGCCGCAAGCGTGGTCAATTTCCGGAAGTGCATCATATTCTGCAAGAAAGCTGATGGAAGGTCCGGATTGCCCGCTGTCATAAACAGCAATAAATGCCGTTTCCATTCCCTCGATATTCTGTTCAACCTCAAAGCCAAATGATCTTAATGTGCCGATGAGTTTATTGGATGACTGATATTCATTATAGCCAAGCTCGGGATGCTCCCAAATATAGCGGGCAACTTCTTTAAATAAGTCAAAATTGTCATCCAGGAAAGCGGTAATGGATTCTTTCATTCGATAACCTCCAGATACGTCCTTATTATGAAAAAAAGCCCTTCACGGATGTGATGGGCTGCTATTTTGGTTATTCTGCAGTTTCTGCTTCATTTGGAAGTACAGCACCGATGATCATGATAAATACGGCAAAGATCACGCCAAATGTTGTAGCTTTTGCGAAGTCGTATGCTCCGCCCTGCATGGAAGCCAGTACATAAAATGCCATGTTGCTTAAAAGTAATGACCAGATTAACGTCCAGAAATAGCGCATTTAGTTCACCTCAGCTTTATATAAACGAATTCTTCTCCTGATATAGTAACAAAAAATCAATGTTTTGTCTTTAAATGTTTTAGGAAATCAGCCAGGAATAGGCATATCCCTTCTCCATTTCACAGAACGGACATAGAATAAGTAAGAAAACTTTGGATGAGGGGAGAAAAGTGAGTATCGAAGAGAGATCATTCAGCTTAGATGGACAATGGAATACAATACATCTTCCTGAACAGCCAAACGGTTTTGCTGTCATGGTATTTGGAGACTGCAATCATTTTGTTGATAATCATACAAGTTTATGGAAACAGAACACTGACCGGTTCATGCTCATCCGTACTCTGATGGAAATGGGATACACCGTTTTTTACTCTCATCTATACGGACGCAACTGGGGGAACCCAGAGGCTGTAAATCTTGCGAGAAGAGTTTACCGATATGTTCTGAAATATGAAATTCTAAATCCGAAGATTCATATCCTGGCAGAAGGAATGGGTGCTCTAACCGCACTCGATTTTATCAATGATATGGAAGGATACATCCGGTCTGCCATTTTTATCAACCCCTGCCTGGATCTTAAGGGGCATTTTCAGCAGGAAAAGCAAAACAAATTATTTTTAAAGCGAATCCGCAAAGAAATCAGCCAGGCTTACGGAATAAAAAACGAACAGATCGATGGATTTCTAGACAAAGAAATTTCTCGGTTCAACCTGAAAAGCAATGTACCGATTAAAATTTTTCATGATGCGGCAGGTTCGGTTTATCCTTTCAAAGTGCATAGCCGGCCCTTTGAATCCTCTTGCCTTGAAAAAGGTTTCTCTGTTTCGCTGACCATACAGATGCCGGGTAAAAGTGCAGAACGGTATACTTCCATCCCTTATTTTTACAGCCGCTTTGAGACCATCCTGTGACTTTATTGTTGCAGGTTTTTTTATGTGCTTTTCTTAAGATGCATACTCCTTAAGTTGAAAAATACGATATAGAGAAGGCTAAAGAACGGAGGATTGTTCATGAAACGAGCACTCGTTACAGGAGCAGCAGGTTTTATTGGCTCCCACTTATGTACCAAACTTTTAGAGGATGATGTGGAGGTCATAGGAATCGATGGCTCCCAATCAACCGAAAAATTAGATTATATTGGAAGAAACGCAAACTTTGAACTCATTAATCAACGAATCGAACAGGCGGACCTGATGAAGATTATGCAAAAGGTCGATGTGGTTTTCCATCTTGCCTGTGGGATTCAGCCAAATGAACAATGGAGTGATATTGAAGATAGAGTAAAGGACCATATTCATTGTATGCGGCTGTTAGCTGAAACAATAGACAGCCGAAAAACGAAATTCATCTTTTCCTCTTCTTATGATGTGTATGGAAAAAAAACAGGTGAAGTTACAGAGAACTCTGCAGCGAATCCGGAGACATTGTACGGATTGATTAAACTCACAGAAGAGAATTATATTCGGATGGCTGCTGCAAAAAAGCATTTTTCATACGTCATTCTAAGATTCCCAACAGTATATGGCCCTTGGCAGCCTGAGGGGATGACTTTTCAGCAGATCATCAGCGCAGACGAAGGAGAACGTGATGTTATGACGGTAAAAAAAGATTCTGTCACAGAGGATGCGATCTACGTTGAAGATGCCGTCAGAGCCTTATGTATGGCTGCAGAAAACGAAAGCAGAAATGCGATATATAATATAGTCAGCGGAACAAGCGGAGAATGGCGCAAAGGATTAAAACTCCTATCTATTAAAGAAGATGAAATTCCAAAAGAAAAGCGAAACATGGTGGTTGTAGGAGAAAAGGCAGCTAAAGAACTTGGATTCCGCTCAGATGTTAAAATCGAAGAAGGTTTGAAAAAGCAGATTCAGCATAGCAAGGAAAGGCTCAAAAATAGGTTTAAGGCATAAAAAGGGAAAATATGTTTTCCCTTTTTTTATTGTCCAGCTTCAGCGCCTAGGTCCTCGAGGTCGCTTCACTCTTACACCTCAACACAAAAAGCGTGTTGCTGTGTAAGAGCTCCAGCGCTTGTCGGACCTTATCAGGGCGCTTGCGCTTTTCCCATTATTCTTTATACTATTAAAGGGGATATCCGGCAAGCGAGGAAATGGGAGTGAACATCCAAAATGCAGATTAAAACATTGCTCCTGGCAGCTTGTATACTGTTAGGTCTCACAGGATGCCAGGAAAAATCTTCACAGAACCTTCAAAACACCGGGCTCCTGATTCAGGATACAATCAATGATCAGGGCTGGGGTGACAAGGGGTATAAAGGGCTTTTAAAGATTCAGGATACATATGGGAATGAAGTTTTTTATAAAGAAAAAATAGAAACAAAAAGCCAGGTGCTTAAAGCAGTAAAAGAGTTTCAGAAGAAAAAGGTTAACCTCGTTTTTGGCCATGGTAAGATTTATGCTGATATCTTTGATCAGATCAGCAGTGATTTTCCCAAGATGCACTTTGTGAGCTTTAATGGAAAAGTACATGGCAAAAATGTAACGAGCATTCATTTTAATTCATATGGAATGGGTTTTTTCGCTGGAATGGCAGCAGCCAAAATGAGCCGCACCAACCATCTTGGAGTAATTGCCGCCCAGGATTGGCAGCCTGAAATAGATGGCTTTATAGAAGGTGCTCGTTACCAAAAGCCCAAAATTAAAGTGGATAAGAATGTGGTACACAGCTGGAGCGATGAACAGAAGGCCATCAGCGCATTCCGTAAGATGGAAGCTTCCGGGGCAGATGTCTTCTATCCTGCAGGTGACGGATTTACCATCCCTGTTATTGAAGAAGTGAAAAAGAAAGCACTCTACGCGGTAGGCTATGTATCTGACCAATCGGATCTCGGCCGCGCTACAGTACTGACTAGTACGGTGCAAAATGTTGAATATGTGTATGGATTTGTCGCTGACAAGTTTAATGAAGGCGATCTGAAATCCGGGAATCTGCAATATGGATTTAAGGAGAAAGCCATTTCTCTGGGCAGGTTCAGCCCGCAAGTGCCTGCTTCTTTTGAAAAGAAGATAAAGCAAGAAATTGACGAATACAAAAAATCCGGAAAGCTCCCCAACGGAAAAGTAATGAAAGAACATGTATTGGAGGAAGAACAATGAATCAAGAACTCAATATGAAATTCATGCAAATTGCCATGAAGCATCTGCCAGAAGGAAAAGAGTTTTTGGAAAAAAAAGGAATGGAATTATCCATGGAGGATATCCAGCCTATGTTGAATCTTCTGCTTAAAGTAATGAACGATGCTTATGAGCTCGGAAAACAGGATTAAGAAAACGGAAAAAGGAGCCAACTCTGTGTTGGCTCTTTTATTTTTTCCTAAAGGCATTAAAGAGTGGTGAGACCTGCTGTGCTACTTTAACGGTCTGATCAATAACAGCCATCAGCTTGTTATAATCAAACGCCCCATCGTTCGTCCGGAATGCACTTAATAAGGGATTGGGTCGCTGAAAGGGCTGGCGGTAAGCCATAGGTATAAAGGGCGGCTCACTTGGAAGCTGTTCTCTTGTTTGCCGCGGTGGAGGAAATGGGCTTCTTGCATGCATCAGCGGCCTTGGATGCCTTGGTGAAGGAGGCCCATAGCGAGGCGAATTCAAATGTACCACTCCTTATTTTCAGACTGATTACATCTCTCTCTAGGATATGCCCTGATTTGAAGTTGGTATCTTGTACCGGAAATCTCGGTACTGGACAAAAAACAAAAAATATCTTACATTAGTACCAGGTCTTAAAAATTGATACTAAGTTAGCTGGCGAACAAAATATAAAAAATAAACCAAAGGGGTAATGACATGAATGCTGGAATACTGGGTTTAGGTGCTTATGTCCCTGAGAAAGTGTTAACAAATTTCGATTTGGAAAAAATGGTAGATACAAGTGATGAATGGATTCGTACTCGAACAGGAATTGAAGAACGCAGAATAGCATCTGACGATATCAATACATCACACATGTCTGAAAATGCTGCACGAGAGGCGCTTAAAAACGCTGATATGAATGCAGAGGACATTGATCTGATTGTTGTGGCTACCGTCACTCCTGACAGGCCTTTTCCTTCCGTTGCTTGTATGATCCAGGATAGGCTGGGAGCGGTTAATGCTGTTGCTATGGATATAAGTGCAGCCTGCTCTGGGTTCATGTATGGAATGGTGATCGCTAAACAATTCATTGAATCGGGAACCTACAAAAATGTTTTGGTAGTCGGAGCTGAAAAATTGTCCAGAATTACAGACTGGAATGACAGAAATACAGCAGTGCTGTTTGGTGACGGAGCAGGTGCTGCTGTAATGTCGACAGTTTCTGAAGGCAGAGGGATCCTTTCCTTTGAACTGGGTTCAGACGGCAGAGGAGCGAAACACCTTTATCAGGACAAATATCTTTATATGAACGGCCGGGAAGTGTTTAAATTTGCTGTCCGCCAAATGGGTGAATCATCCATGAACGTTGTTGAAAAAGCTGGATTGACTAAGGATGATGTAGATTACCTTATTCCGCATCAAGCCAACATCCGGATCATGGAAGCAGCTCGGCAGCGGCTTGATCTACCGAAAGAAAAAATGGCAGTAACCGTAAATAAATATGGAAATACTTCATCAGCTTCTATTCCTATGGCTATTTCTGATGCCTTAAAAAATGGTAAAATAAAAGATGATGATCTGCTAGTACTCGTTGGATTTGGAGGCGGCCTTACATGGGGTGCAGTTGCACTTCGGTGGGGAAGATAATAGCTAACTATTCTTCAAAGGAGAGTTGAATTAAAAATGAAAAGACGCGTAGTAATTACAGGAATGGGAGCCGTTTCTCCCCTTGGAAATAGTGTAGAAGAAACATGGAACCGAATCGTTGCAGGTGAATCTGGTGTTGGCCCGCTAACTCGCAGGGACCGGGATAAATTCCCGGTAAAAGTAGCTGCAGAAGCTACAGAATTTGATCCCCAGGAATTCATGGACCGCAAAGAAGCAAGAAAAATGGACCGCTTTACTCAATTTGCAGTAGCTGCCTCTAAAATGGCAGTGGAAGATGCAGAGCTTGACATTACAGATGAGATCGCACCGCGTGTAGGGGTGTGGATCGGTTCTGGAATCGGCGGAATGGATACGCATGAAGAACAATTCCGTGTTTTTGAGAAAAAAGGCTACAGAAGGGTCAGCCCTTTCTTTGTACCGATGATGATTCCGGATATGGCAGCAGGACAGGTTTCCATTATTCTTGGAGCAAAAGGTATGAACTCCTGTACGGTAACGGCTTGTGCATCAGGTGCAAACTCCATTGGTGACGCGTTTAAAGTGATTCAGCGCGGAGATGCGGATGCGATGATCTGCGGAGGAACTGAGGCACCGATCACAGATATGGCATTGGCTGGTTTTTGCCAAGCTGGAGCACTCTCCTACAATGAGGATCCTGCAACAGCCAGCCGTCCATTTGATGCGAACCGCAGCGGTTTCGTCATTGGTGAAGGTGCAGGTATTCTTGTCCTTGAAGATCTTGAGTTTGCCAAAAAACGCGGAGCGAAAATTTACGCAGAAATCGTAGGCTATGCAGGCACCGGTGATGCCCATCACATTACAGCCCCGGCTCCAGGAGGAGAAGGCGGAGTCAGAGCCATGACACAAGCTGTTGAAGACAGCGGTCTTGCATTAGAAGAAATTGATTACATCAATGCTCATGGAACAAGCACAGATTATAATGATAAGTTTGAAACGATGGCGATCAAAGAAGTATTTGGAGAGCATGCTTATAAAGTGGCTGTCAGTTCAACAAAATCAATGACAGGGCATCTTTTAGGCGCGGCAGGTGGAATTGAAGCGATTTTCTCAGTAAAATCCATTCAAAACAGTATCATTCCCCCTACCATTAACTATGAAACAGCGGATCCGGAGTGTGATCTGGATTACGTGCCGAATGAAGCAAGAAAAGCAGAAGTTAACGCTGTGCTCAGCAACTCTTTAGGCTTCGGCGGCCATAACGCAACACTTATCTTTAAAAAATACAGTGAGTAGTACAAAATCTTGGTTGATTTTTTCAACCAAGATTTTTGTTTGTGTACAAAATGATGGTTGATTTTTTCAACCAAGATATTTGTTTGTAATACAAAACCCTGGTTGATTCTATTAACCAGGGTTTTGTGTTCCTTTCGGGATTTTTCTTCCCATGCCATAGAATAAATTGGACAACCTCTGACTATACTGTTTTTAACAAAACGGTTAAGCGAGGGGTTGCAGATGTTATATTTACGAGATGTTTGGGTGAATTGGTTCGAAGGTGAAGAAAATGGCTATAACGTTTGTGAGTTCCATGAGTGGAGAAAGGATGACTTTATTGAATTGCTCGATCAAGTTCCAATCGTGAAAATGGATTCTTCACTCTTTCATTATATTGAAAATGAACTTAGCGATCTTCCAGATTCCCTTTTAGAGGAAGTACACCAAAAAGCATACGTAAGAAAAAACAACCAGAGAGTGCAGCTTGATCATTGTTTTATCATAACGGATGAGAAGAAAACGATGGTGATTGACACGATGGGCTATCGTATCCCGATACGAAAGAGCAGACTGATTCCGAGACAGGAACAGCTCGTCTATGAAATGGCGGAACAAATGGAGACCGCAACTTACACGTTCAAACCAGAAATCAAAGAAAAAGAGCATCATATCCTATCACCGGAACCGATTATCATGAGAGGGCTCACAAGAAAAGAAAGACAGTTAAAGCAGCTCTTGTTCATGGTGCTGGATCAGCTTCATACAACTAAAAATGTTGCGGAAGTGCGTTATTGGTATACGGAGTGGATGCCTGAGAATTACATGGCCATTCAGCGAATGGAATTTGAAGAAGCATGGGCAGCACTTTATTCTGAAATTAAAGACGGCTGGAGCGACCAGCATTATGCAATCTGTGAACGATTAGTAAAAGGGCAGCCTTACTTTGAAAAGATATGGGAACTTGAGAACGGGACACACGTAAACTGACCATGAAGCAATAAAGGAGACTCATTGTGTGAGTCTCCTTTATTATGATCTTCAGGATTGAAGCCAGGGGTGGGGTTATGTGAATACTCATTTCGAGTAACGCTCAATTAAATCAAGATCCGATTAAATCCCTAAATTAACAACTGCTTTTCCGCGAGATTCAAACTTCAATAAACACATAGAAACCCCCACTTAAAGTGGAGGTTTCTTCACGTGTTCCGGGTTTTACACTCGTTTTCTGGCCAAGCCCATTGCACGCTCTGCTTTATTCAGCATTTTGTTTGCTGCCCGGTTGGCTTTTTCTGCCCCTTGGTCAAGGATTTGATCAAGTTCATCAGATTCGATGAGGCTGAAATACCGGTCTTGAATCGGTTGTAAACGTTCAATGATCGCTTTAGCTGTGCCTTCTTTAAAATCTCCGTAACCTTTTCCTTCATATTTGGTCTCCAACTCGGAAATGGACTCTCCGGAACAAAGAGAGTAGATTGTCAAGAGATTTGAGATTCCTGGCTTATTCTCTTTATCAAACCTAACGATACCTTCTGAATCAGTTGTCGCACGCTTGATCTTTTTTGTGATGACCGCTTCATTATCTAAAATAGAGATGAAGGCATTCACGTTCGGGTCTGATTTGCTCATTTTTTTAACCGGATCAACGAGGGACATGATTCTCGCACCGACTTTGGGAATTCGAGGCTCAGGAATCGTAAAGATCTCACGGTACTTTTTATTAAAACGTTCTGCAAGATCTCTTGTAAGCTCAATGTGCTGTTTCTGATCATCCCCAACAGGAACTAGTTCAGTTCCATACAGCAGGATATCAGCAGCCATCAGCGGCGGGTATGTCAGCAACCCTGCAGAAACAGCATCTTTTCCTTTGGATTTGTCTTTAAATTGAGTCATACGTTCAAGTTCTCCAATATAAGCGATACACTGTAATATCCATCCCATCTTCGTATGAGCAGGAACCTCAGACTGAATGAATAGTGTAGACTTCTCCGGGTCAATTCCAACAGCCAGGTATAAGGCGGCAAGGCTGCGGCTGTTCTTTTTCAGCTGGACCGGGTCTTGCGGAACTGTAATTGCATGCTGGTTTACCACACAGAAGTAACAGTGGTTATCTTCCTGATAGTTTACAAAGTGCTGCAGTGCTCCTAAATAGTTGCCAAGTGTGATCGTACCGCTTGGCTGTATGCCTGAAAATATAGTTGCCATAAAATATCCTTCTCCTTTTACTTCAAAATCAATACAAAAAGGCCCATCCATCCCATTAAAAGGGACGAATGGACCGCGGTGCCACCCTTACTTATTCATAAAGAATCTCTCAAAGCCGTACTGTCATACGGTGACCATTCTATCGTGCGGACAAACACGCCTGTTCCTACTGTAAGTTCAGACAGGAGCTCAAAAGCCCATTCCATGCTTATTCACTGCCTGTTTACACCACACACAGGCTCTCTGAGAGCTTCAAAAACATGTACTTTTCTTTATCATCGCCAAGATCATTCAATTAAAATAAGTATAGTAAATTTAAGACAGAATTGCAACCAGGCTAGAGACCACAAACAGAAAAAGACCCGAAGAGAGGAGCGGAAAAACAAATTCTCCTGATACTCTTTCTGAAAGATAGAAGTTCGATTCGGTTTCATGGCTGCTTGCATACTCTGCAGACTTAGAGAAACTCTTCATAACTTTTTTCAGTGTCCTGGAAAACAGATCGAATAATCCTCCCCTGATGACAAAAAGGGTTAAGCCAATTAAAAGGAGGGCGAGGGAAACCATGAAAAGGCTGTTCACTAAATGAATGAGGTGGATCTTTTTTTCAGAGACAAGCTCTATAATGAGCGAAAGTATTATGGATCCCGCGGTTAATAACAATGAGGAAGTCAAGCGTGACATCAAATTTCTCCTATCTGAAAAATTCAAGTTTGTTTTATACATTTTAACATGAAAATTCACGAATGAAGTAATACTTTTTACCTAGTAAATCCCCCTGTCGATCTTCTTGAAGTGAGCTTTTTGATTCAAAACAGCGGGAGGGCGAAAAAAATATGGGGTAATAAAGGAGGATATATCACCAAACATTCTGGAAATTACTGTCTTAAAAACAGAAAGAAAACGACGGACAATAATAGGTCTTTATTCCTATTTTTTGTTAATAAAACGTAAATATTATGGGCTTTTTGTAAAAGTCGTAAAAAAAAGTATATGCATAATAGTTAGAAAACTTGTATAATACGGTTGTGGGCAAAATGTCTGATAATTCACGAAGCTTTGGTCCACTAATTAGGTAAACAGAAAAAGGGGAGGTCAATTCATGAAGAAGTCAAAATGGTCGTTACTTCTAACGATCGTGCTCGTATTGAGCGTCTTTCTTTCTGCGTGTAGCGGAAAGAGCGGTAAAGATGACAAAGCAAATGGCAATGCATCTGAAGGTAATGGTAGTTCATCTAAAGAAAAGGTGCTTAACCTGTTAGACTCATCAGAAATTCCGTACCTTGATAACATCATGGCGGATGACTCTGTATCTCTAAACGTTGCAAACAACGTTTACGAAGGTCTTTACACTTTAGATGACAAAGATCAGCCAGTCCTTTCTGGTGCTGCTGAAGAGCCGCAAGAAAAAGACGGCGGTAAAACATGGGTATTCAAACTTCGTGATGACGCTGTTTGGAGCAACGGTGAAAAAGTAACGGCAAATGATTATGTATTTGCTTGGAGAAAAGCTGTAGCGAAAGAAACAGCTACTCAATACTCTTTCATTTATCAAGTAGCAGGCATCCTGAATGCAGATAAAATACTTAACCCTGAAGACAAAATGTACAACAAAACGGATCAGCTTGGCGTTAAAGCAATTGACGATCACACGCTAGAAGTTAAATTCGCAGTTGACCCTGCATCAAAACCTTACACTAAAGCGGTTCTTTCATTCCCTACTTTCTATCCGCAAAATGAAGCTTTCGTTAAAAAACAAGGCAAAGAGTTTGCTCTTGAAGCAGACAAAGCGCTTTATAACGGCCCTTACACTCTTTCTAAATGGGAGCATGAAAAAGGCTGGCAGTTGAAAAAGAACCCTAAATATTGGGACAAGAACAACGTTAAAGTTGACACAATCAACGTAAACGTAGTTAAAGAAGAAGCAACTCGCATTAACCTGTTTGAAACTGGAAAAGCAGACCGTACTACCATTTCTGCTGAGTACGTGGATCAATACAAAGACAAGAAAGATATTTTCAGTACTGTTCCTGAATCAACATTATTCTTCTTGCGTATGAACCAAAAGAACAAAGCGTTGGCTAATGAAAACATCCGTCACGCACTAGATATGGGCTGGGACAAAAAACAGCTTACTGACGTTCTTTTAAACAACGGATCTGTTCCTGCTTACTTCCTAGTTCCTTCTAAGTTCGTTAACGGTCCAGATGGATCTGACTTCCGTGAGAAGTATGGTGACCTTAATAAAGGCGATGCTAAAAAGGCAAAAGAACTTTGGGAAAAAGGCTTGAAAGAGCTTGGAACAAAGAAAGTAGAGCTTACTCTACTTAACTATGACAGCGATACTGCACAAAAAGATGCGCAGTTCATCAAAAACCAACTTGAGAAAAACCTTCCTGGTCTATCTCTAAAAATTAAGCCACAACCATTTAAACAAAAACTTAAGCTTGAAGAGAAACTTGATTACGATATCTCCTATGCTGGTTGGGGACCTGACTATCCAGATCCAATGACATTCGTAGATATGTTCGTAACTGGAAGTCCTCATAACGAAATGAATTACTCAAACAAAAATTATGACGAACTAATCAAAAAAGCTTCATCTGAAACAGACCTTAAAAAGCGTTGGGCTATGATGCAAGACGCTGAGAAAATCTTGATTCAGGATGATGCTGCAATCAGCCCAATGTACCAACGTGGTCTTGCTTACATCACTAAGCCAAACCTTAAAAACGTAGTAAACCACTCATTTGGCGGAGATTTCAGCTATAAAAACTGGGATGTTAAGTAAAAAATAATATTAAATGGTTAAATAGCTATACGCGGAGAGTATATGTCAGTAAGCCATATACTCTCCTTTTAACTGCAAAATTCTCACTAGTTGAAATTTGTCGAACTTTCAAATAAAACTATTGTAGGATATTGTAATCTCAACTATTATAGATATATAGGTATATAGCTGGGGTTTATTATTAGGAGGTGCAATAGTGGTTCGTTTTGTACTCAAACGCATGGTTTACATGTTGATCACACTATTTATTATTTCTTCATTTACGTTTTTCTTAATGAAGCTGCTGCCAGGTTCTCCGTTTAACAACGAGGAAAAATTGACAGCAGAGCAAAAAGTTATCTTGAATGAAAAATACGGGCTGAATGATCCGATTCCTGTACAGTACTTTAACTATATGAGCAATCTCGTAAAAGGGGACGCGGGTGTTTCCTTCCAGTATGACAACCGGCCTGTATCCACTATGATTACAGAGAGAATTGGGCCTTCTGCTGTTCTGGGTGTTGAAGCAACTATTTTTGGAACGATTATCGGATTGATCCTAGGAATTGCCGCTGCATTAAAGCAAAATTCGGCGATTGATTACGTTTCTTCACTATTTGCTGTATTAGGGATATCCATTCCTTCATTTGTATTTGCCGGTGTTCTTCAATATTACGTGGGAGTTAAGCTAGATTGGCTGCCCGTAGCCCTTTGGGATGGTCCGAAATATCATGTTCTGCCAGCACTTTCGTTATCGGTTTTTGTAATAGCAACAGTTGCGAGGTTCATGAGAACGGAAATGCTAGAAGTGTTGGGACAAGATTATATTACAACTGCTAAATCCAAAGGTTTAAAAAATATTGTTGTTATTTGGAAACACACGATTAGAAATGCAATGATTCCGGTAGTAACTATTTTAGGGCCTCTTGCCATCAACCTGATCACAGGTACGCTGATCATCGAACGAATTTTTGCAGTGCCTGGCCTGGGATACCAATTCGTAGGTTCGATCACACTTAATGATTATCCGGTAATTATGGCAACTACCATTTTTTATAGTGTATGTTTCATTGTAGTCATTTTAATTGTTGACATTTTGTACGGAATTATTGACCCGAGAATCAGGGTTGCAGGAGGCAAGGAATAATGAGCATGCGTGAAAAACAACTTAACAATGATTTGTTCCAGCCTGCGGTGATCTCTGCGGAAGCTTCTGAAAAAATAACGAAAGAGAGCACTTCCTTTTGGCAGGATGCCAGAAGACGTTTGTTTGAAAACAAGGGAGCTGTTGCTGGGCTTATCATCATCGTAGCTATTCTCCTTTTTGCCTTTTTAGGTCCAGTTATGAGTCATAACGGCTTTGATGATCAAGACACAAGCAGAACCAATTTGCCGCCGCGTATTCCTTTACTTGAAAAGGTAAGCTTCCTTGGTGTTGATGGTGTGGACATCCGAGGCGTCGATCAGTATAAAATGAAAAACCAGACAAAAAATTACTACTGGTTTGGAACGGACGCTCTGGGCCGGGATCAGTTCGTAAGAATATGGAAAGGGACACAGATTTCTCTTTACATCGCATTCTTAGCTGCAGCCATTGACATGATTATTGGTGTAGCTTATGGAGCCATTTCAGGTTTCTTTGGCGGACGAACGGATAATATTATGCAGAGGATTATTGAGATCGTAGTCGGTATCCCCAACTTAATCGTCATTATCCTTTTCATTCTAATTCTTGATCCAGGTATTTTATCCATCACAATGGCATTGGTTATTACAGGCTGGACAACAATGGCCCGTATTGTACGTGGACAGATCTTAAAATTGAAAAACCAGGAATTTGTAATGGCATCAAAATCATTGGGGGCAACAAGTTCCCGTATTTTGACAAAGCACATGTTCCCGAATATTTTGGGTGCGATCATCATTACATCCATGTTTACTATTCCTAACGCTATTTTCTTTGAAGCATTCCTAAGCTTTATCGGACTTGGACTTGCTCCTCCAACAGCTTCTCTAGGGTCATTAGTAAACGAAGGATTTAAATCATTACAGATCTATCCTCACCTAGTAATGTACCCGGCTGTCATTATCTCGTTGATCATGATCAGCTTTAACCTATTGGGTGACGGATTACGTGATGCTCTGGATCCTAAGATGCGTAAATAGGGGGAGAAAATATGAAGAATATATTAGAACTTAACAATCTTAATGTCTCCTTTCATACATTTGCAGGAGAAGTAAAAGCGGTTCGCGGGGTAAGTCTGCATCTTGAAAAGGGTGAGTCCCTTGCGATAGTAGGAGAATCCGGATCAGGTAAATCTGTTACTTCGAAAGCAATCATGCGATTATTGCCTGAAAAAACGAGTGAGATTAAGGAAGGCCAAATCTTTTTTGAAGGAAAAGATCTAGTGAAGCTCTCCAACCGCGAGATGGAGAAAATCCGTGGTTCTGAGATTTCTATGATTTTCCAGGATCCGATGACTTCCCTAAACCCGACTATGACAGTCGGGAAGCAAATCATGGAAGGTCTTCGCAAGCATCAGAACTTGTCTAAGAGCGAAGCGAAAGAAAGAGCAATCAATCTCTTAAAGCTTGTAGGAATTCCAAATCCGGAACTCCGCATTACAGAATATCCTCACCAATTCTCTGGTGGGATGAGACAGCGTGTAGTCATCGCCATCGCGCTTGCGTGTAACCCAAAAGTATTAATCGCCGATGAGCCAACAACGGCACTTGATGTTACGATTCAGGCACAGATCCTTGATTTAATGAGAGATCTGCAGCAAAAGACCGGAACAGCTATTATTCTGATTACCCATGATCTTGGTGTAGTAGCCAATCTTTCACAAAGGGTCGCGGTAATGTACGGTGGAACGATTGTTGAAACAGGTACAACGGATGAAGTGTTCTACAATCCTAAACATCCTTACACTTGGGGATTACTATCCTCCATGCCAAAGTTAAACACGAACGACAAAGAATTGCTGGCGATTCCTGGTACGCCGCCAAACTTGCTTAATCCGCCGAAAGGCTGCCCGTTTGCTGCACGCTGCCCTTATGCGATGCAGGTTTGTGTGGACCATATGCCGGATGCCTCAGACGTTACTTCAACTCATAAATCGGCTTGCTGGCTGCTGGATGAGCGTGCGCCTAAGGTAGAACCGCCTGAAGCTGCATTAGTAGGAGGTGCCCGTTAATGGCAGTTGTAGAAAGAGAGAAGTTATTAGAAGTCAAGAACCTGAAAAAGCATTTTAGAGTTGGCAAGAATGCTGTGTTAAAAGCAGTTGACGATGTTAGCTTTGATATATATAAAGGTGAAACACTCGGACTTGTTGGAGAATCCGGCTGCGGAAAATCTACGACTGGAAGAACGATTATTCGTCTATACGATGCTACAGACGGAAATGTCGCTTATGAAGGTGTTGATGTTCATGGCAAAAAGTCCGGTAAAGAATTAAAATCCTTTAACCGCAAGATGCAAATGATCTTTCAGGATCCCTATGCATCCTTAAATCCAAGGATGACGATCAAAGATATTATTGCCGAGGGAATAGATATCCACGGTCTGGCAAAGAACGATAAGGAACGTATGGAGCGTGTTTACGAGCTTCTTGAAACGGTAGGGCTGAACCGTGCACATGCCAGCCGTTACCCGCATGAATTCTCAGGCGGACAGCGTCAGCGTATCGGTATTGCCCGTGCCCTTGCAGTGGATCCTGATTTTATCATCGCTGACGAACCGATCTCAGCGTTGGACGTATCCATTCAGGCGCAGGTTGTAAACCTGCTTATGAAACTCCAAAAAGAACGCGGACTAACGTATTTATTCATCGCCCATGATCTTTCCATGGTTAAACATATTTCCGACCGCGTGGGTGTTATGTATCTTGGAAACATAGTTGAGCTTGCAGACAGTGATGAGCTTTATGAAGAGCCTCTGCATCCGTATACTCAAGCGCTTCTTTCAGCCATTCCTGTTCCGGATCCTGAAGTAGAACGAAGCCGCGAGCGAATCATTCTTGAAGGTGATATTCCGAGCCCAATCAGCCCGCCAAGCGGATGCCGTTTCCGTACGCGCTGTCCGCATGCAATGGATGTTTGCGCAAGTACAGTTCCTAAATGGCAGGAAGCAAGAGAAGGCCACTGGGTAGCTTGCCATCTTTATGACAATGAATTGAACAATGAGAATAAACAGTAACAAATGACGCGATCTCCTGTATATCAGGAGGTCGTTTTATGATATGTTTAAGGAGGGTTATAAGGATTATTTGAAACGAGGTAATTGAATGAATATCACTTTTATTCTGGATAGTGCAAGCGACTACTGTGTAGATCATCATACATTATCCGTCCCTTTTGTCATTGTTCCGCTTAATATTACTTTTAAAGACGGTCATTTTTTAGATGGGGTCGATATCAGTATGGATGAATTTTACGAGCGGATGGCAAGAGAGGAGAATCTTCCTAAGACAAGCCAGCCATCTCCACAGGCTTTCTATAATGCTTTTCATTCTGAACTTGAAAAAGGAAACGAGCTGATTTATCTAGGACTTTCATCAAACCTGAGCGGTACTGTGCAAAGTGCCGGAATCGCGAAAGGAATGCTAGATGAAGCCGTTCAGCATAAAGTGCATATTATCGATACAGGAACAGCTTCTGCAGGAATTCATGTATTGCTAAAAGAAGCGGAAAAACTTGTTCAGCAAGGCAAGAGTGCTGAAGAAATAGAAGCATCCATCAATGAGAAAAAAGAAACGGTTTTGGCTTATGTACTATTGGAAACGCTGGAAAATGTGAAAAAGGGCGGCAGGATATCTGCTGTTCAGGGAGCCATTGCTGAATTTCTGAATATAAAACCCCTTCTTTCCGTACAGGACGGAATCGTTGAAACGGTTGGAAAGTACAGAGGGAAGAAAAAAGGATTAATGAAACTGAAAGAATTGCTGCAGGAATGGAAGCAAAAGCATCCTGAAAAAGAGCTTTTTATTATTCATAGTCTTCCTTCCAAAGAAGAAGTAATTAAGGAGTTTGGTGAACTGTTTACATTCTCTGCGTTTAAATCGATCTCGTTCACCCGATTTGGCAGTACGATTGGTACGTATGCAAGCCAAAACGCGATCGGGTTCATCTTTCATTAATATATAAATAAAAACACTCCGTATGGATATGATCTATACGGAGTGTTTTAGGTTTTGTGTCTCATAATGAGCATCCACCAATCGGTCCAGATTTTTAATTCGGTTAAGTGCCGTACTTTTATCCAGTTTTCGATAATGATGCAAACCGCCAGGCTCCTCATCTGCTTCGTCGGCAAGCGCAACTACACGCTGTAGCGGCAGAAGCTGAAGCTGTCCTTCCGGCAGATAAGAATCAGTGTGCAAAAGAATGGCTAACGCAATCTCTTTTGCTTTCCTTGGATCTTCTCCCAGCTCAATGAGCAATTTATGCGCTCTTTCAGCACCTTTAATGGCATGAATGTCATTTTCTTTATAAAGGGAGTAATCCCATTGGCCGTTTGTATACCAAGTATAGTGGCCGACATCATGAAGAAGTGCAGCTTTTGTTGCGAGATCCGGGTTGACGCCATGCTCTTTAGCGAGTGAAAACGCATGGTATGCTGTTGAGATCGCATGCACAAGGCCAGAACGGTCCAAGTATTTCTGAGCATATGGATGAAGAAATATATCGGTTAATGTCACGTTTCTCATCAATTTTTCTCCTTTCTGCAAACTCCTCGAACAGGTAGGATACGAGGGATGCTAAAAATGTATATTGTTAAATACTATACCACCGTTTTGCCTCTTAATCAATAAAATAAAACAAAAAGAAGGGCTCTCATGGGAGCCCTTCTTTCCATTAACTTTGTTAAAGCATATTGTTGATTTTCAATCATATTGGGCATCGCATACTGATCCTTAAAAGAGATCCTCAAGTCTTTTTCTTCAATCACACCCCACCAAAACAACACATGAACTAACAGAGCTTTTCCATTAAAAATATTCCTTCCAGCGCTTTGAAACCAATTGGTCAATATCTGGCCGTGTTTCAACCGTTTCGGGATAAAAAGGCTTCATTCTTGCATCGATAATGACTGGTCCGCTGTATTTAATTTTATTTCGTACAACCTCACATTTGGCGTAAAGATCATATGCTGGATCAAAACGCGTAAAGGTTGTCCATAAAAATTGGGATTGAGATGAGGCGATGGAGGCATCGTCCACTAAAAACACCAGCTGCCATTTATTAAGCTGCTGTTCGCCAGCTTGAAGCAGTTTTTCACCAAATTCGGGTTCTTCTTCAAATGTTGGTCCAGAGACACATAAACAGCCTCCGCAATACGCCTGGACGTCATGAATTCCTGGAATGGTTCCACCTTCATATACTCTTTTCAGTTCTCGTACGGGCTCTCCAAGCCCTGTCATGATCGCTTTGCTGCCGGTGTTGAATTTTCGTCCTGTATAATCCAGGGTATCCATGGATGTATCATGCAGGATCAGCAAATCACGCTCAGGCAGGAATCTCTCTAACACCGCTTCGAGAAGCTGGGAGAAATCCTGAAGATCCACTTCCTTATTGGTTACCATAAGAAATTTAGTTAATGTAAGCTGACCCTCACCCATGATTCTTAAAGCATGTGCGAGCCCTTCCTTATAATAGGATTCTCGGACAACTGCACCTGCAAGGGCGTGAAAGCCTGTCTCTGCATAGGTCCACAATTGTTTAACACCATTCATGACAACCGGGAACAGAGGGCTCATCAGTCGCTGCAGATATTCACCGATAAAGTAGTCTTCTTGTCTTGGCTTTCCAACCACTGTTGCGGGGTAGATGGCGTCTTTTCGTTTCCACATATGGTTCACATTGAATACAGGGAAGTCGTGTGCCCATGAATAATAGCCGTAATGGTCACCAAAAGGCCCCTCGGGTTCCCTGATATGTGGTGGAACAACTCCTCCAAATGCAAACTCTGCTTCAGCGATCAGCGGGTGGGAATAACCCGGCGCATGTGTAAGGTTTAGCTTGTCTCCCATCAGCATAGAGGAAAACATAAGCTCCGGAACTGCTTCAGGGAGCGGAGCAATTGCGCTGATCATTAGGGAAGGAGGCCCGCCAAGGAATAATGTTACAGGAAGCTCCTCGTTATTTTGTTCAGCGGCAAAGTGGTGGAAGCCGCCCCCTTTATGAATTTGCCAGTGGATGCCGGTTTTCTTTTCTTCTTTAATCTCGATTCTATACATTCCAAGATTGTGCTCGTGTTTATCAGGATGTTCGGTGTAAACAAGAGGGAGCGTAACAAACGGGTTACTGTCCATATGCCAGCCGGTTAAAGCAGGAAGCTTCTTCATGTTCACGTCAGCTGTGTAGGTTTCCATGATTGGAGCTTTTGCCGGTTTTACAGTTCTTGTGCCAATTTTCAGTATGTCTTTGATCATCCCTTTTTTTCCCCACAGTTTTGAAGCAGAAGGAGGGAGAAGGTCATCAATTGATGCGACCAGCTGCTTAACAAGAGCTTCCGGTTTAGGGCCGAACGCCATATCTACACGGCGGATTGTTCCGAATAGATTGGTTACAACAGGGATATCACTGCCTTTAACATTCGTAAAAAGCAGGGCTGGCCCCTGTTCATCGATGACCCTTCGGTGAATTTCTGGGATTTCAAGGTATGGATCAACCTCGGCTTTTATTTCAATAATTTCATTTTCTTTTTTTAACTGCTGAATAAACGTTCGTAAATTGATATGCATGAATCTCCACCTCTAGTATGTATAATCTTCTTTTATCTTCACAAAAAAACAACTTCTCGTAAAGTAGAAGTTGTTTACCGGTTTCTTCTTTGTACGTTACTCCAATTGGACTGAAAAGATTTAGAGTGGTCTACGAATTTAAAAACAGATTTTCCGCCGAATACTTTAAGTGAGAACCAATGTGCGAGTATACCCATAAAAGCAGTCAATCCGATGACAAAAACAGCGAGCAGGAGTAAATCACGGAAAAACATCACCATCTAATCCCTCCATTGAAAAGGCATACATTTCCTCTTTATTGTATAAGATGTTTATCCCTTTGGAAAGAGGGAAAACTAAATCAAATTCTTTTTACTCTCTCTATAACTAAATCATTTCAGTTAGGAGCTGTCAGGACAAAATGAACTGGTACGAAAAATTAAATCAATATTTCCCAATTGAAGAAATGAAATCTCAAGAACATATGGAACTCCTTCTAGAAGACAAAGGAGATATTTATCATAAAGATGAAGGCCCCCATCATGTGCTGATGTATGTAGAACTCGATGATTTTATTTTCATTGATTATTTGTTCGTGTCTAAAGAATCACGCGGCCAGGGGCTGGGAAAGGCCTTGCTGAAAAAGCTTAAAGAAAAAGAAAAACCGATCATACTTGAAGTTGAACCCATTGACTATGAAGATACAGATACCGAAAAACGGCAGCGGTTCTATCGGCGGGAAGGATTTAAGCATGCATCAAAGATTGGTTACAGAAGAAAGTCACTTGCTACTGATCAAGTGAATGAAATGGAGATTTTGTATTGGGCTCCTAAAGGAGAAAGTGAAGAAAGTATTTATGAAAACATGAAAAAGACGTATAATGAGATACACACGTACAAAGATAAAGAATTGTACGGTAAAGCTTATCAGGATGTAGCCGATGTGCTCACCTTTCAGCACGGTAAAGACGCCATAACCGAGTAATTTCTATGGCAAGGAGGTATCTGCATGAAAGCCAAGGATAAGAAAAAACAGAGTAAGCGGGAACTATTGAAAGAGATGTTGAGAAAGAATTTAAAAGGCTTATCCACGGGTCCGAAAAAAGGGCCGGCATCTCAATTCAAATCAATTGCATAAAGTGATTATGGGATGAAAACTATTTCATCCTATTTCTTTTATGTTTTGTGAAACTTTTTTTGGGGTAATACGTCTATATAGATGGAACACATTGTTTTAGTTGGGTTGTATAAGTTTTATTACATTTTTGTGAAGACCTTTCTTGTTTAAAGAAAATGTAGTATAATAAAAAATATGATTTAATAACTATTTTAAAGTAGGGGTTAAATCAGTAGGATGGGGAAGGAGAAGATCCATATGGTTACTTTATTTACTTCGCCGAGTTGTACATCTTGTCGTAAGGCAAAAGCGTGGTTAAAAGAGAATGACATTCCATACCAAGAAAGAAATATCTTTTCAGAGCCTTTGAGCATAGAGGAAGTAAAACAAATCCTTCGTATGACTGAGGATGGAACGGATGAAATTATTTCAACCCGTTCAAAAACATTTCAGGAATTAAACTTGAATGTCGAGACGATGCCTCTACAGGATCTTTATCAGCTTATCGCAGATAACCCTGGGCTTTTAAGAAGGCCGATTATCATGGATGAAAAACGACTCCAGGTAGGCTATAATGAAGATGAAATCAGAAGGTTTTTACCTAGAAAAGTCCGTACGTATCAATTGCTCGAAGCGCAGCGTATGGTTAATTAAAAAAGCTTCTACAGATTAAGTTCTGTAGAGGCTTTTTTTATCAATCATTTATGTTTTCCGGTCCTTCTCGATTTTGAAAGAAAGCCTGCAGCAATCACTCCGATTACGATAATGATGCTGAATGCGGATTTGATGTGGGGGCTGGACAGGAATAAAGGCTGAAGTTCTTTTTCCGAACAGATCATACCCGCTGCTGTGTAGGCCAGAATACCGGCGCCGATATAAATCAGGATTGAAAAGCGTTCCATCATATGAAGGATGGCCTTGCTTCCCCATATAATAATAGGTACAGAGATGATAAGACCAATCACGACGAGCTGAACCGATCCATGTGAAGCTCCAGCAATAGCCAGTACATTATCAAGGCCCATTGCAATATCGGCTACAACAATGGTTCGGATGGCGCTGATCAACGACATGCCTGGTTTAATATTATTTCCGTTTTCATCATGTACCAGCAGCTGGAAGGCGATGTAAATTAACAGAACTCCCCCTGTCAGGTAAAGAAGGGGAACCTTGAGCAAATAGACCACAAGAACGGTTAAGATGATTCTGACGATGATTGCGAGGCCTGTCCCAATAAAAATCGCTTTATTTCTTTGATGCTCAGGCAAATTACGGCTGGCCAGAGCGATTACAATCGCATTATCTCCCCCAAGCAGAATATCAATGGCGATGATCTGTAAGAGGGATATGAGGAAATCTGTTTCCACGAATGCCAAACCCCTTTCAAGTGCTAAACGGGACTATGTATGTTAAAATGTACAAAACTTCTTTCAAATTAAGACCATTTATTTTTTCGAAAAGTCATTTAATCGTTAAAAGAGCCCGTTTAATCTAAAAAAAAGGGCAAAAAAATGGTCAGCATTTTTATTTCCAACTTCGATGTTTTGTCATAGAATAGAAGTACAAGAATGAGCCAGCTTTGGATTGAATTTTCTTTTTTTAGGGAAAAGTGACAATACATCATACCCAGGGGAAATTATCCCTTCATAGGTTACAATACGGTTAGAAGGGAGAGAACGAAATGGAAATAGAAAGAGTCAATGAATTTACAATTAAATTTTTCATAACGTATAGAGATATTGAAGACCGAGGTTTTGATCGTGAGGAAATCTGGTCCGACCGTGAGCGGGGGGAAGAATTGTTCTGGGAAATGATGGACGAAGCCCACCAGCAGGAACAGTTTCCTTTAGAGGGTCCGCTTTGGATTCAGGTGCAGGCCATGGATAAAGGGCTGGAGATTATTGTAACTAGAGCACAGATGTCAAAAGACGGCACCAAGCTTGAATTGCCTCTAGGTGATGAAAAAGTCGATCTTCCTGTAGATAAAAATATCGAAAAGATGCTTGATCAGCAGTTTACGCCAGATGATCAAGTGGAAGCTGAAGATATTGAACTTGCAGACGAAGATTATTTGTCCTTTCTGTTAATCTTCAGTGATTTTGAAGATATGATCATGTTATCCCACAACATTGACAGTTCTTTATTCGCAAATTCCCTTTATCACTTTGATAATAAGTATTACTTGTATGTTACGTTCAATCCAGAAACAACGGATAGGGAGCAGGATGATTTATTATCTCAGCTGCTCGAATATGGCACAGATTCTGATGCATCCATCCATCGAATTCAAGAGTACGGAAAACAGATTATTGCTGAGCGGGCCCTTGAAGACATTTCGGCTCACTTTACATTGTAAGCACGCACCGATTTCATTACTTGGAATCGGTGTTTTTATTTTGAAGAAAGCCAGTTCCCTGTTTACTCCAACTAGAGCTGGAGCTGGACAATATATCTATGCAGTTCATTGAAAAAAACAGACGATGATCGCCTGTTTTACTTAACTAGCTTCCATTGGTGCTGCCGATTGCGGGTTTTGGTCTCGCCGCCGTGTGAAATTTCTATTGTGTAAGGTTTTAGTTCAGGAAACGTTGAACCTTCTTGAAGTTCCACACGCTGTCCTCTTTTTACTTTGCCGCCGCCATGGCCTGCTTCAGCATATGTCCCATTTACGTTTACGGTTTCTCCGGATTTAAACATGATCATACCTTCTTTCTGTTCATATTTAAGCTCACAAGTTGACTGATAGTCTGACAAATATAGTATAGCAATACATGAAAATATTTCCACTCTAAATCAACCATCTTCTTGAAAATGGGATTTCTTTACCATAAAATAAAAGAAAAAAGAGGTGATGCTATGCTTGTTGCCCATACGAGCACAGGTAAAAGAATCAGTCTTCATACCGGCTACTCTAAAGAAGAGCTGAGGTCTATTCAAAAAAGCAGCGGTTTTTATTGTCCTCAATGCAATGAAAAAGTTCAGATCAAAGCGGGGAACATGAAGATCTGGCATTTTTCACACATTCCCGGCGTTACCAATTGTACTTTATCCAAAGGAGAATCAATGTACCATCTGCTCGGCAAAAAGCTCTTGTATGAACATGTCAATAAGGAATTTCCCAATGCACTTCTGGAACCATTCTTTCCGGATATCTCCCAGCGCCCCGATATATGGATACCACCCCAGATTCCCATAGAGTTTCAATGCTCTGCTATTCCATCCCCCATTTTGATTGAAAGATCCAAAGGCTACATCAGCAGGGGAATGACCCCTTTTTGGATCCTCGGTAAGAAAAGGCTTAAAACACTTAGTTCCACTACTTTTCAGATCTCATCATTTGATTGGCTGACCGCCCGAATTTCTTCTGTTAACCACTTGCCCTCACTTTATTACTTCTGTCCTGTTGAAGCAAAAGTGTATCATCTCTCCTCCATTGTTCCTGTTACATCAACAAGAGTGTATGGAAAGCTTGATTCATATCCCCTATGTGAATATTCCTTTCAAACTCCTTATCATCTTCAACCATCAAAAAGAGATTCCCCATTGTTTCAAGTTAAATCCTGGCTGAACGCAAAAAAACAATGGAGACTCCACGCCTTTAAACAAAACCATCAAACCTACCGCCAACTGAAAATCCTTTTTTTAAAAAATCATTCAACGCTTACTTACTTTCCTTCTGAAGCAGGGATGCCTGTCCCTTTTGCTTATACTCTAAAGGAACCTTCATTTATATGGCAGTCATATGTGCTGCTGTACTCCATCATTCCTGTACAGATTGGTGAATCCATTCAGTTCTCCAGCGTATTTAACCATATGAAATGGCTTATCCATAAAAAAATAATAACTGTGCGGGAACTGCCGCTCATTGCAGATGTACATTATTCATTTGCTGTCATGCATTATCTTAACCTGCTTTGCTTTTATGGGATCATTAAACGAGTTGGAAAAAAAGAGTTTGTAAAGATCAGAGACCCCGTTTTCCCAAATACGATGGATCAGGCATTGGCCAATGATTTTATTTTAATGGAGTCAGGGGTAAAACATGGTGTGAATATTCTGTTTTCTGGTAAAATGTAGGTATGCACGAAATTAAAGCAGGAGGTGCCGCTGCATGGCTCAAACAAAATCAAAATCTCTTCCGAAACGAGAAGAATTATTACAGCAGGATACATGGGATCTTGAAGCCATTTACGCAACAAATGACAAATGGGAAGAAGAATTCAATGAAGTTAAAGGCCTGTTGCCTGAATTGAAGGAATTTCAAGGAAAACTTGGAGAATCGGCAGAAACGCTCTATCATTACTTTCAAAAACAGGACGAGCTCACAAAAAAGCTTGGGAAGCTCTATACATACGCCCATATGCGGTACGATCAAGACACAACAAACTCTTTTTACCAAGGATTGAATGACCGGGCATCAAATCTAGCAACTCAGGTAAGCAGTTCTTTATCATTTGCTGTACCGGAAATTCTGTCGTTGCCCGAGGAGACCATTCAAACCTATGTTAAAGAGTATAAAGAACTGGCCTTATACAAGCATGCCTTGGATGAAATCAACCGCCAGCGGCCGCATGTTCTTTCTAAAGAGGAAGAAGCTCTTCTGGCTGATGTCAGTGAAGTGACGGCAAGTGCCAGTACCACATTCGGAATGCTCAACAATGCCGACCTTAAATTTCCTGAAATCAAAGATGAGAACGGAGATGAAGTCGAGGTTACACATGGCAGGTACATCCGGTTTTTGGAAAGCAGCGACCGACGTGTAAGGGAAGATGCGTTTAAAGCTGTTTATGGAACGTATGATAGATTTAAAAATACGTTTGCAAGCACGCTGGCAGGTACCGTGAAAAAAGATAACTTTTTTGCCAGGACAAGAAAGTTTGAGACTGCAAGGCAGGCCGCTTTAGACAGCAATAATATTCCTGAAGAAGTGTATGAAAATCTCGTTAAAACAGTGAATGACCATCTTCATCTCCTTCATCGTTATGTCGACATCCGAAAGCGGGCACTGAATGTAGATGAACTTCATATGTACGATCTGTATACACCGCTAGTTCAGGATGTGAAGATGGAAGTTCCTTATGAGGAAGCGAAAAACCTTGTGTTAGAAAGCCTGAAGCCGATGGGCGAAGAGTATGTGGGTATCGTGAAAGAGGGCTTGGAAAAGCGCTGGATTGATGTACATGAAAATGCAGGGAAACGAAGCGGAGCCTATTCATCTGGAGCATACGGGACGATGCCTTATATATTGCTGAACTGGCAGGACAATGTTAATAACCTGTTTACATTGACACATGAAATCGGGCACTCGGTTCACAGCTATTATACGAGAGAATATCAGCCATATCCTTATGCTGATTATTCCATCTTTGTCGCTGAAGTAGCTTCTACCTGTAATGAAGCGCTGTTAAATCACTACATGTTAAATAAAACAAAAAATAAGCAGGAAAAGCTTTACTTGTTGAATCACCACTTGGAAGGCTTCAGGGGGACGGTATTCCGTCAGACCATGTTTGCAGAATTTGAACAAGCTATCCATGTTAAGGCAGCAAACGGTGAGCCATTAACACCAGAACTTCTCACCAAGATTTATTACGATCTAAATCTGAAATATTTTGGTGAGAATGTGGTGATCGATAAAGAGATCGGCCTGGAATGGTCAAGGATTCCACATTTCTATTACAATTTTTATGTGTATCAATACGCTACTGGCTTCAGTGCGGCAGCTTCTCTTTCAAAACAGATCCTGGAAGAAGGAGAAAGTGCAGTTTCCCGTTACATTGACTTCTTAAAAGCCGGAAGCTCTGATTATCCAATAGAAGTGCTGAAAAAAGCAGGAGTTGATATGACGACGTCTAAACCGATCGAGGATGCATTAAAAGTGTTTGAAGAAATTCTGGATGAGATGGAAGACCTGTTATTTGAGAAATAAAAACAAGAGGAGCACTTTACCGGTTAGACCGGTAAAGTGCTCCTTTAATTGTGAAAGGGTCTTTTCAATTTGTTTCGGTAATTGATACATAACATGAAAAGAAGGATGGAAAGAAAAAGCAAGGGAACGGATAAAGCAAGAGAAATCATTTTTAACAATGAAAGGAGAAAAAAATAAAAGCAGCCGGCAATAAAGAATAAGGACATCGTGAATAAGAACAAATACATGGCGACCCTCCTTGTCTCCATTGTATTCACCCTGTTCAGCCGCTATTCAAAAAAAGACGAACCTTTATGTGAAAGGTCCGTCAGTCAACCGACTTGTGATGAATTGTATCTCCAGAATGTACCGTACTTTACCGGAACACGTTCTACCACCTGTTGAAGAACGAGCTTTTTCATGGCTTTTTCTATCTCATTGGCTGCCAAGTTGTACACGACGGAAAGCTCTTTCGTAGCGACGAACCGGTAAATTTTCATGAACTCTTCAAGAGGGGGAGGGGATTTGGGTTCAGGATGAAACCCAAGCATCTCGCCAATAATTTCAACATAAATCGAATATTGGTAGCTGCCGGCAATTTTTATTCCGTCTTCTTCGGCCTTATCATTAAATATGATAAGGGTAGGAATCTGGTCGATTTCCATTTCATTTGTAAATTTCCAATCGCATTGAAGGGCTTTTATAGCCGATTGTGAATGCATATCTTTTATGAATTCATAAGCGTCCAAGCCAACGTTCTTGGCGATTTCAAAAAGCACTTCTTCTTTTGAAATGTTTTGCTTCTGCAAAAATAAATGCTCTCTAAGCTTGCGCAAAAATTTGTTTCCTGACTGCTTGCCTTGAAGTTCCGCTGCTTTAATGGCAAGGAATACAAGGTAGGGCGCAAGGATGGGATCTTCAAACCAGAGATCACCGTCACAGCTCATGCCCGTCATATTTGCTGTTTTTTCCCATCGGTCTGCAATTCGTTCAGCAGACTGATAGCCTTTCCGTCTTCGAAATGAATTTAAGGAGTCCAATTTCCCGCCAATGATGTGCCTTAATGTGAAATATTGTCCATACTCAACCTGCAATTTCTTTAAGATAGGTTCCAGCGCCCAGCATTCGGGGCATAATGGGTCAATGACAGAGTATAATTCCAAGGGCTTATGACAGCTGGAAGCAGTAAAGTTACCCTTGTGCTTCGCTTCATAAGGATATTCGGCTTCAAAAGGTGTCAATATTTATTCTCCTTTCCATGGCTATCATCGGACGTATTTACCATATGATAAGCAGTCATGGTTAGACGGCTGATAATAAAATCCCTGAGGGGGCCTTCAAGGGATACAGAATCCATTGCTTTCCCCATACACTCCAGCCAAGCTTTTGCATGGCGCTCTGTAATCGGAAAAGGCATATGCCGTGCTCTTAGCATAGGATGCCCATGTTCCATTGTGTATAATGAGGGACCGCCAAGAAACTGAGTAAGAAATTGAATCTGTTTACGTGCAGTTTCAGTAAGATCATCAGGAAACAGGGGCGCTAGATCCTCGTTTTGTTTGACATGTTGATAAAAATTGGTGACCATTTTTGTAAGAACATCCTCTCCGCCCAGATGTTCATATGGGGTCATATCCATTTCATTCATGGTGAAAACTCCTTCAAGCATTTTTCACAAAATCAGATTCATAACTGGGATTTGGGTGACCTCTGATCACGTTCAAAAAATCCTCAGAGTTTGTTTTCGAACTCCGCATTTGATGATGCGATAAACTTATTGTAGCAAGGGTATAGCCGGATTAGCAAACAATAGGATTCCCGGAAAAGCCCATAAAAAAACCGCACCTTTCATAAGGGCGGTCAAGCATTCATGCTCTGGTATGATTCCATCACTTTATTTACATAATTTTGTGTTTCTTGAAAAGGAGGGATGCCTCCATATTTAGCTACATTGCCAGGGCCAGCATTATAAGCTGCGAGAGCAAGCTTTTCATCACCGTTATAGTCGTCAAGCATCTGTTTAATGTACTTCACGCCGCCTTCGATATTATCTTCAGGGTTATAGGGATTCTGTACACCAAGCGCCTTTGCCGTCTCAGGCATGAGCTGCATCAATCCCATGGCACCTGCCGGGCTTTTGCTTAATGGGTTAAAACCTGATTCATGCTGTATGACCGACCGGATCAGGCTGGGGTTTACATCATATTTAGCACTGATTCTTTCAAGAATTGAATCGATATCTTTTGCTCCGGATGGGTGCGTTAGCTGTAATGAAGGCTTGGTATTCGGAACAGCCGGCAATGCAGAGACTGTCTTCACTGGTATTACTGGTTCTCCACCAGGCTGATCTAACCCCGCGGCTTCACTCAACTGCTGAAGAATCATGGCAAAGGGTGAAGATACAGGAGCAGCTGCTGTCCCATTTACATTTAACTGCTGAAGCGCTTGAAGCTCCATCAGCATTTTTATAGCATCAATTTTCATTTTTGTTCTCTCCTCAAACTATATGTATAATCATATCAAATGAGGAAGAATTAAACAATTAGAGTTCGCCGTTTTTAGCTTCAAAAAAACGTTGTATTTTATTGAGTGTTTTTCTTTCAGGTATTCCGTATTGCTTCAAGAAAGTGCTAAATTCAAATTCACCTTTTTTTCTTTCTTTCGCTTCATATTCCAGTTCGTAATCGATAACGGAAAGATATTGATTTTCATCGAGGACAAGGAGGCCGTCGGTGGTTTCTTTTTCCGCTCGCTTCGTTTTCAGCGTTCCAAGGTAAACGATGCTTTTCGGATCAACGCCTAAATCGGTCAGGATGGAATAAACATGGCCTTCCGCAAACTTTTCGTTATTCATGTAAGAGCTGTATTCTGCTTCGCTGAGTTGTTGATGCGTTTCGAGCAGACCATCGGGATGAGGCTGCTTTAAGGTTAAAACAAAAGATCCGTTTTTTTCGCGGATTCGCAGGGCACAGCGGTGACTTTTAAGTGAAAAATCGGGGGTATCGAAATAATGGTTCGTCTGTGTGGTAAAAGACTCTTCCTTGAGTGAAAGTTCATTAGATAACAGGAAGAATTCATCAGGGGTGAGCATATTTTTAAACTCTATTTCAACTTCTTGCTCCATATTTAGCACTCCTTCGTATATGTACTGCACGAATCCCATTATGACACAGCCTTATTTGATTCTCAAATGACAAACTGTCTCTATAATTGTGTTAAACTAAAGAGTAGAATAATTGTTTTTAGGAGGTACAGCATGGCAATCAGACATAACATAAATCAAGCAGAAATAGGTGAACAGCTTACGCTGAGCATAGAGAAGGGTGAAGGCTTTTCCGAATGGAAAGACGGCAGCAGGATGCTTGTTGATTCGGATCAGCTTTCATTCATCTATGTCATGGAAACAGAGGATGACCTCGTATATATTTCGCTGCCAGAGCAGTTTTGGGGACAATTGAGTGAAGCCCTTTCTAAAGAACTTCCCGTTGTACTAAAAACAGCTGAAGAAGACCATTCCTTCGAGCTGTCTGCTCTGCATTCTGAACTGTCCTATTTGCTCGAAAACATAAAAGGCAACAGCAATTATGGCGATAATATGCTTGAGGCTGTAGAACGATTGTTTCCAGCGAATAGCAAGTAATAACAGGAAGGTGGATGAGGCAATGGATTGGGAGACCCTTCTCGCCCCCTACAAACAAGCAGTAGATGAATTAAAAGTAAAATTCAGAGGAATAAGGGAACAATTTCAGAAGACCACAAAGCAATCACCGATTGAATTCGTCACAGGAAGGGTAAAGCCTATTAATTCTATTTTGAATAAGGCGTGGCAAAAAAATATACCGTTTGAAAAAATAGAAGAAGAAATTCAGGACATTGCCGGTTTGCGCATCATGTGCCAGTTTACGGATGATATTAAAAAAGTGACAGATATGCTCAGGAACCGCAAAGACTTCGAAATAGTTGAAGAGCGGGATTACATCACGAACAAAAAGCCAAGCGGCTACAGATCCTATCATCTGGTCATCCGTTACCCTGTGCAGACCTTGGAAGGGGAGAAGCCCTTGCTGGCAGAAGTTCAAATCCGTACGCTGGCGATGAATTTTTGGGCAACCATTGAGCATTCTTTAAACTATAAATATCAGGGACAGATCCCGAAAGACATTCAGCTGCGCCTGCAGCGGGCAGCGGAGGCCGCAGGCCGTCTGGATGAAGAAATGGCTGAGATCAGAGGCGAGGTTCAGGAGGCACAAATCGTATTTTCGGAAAGAACGGATGATGGGAAAGGATCCAGTCCGACTACATAATTTCTTCGAAAGAAGGTGATCCATTCGTGAATTTTGCCATTATTTCAAAAGGCGACCAAAAGTCAAATACGCTGAAACAAAAAATTAAGACCTATCTGCAGGAATTTGAACTGCAATACAATGAGACGGAACCGGATATCGTGATTACGGTTGGCGGGGATGGCACATTGCTTCACGCTTTCCATCACTATGTACACCGGATTGACCAGACGGCATTTGTCGGGATTCACACGGGCCACTTAGGCTTTTTCGCCGATTGGGTGCCGGATGAAGTGGAAAAGCTCGTGATTCATATTGCAAAAACACCCTACCAAATTGTAGAATATCCGCTTCTTGAAGTGACAGTCCGCTATCTGGATGATGTTGATGAAAAAAGCTATCTCGCCCTTAATGAATGTACAGTCAAAAGCGGCGAGGGCTCTCTTGTCATGGATGTGGAAATTAAAGGTGATCTGTTTGAAACATTCCGCGGGGATGGACTCTGTATTTCTACACCATCAGGAAGTACGGCTTATAACAAGGCTCTTGGAGGAGCGATCATTCATCCTTCACTTCCATCCATCCAGCTTTCGGAAATGGCTTCGATCAATAACCGTGTATTCCGTACAATTGGTTCACCCCTGGTGCTTCCTCAGCATCATACATGCATGCTGAAACCGGTGAACGATGTGGATTTCCATATTACCATCGACCATTTGTTTCTGCTGCAAAAGAAAGTCAAATCGATACAATGCCGGGTAGCTGAAGAAAAGATCCGGTTTGCCCGATTCCGTCCTTTCCCATTCTGGAAACGGGTGAAAGAAGCCTTCGTTACCGATTAACAGGAGACATTATGACCACATTTACAATAAAGTGGAAGGTTAAAGAAAATGAGGCTGGTCTGCTGCGTGAATTTTTGCGGCTTCATAAAAATATTTCTAAAAGCGCACTGGCTGATATTAAGTTTACTGGAGGAGAGCTTCTCGTAAATGGAGTACCTTCTACTGTCAGAAAAAGTGTGAACACCGGGGATGAGGTTGAGGTCCGGTTTCCACCCGAGGAAATCAGTTCTCATATGGAGCCGATTCCTATGCTGCTTGATATCCTGTATGAGGATGAACATCTTCTCTTCGTAAACAAGCCTGCAGGGATTCCTACCATACCATCACGCTACCAGCAGAACGGCTCCCTTGCCCAGGGAGTCCTTTCCTATTATGAACAGGAAGGGATTCAGAGCACATTTCATGCCGTCAACCGTCTTGATAAGGATACTTCGGGTCTCGTCATGATTGCGAAGCACCGTTTTGCACATTCGTTATTGTCTCAGCAGCAGAAGATAAAAGCGATCAAGCGAACCTATCTAGCTGGTGTGGAAGGCAGGTTTGAAAGTCTGAGCGGGACAGTGGACGCCAGCATTGGAAGGAATCCTGATAGTCTGGTTGAAAGGATGGTCACAGATCAAGGTCAGATGGCCATTACTCATTTTAAAGTGCTGAAGGAGTTGGCGGGGAACAGTCTTGTTTCTCTGCAGCTTGAAACCGGTCGGACCCATCAGATACGCGTTCATATGGCCCATATCGGACATCCGCTGCTCGGAGACGACCTATATGGTGGACCGGTAGATCTGATTGTCCGGCAGGCCCTCCACAGCTGGCAGGTCTCCTTCTATCATCCATTAGAGGAGAAGATGATGAACGTAGAGGCACCGCTGCCGCAGGATTTACAGCAGCTTTTTGGAGACGTAGCAGAACAGTAAAAAAAAGCCCTTTTGGGGGCTTTTTTTTGTTGGTCCAGTTCTTACAAGAAACTCCGAAACTTTTCTTCAACAAATGGCATAGTCGAAGGTACAGAAACGGTCTGTTTCTCAGGATGGCGCAGGGCGGTCAGGCGGTTGCCAAACACGCAGCCGGTATCAATGTTAATGGTGCCATTCACTTCCCGCGGTTCTAAGACAGGAGTATGGCCATAGATGATGCAGGCATTCCCGCTATAATGACTTGCCCAATCCCTTCTAACGGGTGTTCCGTCCGGATTGGTTTTACCTGTAATATCACCGTACAATACAAAGGTCTCAACTTTCTTCCCGGTCTTCCCGATATAATCCTCTCGAATTCCGGCATGGGCAATCACAAGCTGGCCATGGTCAAGTACAAGATAAAGCGGAGAGCTTTCATACAGCTCCATGAAATGATTTTTCACCTGATTAAACTCGCTGGGCGGAAGTTCATTTAGCTCAGCTACGGTTGTTTCCAGTCCGTGAGTAATCTTAACATTACGGCCCAGGAAATAGCGGTAAAGCTTATTGCAGTGGTTTCCCGGAACATACAAGGCTTGATCAGCCTTGAACAGCTGATAGACATGTTCCATCACTTTGATAGAGGAGGGGCCACGGTCCGTAAGATCACCAACGAAAACCAGTTTCCGATCCTCATCATGTACAGGCATTTCATTTTTCCATATGTATCCTAGCTTCATGGTTAGTTCATAATATTCATCCCAGCAGCCGTGAATGTCTCCGATTACATCGTATTTCATGTTCGTCACCTCAATTATCCTTTACTTACTATAACCTCAAGAGAAAAGAAAAACACCTGCAAAAACAGGTGTTTTACTCAAACATATATTTTCTTGTCCTTGATCGAACATTGAGCACGAGGCCAAAAGCGATCATCTGGGCCAGAACCGAACTTCCTCCGTAACTGATGAAGGGGAGTGGAATTCCTGTGATCGGCATAACCTGAATATTCATTCCGATATTTTGGAAAACCTGGAACGTGACCATCCCAATTACACCTGCACACAGGTAGCTTCCAAATGCTTCATTGCTTTCTAACGCTGTATTGATCATTCGGTAGATCATAAGGAAGAATAAAGAAATCAATACGCTTGTACCGATAAAGCCCCATTCTTCACCAACGATCGAAAAGATGAAATCCGTCTGTGCCTCTGGAAGGTAAACAGACCCATGGGTAAAGCCCTTTCCGAACAGCTGTCCTGAACCGATGGCCATTAAGGCGTTCCGGATATGGTAACCTTCATCTTTGTGTCCATAGGGATCAAGCCAGGCGTAAAAGCGTTCCAGCTGATATTCATCAAGGATATGATCCAGGAAAAATTGCGGGAAGGTAAAATAGATCCAAACCAGCAAGGTGATAAAAAGAACGCCTATTAAAATGATCACGGCAATAATCCGCCACCTGATTCCGGATACGAGCATCAGACTCAGTGTAAGGGCGATAAACACCAAACTTGTACCGAGGTCAGGCTGCATCAGGATGAGGAGCATTGGAGGCATGACGATCAGCGCAATTTTACCGATAAGCAGCAAATCTTCATGCAAGGTCCGCACAATATATTTTTCATTATGGGTTGCAATGGTATTGCTGATCGAAATAATCAAGGCGACCTTCATCAGCTCTGATGGCTGAAGAGCGAAGGGACCGAAGCGGAACCAAGCTCTTGCCCCATTAATATTCGGTACTAGAGATTCAGGAGCAATTACAATCCCGATCAAGAGCAGGATGCCGAAACCGTACAAATACCATGATAGTTTTCTAAACTGGTCAAAATCCAGAATCATTACACCGGCAACAGCGAAAGCGCCGACTACGTACCACATAAGCTGCTTGATAACAAAGTTAGAATCATATTGTGCAATTTCCTGGGCACTGTATATGGCCATACAGCTTATGCATATCATTAGAAACAGTAAAAATATTAAATTATAATCAATCTGCTGCAGCGGGGACTGCCTGTTATTTTCCATTGCATTCATACTCCTTATCTCGGATAACATGTTCTATCTTACCGAAAAATGAGAAGTTTGCATACTGAAAAGGGGGACATTAATTTGACAATTACATTACTTCTTTTTTATAGTGGACAAAATCAAGTGGTGCATACTGATATATAAGGAGTTTTTATGTCATACATCTTGGGTAAATAAGTACTTATTGTAAAAAAGGAGGTAGCTATGGGAGGCCATGCTTCAATTTCTTCACTCGTCATCGTCATTTTAACAGCATTCTTTATACCAATTCTGCTCAACAAGTTTAAGATCAGGTTTTTACCGGTAGTGGTCGCGGAGATCATCGCCGGAATCATCATTGGAAAAAGCGGATTTGATATTGTTCATGCGGGAACATGGCTGGATATCCTTTCCGTGCTCGGTTTCATCTTTTTAATGTTCTTAAGCGGGCTCGAGATTGATTTCTCGGTGTTTGCTCCAAGTTCAGAGAAGAAAAAGCTGGCGAACGGTAAGACAGAACCGAACCGGCTGGCTGTCTCCACCATTATTTTTACTTTGATTTTCGTCATCTCTTTTGCTTTATCCATGGTCTTTGTATGGACCGGGTTTACTGATAATGCGTTCTTTATGACGCTGATCATCTCGACAATATCATTGGGAGTAGTTGTACCGACTTTAAAGGAAGAGGAGTTGTCCAAGACTGGAATCGGCCAGATTATTCTTTTGATCGCGGTCATCGCCGATCTCGTCACGATGATCCTGCTCGCTGTATTCGTTTCTCTTCAATCGGGAGACAGCGGACAGATGTGGCTTCTGCTTATTCTATTCGGTGCTGGCATTGTACTGTATTTTATCGGAAAGTACATGCGCCATCATACGTTTCTTGAAACACTTTCTAAAGGGACAGTACAAATTGATACACGAGCCGTATTCACGCTAATCATCGTTCTAGTCGGTGTTTCTGAATCCGTAGGTGCTGAAAACATCCTGGGAGCCTTTTTGGCTGGGGTATTAGTCTCACTTCTTTCTCCGAATCAGCATATGGTCCATAAACTGGATTCCTTTGGCTACGGATTTCTTATTCCGATCTTTTTTGTTATGGTCGGTGTGGAGCTGGACCTGGTTTCTGTATTAAAGGACCCGAAAGTGCTCATCTTGATTCCGTTGCTGCTTTTAGGGCTCTTGATTTCTAAATTTGTTCCTATATTAGTGCTGAGAAAATGGTATGACTGGAAGACTGTACTGGCATCAGGATTTTTATTGACGTCTACCTTATCACTCGTAATTGCTGCGGCAAAGATTGGTGAAAGGATTAAAGTGATCGATTCTAGAACATCATCAGCCTTGATCTTGACGGCGGTCATCAGCTGTATTATCACACCGGTGTTCTTTAAGAAGCTCTTGCCGAGAAAAAAAATCGAAAACGCCAAAGAAAGATTGGCCATCATCGGTGCCAATCAATTTACACTGCCAGTTTCCAAAGAACTCGACAGCGGGCGCTATGAAAAGAAGGTCTATCACACGAGACAAGAAGAAAAAGATCCGAAGCAGCTGGAATCCTTTGAGATCATCGAACTGGAGGACTATTCAGCAGATACACTAAAAAACAGCGGTGCCTTTGATTCGGATATTCTGATCGTAGCTACGGGTGAAGACGGTGTGAACGAATCGATCGCCCATGAAGCCAGCAATTATGGCATCAAACGGGTCATCACCCGAATTGAGGATCCCTTGAAAAGGGAAGAGCTGGGCAATAAAAATATTGAAGTATACTCTGCCTTTTTCAGCTCTCAGGTACTGCTTAAGATGATGATTGAGAATCCATCGGTCGCGAGCTTTCTATCCCATAATGACAATTCTCTATATGAGATTTCAGTGAAAAATATGGATTATCATAAAACCGCACTCCGAAACTTCCCGCATTTTGGAGATGCGATCATCGTCAGGATTTTCCGAGGCAAGGATTCTATCGTTCCTCATGGCGATACCGAAATTTTGTTCGGTGATAAGCTGATCGTGACAGGCAGCAGGGAACATATTAAAGAGTTAAAGCGTGTATTAAGGTAAAAGAAGACGTACGAAAGCATGCTGTTTTTTTTCAGCAGCCTGCTTTCGGCGTCTTTTTGTATGAAATTACGTCCATACTAACGATAAAAAGGAGTGATGAAAATGAGTTTGCCAATCGTTAGATGTCCTCAATGCCATAAAGAAGCAGAGATTGATGCCGTACTGACGGCTCAGTCCAATCAAAATGTAATCTTTAACTGTCCCGGCTGCGGTTATGAAGCCCGAAATATTGAAACGAGCAAAGGATAAAAAAGATAAGAGGGTTCTAGTATTTCCTTTCTTTTAAAATCTGTTATACTAATATTAGGACTAGGTACTAATAACAATTGCTAATATGGTCCGAATGAAATTTATCCTGCCATATTTAATAAGGAGGAACTACAAAATGAATCTATCACTTGAAAACCGTACATATGTCATTATGGGAGTTGCTAACAAACGAAGTATTGCGTGGGGGATTGCCCAGTCGCTGTCTAAAGCAGGAGCAAGGCTTATTTTTACATACGCTGGCGAGCGCCTCGAGAAAAACGTAAGGGATCTTGCTGAAACGCTTGAGCGCAAGGATTCGCTGGTTCTCCCTTGTGACATTACGAACGATGATGAAATTAAATCTGCTTTTGAGCAGATTAAAGCTGAAGTCGGGGTAATTCATGGGCTTGCCCACTGCATCGCTTTTGCGAATACAGATGAACTAAAAGGTGAATACCTCAATACGACGAGAGACGGGTTCTTACTCGCTCATAACATCTCTTCTTATTCGCTTACTGCGGTTGCTAAAGAAGCACGCGGCATAATGACAGAAGGCGGAAGCATCGTAACATTAACTTACCTTGGAGGAGAGCGTGTCCTTCAGAACTACAACGTAATGGGTGTTGCCAAGGCTTCACTGGATGCCAGCGTGAAATACCTTGCGAGTGACCTTGGAAAAGAAAACATTCGTGTAAACGCGATTTCGGCCGGTCCAATCCGTACGCTCGCTGCGAAAGGAATCGGCGACTTCAACAGCATCTTAAAGCAAATTGAAGAAAAAGCCCCTCTCCGCCGTACAACGACTCCAGAAGAAGTTGGCGATACAGCTCTATTCCTGATGAGTGATCTTTCAAGAGGCATCACAGGGGAAACGATTCATGTGGACAGTGGGTACAGCATTTTAGGAAACTAATCCTTGTATAATAATATTTAATCCGCCAGCCAATATACCCAGTATATTGGCTGGTATTTTTTTTACGGGGATGGCTGCAAAGTGAGCATGAACCAACAGCCCTATCATAATAGGCAATACAAGGGATAGTTCATAGTTTTAGAATCCAATGAGATTAGAAAACCGATCGTAGCCGATAATGAAATGGCAAATTCACTGTAATTTACAGAACCGATTGCTTTTCTTGGTTCCAATCCTTTGAGAGCAGGACCGGAGTAGTGATCGGCCCCCACCCTCCACCGCCTATGGCGTCCAATAGGCAACGGTGAATAAATAACCGAGGACAAGCGGATAGCATAAAGTGATTATAGGAAAATGCATCTGGAAAGAGGGATGGTTTCGTTGAAGAGAATGAGCAGGGTTTTATGCTAGTATCTGTTGTAATGCCTGTTTATAATGGTGAAGCTTTTTTAATGGAATCTGTTGATAGTGTCCTAAATCAAACCTATAAACATTTCGAATTAATCGTTGTAAACGATGGATCCACAGACCGTACGAAAGATATTCTGAGTTCATTGAATGATGATCGAATAAAGAGTATTCATCTGGAAAAAAACGGTGGAGCTGCAAATGCATTAAATATTGGCATCAAGGAAGCCAAAGGGGATTGGATAGCAATTCAGGATGCTGATGACATCAGTTTACCGAACAAGTTAGAGGAACAGATACGTTATATCTGTGAACATCCGGATGCAACCGCTGTAGGTTCCCTTATAGAATGTATTTCAGGCCATGCTGAAGTTCCTATGAGAAATCTGCAAATAGAAGCCACTAGAAATCACCTTTCTTCCAAAGAGCATATTCACGCTTATCGTTTTTATTTAAACCCTTTTTGCCACGGATCAGTTTTATTTTCTAAATCTATTTTTAATCAAATAGGGGGCTATGACCCTCAATATAAAATATGTTATGACTATGATTTATGGTTAAGGATGCTTGAGTTAAACCCCATTCATAAAATACCTATTGTGTTGTACCAGTATCGAGTTCATTCTGGGTCGATCAGCCGGAAAAACCAGCAAACGATAAATGAAGATTGGCTAGTAGCTTCTAAACATTTAAAAAAACAATTACAGGAGCGTTTTAAAAGAGCGCCGAGTTTTATCGTATTTGGCAAAGAAGAGGCCTGCGAAGATTTTAAACAAGTCAGTTTAATGAACAGAATAGATGTATCAGGATATTTTTATAAGGATTTTGAAAATGATGGTATGCTGCAGCTTTATTATGAGAGGAACATCGATGGGATAATCTTTTTGGAAGATATTAGCCTGATAAGCCTGTTTTATAAACTGCAGGAAAAAGGATTAGAGCTGAATAAAAACCTGTATAAAATTTGGGCAGGATATTATAAATAACACTTGCTGTAAGGATAAGAAAGTAACAATAGTTTTGAATGGGAGGCAGCAGCATGGCCATTTTAGTTACGGGAGGTGCAGGTTATATTGGCACCCATACGTGTGTGGAGCTTTTAAATAAAGGCTATGACATTGTTGTGTTAGATAAATTGTCCAATAGTAAAAGAGAATCAGTCAACCGAGTAATGGAGATTTCAGGCAGAAGTTTTAAATTTGAGAATGTTGATCTTGTAGAGAAAAAGGAACTGGAAAGAGTTTTTACCGAGAATAAGATTGAAGCTGTCGTCCACTTTGCCGGATTAAAGGCAGTTGGAGAGTCAGTGAAAAAGCCTCTTGATTATTATCGAAATAATGTCATGGGTACGATTTTGCTTTGTGAGGCAATGCAGCAATTTGGTGTGAAAAATGTGGTGATTAGTTCTTCTGCCGCAGTTTATGGTACAACCAAGCAAATGCCAATAGCAGAAGATGCACCGCTTGGTCCGGATAACCCTTATGGCCGGACGAAGCTGATGATCGAAGAAATACTTCGAGATCTCTATGTTTCAGATAGCGAATGGAGCATTGCTCTCCTGCGATATTTCAATCCGGTTGGAGCACATGAAAGCGGGCGAATTGGGGAGGATCTGAACGGAATTCCTAGTAACTTAGCACCCTATATCACACAGGTCGCTGTCGGGAGATTGAAGGAAGTTAATGTCTTTGGCAATGATTATCAAACAAAAGATGGTACAGGAGTCAGGGATTATATCCATATCACTGACCTGGCAAAGGGACACTTAAAGGCGTTAGATAAAGTGTTGGCCGGCAATGGTGTAGAGGCTTATAACCTTGGGACTGGAAAAGGGTATAGTGTGATGGAAATGATTGCAGCGTTTGAAAAAGCAACTGGACAAAAGATACCTTACAAAGTGGTGGACCGCCGGCCTGGAGATGTTGCTGTCAGTTATGCAGACCCGGCAAAAGCCAAGAGGATGCTAGGATGGGAAGCCCAAAAGGGGATTGATGAAATGTGTGCTGATGCCTGGAATTGGCAGAAGAACAATTTATATGGCTTTATTGACAAAAAATGACTCAGTTATAGGAGTGTTTGAATGTTAGTTTCAGTTGTAATGGCTGTTTACAATGCTGAAGACTATGTTGAAGAGGCTATTAAAAGTATCTTAAATCAGACATATGATCAAATAGAGCTAATTATTGTTAATGATGCATCTATTGATCGGTCATATGAAATTCTTGAGTCAATAAAAGATCAAAAGGTAAAGGTTATCCATTTAGATAAAAATCAGGGAGCTGCTCATTGCTTAAATATCGGAATTAAGCAAGCTAGCGGAAGTTGGATTGCGATTCAGGATGCCGATGATCTAAGTCTTCCAAATCGCATTGAAGAACAGGTAAAGTATGTTACAAACCATGCCGGGATAGCAGCAGTCGGCTCGTTTATTCATTGTATACATGGAAAAGAATTAATCTCAAATGAATTATTATTAATGGAAGAGGAAGGATATAATGCCTCCAGTGAACATTTAAAAGAACACCGTTTTTTTTCCTGTTTTATGTGTCATGGTTCCGTTATGTTTTCTAAATCTGTTTTTGATAAATTGGGCGGTTATAATCCGGCATATAGAATCGCCTATGATTATGATCTTTGGATGCGTATGCTTGAAATATTGCCGATTCATAAACTGCCTAAAGTATTATATGAATACCGAATACACCCGGATTCACTTAGTCGATTAAAAAGGCAGGACACAGTTAATGAAGTTTGGCTGATTTCCAGTAAAAATATTCAAAAAAAATTAGTGGATGGTTTAAACCATAACCCCAATTTTGTTATTATCGGCGACCGAAAGACATGTAAAGAATTTAAAAACATTGCGTGTACAGAAAATTCTCTCTCAGTCTATGATTTTTACTATAAAAACAATAGAAGTTTAAGTTCTAAAATTTATAAACTTTATTGCACCGGTAAGGTGGATGCTGTAATTTTTCTTAACAGTTATAAATTATTAGGAATTTATGAGCAGTTAAAACAACAAGGATTGATTTTTAACGATAATTTGTTCAGGATCATGGTGTAAGATATCTTCTTACTATAATGCAATCATAGTAATGTATAACTCCGTGGTTTTTTGCCTATACATCCCCTTAATTGCTGAATAGATTAAACTAATACAATGTATTTAAGTTTCGGGGGTGTACGATGCTTAACACTGGGAATGAACGGATATTAATCATAGCACCACACTCCGATGATGAAGTATTGGGTTGTGGAGGATTGATTGAGAGAGCATGCAGGTTAGGAAATCATGTGAAAGTTGTCATTGCAGCATTAGGAGAAACAACATTCATCCATTCCGGAATGAAAGTGACAGCCGATATTAGAAAAAAGGAACTGTCCGATGCCTTATCGTTTTTGGGTTGTGAAGATTATGAAGTCTTGTTTGAAGATAAAGAAGGGATATTGGACACCATTCCGCAAAAACAATTAGTCTCAAAAATTGATGATATCTTGATGAGTTTTAAACCCTCAATGGTGTTCATACCATATCCGAGTTTTCATCAGGATCATAAGGCGCTTTTTCATGCCTGCATGGCCAGCTTAAGGCCACAGCCTCATCTAAATTATAAGTTGATTGCTATGTATGAGTACCCTTTAATCGTCTGGCAATATCCTCGAATTAACAATGCCGGTGAGCTTTTCTTGGATCTTAGTGAAAAAATAGATATGAAAGTAGAAGCAATGAAAATGCATGTTTCCCAAATCCGTGAGTCTCAACATCTTATTTCACCAGAAAGTATAAAGAAATGGGCAGAAAAAAGAGGGATGGAGAACGGGTCCCAATATGCTGAGAAATATTATATTTTACGTGCAAAGCTTTTTTAGCATTCTGCCAGGAATAAAAGAGTTATTAAGGAGGAATTTTTGCTGAATAACTTTTCAATAAGACCCAAAAGCAGAAATTTTGGATTCGATCGGGGAAAACCTATTGATAGATTTTATATTGAGAAATTTTTAGAGAATAACCGCGCAGAGATAAAAGGACATGTTCTGGAAGTAGGAGATAATTATTATACGAGGACCTATGGAACTAACGTTTTGAAAAGCGATGTGCTGAACCTCATTCCTTCACCTGAAGCGACCATTGTAGGTGACTTGGCAACAGGAGAAAATATTCCTCATGAGGTTTTTGACTGTATTATACTAACCCAGGTCATTCATGTCATATACGATATTAAAATGGCATTAAACAATACAATAAAAGCGTTAAAACCAGGAGGGACATTGCTGATAACTACGACTGGTTTAAGCCCAAGCTGCCGAACAGATTTTCATGGAGACTATTGGAGATTTACGGATACTTCATTGCGGATGCTGTTGAATGAGCTCGTTGATGAAGAAAAGATAGAGATAGATGTATTTGGCAATGTTGCTGTAGCGAAAGCATTTCTTGACTGTTTGGCCGTTCATGAAATCCCTGAAGCCATTTTAGGCATTAAGGATGAACATTACCAGGTGATTCTAACTGCAATAGTTAAAAAATAATGTTTAAAAGAGCAAATGATGAATTGCTCTTTTTTTTATTTGATACAAACATCAGTACAATCAGGATTGGAATTAAGTGCATATAAATTAATAAGGAATATTTTTTTTACAGGATATTATAAATTTTAAGAGGTGTTTAAGTAGTTGGATAAAGAAGTGACCATTTTAATACCTTCATTTAATTCAGGAATATATTTAAGAGAAGCTTTAGAGAGTGTGTTTAATCAAACATATCCCTATTGGAAAATTATTTTAGTGGATGATGCATCAACTGATGATAGCTTGTCCCATGCTGCTGATCTGTTGGAAGATCAAAGAATTACACTTATCAAGAATAAAAAAAACGTCGGCCAATCTATGTCACAAAACATTGGGCTTGAAAGAATAAATACAGAATTCTTTATGCAATTAGACGCTGATGATTGGCTTCCAGAAAACACACTGGATTTATTAATGGATACAGCAAGAAATTTACCTGAAGAAGTAGCATTGATTGTTGGCAATGTTATAGAAGTGACAGAAAACAGAAAAAGAAAAAGGTACCGATATGTTTCTAATGAATGGGACAATATTCAGCAGGAAAAATATGAACTGTTGCTTTCAAACTATATTCCCTGGCCAAAGTTTTACCGAACATCATTGATAAAAAAGATGGGCGGATGGGCAGTTAATGACCCGTTTAAAGGCAGGCATGCAGAAGATCTTCGTATGTTTTTACGACTAATAGAAGAATACCGTTTTTACTATATACCACAAACCATTTTATACTATCGAATACATGCAAGGAATTCCACACATCAAAAAGACGTTTACAGAGAGGCTGTAGAGTGGATCGTACGCGATGCTCTTCACCGGTGGGGAAATGAATATGAACCAGTATTTAAGGAAATAAGAGGCGGTTGGAGAGTAGTTAAAAAGTTAAACCGGATTGAATAGGAAGGGTTGGTGAAAATGGACGAAAAAGTAACGGTTCTAATCCCCTCGTATAACCCTGGCAAGTATTTAAGAAATGCAATAGAGAGTGTAATTAACCAGACGCATCAAGGCTGGAAAATGGTCATCGTAGACGATGCTTCGACTGATGATAGTTTATCAACGATACAGGACTATCTATCCGATCCCCGTATAGTCCTTATAAAAAACAAGCAAAATTTAGGACAGTCCAAAACCCAAAACGCTGGTTTAGAGCAAATAGATACTCTTTTTACAATAATGCTGGATAGTGATGACTGGTTTTTTCCAGACACACTTGAAATTCTGATGAATGAGGCGGAAAGGTTGCCCGATGAGGTAGCATTGATCTGCGGCAAAAAAACAATCGTATTAGAAAATGATCAGGGTGAAGTTGTATATAAGATACTGGATATAAAGGGTCGTTCATATGAAGATCCTTATGAATTTTTGTTGGAAAATTTTGTTCCATATCCCCGTTTTTACCGAACATCCGCGCTTAAAAACGTAGGAGGCTGGCCAACAGATGACCCATATGAGGGGCGTTATCTGGAAGACCGTCGCATGGATGTCCTTTTGATTAAAGATTATAAAATTCGATGGATCGATAAAATGCTTTATAATTATAGGAAACATATCAACAACGTAACCGTTAATAAGAAGGCTATTTTAAATGAGATGATTAAATGGAATATTCATTATGCGTTAAATAAATGGGGGAATGAGTTTGAGCCACAATTCTCAATAAATAAAAACGGCTGGGTTGAATTGAGTTCACTTATTCCAGTAAAAACATAGCATAGACCCCATTTTCCAATCCGTATAAAAAGACTGACTCAAGAAGTTCGTTTAAAACGATCTGAATGAGGCAGCCTTCTTTTTTATTTGGTTGATTTCCGGAGTTGTCAGCTCTTCCACGTCTTGATTCATTTAGTTACTAAAAGAGGATTTATAAACATTTATTGTTCTTCGTAATCCTTCTTCCAGGCTTACCTTAGGTTCCCAATCAAGAATTTTTTTTGCTTTGTCAATGTTTGGCTGTCTTTGTTTAGGGTCATCTTTTGGCAGAGGGAGAAATACAATATCACTAGAGGAATTTGTGAGTTCTTTTATTAATTTAGCTAGATTTAAAACGGTAATCTCATTTGGATTACCTATATTTATAATTTCTCCGTTTGCGGCATCATTCTTCATCATTAACATAATTGCACGGATGGTGTCGTCTACATAGCAAAATGACCTTGACTGTGAGCCATCTCCATAAACAGTAATTTCCTCTCCCTTTATGGCCTGATTTACAAAATTAGAAATTACACGTCCATCGTCATTTCGCAAACCAGCAGAATACGTGTTAAATATCCGGGCAACCTTGATTTTCACCCCGAAGAGGCTGTGGTATAAATAACAAAAAACTTCCCCAAGCCGTTTGCCTTCATCATAGCAGGCTCTGGGCCCCCAGGTATTAACATTGCCCTTGTAATCTTCCGTCTGAGGATGGATTTCTGGGTCGCCATAAACTTCACTTGTACTTAAATATACCATTTTGGCATTATGAGTTTTAGTGAGTTCTAACATGTTTTTCGTTCCAATAGTATTGATTTCAATGGTTTCAAAAGGATATTGTTGATAGTATTTGGGGGATGCAGGAGAAGCGAGGTGATAAATTTGGTCTATGTCTGTTATTTCCTTTAATGGAAAGAGGTTATCAGAGCAAACATCAAGTTTTATAAAGGTGAAGTTTGGATAAGCATTTAACTTAACAATATTTTGCATCCTGCCGGTAGAAAGATTATCAATTCCTATAATGCAGCAGCCTTCGGATAAAAGAGTTTCTGCCAGCTGATATCCCAAGAAACCGGCCACTCCGGTAATAATTATTTTTTTCAATGCACCTATCACCTCTCAAGTGATTAATTGTAACCTATTCCTTCATAAATATAGCCAATAGATCTCATCTCTGCTGTATTGAGCATATTTCTCCCGTCAAAAATAATAGGGGAATTCATTTTATTTTTTATACCTGCCCAATTTATATTTTTATATTGAGGCCAGTCAGTACAGATTAATATTGCATCTGCATTTGTGATTGCTTCTTCTGCAGAATCTTTTTGACAAACAGTATCCACTAGATTGCCAGGGAGTTTAGCAACGGGATCGTGTACTTCTACAATTGCTCCTTCATTTATTAAGTTTTGTATGATCTTCAAGGATGGCGACTGTCTTATATCATCTGTTTGAGCCTTAAAGGAAAGACCCAATACAGCAATTTTTTTTGCTGCCAAGCTGATTAATCTTGTTTTTACTTTTTTAAAGAGGTAGCCCGGCTGGTTCTCATTAATAGCATGAACTTTCTCGAGAATTGAAAGATCTATATTATTTTTCTTTGCAGTATCGATCAAGGCCAGCACATCTTTTGGAAAACAAGATCCCCCATAGCCAATACCAGCTTCTAAAAATAATTGGCCGATTCTTAAATCCAATCCAACCCCTTTAGCCACATCTTGGACATTAATATGCAATTTGTCACAAAGGATGGCTATTTCGTTAATGAATGAAATTTTAGTTGCTAAAAATGAATTAGCAGTATATTTAATTAATTCTGCAGCACTTGGTGTAGTAACAAAAAATGGTGACTTTATTCCCTTATAGAGTTCTTGAAGGAGTGCGGTTGCTTTATCATTTTCACTTCCAAGTATTATTCGGTCTGGATAAAGGGCATCGTGTAAAGCATTGCCTTCTCTTAAAAACTCTGGATTTGATAATACATCAAAAGAGACAGGATCTTTCTTGGTATTTTCGATCCACAGCTTAACTTGTTTAGAGGACCCCGCGGGCACAGTGCTTTTGATGACGATTATTTTGTATTCATTCAGGTTTGAAGCGATAAATTCAGAAGCTTCCCGTAAAAAGTGCAAATTGGCACTTCCATCTTGATTTTGCGGAGTACCGACACAGATGAAAATAAGGTTATTATCTTTTATAGCTCTTTGATGATCATTTTCAAATGTGATTTTTCCAGAAGCTAAGTGCTTAGTAAGTAGCGTATCTAAACCGGGTTCGTAAAAAAAAAGTTTTCCTTTCTGTAAATCATTAATTTTCTTTTGATCAACATCTATCACTGTTACCGAATGTCCCAATTCAGCAAATAGTAAACCAGTAGTTGTTCCTACATATCCTGCCCCAATGATTAAAACATTCAATGAAACACCCCCGTTAAAATGTAACTATATTAAATTATGATTTTAAGCAATAAAACGAAACGGCTATAGTTTGTAATTAGTCAAATTTTATATTTTTTAAAGACACGCCGGTCTTCACTAAATGGGTTGATAATCTGAGATTGTGCTAAATGATTATTTTTATAAATATTTCGTATTTTATCACTTACAAGTCTTCCATTGTCAAAGTAATCATAACTCCATGGAATGTTTGATAAATCCCGATGGCCATGATCTTCTAACAATCTCTGATATTCATTGAGTATGTTAATGCCGTGAGTTGTTGTTTCATTGTTTATTAAATACAAGGTGTCAGATATATAAGGCAGTCCGGAAAAATGAAAAAATCGTAAAGGTTGGTCATTTACCTTATAGTTATCGCTTGTTTTTGTAATATTTCTTTCAATTAGATTCCAATACGCAACATTGTATCCCGGGTGTTTTAAATTCATGACTTTGTCAAAAAAAACAGGGACAAGATCCATCCACTTTTGTTCATTGAATAACCCTCTTGGAGGATCGGTATAACAGTATTGATTGAGCCGATCACACCACCAATCCAAAAAAAACTGACATTCTGTAGATCGCTTGAGCGCGATAAAACCAGTATTGAAATTTCCGGAGTTCAAGAGTGCGAATTCCCCAAATAAATGGGCTGGATTTTTTACTGGATTTAAAATATGTGGAGTTAAAGCAATAGAATGTAAGCGAAGGGTATCCTCAACCTCTATGAAAGGTCCAAAAACCAGGGTATCACTATCCAGGTAAATGACATGTTCTTCTTTTGGATACTTTTGAAAAATATATCGAAACAGCTGTCCTTTACAGAACCCTGCTGTTTCATATTGACTATATTTAAATATGGTATGTTCAAAATTAAGATATCCCATATCTTTCGCTAAAACGATTTCATCAAACAGGTCTAATCTCCTTATAGAAACAGGAAGATTTTTTTCGATCAAACAGACGACCATCTTTGATTCCGGAATATGCTTTTTAATGGATTGTGCTAATGTCTTGGCCATAGCAAGGTGGTTCATGCAAACAGAAGTACAGAAAATCAATGTTTTCTCACCTGCGTTTTTCGTATTTTTAACCGTTTAATGGCTTTATTGGTTAGTGAATAGGGGTTTGTAGTATGTGCCTCTAATTCAGAATTATATTTAAATACTGATCGTGATTTATCATCTATCCGTTCACCATGATCAAAAAAATTATAGCTCCATTCAAAATGGGTAGGATAGAGGTTTTCATTTTCCTCCATTAGAGCAATGTATTGATGTACAACTTTATATATAGACGGGTTGTCTGGAAGGTTATCCCGGAGAAAATGTAATGTTGAAAAATGAAAAAATCGAAAAGGTTCACCGTTAGCATAATATACGCCATCTTTCATGCTGATGTTGCGCTGGTTTATATTCCAGAACGCCACATTATAACCGTCATGTTTCAGTACATAAATCTTATCAAACAACATTAAGGCTGCTGTTAGCCATCTCTGGTCGGTAAACAGTCCTTGTTCCGCATCATTAAAAGCATAGCGTTCAAGTTTTGCTGTCCACCAATCCAGCATTGCTTCTGCTTCCATTGAACGTTTAACTCCAATGTACCCGCCGTTAATGATCCCGACTCTCAGAATCAAAATTTCTGCATTTTCCCCCCAAATGGTGTATGTGTTTTTTGGCGGTTCATTATAATGGGGAGTCAATACAATGGAATGCGTTTTAAAGGCAGCAAATACTTCATCAAAACGGGAAAACACTTGAGTATCTGAATCAATATAACTGAAAAATTCCACATCTTTATACTTGTTGTAGACATATTTCATAAGTTGTCCTTTACAAGCACATGCCGCTTCGTATTGATTATATTTAAATATAGTGGTTTCAAAGTTTGTAAAGCCCATGTCCTTAGCCAATACCACTTCATGAAAATCTTGATCGTCCAATAAATGGGCAGGCAAGCTTTTTTCTAGTAAACAAATAACCAATTTACTTTCCGGCATATGCTCTTTTAGTGAATTGGCCAATACCTTTGCCTTTGCCAAATGATTTAAACAGACGGATGTACAAAAAACCATATTTCACATCACCTTACTTGGAAATTATTTTAGTGTCATCAAAAAAAATGCATTCAATGGAAGTGTTTTCTATGTGCAGTTTATCGATTTTTGTCCCTTTTCCGAAAATACTATGAGTTATTAAAGAAGAGACATCACTTACATAAACATTTTCCAGAATTATACTGTCTTGAATCCTGCAGTTATCTATAACGGCACCCTGTGAAACTGATACATACGGACCTATTGTCGAATTTGTTAGCACACAGTTTTTATCAATATGAACGGGCGGAATCAACTTGCAGTTTTTGATGATGGTTGAAGGGTCTGTAGTCTCCTCTGATCGATTCAGGGAATCTAAAACCCAACGGTTGGCTTCTAACCATCGTTCTATTGTGCCTACATCTGAATATTCCTTTTTTGTAATTTGGTAAGAGATATTATATTGATGATTAATTAACCATTGAATGGCGTCAGTAATTTCGTATTCTCCTCTTGAGGAGGGTTGTATATGGTTAATGGCAGTGAGCACATTGGAGTCAAACGCATAAGCTCCAATTATTGCAAGATTGGATGCTGAATTTTTTGGTTTTTCTTCCACTTTAATGATCTGGTTGTTTTCTACATGGGCGATTCCAAATTCACTAGGATTAGAGACCTTCGTAATCATAACAGCACCGTTGATTGAACTAGACAGGATAGCTTCTTTAAGGGATAAAAGCGATTCATTGATCAGGTTATCTCCTAATAAAAGAATAAATGGTTCGGTCTTCAAAAAATCCGATGCTTGCCTTACCGCATCTCCAATACCCTTTGCTTTCGGCTGATAAATAAGTGTAATTGAAGTATTGTCGGCTCGTCGATTATCTATATACTCACAAATATCTTTTTGTAAAGGGTTTAATACAATACCAATTTCGTTTATGCCTATTTTTTTCAGGCTTTCAATACAATATTCTAGTAAGGGCTTATTAGCAACTGGTATTAAAGTTTTAGCCCTTGCTAGTGAAAATGGCCGAAGTCTAGTACCTTTTCCGGCTACTAATATTAATCCTTTCAATAAAAAAACACCACCAGACTGACTAAATAGTATTGTATCTATCATCAAAATATATGTTACATTATGCATTTATACTGAAAAACGTTACATAAATAGGTGATGTCATATGGATATAAAAATCTATTATATGCCCAACCAATTTGTAGCTTTTGGAATAATTTAAAAGAAAAAGAGGAATTTTTATTCGAGGTGAGAGCAAATAAATGTATTCAAAAGAGTTCTATAAAAGTAAAAGAGAAGATTCATTATCATCCGCAAACGGGGTTGTTCCCATCGTAATGGAATTAATCCAGCCAAAATCAGTTTTAGATGTTGGATGTGGGACGGGAACGTGGTTAACGGTTTTTAAGAAGAAATATAGAATAAGAGATATTCTTGGCGTTGATGGTGACTATGTGGACAGGAGGCAGCTGGATATACCAAGAAGAAAGTTCTTCCCGTATAACTTGGAGAATCTTCTTGATTTGGGAAGAACATTTGATTTGGTTGTATCGCTTGAAGTAGCGGAACATCTCCCTGAGCATTGTGCTGAAACCTTTGTGCAATCCCTTGTGAATCATGGCTCAGTTGTATTATTTTCAGCAGCTATACCTGATCAGGGCGGTGATCACCATGTTAACGAACAGTGGCCAGATTATTGGATTGAAAAATTTAAAAAACATGATTTCCTGGTCATTGACTGTATACGAGATAAGGTGTGGAGCAGTGATACAGTTGGATGGTGGTATGCTCAAAATATGTTTTTGTTCGTAAAAAGGGAATATTTATTTAACCACCCGGTTTTATTGTCTTTTTATAAAGATGTAAACCCAGTATCTTTTAATAAAGTACACCCCAATAACCAGCTTTCAACTTTATGAAAATTAGAAAAGAATAATGAAGAACATGGAGAGGTTTATGGAAAATTATGATGTTACCGTTTTGATACCTTCCTATAATCCTGGAATATTTTTAAAGGATGCATTGGAAAGTGTGTTCCGGCAAACTTATGATAAATGGAAAATAGTTTTGGTAGACGATGCCTCCACAGATCAAAGTCTTGCTTTTGTCGAAGACTATTTAAATGATCCGAGGGTTACTTTAATTCGTTTGAACGAAAATGCAGGTCAGTCAAAAGCACAAAATGAGGGCCTTGCCGTTATTGATACGCCTTTCATAATGAAGCTTGATTCAGATGATTGGCTTTTTTTTGACACAATTGAAAAACTAAGAAATGAAGCAGAAAAGGTTTCAGATCACGTTGCACTTATTTGGGGCAATAAAACAGATATTTATGAGGATCGGGAAGGGAATAAACTATTGGAAGTACCGCGCATCGGGGGACGTTCCTATAGTGATAGGTATGAATTCTTATTATCTAACGATGTACCCTTTCCCCGTTTTTACAGAACGTCCGCTCTAAAACAAGTGGGTGGATGGCCAACCGATGATCCATGGGAAGGACGTCATCTTGAAGATAAACGAATGGATGCATTGCTTATTGAACATTTTGAAATTCACTGGATAAATGAGATGCTTTATAATTACAGGCAGCATGCAAATAATGCTACCAAAAAAATAGATCTATATAATGAAGTTTTTGAATGGCACATCTATAATACTTTAAAAAATTGGGGTGACTTGTATACCCCTGTTTTTAGAACATATTGTGGCTGGAAACAGCTGGCACAGCTTATTCCAAAGCAAAATCCTGTATAAAAAACAGGATTTTTTCTTTTATTTCCTTGGAAAATACATAGCAATCTCCTTTATTGCATACATAAATCATATAATCCCAATTCTGGGGAGGAAAAGATGAAATTCGATTATTTAATTGTTGGAGCGGGTTTCTCAGGTTGTGTTATGGCTGAAAGAATTTCCAGTAGATTGGGGAAAAGGGTTCTAATTGTCGAACAAAGGAATCATATTGCAGGTAATGCCTATGATTATTTTGATGAAAATGGAGTTCTCGTTCATAAATTTGGTCCACATATTTTTCACACGAATTCGAAGAAAGTGTGGGATTATCTTTCAGCCTATACGGAATGGATTCCTTATTATCACAGAGTACTTGGTATGCTTGATGGAGAAATGGTCCCAATCCCATTTAACCTCAACTCACTAAATATACTATTTCCTTCAACCAAAGCCAAAGCAATAGAAAACGCCCTGTTGGAACAATATAAGTTTGGGGAAAAGATAACGATTCTACAGCTTCAAAATAACAAAAATAAACAGCTGCAAAATCTCGCAGATTATATTTACGAAAAGGTATTTCATGGTTATACGGTAAAACAATGGGGGTTAAGACCCGAAGAGCTGGATGCGTCTGTAACAGGACGGGTACCTATTCTCATCTCCAGAGACAATCGGTACTTTCAAGATAAATATCAAGCGATGCCAAAGCATGGATATACTGAAATGTTTAGAAGAATGTTGAAAAGCCCAAACATCAAATTATTGTTGAATACTGACTACAAAGAAATCATAGCAGATGTTCAGTTTAACAAATTAATTTTTACAGGCCCTATCGATATGTATTTTGAATATAAATATGGCCAATTGCCATACAGAAGCTTACGGTTCGAATTTGAATTTCACAATAAGGAGGAATTTCAAGAAGCAGGCCAGATCAATTATCCAAATGAGTATGAATTTACGCGTATTACGGAATTTAAAAAATTAACACACCAAAAGAACATCCTGGGAACAACGATTGCAAGAGAATATCCGGAAGTCTACAAAAAAGGTATTAATGACCCGTATTATCCCGTTCCCAAAAAAGAATACAGGGAGCAATATATATTATATGAAACTGAAGCGCAAACCATTAAAGACAAAGTGATATTTGCCGGAAGATTGGCAGAATACAAGTATTATAATATGGACCAAATCGTAGCCAGGGCTCTGCACTTGTTCGAAAAAGAAATTAATACAGAATAGGATAATAAAGAATAGGAGGAGTGCCATGATTCTTGTGACAGGAGGAGCAGGATATATTGGGAGTCACGTAGTCAAAGCTTTAATTATGAAAAATTATCAGGTTGTTGTTATTGATAATTTGTCAACAGGCAATCAGGAAGCACTTGATCCTAAAGCAATATTTGTAAAAGGGGATGTAAGAAACCCTAAAGATTTAGGAGAAATCTTTTCAAAATACCCTGTTCGTGCAGTTATGCATTTTGCAGCAAATGCATACGTAGGAGAGTCGGTTGAAAAACCTGCAGTATATTATAGCAACAACGTCAATGGAATGATAACTCTATTGAAGATGATGGTGCAATATAATGTTAAGAAAATTGTTTTCTCCTCATCATGTGCAGTTTACGGGAAACCGCCTTGCAAGATGATAAATGAAAGTACTCCTGCAATTCCCATTAATCCTTATGGTTGGACCAAATTAATTGGGGAGCAACTATTAAGAGACTTTTCAACAGCATATTCGCTAAAATATATTGCTCTGCGGTATTTTAATGTAGCAGGCGCCATTGACTCAGGAGAATTGGGAGAGGACCACACACCTGAGACCCATTTAATTCCCAATATCATAAAACATTTACTCGGAGAGACGAAAAAAATTTTTGTGTATGGTAATGATTATGAAACAAGAGACGGTACATGCATAAGAGACTATATCCATGTTACAGACTTAAGTAATGCCCACATTCTTGCACTTGAAGCACTGCTGGATAGTAAGGCTGCCAACAGAGTTTATAACGTAGGAAATGAAAAAGGAATAAGTGTGAATGAAATAATAAAAATGTGCGAAACGATAATCGGCAGAAAAGCCACTGTGGAATATGCAAAAAGGCGTGATGGAGATCCTCCTGCTCTCATAGCCAGTGCAGATTTGTTAAAAAAAGAGTTTAACTGGAAGGCGCAGTTTGACCTGAAAGATATGATTGAATCAGCATGTCAATGGTTTTTAAATAATCCAAAAGGTTATAAAAAACCGTAAAAAGAAAGGGGATTATATGGTATCTGTCATTACCTGTACAATTAGGGATTCGTGCATGGATAATATATTTGATAATTACAAGAATCAAAATTACGATCATAAAGAACTGATCATTGTGCTTAATCAAGACAGTATGTGTTTGAAAAAATGGCGTGAAAAAGCAAAAAATTATGATAATGTTTCTGTTTTTCAACTCCCGGAACATACCTCCTTAGGTAATTGTATCAATTTTGCAGTGGGGCAGGCTAAATATGATATAATTGCAAATTTTGAAGATGACGATTATTATGCACCAGCATATCTGCAGCATTCTATTTCTGTATTGAATTCTATGAAAGCGGATGTTATAGGAAAGACATCGGTATATATATACTTGAAAAACAAGCAAGTATTAGCTGTTTTCAATCCAGGCAATGAAAATCAATATGTCAATCATCAAAACAGTTTTGCAAAGCAATATTTACAAGGAGGAACATTAGTTTTTTATAAAGCAATTTTGGACCTAGTAAGGTTTCCCGATCAGGTTAAAGAAGTAGACCGGATTTTTTGCAGGGACTGTGTGAAGGCGGACTTAAGGGTTTACTCAACAACAAAAGAAAATTTCACCTATGTAAGGAATGATGATCAGGAACAGCATACGTGGAAGGTGCCTGTGGAAGTTATTTTAAGCATAAGCCAATTTATTACAAAGACAGATGATTTCAAACCGTTTGTATCAAAGTTTTGATGTCACTTATGAGGAACAGGGGAGGCTTGTATGGTTTCCGTCATCACTTGCACGATAAGGGATAATTGTATGGAAGAGGTTTTCCTTAATTTTGATCGGCAGCAAGATGTAGAAAAAGAATTAATTATCATTTTAAATAAAGATAATATGGATGCTGAAAAATGGAAAGAAAGAGCAGCTGATTCTTCTAACATTTCTATCTATCAATTACGATCTGATACTACGCTGGGAGAATGTTTAAACTTTGGTGTAGAAAAAGCAAAGTTCAGCCAAATTGCTAAATTTGATGATGATGATTACTATTCGCCTTATTACTTGTTGGATTCACTTCAATCTTTAAGAAATTCTCAAGCATCCGTAGTTGGAAAAACCTCCATTTTTATGTACTTTAAAGATCAAAGCCTGCTTACCGAATTTAATCCGAATAAATTTGGGGGGGCAGTTGCGAAAAATGAGGAGACATACAATAATCATTTATTAATGGGAGGGACGCTGGTTTTTAAAAAAGAAGTTTTTAATACGGTAAAATTCAGTTCCACCAATATTGCTGAGGATTCAGCTTTTTGTAAATCATGTATTGAGAATGGAATTCCTCTTTACTCAGCAACTAAAGATAACTATGTTTATTTAAGAAGCTATGAACCAGAAAGCCATACATGGAGGATTAAAAATAACACGATTTTGAAATTCTGCAGCGTGATCGCTAAAACCGATGACTTCCGGCCTTATATTACTAAAAAACCTATTCTCTAATGGTTAGAAAATCAGGCAGGCTGCCAGCCTGTTTTTGAATTTTTCATTATCTAAAGAGATTGTCGAACAACAATAAAAAAAATCAGGCTTTTTAGGCCTGATTTTTGCGTAATAACCTAACCTATTACGTGAATAGTTGGATCGCAGTAATTTGACGGCAGTCAATGATGATAGGATATCCGTCTAAGATGAAAGTCGCACAGCAAGTTTTATGATCGAAACAAGCGAATGTTAACTCGTCATTAAAGAAGTCCTCTCCGCCTTTTAGTACGATTTGTACTAATGAACCAGGTGTTAGCTTTCTGATCTGATCACACGCACAACCTTTACATTGGTTATGAGAAGAAGATGAAGATGAAGAGCTTTCTTCTTTTCTTCTTTTCTTTTTGTGTTTAAAGCTTGAGCTTGAGCTTGAGCTAGAGCTAGAGCTAGAGCTTGAGCTTGAGCTTGAGCTTGAGCTAGAACTAGAGCTTTCGTGTTTTTTTCTTTTCTTGTGTACAAAGCTGGAGCTAGAACTAGAACTTTCTTCGTTGCAGCTGCACCCTTGTTTTTTAAATAATGAACCCATTACTTTTCCTCCTTATTTGTCTTTCGTACTCCTGATCATTCAGGGGTAATATAGTATATTGAGTTTTTTAAAATTTGCATGGATAAGTACCTACTTGTACAAAAAATAGGTTTTTCTACTAGAAAAATAGAAAAAAAGAAGGGTGAGATCCTTCTTTTTAGCGGCCATCATTGTTTTTTTTAGGTTTCCACGTTACTTTTCCGCACGTTTTGCAGCCCTTCTTTTTTTTCACAGGTTCAAACAATGACGGTCTGCTTGCCGCTTTTTTTGATTTTTCCTGCTGGCGATCACGATATAGCTTTCGTATTTGAGATTTGTCCATTCCACCCACACCTTTTCCAGTAAGTTGCTTCTATACTATTCTTTACTTCTCCGAGTGGTATAGGTATTTGGCTGAAAGGGATTAATGGCTGTTGAAGTTTTGCTATTTTTTTGTTTAAACGGATTGATAGTAGATTCAGGGGTTTGTACGCTTTTAAAAGGGCTTATGGCTGGCCCGTTATGGAGATTTTTATTTCGTGTTACTATTGCGGGTCTGCTTCGGACAGGTATAAGCTGCTGAGGAGCGATGAAGGTGTCAGGCACCTTAAATTCAGGCTCAATTTTTGGCTTTTTCATTTTTTTTGTTTCTTTTACGCATTGCAGATCAGCGAGCATGGGATTTATCGTTCTTAAGATGTGGTTTATCCCTGTCTGGTATTCTCCAATAGAGAGGGAAGCGAGTGATGAAAATGTCTTGGAGAGTCCAATCTGCAGGATGAGGTAGCTGATCCATTCAGGAATACATTCTTTTTCTCGCCATCTGAAGGAAAAAGAATAGTGATTTGCTTTTCTTTTGCATAGGATGCTCTTATGAATCATGTTTTGAACAGCATTTTCGGTATTCTCGGCTGGAGTAATATAGAGGAGTTTGGAATTTTCCGTTTGAATGATGATGGGTACAGGCTGATCAGCAACAAATGAAACCGATATTGAGGCTGTTGTACTCATTCCCGAGGGGTTTTCTTCTATAATAACATCAGTATGCTTAAGAATTTCTTTAACTCTTTCCAGGTCCCTTTGCTCAAGACCTGAAATCACAAAACACTGGTCATACATAGCGGGTTCAATGTCATGATAGTTTTCATTCCAATCCAACCCCCAATAATTTAATAATGGTTTTATATGCTGAAAAAAATTGGTGTCCATCTGTCCGATCTGTTTGCCCGCAAATGTAAGAATCATGATGTCTTTCCTCCTAGCTGCCCGAAAAATAGGCATTCATTCTTGTGTCATAACCTATCGTATTCCCATAGTATGTAGGGAATCTTCAGAACATGATGAGGAAAGGAAGGGAAACTATGGGTTTAAATCATAAGAAATCTATACCAAAGGCTGCCAATAGTCTCCAAGAAGAATGCATAAGAGTACAGAAAGTGTATGATTGGGTTACTGATACATTTTCAGTAACGAAACAAGTTAGTTTCAATCCGGAGCAGCTCAGAAAGATCGAGGAAGCATTAGAAGATCCGGCACGGCGTCCTTTGCGACTGACTTGTCAAACACCGGCGGCTCCGCCTCCATTCCCGTTAAACGGAGAAGAAACGAGGGCAGAATGCGAGACCTTCCTGTGTGAGCAGGTTGGTGAGAAAAGAGATGTAACGGTTTCGCTAAACGGTAATTTTGTTGATGCACAGCTCGTGGAGCTGTTATTCACTTCTGAGGTAAGGGTAGCTGTTGTGGACCGTAACGGAAGAGTCGTAACACACCTTACAACGGATGCATCTGTGCTCGAACCGTTTGTACTTTGTTATCCAGACGGAACAGACCTGTTTTGCAAAATCACCAGAATTCTTTGCAAAATCCAAACAGGAACTGTACTTCTAAACGCCCCAGCACCACGATCCTTTAACATCACCATTACATTCTGTGTGGATATCCAAATCGAAGCTGAAGTGAAACTCGAAGTACTTGCTAAGTTCTGCTCACCTCGAAATAATGACCTCTCAGCTGAAGAAGCTGAAATGGATTCTTGTCCGGAGGTCGAATTCCCTGCACAATGTCCGGATATCTTCCCTCGCCCTAACTGCGATTGCAGTGTCAGCGGCGAAGCGAGCGGACGCACCGGAAGCAATTCTACTGAAAAAGGCCGCCTTAGCGTGCTTGCTGATATCTGCCAAAACTGCAGCCTGAGTGACAGTTCACTTCGCTTTTCGTTTGAAGATGAAAACGGGGGATTAAACAACTTCGACTTCACAGCGGATAGCTTTGAACAGGATTCTCTAACTTGCGAGCCTTGCGAAGGCAAGGGACTCAAGCTGATGGTCTCAGGTGTAGGTACGACAAATGAGGGTGAAGAATTTGACTTTAACTTCGCAGCCGTAAGCCGCCACTCTGGAAGCCGTTTTCAGCTTCAGCTTATTGATGAAAGAGGGGTCACTGTATTCGAATCAGGAATTGTGAAAGTAGATGAAGGAAGCCTTGAGGTTGAAGATTGCGTGACTTTCGATGATATCAAATTAAAATAATATCCTTAAGCGCAATAAAAGAGCAGGGAACCATCCTGCTCTTTTTTCTTTAAATAGTGAACGAATCAGTGACGCCTACATAAGATAAAAGATGGGAGCCTATTTAGGGGGGGACACGTATGCATTCTCAAAAAGAACGGTTAAGCTATGACCGTCTTATCGCTCGGGCCCAGTTTTATCAGGAAAAGTCTTTAGAGTTGGAAAAAAAATTAGTGTTTGCAGAGGAACTGATTGAAAAACTTGAAAAAGAGGCAGCGGATTCTTCAAAAGATACAGAGATACAGGCACTTGAAGCTGAACGGGTGCGGCTGACAGAAGAGGTCGCACACTTGAAAAATGAGCTGGGGCAAGCCAAAAGCATTGATTATGACAAAAGAGCAGCGGATTATGAGGCATTGCTGGCTGAAGTGCAAAAGGAGATAAACGATAAGGAGAACAAACTGGATCTCAGCCAGCAAAAAATAAGGGCATTAGAAAAAAAGCTTTCACTTCAAGGAAGGCCTGATCCCTTTATGAAGAAAGCAGAGGAAGACGAAGAAGAGAATATTTTCGTTAAGAAGGATTATGAGTGTCTCTGCCTGTTTGATTACTCCATCATCATGAATGAAAATCAATCAGGCTTTATTAAGGGATCATTTATCATTGAAAACACAGGATTAATTACACTTCAGAATCCATCTGTTTGTCTGCGCTTCAATCCAGGTGAAGCCAACGTCTTAAAAGGGAAGATTTACTCCAGTGAAAATCATGAGGTTAATCAAGACAACCTCGCGAACTTTCATTGGATGTTTATCGACAACGACTGGGCGCAAGAAGCGAAAGAGCGCGGAGAAATCTGGATCTGCCCGATAAGAGAAATGATCATAGAACCTGGTGAGAAATCCGTGATACAAGACTATCAGATTCCATTTAAGAAAGAAGTCATAGGCAATCTAACGGTTGAAGCCTTTGTTTTCTTCAATAAACAGCAATATAAAGTAAAGGCAGCCAATCACATTTCTATCAATTTTTGATAATTAAGCCTATGTCCCTTCTCTATAATCTTGCATACTATGGGAATTATAGAGGAGGTTAGAGTATGTCTTGCGAGAAAAAGAAAAAGAAAGTGATCAAAGCAGATAAAGTCTTTATTAAAGCAGAGAAAGTGATCGTAGTAGAAGAAAAAAAGAAGAAGTACGACTATAAAGAAACATGGACTCCGGATCACGTATATTCTCCTAAGAAGAAAGAATCTTCCAGCTGTAAAAAACATGAATCTTCCAGTTCCCACGGCAAAAAGAAAGAATCTTCTTCATCCTGTTCCAAACATTTTAAGTCAGAATCCAGCTTCAAAAAACACGAATCTTCTTCAAGCTATATTTGCTTTAAAAAGAAGCATAAAAAGCATAAAAAGCATAAAGATTGCGGCTGTGGAGGTTCCTGGATCTAAGCATGCAAACAAAAAAAGAACACGCAAAGTGTTCTTTTTTGCTTTATAAAAAACAATTAGTCCTTTTCTTTCATTACTAGCAGTTCATGTCCCTTTTTCCATTCCGCATAGAGAACATCTTGAGCGGAGTTTATTTTTCTTTTTAAAAGCTGTGCCCGCAGCCACTCCTCATCAACTCCCGCTGTATTTAAATTGTCATAAATAATTTTACCATCTAGGATCAAAGTGACAGGAAGTGTAACCTCAACTTCATGAAGCTTTAAGTCTTTGCGGGTGACCGGCTGTACATTGGATTTAGAGAGTACAGAAATGGAACCGTTCGTCTCCAGAATGGCATATTCTATTTCTCTCATGCTAAAATGGCCTTTCTGCCGGATGAGATCTTGAAGCTGGTTGATATCAAGCTTGTTCTTTTTCAGCTGTTTACGGTCAATGACGCCGTTTCGGACGATGATAGAGGGAGAACCTTCGAGAACCTTGCGCAGTGTCATTGATTTTTGTGTCAGCATCTCCAATGAATACATAAGTACTCCCCATACGCTAATCGCAAATAAGATCATCCAAATGTGCACATCAGGGTCATACATCGCATTTCCGACAAGTTCACCGAGGATAAGAGCTGAAATAAAGTCGAAAGGTGTAAGCTGTGATAATTGTGTTTTTCCTAATAATTTAGTTAAAAAGAAAAGAGCAAAAAAACCAATGATCATTTCAATTGTAATTGTACCAAGCCTCATGACAGCCCCCACTGGTGCGAAGTTAAAGTTAGTGTTCTCCTGTTTGTCCAAAATAAACCGATCGTGAACATAAAAAAGCATTAAACTGACTCAAGATCAGTTCAATGCTTTATTCATGGCAACATGCCAAATATTGGCGTCTAGAAAGGGTTCTGTTGAAGTTGTAGCATATCCTAATTTTTTATAGAAATCCTCTGCATGGACCTGTGCATATAATGTAAGGGATGGATAACCGGACTGTTTGGCTGCCTGTTCCATCTTTTTCATCAGCAACTCGCCGAGCCCCTGTTTACGGCGGCTGGCCAGAATACAGACTCTTTCAATTTTCCCTCCGCCTTCTATTGGGCGTAAACGGCCTGCTCCAATTGGTTCACGACGGTCATCGTATAGGACAAAATGGGTTGATTGATCTTCAAGCGAGTCAATCTCTTCTTGCTCGGAGACGTTCTGTTCATTTACAAAAACCTGTTTTCGAACAAACAAAGCGTCCTTGTAAGATGGATCTTCCGTTGTTAGTACTTTTACTTCCAAAATTAAACGTCCTTTCCGAGCGCAAAAGTCTTGTAGACTTTCCAGCGGTCAGATTCTTCATCCATTTTTAACAAATGAAATTCTGTTACGGTTTCTTGGTATTCTGCTTCCACCATTTTTAACCGTTCCAGCACATCCGCATGCTCCACGTCAGAAAGCTTTTGGGCAAGGGTGAGATGAGGAACGAAATTATACGGATGTTCGTGTTCGAGCGGCCCTTCATAGAGAAGCTCGTGCAAGGAGTTTAGTTCATCATTGTTATCCACTTTCAAGTAAATAACATTGTTGACAGGATGAAAAGAACTTGCTCGGGTGATATGAATATTGATCGGAGGAATATCCTTGGCGACTGTTTCGATATATTCAACAATTTCTTCGATTTCTGCATCGTTGGCTTCAAATGGATCTTTGAGTGTAATATGCGGTGCTATGATAGAATAATGAGGATCATAGCGCTTGCGGTAAGAATTTATTTTATCTTTGAGTTCTTCTGATGGGAATATAGCAATACCGTATTTCATTGAAAACTTCCTCCCTTATCTTTTGAATTAGTATATCAAAAATTCTTACAACTTCACAAATCGAATTATTTTCCGTAGATAAATTTCAAAGCAGGCCTAAGGTTTACTTGCCAGTCTGACCATAGATGACTTCCTTCAAATTCTTCATAACAATAATCAAATCCTTTGTTCAGAAACCAGTCCGAAAGTTCACGGTTCGGCGATAAAAAATCTTTTATAAAGCCATCAACAGATTCAAAGCGGCTTTCTTCTTTTCCGACGGAATGATAGAGCGTCAGCAGTTCATACCCAGTGAAAGAGCGGACATCGTTCAAGATTTGCTGCTCAACGTACGGAGACTGTACGATCAGCTTGCCGAAAGTACGGGGAAAAGATATCCCGCATCTGAGGGATACATAGCCTCCAAGCGAGTCTCCGAGAAGGCACATCCCGGATCCCAATAAGTAAGTATTAAACTTCTCTTGAACATAGGAAGGCAGATCCAGTGACATGAAACGAATATAAGCGTTATGTTTTTCTCCTTTTGGGTGATATTTATGATGCCTGTCCTCTCCGCGTTTATGGGAAATACCGATGATGATCATTTCCTCGATCTCATTCGCCTGAATCATATCATCCGCTGTAGATGCAAGCCGTCCGAGCTGAAAATAATCAGGTCCGTCCTGTGCGATCAATACAGGATATTTTTTTAGTGTGGTAAACGCTGGAGGCAAATAGATCAATAAAGGAATTTCTTCATTAAGTTCTTTACTATGTATGGTTTCTTCATAGACGGTTCCTTGAAAAGTGGGCATAAAAATTCTCCTATCTAAAAACAGCGCTTTCATTGTATCCGTTCCATTCTATCATACAGTGGTATAATGTAATCAAGATATAAGTATTATTTGGGAAAAATCCAAGGAAAATACAGAGGTGAGCCCAATGGCAAAACGAGTCCATAGCCGTGATGTTGAGTCTGCAGCCAGAGCCCTGCTTGCAGAGCGGGGTGTAACGATTCCGGAAATCGCTGAAATTGTGTTTGAAATGCAGTCTCCCTTTTCTCCACAATTAACGATGACAGAATGTATTGAAAGTGTTGATGCCGTGTTAACAAAACGAGAGATCCAGCATGCTTTATTGGTTGGAATTGAGCTCGATAAATTAGCAGAAAGAAGGATGCTCTCTGAGCCATTGCAATCCATTGTGGAGATGGATGAAGGATTATTTGGTGTAGATGAAACGATTGCCCTTGGAGCAGTCTTTGGATATGGGAGTATTGCGGTTACGACGTTTGGACACCTTGATAAATATAAAATGGGTATCATTCGAAAGCTGGATACGAAAACATCCGAAGGCATCCATACGTTTCTGGACGACCTCGTTGCAAGCATTGCAGCAAATGCTTCGAGCCGGCTTGCGCATCGGCTCAGGGATCAGGAAGAGCGGCTGTCAAAGCAGGAAATGGAACAGCACGATCAAGAAGAAAAAATAGGATAAATAGGAGCTGTCCCGAATAGGGGCAGCTTTTTCATCACCCATTTTTCCAGTATGGATGGACCAAGTATAGCTTATCTACATATGGTAGTAATGTGAAACTTTATAGAAGGGAAAATGCATATGCAAAATAGAATGTACCCGTATGGTCCTGGGGCGGGTTACGGCTATGGGCAAGGCAACTATGGGAACCCAAACGTGAATCCCAATATGAATTATCCGAACCCTAACATAAGCCCAAACATGAATTATCCTGTCAGCCCCAATATGAATTATCCGGTAAGTCCTAATATGAATGTAAATATCCCGTTCAGCCCCCAAATGAAATACCCTAAAGAAGAAAAGCCGACAGAAGTAAGTCCGGCAGAGGTGACGAAAGCCAACAATTTTCTAGGGATCACAGAGACGCTTTCCGTCTGCCCATGTCCTCCAGGAGAGAACGTGTGGGCGGCCCTCGTTAATCCGGAAGGTTCAGGTGTAGATCTGGCGTTACAGCGAATCACCATCTCCAATATGACGTGCAGCCCGATAAACGCTCAAATCTATTTTAAGCCAACGCTGCCGTTCAATGGAAGAATGTCAGGAAATGTTACTCCTGCAGACTTGTCAAAAACTCCATCCGCCCGGCCAAAAGGACAGATTCAATTTGGTTCGCTTCCTAACTCTCCAGTGAACGGAGTTTTAGCAGCATCCAGAATCATTCCTCCATACAAAAGTATTACCGTTGATCTGGATGGATTGTGGGTCATCGCATCAAGAACAAATGTAATGGTTTTCCTTACCTCTACATGCGATGACAGCAGCCTGAAATCTACTGTAGCTTTTGAATGGGAAGAAAAGTGATGGTTTACAAATTAGGCCCTTTTTTAGGGTCTTTTTATTAATTTTAAAAAAGCAGTTGCAAACTAAGTGAAAAATGAGGTATACTTCTATTTGTCCGATACATAATCAATTGATCCGATAGCTCAGCTGGGAGAGCGCTACCTTGACAGGGTAGAGGTCGGGGGTTCGAACCCCTCTCGGGTCACCATACATATTTAGAGCTAAAAGTGCACAGGGCTCAACCTGTGAGCTTGTATAACCTTCTTAGTGAACTCTGTACGGTTTAATCCGAAAAGAGAACATTAAGGAGGTTTTTTTGTTGGCTTCAATTGAGATGATGGAAAAAGAGTTCCTTGCTGAGAAGAAGTTCCAAGGGTTAACCGAAAACAGTTTGAGGAGCTACATTGACTTTTTTAAGTTGTGGAATGAGTGGCTGGCTCAAGAAGGTCTGGAAAGAATTGACCAGCTTAATAGTAGGAACTCAAAAGCCTTTCTCATGTGGTGCATTGAGGAAAGAGGCAATAAACCCAAGACAGTGAATACAAAGTTAAAGCTGATGAGGTCTTTTGCTAAATGGCTTCATGAGGAGCAGATCACTGAGGAGTTATTTACAAAGGGAGTAAAAATGCAACGAGAGGACGACTCGCCAAAGATACTGGCTGATAATGACTTGAGGGACGTTTTGAGGCACCTGAGGAGGCAGCATAGAAGAGAACACAGCTTCACAGCAAGAAGGAACTACACGCTTATTATCTTCTTAGCTGGGACAGGTTTGAGGCTCAATGAGGTGTGTTCATTAACTTGGAGCGATATAGACCTTGATAGTTCCCTGATCATGATAAGAACAAGTAAGAGCCGGAAAACACAATCAGTACCCTTGAGTGATACCTTGAGAGCTGAGCTTTTGGATTACCAGCACTATCTAGAGAATAAACTCAAAAGATTACCCGCTTCAGTGTTTTCTACAAAGGAAGGGGAGCCTTTAAAAAAGGATTCCGTCCAAAATGTATTTAAGCGACTCAGAACCAGTGTAGGCTTGGAAGGTCATTTCTCACCCCATACTCTGAGGAATTACTTTATCAAGGGTGTTCTCAAGGGTGGTCTTAATCTGAGACAGGCTCAGCTCCTCGCTCGTCATAGCAAGATAGATGTTACTCGTCAGTATGTTGGCTACTTTAGTCATGAATTAAAGGAATGCCTTGATGAGGCTAACCCACTAAGAGGGCTATTGTAATGAAAATGACTGACTACCTTTGAGTTGGAGCTGGCTAGAAAAATCAGGATTCGATAAAATCAAAATAGAAAGGTGGGGGATTTATGACAGCAAAAGATGAGCACTTGGCTCTTACTTCTGGGATTGGTTTAGCTGGTATGGCTGTTACTAACTTTTGGAGTTACAGCCAAGAAGCGTTTAAAGTATTTAAAGAAGAAATTATTGACTGTATTGTTAAACCAAACAAAAAAACAGCGGTTCATTGGTATCTATCATTTTTCCAAGATATTTCAGAAGAGATACATCAAATAAAGAATAACTTGGATATGGAATATGCTTTTAATGTAATGAGAAATGTTTTAGATGAGGTAAACTTGAGACCAAACCTTCAGGTTCCAGACTTTGAGGGTTGTGCTGATGAGTGTGGTCACTTTGACTGTGATTGCTCAGAGGTAATCGATAAGTGGATCAATTATATTAATGAAAATAACCATGAGATAGATGAGCTTATTATTCATTCTGCTTTTCAGTTTATTTTTCAAGATAGAAAGTTCTTACATGATTTTCACCTCGAATTATCTCACCTAATTGAAGAAGAAATGGGTATGATTATTGAGAATTATCCAGAATACGTAACCAATAAAAGAAGATTCAAGCGACAATACTTCCCGGAGTGGCTAAAAACAGGAGTCTTTTATCGAGATAAAGGAACATGTGTAATTTGTCGCTGTGACCTATCGAACTTAATTAGAATACAGAACAAAATAAATATAGACCATATCATTCCTCTGAACGTTTATGGTAGTAATGACGCTTCTAATATGCAGTTACTTTGTGGCAAATGCAACACCACCAAAGGAGACCGTACAACTGAGACTAGCTCGGTGAATGTACCATTCTGGAACTTATGAAAAAGAGACCTTCTTTGAGCTAGGTCTTTCACTATGCTAGGAGGAAGATTGATGAAGAACATTAATCACTTATTTAATGACCTAGAAGAATATAGAACACCTTTAGAAATGAAAAGGTATTTTGAAGAGAAGAAACAAAATATAAACAAAAATAATGAATATGTGAAACTTGCTAGGCTAAAAAAAGGTCTTATCAAGGAATTTTTAGAGGAATTCTATCCCCTATATTTATTTAGTCAATCAAAATACTGTGATGTTAATTCAAAGTGTAAAATAATCCTTGGTAATCAAGGATATGATGGCTCGATTATTCACCAAGACGGGACAGAAAAAATGATTGAAATTACTTCTTACATGGATGGTAAATGGGAATTTGAGGATGCTAAAAGGCTAAACCTAAGAGGGTATGGTGATATTCGCTTTAATGATAACAATAGCCTAGATGATCGAACCCCAGTTTATTTTAGTAAAATTGTTGAAAACATAAAAAAGAAGAGTCAAAAAAATTATAGTGGTGTTTGTATATTATTTGTTGTAAATACATTTGATTATTTTGAGATTTACGACAATAGCTCTCAAGAATTTGTTAACAAGTTAATAAAAGAAATTGCTAAAATCGAATTTATAGCTGATGAGATTTATTTGTTGGTGTTAAATGAGCAAGGTGTAAGTCAAATTGATGAAAATCTTTACCTTATTAAATAGTTTCTTCATTTAGTTGGAAGCTTTTTGAGTGACATCTGCTGTAGTAAATATTTCCTTTTGAGGTGTATAATTTTATTATCATTTAAAAAGGGGATATATTATGTTTGGCTTAAATATCAAGAGTGTGATCAAGTACGGTTTAATCTTATTACTTTTTCCTGTTGTTATCAACTTCACAGTATTCTCAGCAAAACTCCCTTGGGTGTTTGGAAATGAGGATAATTGGCTCTCTTTCTGGGGGAATTACACTGGAGGAGTGATAAGTGCTATTGTCGCTTTCTTTGTTGCCAGTTCACAAATTAATAAACAGCTTCAGAATGATTTACACAAAGAAGAAAGAGCTAGAATAATTAATCAATTGCCAGCATTGGTACGTATTAAGATTGAATTAGAACTTATCATTACTACTTTAAAATTTGCGACTGTAACAAAGAGGAAGCTTGAGAAACATAATGCAAACAGTGTTGCTAAATATACTGCTCAGTCAATTGATGAGGATAACTGGATTTATTTAGATCGAATAGTGGATATTGATATGCAGACTAATTTGATTAAGTGTAAAAGTTTTTACAAAGATTTTTCAAGTGCCTTGACTTTTCCATATGACCTAAAAAGAGCAAGACTTATGGAATCATCTGATAATTCCCCAAGTGAATATGCTCAGTGGGTTGCCTTAGAAGAGGAAATTGAGGGTATGAAGCTTACTTTAGATTTTGGGTTCTACAAGCTCGAAAATAACTATATTGAAGAGCTAGAAGGACTTTTAAAAGCGATCAATAGAGAGATCGAAAGGGCTAAAAAACTTCAACTTCCTCAAAACAAAACTATGGAACAAAATGAATTATGAGAAAAGGAAAAAAGCATCGTCTAAAAAGTAAAAACACAAAAAATGTATCTTTTATTGAGGATAAACTAAAAGGGAAAAGGCTATATATATTTTTGGTGTTTTGGATGATATGCATAACTGTACCACCTCTTATAGTCTCGGTAGGGCTTATCAAATATGGGGTGGGCTTGAGCAATGCATTGTTAAGCATATCCTTTGTTTTACTAGTAATTACTGGTTTAAGCATTGGTTTTCTCAAAGGAAAATTTAAAAATTATAGTAACCCTTATTGGATTCTGATACTGGGTCTTATTACAACCTTTGTTGGTTTTACCTTATCAGGTGCTTTTCAAGAAATAGTAAAGGACAGGGAAGATCAATCTAAACTAACTCATAGGTTATATGCTTTAATATTGGAATCCAAGCAACAAAGAGCTGGACTAGGAAGGACATTAGACGATTTCCAAACGGTTTTGTTTGAGGAAAGTAAGAATAACGATGAAAAAGAAAAGCAATTCTACGTAAGAAAGCAGTTTAGTGTATATAATGAAAGTGATGCAAAGGACATTCTCCTTTCTGATGTACGTAAATATACAATAAAGCAAAATGATAGGGAGTTCCAAGACCTTTTAATATCAAATACCGGAACCACTTCTCAGATATATAATGATTTAACTTTCAAATCTAATAACCCGGAAGAAATGTTACATAGTTATTTTGAGCTTATTTCTCTTTATTATCATATGGATGAGCGTGTTTCTATTTTGGGGGCTGAGTTGCAATATTTGGCGGGTCAAAATTGGGATAAGGCTAAGAAGGATTTAAAGCAGCGGAGAAGAGAAAATAGGAACTTTGCGTTGGAATTAATAAATGAGTCAGAGGAAACAATGAAAAAGCAATATCCTGATACAAATATAAAAGTCGATAAGAATAGCTTACTTAAATAAAGTTGTATATTATGTTTATTCGTATGCAATATCCACATTTAATATTAAGAACACCTCCCTCGATGAGCTCGAAAGTCTCCCTCAGAGTATCAGTGTAGTAAAGTATCACAGTAGCACCACTACTCCCCTCCCTGAGGTGTCACTCTTGAGTCACAGAATATAACTGGCTCATAAGATCAAACAAAAACCACCCTGAGAGTTGGCTCCTGATTACTCTTTCTCTACAGCTCTTTGGAAGTAGCTATTACAGACAGCATTTTCTCTTTCATCACCCTGAAGTACTGCATCCCAAATTTGGCAGTGGTCTAAATGTCTTGTTCTATCCTGTTCCTTCCAGAGTAAACTGAAAAGCTACTCTTCCTAGAATCCACCTCATATGTATCATTTGGGTAAGATCATATGATACAAATTATTGACTCAGTAAGAATCAGTGTTTACAATGTATCATATACATGTATCATAATTAAAATGGAAAAGGTGATACTTATGAGATACGGATATGCAAGGGTTTCCTCCTCAGGTCAAAACTTAGAAGCGCAGCTTAAGCAGCTTACTGAGAACAGGTGTGAGAAGATATTCAAAGAGAAGATAAGTGGTAAGAGTGCAGACAATAGAGAAAAATTCCAAGTTCTCCTTGAGACAGTGCAAAAAGGTGACACGATTGTAGTTACCAAGCTAGACCGTTTCGCGAGAAGTACTAAAGATGCCCTTAATATTATTGATATGCTAAACGATAAAGGAGTTGGTCTCGTAGTCCTCAACATGGGAGGAGACACTCTGGACACTACAACCCCGACAGGAAAGCTCATGGTTACATTGCTTAGTGGTGTTGCTGAGTTTGAATTAGGGTTAATCAAGGAACGCCAGCTCGAAGGTATTGAACTTGCTAAGCAAAGAGGAGTATATAAAGGTAGACCAAAAAAGTACACTGATAAGAATAAAAGCTTACAGCACGCTCTGGAGTTGTTCTCCAATAGGGATAATAATAAAATGACTGTAGATGAGATATGTGAAATAACAAAGATAAGCAGAGCAACTTTATACAGAGCTATCAGGGATAACAGAACAAGCTCAAATAGCTAGGAGGATCACTGAGGAGTAACACCCCACGAGAGGCTCTCAGGGAGCTCATATGAGTTTTCGCTTACGTCTAATACAATCCCCCAATATAACACCACAAAGAACCCTCACGAGGCTTATATAGGCTCTACAGAGGGCTTAGAGTAGCGAATATGAGTAACGCCTCAGGAGAGCCCATCAGCGGGCTCCTGTAGGCTTTTTAGGTTTATCTAATACAATCCCATTAGAATGCTACAAACGCTCCTCAGAGTGATGGTATGGGGCTCGAGATTACTCTTTAATATCGTAAATATTGTAAGTAACCACTGGAGAGGGCTTATCATCCTTTACTCTCCATTCCTTCCATACAGACTGATTGTATCTTTCCTTTCTAATCTTATCCCATTTTTTATTTTCCTTAGAGTTACCTACAGTAGGTTGAGCCTTACTATTGAACTTATTTCTTATCCTTTCATTCTCAACAGGATCATTAATTATGTTGTTCATTGCTTTAAGTTCTTCTAGTCGTTTTTTCTTTTCTCTTTCCTCTTTAGTCAACATTCCAACTTTTTCTCTTTTAGATTTCTTCATAAGCTTCACTCCTTATAGAACCTTGTAGCAATCCATTATTATTTATATCTTCTCGAGGATTTACATAAGGAGTCAAGCAAAGATACCTTGTATTATTAAGGTGTTACCTTGGTAATTACCAGCTCATAATTTATGATAAATGTTCGCCTACATAGTTCCCTCCTCAGGGAAAGCGAAAAATCATGAGACCGGGGGGGTATCTCGCTCCCGCATGGTGTGATTTATAGATGAAATAAAATCCTAGAACCCGCTTTTGGAGTCCACCCCATTAGTGTAATACGTTAGTGTGCTAAATTACTCCCCCGTGAGTCCACCTCAATGATCCAGAGACTAGTGAGTACAACTAGGATGGGGGGGGGTTAATTAATCCAGCTCATATTTTTTTTATAAAATTTTTTCTCTAGAACCCCGCTTTGGAGTGGAGCTAGGAGTTACCCGGCTCAAGGAATAAATTAAAAATAAAAATAGGTGCCTTCTTGAGGTGGAGCTCTAAGGGGAGCTGTCTTTATTTTATTGATTTACTGAGATGGCAAACTCAAAAGGTAACATTGAGTAAATAGAATTTCTTTAGTAAATGTTACTTTTTTAAATGATAAAGCCACACTCCTTGTTATTACCTCTGGTAATATTCCCATCAAAGTAGCACTCATAGGACAAGCGAGGACAATTGAGGAGTACACTCTTCAGTCAATACTTGAGACAGGAGCTAGGGAGGTAATCAATCAGGGGCTCTTGAGTGGTTCCTGTCTTGGGTTGTCTCTTAAAACTCATCATTCAGTAAAGAAACTTTATTTAGGAGATGATTAGTTTTGGAGTTTAACTTAAAGTTATCCCGGCTCGTAAATGAATAAAAAAAAGAAATATAGCTCCCTTCTTGAGGTGACAACTAATAGTGCAGCTACTCAAGGGAGCTGTTTTTATTTTTATTATTGTTTCTTGAGGTGCCAACTCCTTAAGCCCAGTATTATCAAGGCTTTGGAGGTGTTACTCGGGAGGGAGTAAACACTTGTCTGAAATATATAGTGAAGGGGTTAATAAACCACTTTTATGAGCTAGAACACTTGTTTGTAGACAGGGTGCTGTTAAGTAATATGAGAAGGTTAATAAGCCACTTTATGAGTTTTAACCTTCATAGGACTTTAGTCTGGTTGACCGTTGCTGTTATATAGTAGTAGAAGGGTTAATAAGCAACACCGTATCGGGCATTATTGCCCCACACTCTCCCAGAGGGCTTCAGTGGCTCCTCCCACTGGAGCTTCTCCTTCATAGGTTTTAACACGTATCGTTTCCATTCATTTTATAATCTTTGACCATTTAGCCACTCTGAAGGGTGGTTTTTTTCTTATGGTTTATATGATTATAAGCTAACTAAATTACATTCTAAAAAGGAGGTAGGAAAATGAAAATGATTGTTATTAATGATCTAGCTAATGCAATCCGCTCCAAAGGTTACACTCAAGTACAATTCGCTGAAAAACTTGGAGTAGATCAGCCAACAGTGTCCCGGATGTGCAAGCAAAAGAGGTACACTCTTGAGCGACTTCAAGAAGTACTAGAAGCACTTGGCGAGACAGACATCTCAAAGGTAATCAGAGTTATAGAAGAAAAGTAATGAGATGCCTCAATAATTTACACAAAGATATAAGAGCATTTGTTGAGGTGGATAGCTGTTCAACCTTAGAGCCCCAAGGGTTTAAGGCTGTTTTAATAGAGCTCATATATGATACTGAAAAAGGCTAATAGAGCTCATATATGATACTGGAGCTGAATGAAAAATAAATATAAGAAGCTGTAAATACAGCAGGAGAGTAGGAAATGGACTTAAACATGACTGTAGGGCAATTGATTGAAGCAGGGGGAGAAGTGAAGTCTCCTCAAAGAGTCAACTCAGACAAGGCATATAAAAAGCGAATGAGTCAGCAAGATCCAAGAAGTTTTGTGCAAGTGAATGACAGAGGAGTGGTACATGTGAAGTCAACTTTAAATTTAACTCAAGCAGGGACGTTATTTAGTCTCATGGCTTATTTAGATGATAAAGATGGCAATTTAGTATTTAGAGGCGAAAGGCTGGGTACAGAGCAACTTTCCAAGCTACTCAGTGTTAGCAAAACGAGCTTAAAAAGAAATATTTCTGAGCTGGTTAACTTGGGGTACGTAATTGATGAAAAAGTGGGACGAAAGGTTTTCTATTCAGTTAACCCTCAAATAGCCAAACGAGGAGTAAGAACGGAAAAAGACCTCTTCTCAAAGCTATACAATGTGCACCTCAGGGAATTGATTCAAAAGCTCACAGTTCAAGAGTTAGGTTTCTTGTTCTTAATGATCCCTTATTTCAATACAAAGTACTACACGCTTTGTCAGAACCCCTATGAGCTTAATTCCAGTAAGGTGGAGCTATTTGACCGAGAACGTTTCGCTGAGGAGGTAGGACTTTCATTAGTACAGGTAAAAAGGTTGATTGCTAACCTTCTCAAGAAGCAAGCTTTGATTGGCTTGAGAACTTGTAGAACAGCTATAATCATTTCCCCAAAATTGGTGTCAAGGCAACAGAAGTTCGTAAGCATTGAAGAGGTCACTGATATTATTGGAAATGAGTTAAACGTAAAAGAACGTATGCAGTGGTAGACAAAAATAGATAGTGGAACACACCCCAGCAAACTAATTGGTGGGTTATTGGGTGTTCCTGCAGTTCTACAAGGAAGTCAAAGATTAGAAAAATTAATGGAGGGTACGGAAATGAACAAACAGGGAGAAATTTTCACAGTACAAGAGTCAAGGAGAACAAAGCAGCTGGAGCTCTTGAGTCCAACTGGAGAAGTAGCTCAAAAGGTATGCCTTGATTGTTGCAAGGTCAAGTTAATAAGCAACTTTCCAAGATACACCGAGGGAAATTACAGACCAAGGTGCTATGACTGCAACAGAGAGCACCACAGAGAGTATTCTCAAAGTATTGAAAACAAAAGGGTGGCTAGTAAACAGAACTTCAGAGCAAGTGAAAAAGGATTACCTCACAACCTTACTGAGCAGGACATTATTGAACTTAAAGTTTTTGCTGATGGAAGATGCATGCTTACTGGGATGAAGGTTGAGAAGTTAGAAATAGACCACGTGCAACCTCTGAGTCATGACTGGCTAGGTTCAACTCCGGGGAACATTATTTTGGTGTCTCCTCAGGTGAACAATAAAAAGCACAAGAAGTCACTGCTTGAGTTCCTTGATTCGGGTCTTTCTGAAGGCTTTGTTGATAAGGAGCAGCTCAAGAAGACAATTCAATATTTAGCTGGTAAGAATGATATGAGTCCAGCTCAGTATATTGGGTTCCTCAGAAATTGTGAGGAGCTGGCTAGAAGAAATAAAGAGTACTGGCAGGCAATCTAAGCAACTAAGCACCACCTATAAAAAGCACACCCTCATTGATTCTCTGATGAGGTTATTTAGCATTCAAAAAAAATAACAGGAGCTCCCCAAAAGGGTTGAGCTATGGAGGATACCACTATGGCATTATTTAACAAGAAGAGCGAATTGGAGAAAAACGCGGAGGAAATCTCAGTGGTAAATGGTCGTATTGCAGATGCTCAGTCTCACATGATTGACCTCACTAAGATCCGAGAGGGCATAGAGCTGGAGCTTACACTTGGAGCAGACAGTGCATTAGAGAAACGCCTTAAAAAATTAACTGCAGCTGAGGAGAAAACAAAGAAGGACATAGCTGAGCTTCAAGAGCGCCTCTCGCAGCTCCACCAAGCTATTGCTGATGAGGAAGCTAGACAGCGTAAAGCACAAGTAGCAGAAGCAGGAAAAGCTCATGAGAATGCAGTCTTTGAGGCTTACAGAGCCATTATGATTAGACAGGAGATGGAAAAGCTGCTCCCGATGTTTGATAACGTCTCAGGGTTAGTTGAACCCGCTGAGCTTAAGCGTATGGCTGGTTTGGGTTATGGTGAGAGTCTTGACTCTTCAGATGAAGCTGATTTGATTGCAGCTCGTAACAAAGCTGAGGAGGCTGGCAGAGAGCGGGCTGAGAAGGAAGCTCAAGAGGTAGTAAGCAAGCTTAGAAAAGCTATTGGACTCTAAGAAAAACTAATAAAGGTACTACTAAGGAGGAGGAGGAGCTGTAAAGGCTCCTCTTATTAGTTTCAACTAATACGGTTAACTATGGGGGAGAGGAGTATGGGAGAGAATTTTGTTCAAGAATTTAGAAAGCAGTTGGCAGATAAAGAGCTGGAGCTTGCAGAAAAGTTAGCATTGATACAGCTCAAAGTAATTGGAGTTGACAACTTGCTTGCAGATTTAAAAAAGACAGACGAAAGAGGTGAAATATAAAATGAACAGTTCAGAGTTTGTAGTTCTAATGAATAAAATTATAGACAAAAAGATGGGTAGTAAACCTTTTAAGCTTGGAACGATTGATCCAACTTACACAAATGGTAACCCGAGAATTATATTCGATGGGGAAACAAAACCCAGCACAAAGCAATATACAAAGCTCAACTCTTACCAGCCAAAGCCAAAAGAAAGAGTATTGCTTGCTAGTATGGGAAGAACTTATGTGGTGGTTGGTGCTCTAGGAGACTCCAGTGGTGGCACTAATGTAGATATTCCTTATACCACAGTAGGAAACGCTATGAAGTTACTTGATAGTGTTTACCTCCCAAATGACGCTAACTTCTTTGCTTACATGTCAGATGGCACCTATGCCAACCTTGTGACAATGGAGCAGAATGACATATTCAAAGTAGGTGACTACAATATCCCAAAGGCTTGGTTTATTGCTGAGGAGTACATCTCCTTTAAGGTACCAAAGATTGAAGTTGTTCAGGAGCTTAATGCTGATCACACTAATAAAACTCCTTCTCGTGAGGTGTACCACCAAGGCAATGCTACTCACCACTGTATGCTGGGAACTGATGGAACTGACACTCAGGTGGCTACTCAGAACGCTGTTAACCTTATGACTATACTTGATAATGTTTTCTCAGTTTTCCCAGCAGATAACCTCACAGGGATTAACTACACAGTACCACGAGCAGGAGTTTACAACTTTGATATAACCGCCAAGATTGGAGCAGCAGTCACCAAAGATGGATATATACGCTTTGGCTTAAGAGTTAACCGAGGAGGCACCATCACAGATTATGATCTGAAAGACAGACCTTACCACATCAATACTGTATATGGGACTCCATTCATAGATGCACAGTTCATTTATAAGCTTGCCAAAAATGATATTGTTACACCTTATGTGAAACCTCTTACCGAGAACATTACTCTTGGAGCTGGCTCAAAAAGCAATATTTATTATTTGGGAGATGCACCATTAATTTAAGTTATTTGTGGTGAGTTAATATTCAAAGATTATTAGTACTAAAAAAACTATTGAGGTGATTGATTATGAATAGAGGATTAACAGAAGCAGAAGAAGGACGTCTTTCACAAATTGTAAGCAAAGCACTTGATAAGTCACAAGGCAGCCTTTCTGAGGAGGAGATAAAGGATCTTCAAGCTCTTATTAAGAAACTAGGAGCCATTAAGGAAGCTGAAGACGAGAAGAAAGCTTCTGAGTATACGCTGTCTGAGAAGATTGACTTAAGACTTAAGCTGTCATACGCAAATAAAGCTCTAGAGTTAAACCAACAAAAGCAACCTTTTGGAGTCCGCTTAAAAGCACTCAAAGAGGAAATGGAACAGTTTAAAAATAGCTGGGCTTACAAAGAGGCTATGAGGAAGCATGAGGAGCTAAAACAGAAGCAAGCTGATGAGAAATTCTATGAGGAGCATGTTAAACAGTTCGGTAAAGAACTCTAGGAGGTGGTGTCTAATGGATAACAATCAGAAAACCCTCATAGCTGAAACTATGAAAAACCTTCAGGAAGCTGTCCTCAATGAGCAGAGCCTGACATTAATGTTTCAATACGAAGGGGAGCTCACTAGCCTAGCTGGTGAGTCCTTTTCTTTAGGGTTCCTTGAAGCTTTAGCTAAAGCTAACCTTGGAGCCGGGAATTTCGTAATTGATGTGTACCTGTCAGAGGTATTCAAGGGAGAAAACAAAGGAGGCGAGATATAATATGCCACGGTTTGGAGAATTAAGCAAAGAGTTACAACTCAAAATGAGGCAAATGGAGCACCTAGCGAACACGGAGGGCAAAGATGACCCTGACTGCAAACAACTCTGGAGGGAACTCGGGAAGTCTGAGATAGCGTGCTTTGCTCTTGGTCAAAAAGACGGCATTTACTCAGTTTGCACCAAAGCACCCACTGAGCACAGCTTAGAGTTACACAAACGCCCTAGGTGTGGCACTCATGGAGGGAGAGTCCCTCATCATGATACACTCCCTGAGGAGTCTAAGCTTGCAAAGATTAAGCACCTGAGACCAGACGCTCACATGATCCATGGATTGTACGCTGAGAAGTCAAACTTTGTTGAGTCACTCACTGAAGGGGAACTTCAGTTCATGGCATGGCTCGAGAATAATGTAAGAGAAAAATATGAGGTGGAAGAAGGTCTTGGAGATGTGATGCTTGAGGGGCTACTCCATGACGCTGTGATTCACTTTCGCATGGTTAACACTGGGAGACTGGAAAAAGCTTCTAAGCACACTGCAAAGCCTCTCATGGACATGATGAAAACAATTAAAGAGATGGGATGGAACAAAAAGGCGAGTAACCCTCAGAACCAGTCCCAAGAGGTACTCAACAAGTGGCTGGATAAGCTAGACGGACTTGACTCCTCAGGGAACCAAGAAAGCACGAAGGCTGAGAAGCCACTCAATTAATAAACTAAAAAGCTAACTCACAAGGGGGTCTTCCAATAGGAAGATTCTTTTTTGAGTGCTTTAATTATGGAGGTGAACTAAATGGGTAGTTCGATAATTGACATCATCATAAATGCTTCAGATAGAGCCAGTGATGACATTGACCGGATCAACAGATCCATTGACAACTTAGGTAAGAACGGAGGAAAGGTGGCAGCTATAACAACAGGACTAGTGGGTTCCATCTCGGCTTTGGCTCCAGCAGTTGCTGCAGTAGGTGCTCTCTCTTCTTCATTCGTGAGTGCTGGTATTGGAGCTGGTGCTTTTGGTGCTGTAGCAGTTTCTTCTATTGGTAAAGTCGTGAAGGCTTCTGATGAGGTGGCAAAAGCTGAGGAGAAGATCAAGAATGCTTCTTCAGCTAAAGAAAGGATTGCAGCTCAAAAGGAACTAGCTCAGTTATACAAAGGAATGAGTACAGCTCAAAAGGGTGCTCTCAAGGACTTGCAGAACTTCCAAGGATGGTGGGGCAAGTTTACAGCTTCCTTTGATACTCCTGTGTTTAAGGTGTTTGGAGAGGGGATGAAGCTGATTCAGAACACCATGACAGCTTTAACTCCAGCGATTAACTCTGTGGGGAATGTGCTTGGTGGCTTCCTTGAGAAGGTGAATGCTTCCTTTAAGACAGATCAGGTACAAAGCTTCTTTGATTACATTAATGGAACTGCTGGGAAGAACCTGCAAGCGTTCCTTGATATGGGGAGTAACCTCTTTGTAGGGTTTATGGAGGTAATGAAAGCTTTTGCTCCTCTGAGTGACTCAGTGAACGGTGGCTTAGTCAAGTTAACAGCAGGATTCAGGAAGTGGGCTGAGGGGCTGTCACAAAGTCAAGGTTTCCAGAACTTCATAAACTTTGTTAAAGAGAACACTCCAATGGTGATGAACTTGATAAGCAACCTTTGGGGTTTTTTAATTAAGCTAGTAGCAGCACTGGCTCCACTCTCCACAGTCATAGTAGGAGTGGCTCAAGGGTTTTTACAGTGGGCAAACACTTCAGGAACCATGGCAGGGATACTCGAAGGGCTCTCTAATACAGGTAAGTTCTTAGCAGATCACTTGGGAGCTGTAAGGACTGTAGTGGTTGCTGTAGTAGCTGGCTTTGTAGCTTTCAGGTCAGTCATGTTTGTAATAACACTAGTTCAAAACATCATAGCAGTATTTAAGATTATGAAAACAGTTATTACTGTAGTACGTAGTGCGTTTATGCTCTTCAACGCCACACTCCTAGCCAATCCAATTACTTGGATCATTCTTGGGATAGTTGCTCTGATTGCTATTGGAGTACTCCTTTATAAGAACTGGGACACTGTTGTGAAATATGCCAAGATCATGTGGACAGCAGTTAAAGCAGCTTGGAACGGAATGATTTCAGCCATTACTGGAGCTTCCTCCAAGATATGGTCAGCCATTACGAGCTGGGCTTCTAACATGTGGAACAAGATAAAGTCACTTTGGAGCCAGATCACTTCAGCCACCAAGTCAGGTGTACAAAAAATGATTTCAGCTGTTCAAGCAATGCCGGGGAAAGTAGCTAATTTCTTTCAGCAATTGTGGAGTAAAGCTAAGAGCTTGACCTACTCAGGAATCTCAGCAGTGGTTAACTTCTTTAAGGGTTTACCCGGGAAAGCAATCTCAGCGCTTAGCTCACTAGGCTCCAAGATTTCTACTACCTTCTCAAAAGCCATGACAGCAGCTAAGTCAGCTGTAATTAAAGGGATTTCCAGCATGATTTCAGCTATTAAAGGTTGGGCTGCCAAGTTTGTCTCCTCAGGGAAAGGATTACTTGATGCTTTTGCTAAAGGTATTTCCTCAGGGATCTCCAAAGCAGTTGGAGCTGTTAAAAATGGTATGAGTAAGATCCGTTCTTTCTTGCCATTCTCACCAGCCAAAAAAGGTCCTTTGAGTGACCTTGACAAGTCAGGAGAAAGCTTCTTCCCTACTTGGTACAATGGTGCGCTTGCTAAGGTTCCTCAGATGACCAGAGCAATTGGTGGAGCTATGAGCACAATGAACCGGGAACTTGAAAGTGGAGTTGGTTCTGCGAGTGTTGGACTCCAAAGTTTTGGAATGTCTAACAGAAAAACAGTAACAGTAGTTCATAAAGTAGAGGGCTCTGTTGCGGTGAACGGTGGAGATAACAAAGAGGTTGTTTCGTTTGCTGGTATGCAAGTACACCAGAACGTTCAGGACAATGTTTTTAAAGACTTACGTCAAGTAATGAGACGAGGATAGAAGGCAATAAAAGGTGAGACACCTCAAGGGGATGGATGCAGAAGCTCAAATGAGTGGAGTTTGTTCCTATGAGGCGTCTTACTTAAAAAAGCAAATGGAGGGGAAGCAAATGAATAGAGGAGATGTTTATTTGAGATTTAACACAAGGTTTACTGGAGATGACGAGGTTGAGCAAGTTTATTCTTGTTGGATTCACATTCCGAGCGTTCACAATGATGGAGAAGTAACAGATGAGCAGTTTATTGAAGCGTGCTTAAAGGAACAAACTCCAATATTTGAACAAATAGGTGGGACTATTTTAGGTATAACCTTAGATAGAGTCAGCGAATTTGAGTACATGCAACACGTGAGAAAGAACAAAGAGACTGAAGGATATGTAAAAGCAAAGCTAAGACAGTCTGGATGGAAAGTCTAAGGATCTTAAACATGAGCTGGCTCCTCTGGGTTAACTCTCAATGGTGCAGAAGGCAGTATTTATGAGCCGGAGCCTTGAGAGGTCACCTCAGAGGAGTAGCTCTTTTTTCTTTTGATTATTAGTACTGGAGGTGGTCAGATGTTCAAAGAAGAATTTGAAATGGGAAGCACCCTGTTAGTCACCCTGAGCGAAAACTTGAAGGTGGATTCTAAAGATGTGCAGCTCGCCATTAAGGATCTCCTCAAGTCTTACAGCTTTATAATTGTCAGCACCCATGATAAGGCTACTGAGGTCACCTATGAGGCTGACTTGATGAACTATGAGAATCTAATGATGAGCAACTCTTCAGGTGGCTCCACCAGTCGCAGATCCAGACAAATGAAAGCTCAGATGTTTGACTAATAAGGCTGGCTCACAAGAGCTGGCTTTTTTTTTATTTCTCCATAATAAGGAGTGTGGCGTCTTTCTCTTGTTGATTGGTTTTGTTAAAGAAGGCTTATAGCCCCGTGAAATGTTTACTAATTATATTGAAAACATTTCCATAGGTGCTATAATATTCTTGTTATAAAGATTTTAACTTACAAGGGGGATTTGAACGATGGGGGAGAAAGTTAAAAAGCCATTTTATAAGAAATGGTGGGTTTGGGTGATTGCTGTAATTGTTGTCATAGGTTTTGCTGGTGGCGGTACTGGGGATGATACAGCCTCCAAAGATGACAGCAAGAAAGCAGAAACAACTTCAGCTGAACCTAAAAAGGAAGCTCCAAAGAAGGAAACTAAGAAGGAAGCACCAAAAAAGGAAACTAAAAAAGAATTTAAAATTGGGGATAGTGTAAAAGTAGGGAAGATGAACTACAAAGTAAATAAGAAGCAATCACTAGCTCAAGTCGGACCTTCTGCGCTACCTGAGAAGGCAAGCGGTAAATTCGTAGTTATTGAGGTTTCTTTAAAGAATAATGGAGATAAAGCTGTAACTGTTGATAGTAGCTTTTTCAAGTTAATGCGAGGTAAGAAAACTTATGAGGCTGATACAGCAGCGAGCATGTCAGCAAATCAAGGAGAAGATGGAACTATTGAGAATAGCTTCTTTATGCAGGAGCTAAACCCGGATTCCACTATCTCAGGGAAAGTCGTATTTGATGTTGCACCTGAAGTTGCAGCTGCTGGAGATTTGACTCTTCAGGTTCAAACAGGTGCATGGGGTACTGAGACGGAAAAGATCAATTTGAAGTAATCCTTGAAAATTACAACTATGGGGGTATCTGTATCCTTATATGTAGCCATTTTTCATGAGATATTTTCCTAGAACCCGCTTTTAGGGAGCATTTAGAGCACTTCTTAATTGAAGTGCTTTTTTATTATACGATGAGAGGGTGCGAATAAATTGAACAAAGAAGAGAAAATTGAATATGCACATTTTTTAATCGAGGACATCACTAAATGGTTTTTACAAAAAGATGAACCTTACATAATACTACCGGATATGGAGTATCTCCGTGAGGTGATTACTCTTTATGCAAAGCAGTCTAATTTGTTTGAAAGTACACTTTTATTGCTAGAGAACAATCACGCTGAGGAAGCTTTTATCTTATTGAGATCAATGTTAAATAATTCAATGCTGATTGACTATTTGTGCCATGATAACGATGAAAAAAAGCGATATAGAGAATACATGATACAGCCATTGAAATCAGAAACAGCTTTCCTTAAGAATATTTCACAAGGGATAAAAAAGGGATGGATAAAAAGTGATTATCCAACCTTAGAAAGCAGAATTAAGAACAATGAAAAAATACTGATAAAAGAAGGCTTTATTCAGACTAGAGGTAAAAAAGTGAGAGCTGACACTCGATTAATTACCATTAAGAGTATGGCTGATTCGGATGAACTATTGTTTGCTCACTATTTAGCCTTTTATAGGGAAGCTAGTAAATATGAGCACTCAGATTTTGCTTCACTAGAAATATATAGACAAACTGTCGTAGAAGAATATCCAAATACCGTTGCATTTATTTTAGATTTATCCAGAACCGACCCTGAACTTGAGCTAAAAGTATTAAACCTTTCAATAACTATTTACTCGCTCACCTTTATGAGATTGCTTCAGCACATTAACAACAAACACGAGCATTTAATTCCTGAAGAGAATAAACAATCCTTGACAAATATAGCTGTATTAATTAGTAAATCCAAAGGTGAATTCCCCCTTGCTGAAGTAAATGGGTAAGAGTTGTATTATTTTTCACCAGCACAGCATATACTTGTGAGTTTGACACCTTCTTAGTGGACACTGTACAATAAAGACTGAAAGTTTAAACTGTACAGAGTCCATTACAGACTCAAGCCTACTAAGACAATAGCTCTAAAGACACCGCTTCTTAAATCACCTTGACAGGGTAGAGGTCGGGGGTTCGAACCCCTCTCGGGTCACCATAACAGTTTATTCAAAGTCCTTGATTTTCAAGGTTTTTTTTGTATTACAGAGTATTGAATTTTTATACTACAATAAATCGAAACACGTTAAAGGAAAAACGATAATCGTCTTTTCGTAAAATCGAATGTCAAAAGGACAGCTAATTTCAGCTGTCCTTTCGTGATATTCTCTGCCATTTTTGTTAGTGCCAAGTTGGTCTACCTAAGCACGAGAACCTTCATGATCGCAATAACTTCAGGTTCGCCCTTCAATGAACCAATTCTGAGACGGAGTCTTTTTGATAGAGTTTACGGAGTTTACGTCACAGCAATTAAATTTTACAATACTCCCATCAGCAATCTCTCCTGTAACAAGACCCTTATTAGAGTCATAATGTCTAAAGGTAATTTGAACCGATGTATCATGTAAACGAACAGTCACTTTGTTTCCCGATTTAAGGTGTTTAAATCGTTTACAAGTTTGTGAATGTTTTGAGGAATTCATTTTTCAACCACCTTCTTAAAAATTAGAACTTGTACTTGTCATAGTTTATGCGTTCCGATCATTGTTGGTTTGGACGGGCAGCAAAATTTGGACAAATACACGTTGGTAAACATAAAAGAAGCTGACCTTAAAGGGCTTTTCAGCTTCTTTTTTTCGTTTAACCAGTCTTTTTTAATGGTGTCCCGCTGTTTTTTTCTGTATCGTTGAGGGAAACATAAACAGAAAGAAAGGATGATAGTTTTGAGGGGAAAAATGAAGGCGGTAGGTTTGTATAAGTATTTACCGATTGATAATCCTGAGAGTCTGTTAGATGTAGAAATTGATAAACCAACTCCAGGTAAAAGAGATCTTCTCGTAAAAGTAAAAGCAATCTCTGTTAATCCCGTTGATACGAAAGTGCGCAGCCCGAAAAACGCCATAGAAAAGGAACCGAAAATTCTTGGCTGGGATGTTTCGGGCATAGTGGAAGCGACGGGTTCTGGAGTAAGTATGTTCAAAGCTGGAGATGAAGTATACTACGCTGGTTCCATTGGTAGACCAGGAGGAAATAGTGAATTCCATCTTGTGGATGAACGTATTGCGGCCCATAAACCAAAAACGTTCAGCTTTGAAGAAGCTGCCGCAATGCCGCTCACAAGTCTTACAGCCTGGGAAGGTTTATTTGAACGCCTCGGTATTGCTATGAAGAAGGATAAAAATAAAGGTCGATCCATATTAATTATAGGTGCAGCCGGTGGAGTAGGTTCTATTGCGCTTCAGCTTGCAAGTTGGGCAGGATTGACCGTGGTTGGGACCGCCTCACGAGCAGAGACCGAAGTCTGGGCTAAAACACATGGAGCGGACTATACAATCAGCCATTATGAGGACTTTTTACCGCAGCTGAAAAAAATAGGGATGTCTGAAGTGGATTACATATTTTGTCTGAACAGTACAAATCAGCATTGGGAAAGTATGATGGAAGCAATTGCTCCCCAAGGTAAGATTTGTTCGATTGTAGAAACGAAAACACCACTGAACATAAGCTTACTTCAGCAGAAGAGTGTAACGTTTGTCATGGAATTCATGTTCACGAGATCGCTCTTTGAAACGGAGGATATGAAAAGGCAGCATGAGATCCTGACAGATATGGCCAACATGTTCGATGAAGGGATATTAAAGGCAACATTAACGGAAACACTTCAACCGATCGATGCAGAAACGATGAGAGAAGCACATTCGAAATTAGAATCCGGTAAGACGATAGGAAAAGTAGTAGTAAGCCGCAATGAATAAACCCTTCAGTTAGACGGGTTTATTTTTTTGTTTTTTTAAGCTGTGAGAAGGGAATATTTTAAAAATCTAATTTATAGTAAATGAAGATAAAAGGATGATGCAGGTGTTTAAGAATAAAGTTGTCATCGTTACTGGAGCAGGACAGGGAATTGGCAGGCAAATTGCCATTGATTTTGCGGCTGCGGGAGCAAAAGTGGTGCTGGCTGACCAAAAGGAAATGGAAGCGAAAGAGACTTTGGAAAAGATACAGTCCAATGAAGGAAAAGCTCTCTTTATTCCAACAGATGTACGCAAGCCTGAAGATATTATCTCACTTATGGGGCAGACAAAAAGGGAATTTGGGCCAGTTGATATTCTGATCAATAATGCCGGCAAAGGGATTTGGAAGTCTCCGTTCGATTTGGACGTGGAAGAATGGGATAATGTCATTCAAACCAATCTTCGAAGTGTATTTCTATGTTCGCGGGAAGCCGCGAAACAGATGAAAGAAAATGGGGGAGGCTCCATCGTCAATATCGCATCGACCAGAGCAGCCATGTCAGAACCTAACAGTGAGGCATACGCGGCAACAAAAGGCGGTATTACAGCTCTCACTCATGCATTGGCCGCATCGTTCAGCGAACATGGCATTACGGTTAACGCCATCAGCCCAGGTTGGATTGAAACCCAAGACTATGAAGGTTTAAGAGATGTTGACCATCAGCAGCATTGGTCAAAGAGGGTTGGAAAACCATCTGATATCTCTAGCGCCTGTTTATATTTAACAGCCCCTGATAATAACTTTATTAATGGTGAGAACCTGGTGATCGATGGAGGAATGACAAGAAAGATGATCTATCACCATTAAGATAGAACCGAACGGATGAATTCATCCAGTTAAGGAATGCTATACGTAGCCTTTTTTAGGTGAATGAAGAATAAGAGGGTGAGAGACTGTGCCAGCTGAAAAGACACAGAGTAAAGTTGAGAGAGGGGTATATCTCAGTTTATCGGCATACATCGTCCTATCCCTGCTGAAGCTCGGGGTTGGCTGGTTCTATTCCTCTGAAGCTTTGGTTGCAGATGGATTAAATAACTCAACGGACATTTTGGCATCCGTCGCAGTTCTGGTCGGTTTGAAAATTTCAAGGAAACCCGCGGACCGTGACCATCCTTATGGACATCTTCGTGCTGAGACCATTGCATCCATGATTGCATCCTTTATAATGGTGGTTATCGGGCTTGAAGTTTTTATTTCTGCAGTAAAGAGTATCGTGGAATTTAAAATAAAGCCTCCATCAACCATAGCCGGGTTTACTGCCATTGTTTCAGCGTTTGTTATGCTTGCGGTCTACCGTTATAACATTAAACTTGCAAGAGAAACAGACAGCCAAGGGTTAAAGGCGGCAGCCCTTGATAACCGCTCCGATGCGTTCGTAAGCATTGGAGCGGCTGTTGGCATATTCGGAGCTCAATTTGGCATTGTGTGGCTGGATCCTCTTGCTGCTGTGCTTGTGGCACTAATGATCATCAAAACCGGCTGGGATATTTTTTACGAAACCTCACATAATCTTTCGGACGGATTTGATTATGAAGAAGGAAAAGAGATGGAAAAAAAGATCTTGCAGGTAATTGGTGTAAAGCAAGTAACAGACTTAAAAGCAAGAAATCATGGGAGTTCTGCTATTATTGATGTAACCATCCATGTAAATCCTTCGCTGAATGTCATTGAAAGCCACGAGATCACTGAGAATATTGAAGCAATGCTCAAGCAGGCGTATAAAGTGGGAAGCATATCTGTTCATGTAGAGCCGCATGAGATGAAGAAAGAGGTAGAGAGAAATGAATGAGAGTTTCAGGCAGACTGTACCTGACAGGAAAGAAGAGAGGCAGACAATAAGGCCATTGGTCCTTGCGTCAGTGATCATCGCCATGTTTATGGCAGCGATTGAAGGAACCATTGTTTCAACAGCTATGCCGGGAATCGTAGGGGACCTGGGTGGTTTTGCATTATATAGCTGGGTTTTCTCTGCTTATCTGCTCATGCAGTCGGTGACCATCCTTATTTATGGCAAATTGTCTGATTTATACGGACGGAAACCTGTTTTTATTATTGGAATTATTGTTTTTTTAATCGGTTCATTGCTGTGCGGTTTTGCGGCATCTATGAAACAGCTGATTGTTTACCGGCTTCTTCAGGGACTTGGAGCTGGAGCTGTGCAGCCGATAGCCACAACCATCGTAGGTGACATGTATTCCATGGAGGAACGTGCAAAAATACAAGGATATCTGGCAAGTGTGTGGGGAATCTCTGCTATTCTTGGACCATTGCTTGGAGGCTTTTTTGTCACATTTTCTCATTGGTCCCTTGTTTTCTGGATGAATATTCCCCTGGGAATTCTGGCGATGATAGGTGTCGGTAAATATCTGCATGAAAACATTGAGAAAAAGAGAGTACATATTGATTACCTCGGATCTTTGTTCGTTTTAGTCGGTGTAAGTGCTTTGATGGTCCTGCTCCTACAGGGAGGAACCGCCTGGCCGTGGAATTCTTGGGAGACCTATTTTTTGGGTATTTTATCCGCGGGCGTACTGTTCTGGTTTTTGATTCATGAATCAAAGTTTCCTGAACCGCTGATGCCTGTATTCCTGTGGAGCAACAGGCTGATTTCTCTTTCAAACGCTGCATCGCTTACCAATGGTGCAATCCTGATCGGCATTTCCAGCTTTCTTCCCGCGTATATTCAAGGGGTAATGGAACAGCCTCCAGTCGTAGCAGGATTTGCTCTCACTGCTATGTCAATTGGCTGGCCGATTTTTTCAACCATTGGTGGAAAGCTTCTGCTTAAAGTAGGCTTCCGGCCGGTGGCAACTGCTGGAGGCATCGCATTAATTGCTGGCTCGATCGTCTTCGTGTTTATGGATCCTTCCAAAGGGCCGGTCTGGGCAGGAGCTGGATCATTTCTTATCGGCTGCGGTATGGGGCTGACAAATACGACTTTTATCGTTGCCATACAGAATAATGTGGATTGGAGAACAAGGGGTATTGCTACTGCTTCTAACATGTTTATGAGAATCGTAGGCAGTGCATTGGGAGCTGCTGTGCTTGGAGGCATATTAAATACCAGATTGAGCACTTATTTTGAAGAACATGGGGACAAAAAGGTATCCCTCGATGCAGCAAACATTCTTTTGGATGAAGAAAAACGAAGCAAACTGAGCAGCTCTGTTATTGATCTTCTGCAGCACGGACTTTCGTTTTCCTTGGACGATGTTTATAAAGGGGTTCTTGTGCTGTCCGTGTTAAGCTTTCTTTTCTCGGCACTGCTTCCTAAACCTACCCATAATAAAACAGGAGATCAATAGTTCTCCTGTTAGATTGATTCCTGGTTTATTGTAATGTTTCCAGGAGCTCGATACGGTTGCCGAACGGATCACGAAAAGAAAAACGGATGATTCCAGGGATTTCAGTTTCATCTTTCACCACTACTTCTTTGGATTGGAGATACTGTTTTACGAGCTCTAGCTGAGTCACCTCAAATGCGGGGTGGCTTTTTCCTTTGGACGATTCTGGGTTTTCTACTCCGATATGCAATTCCTGGTTCCCTGCTTGGTACCAAAGCCCGCCGTTTTTCTTTAAACTCTCTGGTTTTTCAATTTCGCTGAAACCAAGCACACCAGTATAGAAATCTCTTGCCCTTTCTTCTTCTCCTGGAGGAATGCACAGTTGAACGTGATGAATCCCTTTAATATTTAATTTCATCCTGGTACTTCCTTTCTATATATGGAATGGTCTACCATTATCATAAATATTTCGTCAAATAATTGAAAATAGAATATAATAGTAAAAACTCATAAGTTTTTCTTATTGCTTAAATGTGACGATTGCTATTGTAAAGGAGGGACAGCATGCAGCTTTCTGAATTTAAAATTCTTCAAGTCCTTGCACAGGAATTGAATATGCGAAAAGCATCTGAACGGCTGTATGTTTCACAGCCGGCTTTGAGCCAGCGTCTTCAGACGATTGAAAACAGCTGGGGAACAAAAATCTTTTTACGGTCACAAAAGGGACTAGCGATTACAGCAGCTGGAGAGAAGATCATTGCGCACGTAAACGATACATTGAAAGAAGAAGAGCGTGTGAGAGAAGACTTGCAGTCATTGACCAAGGAAGTCTTTGGTACGTTAAGGCTGGCGGTAGCATCAATCATAGGGCAATACTGGCTTCCAAATGCTCTTAAGCAGTATGTCAGTTTATATCCTCAAGTAAATATTTCCTTGATCACAGGCTGGAGCAGTGAAATTATCAAACATCTTTATGAGGATCAGATCCACATTGGTATCGTGAGAGGAAATCCTGAATGGCGGGGAGAGAAGATTCATCTGTTTTCAGACAGCCTTTATTTGACGGATACAGACATTTCCACCGTTGAAGAGCTGCAAACAACAGATAAGCCTTTTATTCAATTCAAAAGCCATTCTACCTATTATCAGGATATTCAGGAATGGTGGCAGGATCATTTTAGTATTCCCCCAAAGAAGACCATCATCGTGGACCAGATTGAAACATGCAAGCAGATGGCTCTCCACGGAGTCGGCTATGCCATTCTTCCTTCGATTTCTCTGCGTGAAACAGACGAATTCTATAAGGTTCCGCTGCACAATAAAAATGGAGAATCAATGAAGCGCGACACTTGGATGATATCTCATGGAGGTACACTTGAGCTCAAACAAGTGGAGGCTTTCATAAAACTGGTCAACAGAACATAAAAAAGGATTTTTGGTTTGAATGTTGTTTGAAATAATGGTTTAATACAAGACAGAACGTATTTAAGGAGGAGCACACACATGAAAATGATGGATGCAAATGAAATTATTTCATTTATACAAAACAGCAAGAAATCAACACCTGTAAAAGTATATGTAAAAGGTGATCTGGAAGGGCTCCAATTTGGGGAAAACACCAAGTCATTCCTAAACGGAAGTACTGGAGTGCTTTTCGGAGAATGGAAAGAGATCGAACAAATATTGAAAAACAATGAAGGCAAAATTGAGGACTTTGTGGTAGAAAATGACCGCCGCAATTCAGCGATCCCTCTTCTGGACATGAAGCATGTGAACGCGCGTATCGAACCGGGCGCCATTATCCGTGACCAAGTAGAAATTGGGAATAATGCCATTATCATGATGGGCGCTTCCATTAATATTGGTGCGGTAATCGGCGACGGCACTATGATCGACATGAACGTAGTTCTTGGCGGCCGAGCAACAGTCGGAAAGAACTGCCATATTGGAGCTGGATCCGTACTTGCAGGAGTCATCGAACCGCCATCTGCAAAGCCTGTTGTTGTTGAAGATGATGTGGTCATTGGCGCAAATGCGGTTGTGCTCGAGGGAGTGACCGTTGGTAAAGGTGCTGTTGTGGCAGCGGGAGCTATCGTAATTGAAGACGTGCCTCCTTATACTGTTGTGGCAGGTACGCCTGCACGCGTAATTAAAGAAATTGATGAAAAAACAAAATCAAAAACAGAAATCAAACAAGAACTTCGCCAGCTAAACGACTAATTTATCAGGTGCTGATAAGATGAATATGGATACAGAGCGTTTTATAACGATCAGAAGACAGCTTCACCAGATTCCGGAACCTGGTTTTCAGGAGTATAAAACACAGCAATTTATTCTGGATTTTATTAAAGGCCTTCCAAAGGAAAGGATGGAGGTTCAGACATGGAAAACGGGTGTGCTCGTAAAAGTTCCCGGGCTTAATCCGAGAAAAACCATTGGTTACCGCACTGATATGGACGGCTTGCCGATCTCAGAAGAAACAAGTTATGATTTTACATCTGTTCATAACGGCTATATGCACGCCTGCGGGCATGATCTGCATATGACCATTGCTTTAGGTCTCCTTGATCACTTTGTGCATCATCCGGTAGACGATCATCTGCTGTTTATCTTTCAGCCAGCAGAGGAGGGTCCGGGCGGAGCGCTGCCCCTTCTGCTAAGTGAAGAGTTTCAAGCTGTAAAGCCGGATATGATGCTGGCATTGCATATTGCGCCAGAATACCCGGTTGGAACTGTGGCTGTTAAAGAAGGTCTTTTGTTTGCCAATACGTCGGAGCTTTTTATTGATTTGAAAGGGAAGGGCGGACACGCGGCTTATCCTCATCTTGCGAATGATATGGTCGTGGCGGCGAGCCACCTTGTGACACAGCTTCAGTCTGTTGTTTCAAGGAACATAGATCCTCTTGATTCAGCCGTGATAACCGTCGGAAAAATTACAGGCGGCACAAAGCAGAATATCATTGCTGAAACAGCTCGATTAGAAGGCACGATCCGCACTCTTTCCTCAGCTTCAATGATCAAGGTTAAATCACGTATTGAAGCCATTATAAAAGGAATTGAAGCTTCTTTTGAATGTGAAGCGGCCATTGATTATGGATCCAACTATTACCAAGTCTATAATCATGAGGAGCTGACCAAAGAATTTATTTCATTTCTCGAGTCCAGCAAACCTGCGGATTTCTATCGATGCCGAGAAGCCATGACAGGAGAAGATTTTGGCTATTTCTTAAAAGAAATACCTGGGTTTATGTTCTGGCTGGGAGTGGACTGTGAATATGGTCTGCATCATTCCTGCATTGAACCAAAAGAAGAGGCTATACCTGTTGCAATGCGCACGCTGTCCTCTTATATTGAATGGAAAGCTACATCCCAATGATCAGATTGAATTTAAAAAGCGGCCCCTGGCCGCTTTTTTATTTGTGTGAAGAGGGATAAGCAGGCATTTCATTGGACAGATTAAAAAATGCTAAGGAGGTGGAAACGATGGCTAGAATTGGTGTGGAGGAATCCTTAACTAATGTTTCCGATGCTTTAAAAGCTAAAGGCTATGATGTAGTGGCACTTCGCCAGGAAAATGATGTGAATGGATGTGACTGCTGCGTCATCTCAGGGCAGGATGAAAATGTCATGGGAATGCAAAATGCAGTAGTGCAAGGTTCTGTTATTAACGCGGATGGAATGAGCGCAGACGATGTTTGCCAAGCGGTAGAAAGCAAACTTCAGCAATAAAACGGAAGGGGAACAGCCGGTATCGGGCTGTTCCTTCGTCTTGTCTGTGCGTTTATCTGTAAGGTAGAGAGGGTAACCTTTATTATCCCTACTCTAATTCTATTGGCAGGAGGTGACGATCCTTAATCAGTCTGGTTAAGGATTATCAAATGGCACTATTTAATATTGTAATGATTATCGCACTAATTCTTATAACCGCTTTTTTTGTAGCTTCTGAATTTGCCATCGTAAAAGTTCGTGCAACTCGAATCGATTTTCTGGCAGAGCAAGGCAATGGAAATGCAAAAGCAGTTAAAAAAATTCTCTCCAACTTAGATGGCTATCTATCGTCGACCCAGCTGGGGATTACCATTACATCACTTGCTCTTGGCGGACTTGGAGAACCGACAGTAGAGACGCTGCTGAAGCCGTTATTTCATCACGTAAATCTGCCTCCCCAGGTTCTTCATACCATTTCCTTTATCATAGCTTTTACGGCCATCACTTATTTTGAAGTGGTACTGGGTGAACTGGCGCCAAAATCATTTGCCATCCGAAAAGCTGAAGAGATCAGCCTTGCAGTAGCCAAGCCCTTAATCGCTTTCAGTTATGTCATGTTCCCGTTTATTTTTGTCCTTAACCGCTCAGCAGCAGTGCTGACAAGGATGTTAGGACTGAAAAGAAGTGAAGAACATGAAATTGCTCATAATGAAGAAGAATTGCGCCATCTGCTCTCAGAAAGTTTTGAAGGCGGAGAGATCAATCAATCAGAATATCGTTATGTAAACAAGATCTTTGAGTTTGATGACCGCCTGGCAAAAGAAATCATGGTGCCGCGGACAGAGATCGTATGCTTATATAAAGAAAACAGTTTTAAAGAGAATTTAAATGTTATGAGGGAAGAGAAATTCACTAGATATCCGGTAGCCGTGGATGATAAAGACCATATTGTCGGTCTTGTCAACATTAAGGAATTCTTTAATGAGCATGTTACGAATGAAGAAGAAGAATTAGAAAAATACATAAGGCCTATCATTTCCGTTCATGAATCATATCCTATCCAGGAGCTTCTTGTAAAGATGCAAAAGGAAAGAGTACACATGGCTGTATTAATGGATGAGTATGGAGGAACCTCCGGAATCGTTACAGTTGAGGACATTATTGAAGAAATTGTCGGAGAGATACGGGATGAGTTTGATGAAGATGAAGAGCCAAGAATTAAAAAGATAAATGACAATGTGACGATTTTGGATGGAAAAGTACTCATCTCGGAAGTAAACGAATTATTCCATTTGGATTTAGATGATACTGATTTAGATACGATCGGCGGATGGATACTGAGCCAGCGTGGAGAGGTTGGGCTGGATGAAGAAATAGAGCATGAAGGTTATTCATTTAAGGTGATTGAAACAGATGGCCACCAGATTAAAAAGTTAAAAGTACTGAAAAAATCAGAAGAAGAATCACAGACGGAATCTTAACCCGCAGAATGGGAAAGGTCCCGTTTTTATTTCCGGCGCAAAAAGCTGACTTCCCGCATGATGCGGACCAGTCAGCTTCTTTTTATTGGTCTTCTTTTTTTACCCATTCATCGTTGTCATTTTTTTTATATTTCTTTTTGACAGCACTCCAGGCCACTTTAAAGGCAGTTTCTTCTTCTTTATATTCGTCTGAAGCTGAATTAAAAGCCTCTTTAAAAATTTCCTGCGCATGATGGGGCAAGTTGTCTTTCACTTGGTCGGGCAATTCTTTAATGGAATCATATGGCATCAGTTAACCTCCCTAAAAGTCATTCTTACTGAAAAGAATACCCGAAGAACTGCCTGTTTAATCATCACACGCCGGGCTCGCTGGACCCTTCATTTGAATCTTCTTCAGGTGATGGAAGGCTGATGCCAGCTTGTCTGAATCTTTGCTGAAGCCGATCCTTGATCTTTTGTTCCATACTCCATTGCTTTAGATTTTCGGTTCTTGCAAGAATTCGAAGAACCGTCAGGCCAGTATCGGCTTCGACTACCGGCAGTACGTTAGGCCCTTCGAGGATCGCAGGTTCTTCCTGCTGTAATAAGCGGCTTTCTTCCTTAACGATCTGCAGCGCTTCTTCTACCTGAGGAGTAGAGGGGATTTTGAAATCCACAAGAGCTCTCATATTGCCTCTTGAGTGATTGCTTACACTTGTTATTAAGCGGTTAGGAATATAATGAAGGGTTCCGTCAAAGCCGCGTACCTTGGTTGTACGGAGTTCTACATTTTCAACGATGCCATTAAAGGTTCCGGTCGTAATATAATCTCCAACATCGATTTGTTTTTCGAGCAGAATAAAAAATCCGGTGACAACATCATTGACAAGTCCTTGGGCACCAAAACCAATCGCGAGTCCTACGATTCCGGCACCTGCAAGCAAACCGCGGATATCTATGCTAAACAATCCAAAAACGGCGACGAAGGCCATAAATATCAAAGCATATGTATACACGCTGATCACAAGCGTTGCAAGGGTTTTTGCCCTGAAATTTGACATGCCTTTCCTGTTGGACATTCGTCCAAAGGTCGTACTAATGATCTTCCTTCCTATATTTCGTACAACAATATATACAATAAAGATGGCTAAAAGCTTTAAAACTAAAATTCCAGTACTTAATGAAAGTGCGCCAAAGTCAATCTCCGTAAAATTTTTGTAATCTGGCATTAAAACAATGTCCTCCTTTAGTCATTGTATCCTTTTTATTATGCATAACAGTATAACTGACTAAACTGTGTGTAATCCAATTATTTCACTTCTTTTGATTAACTTGTTATGATATTGGGGAAAGTAATGTTGGATTGTGAATAAAACTCCTTATTTAAATTAATTATTATTTAATATTGACTAAAAAGTAAGGTTGTTTTATAATAACAACGAAGCAATAACACAATTAGTTGGAGGGATTTAGTATGGCAGAACGTATGGTAGCAAAACAAGCTCCACGATTTGAAATGGACGCAGTATTACCAAACAAGGAATTCGGAAAAGTAAGTCTTGAAGAAAATATGAAAAATGACAAATGGACCGTGCTTTTCTTCTACCCAATGGACTTTACGTTCGTATGTCCTACTGAAATTACATCTTTAAGCGATCGTTTCGATGAGTTTGAAGATCTGGATGCAGAAGTTATCGGTGTTTCTACTGACACTATTCATACTCACAAAGCTTGGATTAACACTCCGCGTGATTCTAACGGTCTCGGTGAACTTAATTATGCATTGGCTGCTGACACGAACCACGCAGTTGCGCGTGACTATGGTGTTCTAATTGAAGAAGAAGGTGTCGCATTGCGCGGACTTTACATTATTTCACCAGAAGGCGAACTAATGTATGCCGTTGTTAACCACAACAACATCGGCCGTGATGTTGATGAGACATTGCGTGTTCTTCAAGCATTACAAACTGGCGGACTTTGTCCTGCAAACTGGAAGCCAGGACAAGAAACACTGAACGTTTAATACAATCAATGTGAGGACGGCCAAGGATTACTCTTGGCCGTCTTTTTCATTTTCTCATTTGAAAACTCTCTTGTTGATAGAGATGTTGTTTTCTTTTTCCAATTCAGAATCTATACTAAAATAAAAGACTTTACATAAATAAATAGTTGGGGGAATAGATGGTGAAACGCCAATATGCAGTTATCGGCCTCGGCCGCTTTGGTGGAAGCATTTGCCGTGCGTTAAGCGATCAGGGGATGGAAGTGCTGGGCATCGATATGGATGAAGATCGGGTTAATGAGTATTCATCCATTGCCACTCATACAGTCATTGCGGATTCAACAGATGAGGGCGTACTTAAAAACCTGGGTATCCGAAATTTTGAACACGTCATCGTTGCGATAGGGGAAAACCTTCAATCCAGCATACTGACGACTTTAATACTTAAGGATATGGGGGTTTCAAAAATTACTGTGAAGGCACAGAATGATTACCATGAAAGGGTATTGCTGAAAATCGGAGCTGACCGTATCATACATCCTGAAAGAGACATGGGAATAAGGATCGCTCACCAGGTTGTTTCAAAAAATGTTCTGGATTACCTGGAATTGTCTGATGAGTATAGCATTGTCGAGATGGCAGCAGGTGAGAAGATGAGCGGAAAGTCATTACAGGAGATGAACATCCGCGCTAAGTACGGTTGTAATGTGGTGGCCGTAAAGCGCAGCAATGAAGTAATCGTTTCACCTCATGCCGATCAGAAGGTGGAGGAAGGGGATGTATTGATTGTCATAGGAGGCGAAAAGGACATCAGCCGGCTTGAGAAAGATTTAATGGCTTAGCGGAAAAGTTATTACATAAAAAAAGCATGAAAGGTTGTCCTTTCATGCTTTTTCTATTTAGATTTCCATGATGATCGGCAGGATCATCGGACGTCTTTTTGTTTTTTCATAAAGGAAAGGAGAAAGTACATCAGTGATCTCGTTCTTGATCTCAGACCATTGCCTTGTCCGTTTTTCCTCCATAAGCCCGTTCAAATGCTGGTTCAGCAGGTTTTGTGCATCATTGATTAAGTCACCTGACTCTCTCATATACACAAAACCGCGTGAGATGATATCAGGTCCTGCTTCAATTTTGAATTCCTTCATATTCAGGCTGACGACAACAACAACCAGTCCTTCTTCAGATAGAATTTTTCTGTCCCTGAGTACGATGTTGCCAATATCCCCGATGCCGCTTCCGTCGACATATACTGAACCAGAAGGGATCTTGCCGGCAACCGCTGCCTCATTGCTTGAAAGAGCAAGCACATCGCCGTTATCCATTGTAAAACAATTTTCAGGCAGAACATCGCAGGATGTTGCGAGATTGATATGCATCTTTAACATCCTGTATTCCCCATGGATAGGGAGGAAGTATTTTGGTTTCATCAGGCGCAGCATGAGCTTTTGCTCCTGCTGTCCTCCGTGGCCGGAAGTATGAATATCGTTTAATGATCCATGAATCACTTCAGCGCCTGCCCGGAACAGCTGGTTAATGGTTCTATTAACGCTCAATGCATTACCAGGAATCGGCGATGATGAGAAAACAACGGTGTCTCCTGGAATGATCTGAATTTGACGGTGAGTACCGTTGGCTATCCTTGATAATGCAGCCATCGGTTCTCCTTGGCTTCCTGTACACAGGATGGTTACCTGGTTGTCAGGAAGTCTGTTAATCTGTGAAGATTCAATAAACGTATTTTTCGGCGCCTTGATGAATCCGAGTTCTTGTCCGATCGTTATGGCAGAATCCATGCTTCTTCCAAAAACAGCGATCTTCCTGTTATTTTGTACAGAGGCTTCGACTACCTGCTGAAGTCGATAGATGTTTGAGGCGAACGTTGCGAAAATGACCCTGCCGTTGACCTTACGGAAAATATCATTAATGCTCTCGCCAACCTTTCGCTCAGAGAGAGTAAAACCCGGAACTTCAGCATTTGTACTGTCTGAAAGCAGACACAGTACGCCTTCCTTTCCGATTTCCGCCATCTTCGTTAGATCGGCAGGTTCTCCTACAGGAGTAAAATCAAATTTAAAATCTCCCGTATGTACGATGTTGCCTGGCGGTGTCTTGACAACAATTCCGAAAGATTCCGGAATGCTGTGTGTTGTCCGGAAGAATGAAACAGACGTTTTTCTGAATTTAATCACTTGGTCTTCTGAGATTTCATAAAGTTTGGCTCTGCGCAATAGACCGTGTTCTTCAAGTTTGTTTTTGATTAGGGCGATGGCTAGTTTTCCGCCGTAAATAGGAATGTTCACTTGTCTGAGCAAGTATGGAATACCGCCAATATGGTCTTCATGTCCATGGGTAATAAACAGACCTTTAATTTTATCTTCATTTTTTACCAGATACGTATAGTCTGGGATCACATAGTCAATTCCAAGCAGCTCGTCTTCAGGAAATTTAATACCTGCATCAATCAGGATGATTTCATCCTGGAATTGTACGCCGTATGTGTTCTTTCCGATTTCTCCCAAGCCGCCCAGAGCAAACACTGCTGTTTGATGGTTTTTTACAAATTTCATATATTATCTTTTCTCCACTTCAAAAGAGTCTGATTGTTGCTCGTACTCAAGAAATTTCCCTTTGATTTCTTGAACAAACTCAATATTGTAATTGGTATTAGACAGTTTTTTTCTGACTTCCTCGATTGAATTGGCATCCATATAGATGGATTTTGTGTTCTCTCGGATAGGTACCTCGTTTTTGTTTTCCTGGAAATAAACTTTAAAAATCATCTTTTCGTCTCCTTACCGTGCTAGTATTATCAATATCTTCGTTTTATTATAAATGAATTAGGTATGTTTTTCATGTTTTTTTCATCTTATCATGATAAATCGGACAATGTTAAGCCGGTAAAAGCCAGTTTATTGCAGACAAAAAGGTTTTTTTGCTCTTTTTAAATAAGGATATTCTTGCATTAGTTTTTTTAGCTTGTTCATAAATCTTCGTTTTCGTTTCATTTCAGCCGACCATCCTTTTTATGCGTAGTTTGTAGTAGTATGCCGCTGGTCTGTTTTCTCTTGCTAGGTAAATAGTGGATGAAGTCAAGTGAAAAAAGCTCCAGCCTGATCGGCTGGAGCTTTTTTCATTGTTCTATCTGTGAAGCGTTACCGATGTGGGCGGAGTAAACGGGTTCTCTTTGTTGATCCGGTCATAAAACATGATTCCATCTAAATGATCGATCTCATGCTGGAAGACGATAGCAGGCATACCTTTTAACTTTAGTTCGACCTGCTCTCCATCTATTGTTGTTCCTTTAACTGTGGCTTTTGCATAGCGCGGAACGAGGCCGGGAACTTCTCTGTCTACGGAGAGGCAGCCTTCACCGCCTTCAAGGTAAGTTACTTTAACAGAGTGGCTGACGATTCTTGGATTAAAAAGGGCGTAGCTGAATAGTTCCCCTTGTTCGTCAGTAGTATGAACAGCGATGATCCTTTTTGAGATTCCAATTTGCGGACATGCCAGCCCGATGCCCGGGCGGAGTTTGTATTTCTGGGCAATATCAGGGTCTTGGCTGTTCTTCAGAAATTCAAGCATCTTTTTTGCGGTTTCGATATCCTCTTGCTGAGGAGGAAGTTCAACATTTTCTGCTTTTTCGCGCAGTATAGGATGGCCTTCTCGGACAACGTCCTTCATGGTTAGCATATGGTTTCCCCCAATTTTTCAAAGTTTCTTCTTTATTCATATGATAATGGCTTTTTCTGTATTCTACCATAAAAGAATAGCTTTCAATCGGTAATTTGACGCTAAGGTTAGCCAGCTTTTGAAAAATGCTGTTTTGAAACAGGGTGATATGGAAAGTGATACAGTGATGATTGAGGTGTGCTAGAAGGGCTTGAACTGGCCTGTAAAAATTCAAAAATATATTGATAGTAAACAATTGACGCTGTTTGGACGCTGGTGTAAACTAATCATGTGATAAACATAATTGTATTACTTTGATTTCAATAATATAGTAATACAGTTTTTGAAAGCCCTTAGAAACAGGAGGGGTGCACAAGATCATGTTTACCCATGATCAAATAGGGAAACAGCAATAATGATTTGTGCATCGGACCCTTAAGGCTTTTTTATAGTCTTTGTCATGTATACGGAAAATTATGGGCATTCTAATAGAAGCGCCTATATATACATGGCGGATAACATTGGTGTAAGGAAGGATGAGGTGAAGGTTAATGAGTTTGATTGAACAGGTTGAAAAACAATTTGAAACCTTTCAAATCTTATCAGAAGACGGGAAAGTAGTTAATAAATCTGCTATGCCTAAACTTTCAGATGATGAGTTGCAGGAATTAATGACACGTATGATTTATACGCGTATTTGGGACCAAAGAGCGATTTCCTTAAACCGTCAAGGACGTTTAGGATTCTATGCGCCGGTTGCGGGGCAAGAGGCTTCTATGCTTGGTTCTCAATTTGCGCTTGATAAAGAGGACTGGATTCTTCCAGGATATCGTGATATTCCTCAGATTGTATATCACGGATTGCCGCTATACCAAGCATTCCTATATTCCCGCGGACATTTCCAAGGCGGACAGATTCCTGAAGGCGTGAACGTTCTAATGCCTCAGATCATCATCGGCGCACAGATCGTTCAAGCTGCCGGCGTCGGAGTAGGTTTAAAGAAGAAGGGCAAAAAGAATGTTGCGATCACGTATACAGGTGATGGCGGTGCATCACAAGGTGACTTCTACGAAGGATTGAACTTTGCTGGAGCTTACAATGCACAAACCATTTTTGTCGTTCAAAACAACCGTTTCGCGATTTCAGTTCCTGTAGAGAAGCAATCTGCAGCTAAAACAATTGCTCAAAAAGCAGTTGCAGCTGGGATTGAAGGAATTCAAGTAGACGGAATGGACGTATTGGCTGTTTATTCTGCAGTTAAACAAGCTCGTGAGCGTGCTTTAAATGGAGATGGACCAACACTTATCGAAACACTTACTTACCGCTATGGTCCACATACAATGGCAGGTGACGATCCAACCCGTTATCGTACAGAAGACCTTGATAACGAATGGACGAAGAAAGATCCGCTTGTCCGTTTCCGCAAATTCCTCGAAGATAAAGGTCTTTGGTCTGAAGAGCAGGAAAACAAAGTAATGGATCAAGCAAAAGAAGACATTAAAGCAGCGATCAAAAAAGCGGATGGCGCACCGAAGCAAAAGGTTACAGACCTTATCGGATTTATGTTTGAAGAGCTTCCGCACAATCTGAAAGAGCAACTTGAAGAATATAAAGCAAAGGAGTCGAAATAATATGGCTCAAATGACCATGATTCAAGCAATTACAGATGCGATGCGCACTGAATTGAAAAATAATGAAAATGTCGTTGTGTTCGGTGAAGACGTTGGTCAAAACGGCGGTGTGTTCCGTGCAACCGAAGGTCTTCAATCTGAATTTGGTGAAGACCGAGTATTTGATACTCCTCTTGCTGAGTCCGGTATCGGCGGTCTTGCAATTGGCCTGGGACTTACCGGATTCCGTCCTGTTATGGAAATTCAGTTCTTCGGATTTGTATTTGAAGTAATGGACTCTGTTGTGGCTCAGGCTGCACGTATGCGTTACCGTTCTGGCGGAGTTTATAATTCTCCGATTACGATCCGTTCTCCGTTTGGCGGCGGCGTAAAAACTCCAGAACTTCATGCAGATAACCTTGAAGGCCTTATGGCACAAGCACCCGGAGTGAAAGTTGTTATTCCTTCAACGCCTTATGATGCAAAAGGACTTTTGATTTCTGCGATCCGAGATAACGACCCAGTTGTCTACTTGGAACATATGAAACTATACCGTTCTTTCCGCGGCGAAGTGCCAGAAGAAGAATACACAATTGAGATCGGTAAAGCGGACGTGAAACGTGAAGGTAAGGATGTTTCTATCATTACTTACGGAGCGATGGTTCACTCTTCCCTTAAAGCGGCAGAAGAGCTTGAAAAAGAAGGGATCTCTGCTGAGGTTATCGACCTTCGTACGGTTAGCCCGCTTGATATCGACACAATCATCGCTTCAGTTGAAAAAACCGGACGTGCGATCGTCGTTCAAGAAGCTCAAAAACAAGCTGGTGTAGGTGCAACGGTTGTAGCTGAAATTAATGACCGTGCGATCCTTAGCCTTGAAGCACCTGTACTTCGTGTAGCTGCTCCTGATACGGTATTCCCGTTTGCTTCAGCTGAAGATGTTTGGCTTCCTGATTATAAAGATATTGTTGAGAAGGCAAAGACAGTTTATAACTTCTAATGCTGGACAACATGCCTGAAAAAGAAATCTATTTGATTTCTTTTTCAGCATTTTATCCCTTTAAAGCATGATTAATTTTTTACTATAGGAGGCGTTGTTTGTGGCATTTGAATTTAAGCTTCCCGATATCGGTGAAGGTATCCACGAAGGCGAGATTGTAAAATGGTTTGTTAAAGCGGGAGATGAAGTTAAAGAAGACGACATCCTGCTTGAAGTGCAAAATGATAAAGCAGTAGTTGAAATTCCGTCTCCGGTTGACGGTAAGATTCTAGAAGTAAAAGTTGACGAAGGCACTGTTTCTGTCGTTGGTGATGTTCTCGTAACGATCGAATCAGAAAGTGAGCCGCCTCCATCTGCACATGGTGATGATACTCCAGAACAGCCAAAAGCTGAAGAAGAGAAAAAACCAGCTGCAGAAGAAGCAACTCAACAAACAGAAGCAGCAAAAACAGAGCCGGTTTCTGATGAAACAGTCGATGAAAATAAACGTGTTATCGCAATGCCGTCAGTGCGCAAATACGCACGGGAAAAAGGCGTTGAAATCCGTAAAGTTTCCGGTTCAGGAGACAACGGCCGTGTAATGAAAGAAGACATCGACAAATACCTAAGCGGCGATGCTGGAACTCAAGAGCAGGAAGCTGTAAAAGAACCTGCAGCAGGAGCACCTGCTGCAAAAGAAGCTCCTAAAGCGATCCCAACTGGGGACAATGAAACTCGTGAAAAACTTAAAGGCGTTCGTAAAGTGATTGCGAAAGCTATGGTTAATTCTAAGCATACTGCTCCTCACGTGACGTTGATGGACGAAATTGAAGTTACCGAGCTCGTGGCACACCGTAAGAAATTCAAACAAGCTGCAGCGGATAAAGGAATTAAGCTTACTTACCTTCCTTACGTTGTTAAAGCTTTAGTTTCTGCTGCACGTGAATTCCCTGCAATTAATGCTTCTATTGATGATGCGAATGAAGAAATCGTTTGGAAGCACTATTACAATATTGGAATTGCAGCCGATACAGATAACGGACTAATGGTTCCAGTTGTAAAAGATGCTGACCGTAAATCCATCTTCAAAATTTCTGCAGAAATCAATGAGTTGGCTGTTAAGGCCCGTGACGGAAAACTTTCATCCGATGAAATGAGAGGCGGATCTATTACAATTTCAAATATTGGATCAGCTGGCGGACAATGGTTTACTCCTGTCATCAACCATCCGGAAGTGGCGATTCTAGGAATCGGCCGTATTGCAGAAAAAGCAATTGTGAAAAACGGAGAAGTTGTCGTTGCACCGGTTCTTGCGTTATCATTAAGCTTTGACCACCGTTTAATTGATGGTGTAACTGCTCAAAACGCAATGAACCATATTAAACGTTTGTTGAACGATCCACAACTTTTGGTAATGGAGGCGTAGAGAAATGGTTGTAGGTGATTTTCCGATTGAATTAGACACACTTGTTATAGGATCAGGTCCAGGGGGATATGTGGCTGCCATCCGTGCAGCACAGCTTGGCCAAAAGGTTGCTGTAGCAGAAAAAGGCGAAATGGGCGGTGTATGCTTAAACGTAGGATGTATTCCTTCTAAAGCACTGATCAATGCCGGCCATCGCGTTGAACATGCGAAGCATTCTGACGACATGGGAATTAAAGCAGAGAACGTTACTGTTGACTTCTCAAAGGTTCAAGAATGGAAATCCGGTATCGTTAATAAATTAACATCTGGAGTTCAAGGCCTGCTTAAAGGAAACAAAGCGGAAATTATTCGCGGTGAAGCCTACTTCGTTAACGAAAATACAGTACGTATCATGGATGAAAAGAATTCTCAAACGTACAAGTTCAAAAATTGTATCATTGCAACAGGTTCCCGTCCGATCGAAATTCCTGGATTCAAATGGAGTGACCGTGTCATTTCTTCTACAGGTGCTCTTGCTTTGCAAGAAGTTCCAAAGAAAATGGTCGTAATCGGCGGAGGCTACATCGGAATGGAGCTTGGAACAGCTTTTGCTAACTTCGGTACTGAAATTACAGTATTGGAAGGAAGCAAGCAGATTCTTCCGGGCTTTGAAAAGCAGATGAGCCAAGTGGTTTCTAAACGCTTGAAGAAAAAAGGCAATGTAGAAATCTTTACAGAAGCTCTCGCTAAAGGCGTGGAAGAAACAAAAGACGGAGTTACCGTAACTGCTGAAATCAAAGGTGAAACCAAAACGTTTGATGCAGATTATGTATTGGTAACTGTTGGACGCCGTCCAAACACTGAAGAGCTTGGACTTGAGCAAGTCGGGATTGAAATCACTGAGCGCGGATTAATCAAGATCGATAAGCAAGCTCAAACCAATGTAAAAGGCATTTACGCGATTGGTGACATCGTTGAGGGGCCAGCTCTTGCTCATAAAGCTTCTTATGAAGGTAAAATTGCAGCTGAAGCGATCAGCGGACATCCTTCTGAGATCGACTACCTAGCTATTCCAGCGGTTGTATTTACCGATCCTGAACTAGCTACTGTAGGATATGATGAAAAGAGCGCGAAGGAAGCTGGATTTGACGTAAAAGCGTCCAAATTCCCATTCGCTGCAAACGGCCGTGCGCTGTCCATGAATGAAACTGACGGCTTCATGAAGCTGATCACTAGAAAAGAAGACGGATTGCTTCTTGGCGCTCAAATTGCGGGCGGAAACGCGTCTGACATGATTGCTGAGCTTGGATTGGCTATCGAAGCTGGAATGACAGCAGAAGATATTGCTATGACGATTCATGCCCACCCAACATTCGGAGAGATCTCCATGGAAGCTGCTGAAGTAGCGCTTGGATCTCCAATCCACATTGTAAAATAATTGTATTCTATCAGGCCTTCCCTTAGGGAAGGCCTTTTTTAGGTTTTGTTCCTTTAAAATCCAGCATAGTGTAAGAGAGGAGGGGTGTACGATGAAATGGTTTCTTTTAATCAGTCCAGTACATTGTGTTTTGTGGGCCGGTTACTTTACAGTGATCGAATTATCCAGACATGATCGAACGTTTTTTGAAATTATTTTGTTTCTCATGTTTTTATACCTGTCTTACCTGTTCTCTCATACGTTGTTTCAAAAAAGAACGGTAGCCATTAAAAGCACGATATTGTCCTCGTCTTTATTTTTGCTGGCTAAATGGACCATGCTGCTTTTTGGGACGTTTACTCTCTCTTGATGGTTAATGCAAAAAAAGATGCCTGTCATCTGGTTCAGGCATCCAAAGTTGCTGCTTTTTTATTTTCTCTTATAGTAATACATTATTCTGCCATTAAATAAATGCAGCTCTCCCTCTAGTTGTTTCGCCAGGAACTTACAGAATTCATTTGCTTTTCCTTTGTCTCCATGTGTAAACCCTTCCGGCAGAGTGACCTGGATATAGGAGGTATTTGTTTCATCTGTTTCCTCAGTGTCCAATCCAATAATAATATACTTAAATTGCTGTCTGTCAGTACCTTTTAAATAAAACCATCGGTCCTTGCCTTCGCTTTTTTCTTCCATTGAATAAGGAAATGCCGATTGACCATATTCCCATCCAAGCTGGGTGCCTGTCTTAGAGGTAATCTCTTTGTAATAACGAAAAAGATTCTTCACTTCTTCACTTGTAATAGAATGCTGTTTCGATGACGGTACGAGTTTGATATAAGCGTGCTGCTGCAATTTAATACCCCGCTTTCCCCCGATTTAACAACGGATGAGGCCAGTATACCTTACCTACTACTTTACCATTATTTTAAATAGTATGACAATATTACGTTAATTGGTTTAACTAAGGAAATACTGGGGAAAAAGATATAAATTAAGTTTGTTATAAAATACATCTCAGCGAATATAGTTGTTATATACTGCAAACATAGCGGCCCGCTTCAAAAATTATGGTTAGGGAGGGGTTTCTGTGGAAGTATTTGAAAAGCTTTATGATGAACATGAAAATGTCAACGTGCGTTTTGTTGGTTTTACAACAGAAGAGGTTCGGTATGACTTTGGTATTATCCATACGAACATGTTCTTCGGTAAGCCCTTGGTTGTCTGTATGCAGACTGGGCGGTCGGCCCTGCTTGATGCAAATGATCTTCAGAACCATGAGTACCTGCAGAAGGTGTTTCGTATTCACTCATTAAAGGAAGCGAAAGATCTTTCCCTTTTCTTTGAAGAGTCTCTTCCGTCTATACTTGCATCTGAGCAATATGATTAAACATCATAAATAATTTAATGTGTTATGCTAATCAGGGTTGACAAATTGAATGTGACATAATATTATAAAGGTAAGAATAAAAGCGCTTACATGAAAAGGAGATGTTTTAGATGGGAGAAATCATTTGCCAGACATGTGATAGCACGATTGAACATTTTGAAGACGAAAAGGTAACAAAGCTTTACGCAAATAAATGTCCAAACTGCGCAAATCATACGAACGATAATAAATAAATTAAGAAAATCCCGGATATCATCCGGGATTTTTTTATTTCTATCGAATCGCGATGTGTTCTTTTATCACTTTTAGCATTCCTAATTCAGGATCCTCTGGACCCTGAACAGGCAGGCCTGCCTCAATGGTTTCCTTAATATAGTCCAGGTTATCCTGTGTAATGATTTCACCAGGAATGAAAATTGGAATTCCAGGGGGATAAACCATGATAAATTCGGCAATGATTCTGCCTGCTGATTCCTCAAAGGGAACACTCTCGGTATCTGCGTAAAAAGCGTCACGAGGAGATAATGCAAGCACAGGAATATCGGGAACGTGTACAGGCAAAGCTTGTGCAGCCCTCTCATCTGTATTCTCAAAGTGCTGGGACATTTCTTCAAGTGCGTTTACTAATACCATAATATTCTTCTCGTGATCAGCAGTCGTAATGAGACAAAGGATGTTATAAAGATCGGACAGTTCGACTTCTATATTATGTTTTTCGCGAAGCCAAACTTCAGCATCATATCCAGTTATCCCAAGTTCTTTAACAGAAATAAGAAGTTTCGTCGGATCCAGGTCATAGGTCGCTTCTTTTCCCAATATTTCCTCACCGACACAATAAAGGCGAGGTATTTTATTGATCTTTTCTCGTGCCTCATTGGCCAGTTTGATGGTTTTTTCAATGATGCTGTATCCTTCAGTAGCCAAACGTTTTCTTGCTGTATCAAGAGAGGCGAGCAAAATATAAGACGTTGACGTGGTCGTGAGCATACTCAGGATCGTTTGAACTCTTTTGGCTGAAACAAGACCTTCTTTTATGTTAAGGATAGAGCTCCCTGTAAGTGAGCCGCCTAATTTGTGAACTGAAGTCGCAGCCATATCCGCTCCTGCCTGCATCGCGGAGAGCGGCATCTTGTCATGAAAGTGAATAAGGACACCATGAGCTTCGTCGACAAGAACGGGTACACGGTAGCCATGTGCGATTTCAACAATTTCACTAAGATTGGCTGACACTCCATAATAGGTCGGATTAATGACAAGCACCCCTTTAGCATCAGGATTCTGCTCCAATGCTTTCTTAACGCTTTGAGGGGTTATTCCATGAGAGATCCCTAGCTCCCTGTCAATTTCCGGATGAATGAAAACAGGTGTGGCACCAGAAAAAACGATCGCTGTCATAATGGATTTATGGACGTTGCGCGGTACGATAATTTTATCTCCGGGAGATACGACCGACATGATCATCGTCATGATGGCACCGCTTGTTCCTTGAACAGAGAAGAAAGTATGGTCAGCTCCAAAAGCTTGAGCCGCTAAGTCCTGAGCCTGTTTTATCATGCCCTTCGGCTGGTGAAGATCATCAAGGGGAGCAATATTAATTAAATCTATGGACAGGGCATTCTCGCCGATAAAATCCCGGAATTCCGGGTCCATTCCGTAGCCTTTTTTATGTCCGGGAATATGAAATTGATACGGGTTTCGTTTAGCATGTTCTTTTAGACCAGTAAATAAAGGGGTTTCGTGTTGTGACAATTTTGACACCTCATCTATAATAAAAATAATCTTATCCTCATGAAAATACATAGTAAAACAAAAGAAGTATATCAGATTCTAACAGTTTTGTATGCAAAGAATATAAAAAAAGAAAGGTTGGGGAAGAAGCATGGAAATGAAAACAAAAGTGACGGAGTTGTTGGGTATCCGTTATCCCATCATTCAGGGAGGGCTGGCCTATCTAGCATACTCGAGACTTGCAGCTGGGGTTTCAGAAGCAGGCGGCCTAGGACAAATTACGGCTATGTCACTAGATTCTCCAGAATCATTAAAAGAGGAGATTAAAAAAACGAAAGAAATGACTTCAAGCCCTTTTGGAGTAAATTTTGCAATCGGACAACATGGAAGGTCCTTTGAACATATGGTTGAAGCTGCAGTGGAAGAAAAAGTGCCTGTGATCAGTATGACAGGCGGAAACCCGTCAGGCATATTTGATCTTTTAAAGGGAATTGAGGTGAAGAAACTTGTTCTCGTTGCATCCACAAGACAGGCTGTTAAAGCAGAACAGCTAGGTGCCGATGCCGTCATGGTCGTTGGCCAGGAAGGAGGGGGACATATTGGAAAAGATGATGTCAGTACGATGGTGCTCATTCCTCAGGTAGCTGATGCGGTTTCCATACCGGTAATTGCTTCAGGAGGCATAGGAGATGGGAGAGGTTTGATGGCTGCCCTGGCCCTTGGTGCTGAAGGTGTGGAAATGGGGACCAGGTTCATTGCTACTAAGGAATGTGAACACGCACATCCTGTATATAAGGAAGCTCTGGTTCATGGAACGGAAACAGGGACAGTAGTCATTAAACGGAAGCTTGGTGCACCAGCCAGAGCGATCAGCAACAGCTGGACAGACCTTATTTTGCAAGAAGAAGAAAAAGCTGCGGGTTACGAAGAGATAAAAGATCTTATCAGCGGAAAACGGAACAAGGAATACATCTATGATGGAAACTCAAACGAAGGTTTTGGATGGGCTGGCCAAATCATGGGGAGAATTCAAGATGTTCCTTCAGTTGAAGAACTCTTTGCCAGGATACTTTCTGAAGCAGGCCATATTAAAGAGAGATGGGGAGCAGTGATTAAATAAAATTATTGAACGTTTTACCCAAACACTTTTTGCTCTCAACAATATACTAATGGTAAGAAGAGGAGAGATTCTCTCCCCTTCCTGCCAAATCATATGTTACTCGGAATACACCTGTTTTTTTAACTCGTAAAGGGGCATCAGGGTTCGGAAGACGCTATCTGCTTTTTCGATAAAGTCCTTTCCGTTCAACTGAACCGCCTCATCCCTAGGTATATGAATCCCGCATAGCAGTTCGGCCTTTTTCACTTCTGCCAAAGTACGCACAAAGCCTGAAAGGTTACCGTTCTTCATTTCACGATGATGCACAGCATCCGGCTTCATATGATCCTGTGACCAAACGAAGTCATCCGGAATGGAGGCAGTGATCGTATTTAATTCTTTTTTGAGCGAAGCGGCATACTCTTTTTTTACTGGGGATTCATATATAATAGCAAACCAGATAAATACGTGGGTCTCAAACAGTCCGATTTGAAAATGCGGAAGTTTTTTGTATCCTCTCTTGCTGCTCGAGAATGCCACCCATGTATCATTTGGGGGATTAACTGTTCTTCGGGCATGTTTTGCCACATGAAAAAACATCTCCTCTCCCGTTAAAGAAGAAAGTTCTGCCGCGAAATGGCTGCCTAATGCTTCAAGCTTTGGCCGCACCCGCTCAATCAGTTTCTCCATTCTCGCCTCAAGTCCTTCAATAGCAAACACCTTAAAATCGCTCTCTTTAAATCCTGTAAAGCTCATTTCTTTTCCTCCTGCTAGAACTGTTTTGTGCACTGTGGTTAGTAGTTTACCACAAGGGATACTGTAAAAGAAAATCCGCAATATATGCTGCTTTTATATAATTTTTTTAAAAAAAGAGATTAAGGTTGCATTAAGTGAAAGTCAATCATATGATAGAAGACAATATCAAAAATCAGAATATTTAGTATTCTTACAAAAGATAGAAAGGATGTGGGATGTATGAAACAAGTCATTCAAACACTGAAAAGAACGGACGCCGAGCGAAGAATACCGGTACTGAAACTTGAGATCGATTATGAATTAGCGACATTATTCGAAGCATTGCAAAATAAAAATACGAAGCAGATCAACGAATCCAAGCGGAAGCTGGAAAAACTTCGCCAGGAACTAGTGAGACTGGAAGCATGATGATAACTGACACAGGGTAAAAAAACGAACCTGATCTATTGCAGGGTCGTTTTTTTTGGGTGAACAATAAAGTTCCTTCTGACAAAAGTGCATGGTATGGTTATGTTAAGCCTTACTAGTGGTAACATATAATAAAACATTGAACGAAACTGGAGCTGATGATAATGGACAATACAAAACTTGAAGATCTATACCAAACGGCCAAGAACTGGGTGTATGAAGCCGGAGAAGTTATTAAGCGTTCATTTTCTAATGAGCTGAACATTACATATAAATCACATTATGCCGATTTAGTGACAGATATGGACAAAGCCATAGAAAAGTTCTTTATCGATAAAATTAAAAAAGAATACCCGGACCATGAAATATTGGGGGAGGAAGGCTATGGCGATGAGGTGAAGGATCTAGACGGAACCGTCTGGATCATTGACCCGATCGATGGAACCACTAATTTTGTCCATCAGCAGAATAACTTTGCCATTTCAGTGGGGATTTTTCATAATGGTGAAGGTAAAGCGGCGTTTATTTATGACGTGGTCCGCAACGAATTGTTTCATTGCATAAAAGGGAACGGGCTGTATTTAAATGAAGAAAAACTTCCTCTGCTCAGTGAAGTGACGTTGGACAAAGCGGTCATCGGCTTAAACGCCACCTGGATTACACCAAACCGCAAGATAGATCATCATCTGCTTCTTCCCCTTGTCAGAAAATCGCGCGGAACAAGATCTTATGGTACAGCAGCCATCGAACTGGCCTATGTCGCTTGCGGAAGGCTGGATGCCTATATGACGATGAGGCTTTCACCTTGGGATTTTGCAGCAGGATATATTTTGATTCAGGAAGCCGGTGGAATCATTTCCACGATGGACGGCAAGAAAGTGGAGGTTTTGAGCAAAACAAGTATTTTTGCTGCGAAGCCTGGTTTGCATCAAGAAATTTTGGATACCATCCATACGGGAACACCACAAGATGGAGAATAGAAAAATAAGGGATGAAGATTTCGATTTTTTTAAAGAAATAATCCGCCATTCACACACTTGGATGGAAGAAGAAGGCTTGACAGGCCAAGAAAATGATGAGCATTTGCGGTCTTATTTGCATCGTTATGATGAAACAGGCGGAGAATGGCTGATCTGGAGTGGGGAAGGGCAAAAAATTGGAGCAGCGTATCTTGTATACGCTGCTCCTTCCAATAAAAAACCATGGCTTGGCACCATTGTCATCCATCCTGAAAAAAGAAAACAAGGATTTGCCAAAAAAATCATAGAGGAGATTTCCTCAATGGTGATACAGAATAGCCCTGTATTGTTTTCAGCCTGTCCTGCGGAAAATACATCCTGGATCCGCTTCCTGAATCACAATGGCTTTGAACAGGCGGGATTAGAAAATGATGAAAAAGGAAAAGAATATATTAAATTTGTTAAAGTCCTTTCAGACTAAGACTGATTTCTTTCCCTGAATCTTTTTTTTAGTGTAAAACCTAATCCCATAAGTAAAAATACAGCAATGATCGCAATGATACCAATCAGCCAGCTATGTTGGCCGATTGCCACTCCGATCAAAGCAATGCTGAACGTTGTTAACACGGCAATGATCAAAAAAATCATATTTTCAATTTTCATAAGGGCCTCCAATCATACAAACGATAACTATAGTGTAACTAATTTTTTAAAAAAGAAAAAGATTGTAGTTCTTTGTGGTATAATAGTAAAGTTGAATTCCAATAGAGAAATAAATATCCAGGTTGGTTCTGGAAATTTAATAAATAAAAGATAGGATTTTTAAGGAGAGATTATTTTGAATTTGAGACAAGATATAAAAAACATCGCGATTATCGCGCACGTTGACCACGGGAAAACAACGCTCGTGGACCAAATGCTTCACCAATCAGGAACTTTCCGTTCAAATGAACATGTCAATGAACGTGCAATGGACTCCAATGATTTGGAAAAAGAACGCGGAATCACAATCTTAGCAAAGAATACGGCGATCAATTATGAAGGGATCCGCATTAACATCATGGATACTCCTGGACATGCCGATTTTGGCGGAGAGGTAGAACGGATCATGAAAATGGTTGATGGTGTTCTTCTAGTCGTTGACGCTTACGAAGGATGTATGCCGCAAACTCGATTCGTTTTGAAAAAAGCGCTTGAGCAAAAATTGACTCCAATCGTAGTCGTAAATAAAATTGACCGTGATTTTGCCCGTCCTGAAGAAGTAGTGGATGAAGTCATTGATTTGTTTATCGAGCTTGGTGCAAATGAAGACCAGCTTGAATTCCCTGTCGTATTTGCTTCTGCAATCCAAGGTACATCGAGCACGGATCCGCATCAGCAAGATGAAAACATGAAAGCTTTATTCGACTCCATTATTGAAAATATTCCATCACCGGTTGATAACAGTGATGAGGCGCTGCAATTCCAAGTTTCCCTTTTGGATTACAATGATTATCTTGGCCGTATCGGGATTGGCCGTGTTTTCAGAGGTACAATGCATGTAGGTCAGGCTGTGTCTCTTATGAAGCTTGACGGATCCGTTAAAAAATTTCGCGTAACTAAAATCTTCGGTTTCCTTGGACTGAAGAGAGTGGAAATCCAGGAAGCAAAAGCTGGTGACCTCGTAGCTGTATCAGGAATGGAAGAAATCAATGTTGGTGAAACGGTCTGTCCTGAAGGCCAGGAAGAAGCTTTACCGGTTCTTAGAATTGATGAGCCTACATTGAAAATGACCTTCCTTGTGAACAACTCGCCTTTTGCAGGACGAGAAGGGAAATACCTTACTTCAAGAAAAATTGAAGAGCGACTTCGTTCACAGTTGGAGACTGATGTTTCCCTGCGTGTTGATAACACGGAATCACCGGATGCTTGGATTGTTTCTGGACGCGGAGAGCTTCACCTTTCCATTCTGATTGAAAACATGAGAAGAGAAGGCTACGAGCTTCAAGTATCAAAACCTGAAGTAATCGTTCGAATGGTTGACGGAGTTCGTTCTGAACCTGTAGAGCGTGTTCAAATTGATGTACCAGAAGAGTATACTGGAGCCGTTATGGAATCTCTCGGAGCTCGAAAAGGCGAAATGCTGAACATGATCAATGATGGTAGTGGTCAGGTTAGACTCGAATTCATGGTTCCTGCACGTGGTTTGATCGGGTATTCAACAGAATTCTTAACACAAACTCGAGGCTATGGAATATTGAATCATACATTTGACAGCTATCAGCCGATGCATCAAGGCCAGGTTGGAGGACGCCGCCAGGGAGTTCTTGTATCAATGGAACACGGCAAGGCGAGCCAATACGGTATTATCAATGTGGAAGACCGCGGAACGATCTTCGTAGAACCGGGTACTGAGGTTTATGAAGGAATGATCGTCGGTGAACATACACGAGAAAATGATATTACGGTAAATATCGTAAAAGTGAAGCAAATGACAAATATGCGATCTGCTAACAAAGACCAGACTGTAAGCATGAAAAAACCAAAGGTTATGTCGTTAGAGGAATCACTTGAATATCTGAATGAAGATGAGTATTGTGAAGTTACACCTGAGAGCATCCGTCTTCGCAAAAAAATCCTTGATAAAAATGAGCGTGAACGTGCAAGCAAGAAAAGTAAAATAGCCAAGCAAAACTAAGATTTCGTCTGGTGGTGTGAGCGGTGGATGATAAAAAAGTAATGTCTGCGACGGGTGAGGATTCTTCACCCATCGCTCTTCTTTTAGGAATAAACGAACATCCTGTAGCAGGTTTCTTTCTATTGTATCTGGTCATTACAGTATTAACGATTCTTGTCTATCAGCTGGGATTTGCTAAAAAGCTTCCACTTCTTAAATCTGCAGTTATCTATATTCTTTTGATATTGGGCTGTTTTCCGCTTACCTTTTTCGGAATAGGCCTGCCGGTTGCAGAGGGTCTTTTGTGTGCTGCCGCAGTATTGATTATTTACAAGATCAGGCTGCACCAGAGCAAAAAAAATAAAGCCGAACACCTTTAAGGAGAGCCTCTATGACCTTACAGGATGCGCTTTACAATTGGCTAAGTATAAAAAAGGTGGCAGAAGAAAGAACTGATGATCAAGCTGCAGCAGATACACTGCTTTTTTTCGATGAAATTCTGCGGGATGACCATGGGTTAGAACAAATTGCTGTGCGTATCAGCAATGGCTGTTATGAAGTGGATTACAGAATTGGGGATTCACAGCTTCATAAAAAATTTCCTTGCGACTATATTGATGCACTTTGGGAATCGATTGAAGCAGAGCCTAAGTATAATTAGATTATATTTTATATTGAGCCATGAACACTACTTGTTCATGGCTCTTTTTATTAGAAAGCCCAAGAGGCATCCATACAGCAGGTGTCCTGCAAACCAGAGAAAAAGAGCATAAAAGTCAGTAATCGCAGGGGTTGGCTGCAATGACAGGATGGTTAATGGAAAGTATAAAAAGGCAGACGCAGCGCTAAGCGTGAGCGATAAAAGATAGACATTCATTCTAATATGCTGCAGAAGGAACAGGCGGCAAGCCCGATTAAAAATGAAACAAGGAGATGCAGAAGAAACTGAGAAAGTTCAGTCTGCATAAAAGAGGGAAGCGAAGGAACAAAATCGATGTTAATCAGGAGCGTGTAGACCCGTTTTCCTGTCAGTGATTCAGCTGCCTTTAGAAAAATAACTAGAAGACAGCCGGATAATATGCCGGCCCAAAAACCGGCAGCAATCAGTTTACCATTCATTTTCTTTTGCAGGAGAACGGTATAACAAAAAATTTCCTGTTGCAATTCTTTTGTTTGTTTTATCAGTGATCCTCTCCTGGCACTTTTCGCACATGTACGTGTGGATCGGCCGGTTTCGCAGCCGTTTAGCCAAAGAGGATTGATCTTCAATGGATTGAATGGTGTCACATAACACACATTTTACTCGCATACCAATCACCTCTGTCTTTTTGGTGTTAAAGCCATTATATCAAAGAAGCCTCTATAAACACTAATAAATAACAAATCTCCATATAAAAAACCCCGCTTGTCCAGCGGGGAAAAGATGGGTTAATGTGTTTCTTTTAATTTTTGCTGCTGATTTTTTGTGGCTTTTTCTTGTTTTTGCTGTTGGTTTTTCAGGTTCCTTTTCTCGTTATTTGAAAGCTGGCTGTTGTTGGTTTCTGTCGGTGAAGGTTTGCGTGAATCCATATTGTTTGGAACTTGCGGCATCAACCTTCCAACGATGGCAGAAAGTTCTCTGATGATTCCGCCTATAGGATGACCTTGTCTGATCTGTCTTCCCATTTCTCTTAGACGCTGAACGGTATCAGGATCGGCAGTTACTACCGCATTGGCTCCGTAGGGGTCTTTTTTTAATGCCTCTGCCACAGAATACTTGATTGTTCCTGTCCTTGATGCGTCCAGTTTAGAATCGACATCAATTCCCACAACTGCATAACGTCCAAGTACAACCGCTGTAGCGTCTTCTACACCCGGTATGCCGGTAATCAGTTCAACCAGATGCTGAGAAACTTGTTGTGAGTTCCTTGGCCCTTGCTTTTGCCCGTTATTGGCTGTCTGGTTAACCTTGGTTAATTTAGGTGTGGTTTTATCCGTTTGTTCTGCACTTTTGTTGCTGTTGCATGCAAAAAGCAGCAATAGTGAACTCATAACGGCTATAATCCTTAATGTTTTCAATACTTTCATCCTTTCGAGCATGATCTTTTCCGTTATTTTCTGTGTTTTCTTCTATCTTTATTCAACAGTTCATACATTTAACTATAGTCCGTCCCGGCTGCTTTTCTTATACAGCTGGAAATAGACATGCAATCATCATTCATTAACACCGCCAAAACCATAGAAAATCAATTGTCAGGAGGCTGTGTAGGATTGAATAAAATATATGTCCTTGATACCAATGTTCTTTTACAGGATCCATATTCAATATTCTCATTTGGCCATCATGAGGTCGTTATTCCTGCAATCGTGCTCGAGGAAGTGGATTCAAAAAAAAGGTACATGGATGAGATCGGAAGAAACGCACGGGAAGTATCAAGGCTAATTGATAAACTTAGGGCGAAAGGGAAACTCCATGAAAATGTTCCCTTGGAAAATGGGGGGATATTGAGGGTTGAACTCAATCATCGGTCCTTCCAGCGGCTTCAGGAAACATTTGCTGAGCCCACCAATGACAACAGGATCTTGGCTGTTTCTTTAAATTTATTAAATGAGGAAAAAGGAAAAGAGAACGCCAAGGAGGTAATTTTGGTCAGTAAGGATGTACTCGTCAGAGTCAAAGCAGATGCACTTGGCATCCAAGCAGAAGATTTTCTGAGTGACAGGGTAGTGGATCGCGACGAACAAACCTATTTAGGCTACAAGGAAATATACGTAAACAGCGAACTGCTGGATAAATTTTATGAGAATCAGGAGCTTACTGTATTGGAGATTGCCAACCACTCTTTCTACCCCCACCAGTTTATCATTATGAAAGACATGTACCGGAGTTCGGTTTCTGCACTCGCGAGGGTAGAAGATAACGGAAAAAAACTAAAGCCGCTTCTATTTGAAGGGGATTCAATCTGGGGAATTAAGCCAAGGAATGTCCAGCAAAAAATGGCGATCGAATTGCTCTTGCGCAAGGATGTTCACCTCGTGACTTTGATCGGAAAAGCAGGGACCGGCAAAACCCTTTTAACATTGGCAGCAGGTCTTCTGCAGACCGAGGACTTGAAAAAATACATTAAACTCTTTATTGCAAGACCTATTGTACCGGTAGGAAAAGACATCGGTTATCTTCCAGGTGAAAAAGACGAAAAATTAAAGCCGTGGATGCAGCCGATTTATGATAATCTTGAATATTTATTTAATGCTAAAAAGCAGGGAGAACTTGAAAAAATCCTTGCGGGCATAGGATCTATTCATGTAGAGGCGCTTACTTATATCAGGGGTCGAAGCCTGCCTGACCAGTTCATTATTATTGATGAAGCACAAAACCTTACAAAACATGAAGTGAAGACGATATTAACGAGGGTAGGGGAAGGAAGCAAGGTAATTCTCCTGGGTGATCCGAAACAGATTGATCATCCTTATCTCGATGAATTTACGAATGGGCTCACATATGTTGTTGAAAAATTCAAAGACCAGAGCATCAGTGGGCATGTAAAACTTGAAAAAGGGGAGCGATCAAGCCTGGCTCAGCTTGCGGCGGATCTGCTTTAGAGGATGCTCGAAAAAAATAAACCTGCCGCGGCAGGTTTATTTAATAATGAATCCTCTAATGTTTTTTAACGGATTTTCTTTATTTCTTCCATCACCGTAATAGAAATGGACGGGACCGTCTTCTTTTAAAGGCTTTCCATTTAAAGAGAAGCCCAATACAGATTGGAGGCCTTCTTCCAATGTGATTTCTTCCATGCCGTCTGCTGTATGGATCTCAATATGAGAGGCCGTTTTATCCGGTTCAGCGTTCTTTATGAAGTGTGCAAAGCCAATGCCGAATGTACCCGTTGCAATTTTCTCTTTCAGAGTCTTCTTAGACGCTGGCTTTTTCTCTGGAGGAGCAGACCCTTCAATAATTTCTTTATCCCAATGGGAAGATACGGCTTTTAAATACTTTTCTTCTTCACTCTCAACATTCTCTTTTTCATCAAAATATTTGGTCAGATCAAACTTTCTGTCATCGAATATAAATACACCTGGATCGATGGTCAGAATATACTTAACTTTCCCCTTTAATTCTAAAACAAAATCCATATTACCATGCTCCTAATTGACGTATAGTTATTGTTTCATTCTTATTCATTCTATCATGAATAGAGTTAATACTGTAATATGTTGATTTTTTGGCTGTCTAGCGCTATATTAAAGAGTAGAAAGCCAGAGTAGAACGGAGGGATTATATTGTCACCTGAGATGGCAACAGGACATCGAGAAAAGGCATTTGAACTATTACAGGCGGATGCTGCAAAGATACTGAAGTTAATTGAGGTGCAGATGGAAAACCTGACGATGCCGCAATGTCCCCTCTATGAGGAAGTGCTTGATACACAAATGTTTGGACTCTCCCGGGAGATTGATTTTGCAGTAAGGCTTAACCTCGTTGATGAGGAAGATGGCAAAGGCTTGCTGGAATCACTTGAACGTCAGCTTTCCGCACTGCATGAAGCTTCTATGCGGAAATAATAGATAACTCAAACCGTTGGCAAAATGGTTTGGGTTTTTTTATTTGGCTTTCTTCTAAAAGATTGTTGCTTTGGGAACAGTTTTGTAAAGAATCTTCATTGCCAAGTTGATTGGAGTGCAAGGTGCGAGACTCCTCGAAAATGGCTCACCTCACGCCCCGCGGAAAGCGAGCAGCCTGAAACGGAAATCAACCACTATCAAGAACAACAAAGATTGTGAAAACAGCGTAAACAGCTTTTTTATTACAGGAGCATTTTACAAAGTTGTGTTAAAATATTTTTAACTTTATCATACAGAGGGAAAGGAAGTTTTATATACGAATCATTGTTAAGGAAAAGACTACATAAAGGATGTAAGATAATGTTAAAAAAAATGTTTCGGCACTATGATTATTCACTGGTGATTGCAATTTTAGTTTTATGCGGTCTTGGTCTCGTGATGGTTTACAGCGCGAGCATCATTGTTTCGATTAACCGCTTCGGCTATTCCAGCAATTACTTTTTTATCCGCCAGCTTGTTTTTTTGGGAGCCGGGCTTGTCTGTTTTTTGGCTGCGATGATTATTCCCTATCAGTTCTATAAAAAACTCATCGTACCGATTGTTTTCGGCTCTATCCTCCTGCTCATAGCGGTTCTGTTTATCGGAAAAACGACAAACAACGCACAGAGCTGGATTTACATAGGACCTATCGGGTTTCAGCCGGCAGAATTTGTGAAGCTTGGGCTGACGATTTACCTTGCTGCGATTTTTTCAAAAAAGCAGGACAAGCTTGAAAATTTTGCGGCCAGCGCACCTCCGTTGAGTGTATTTGCAGTGATGTTTATTCTGATCATGAAACAGCCAGATTTGGGGACCGGTTTGATTATTGCAGCGACTACCGGCATCATTATCCTGAGCTCAGGTATGAAACCAGGACACAAACTGATTTTGATTGTATCTGCACTAATGATCATCGGACTTGGTTCCCAGGTTTTGACACATGAGCAGAAGTCGCGTTTTACGGCGGCTTATGAACCGTTTAAAGATCCACAAGGGGACGGTTTTCAGCTCGTCAATTCCTACTTGGCCATCGGTTCTGGAGGGATCACCGGCAATGGACTGGGCCAGAGTATTCAGAAATATGGCTTTCTTCCGGAACCTCACACAGATTTCATTATTGCCGTTATAGCGGAAGAGCTAGGATTCTGGGGAGTCGCGCTTATTGTCGGCTTGATTGGATTTGTTGTTATTAAAGGCTTTATAACCGGCCTTAGAAGCAGGGATACTTATGGAAGCCTGCTTGCCTTTGGTATTTCTGGTATGGTCGGAATCCAGTCTTCAGTAAATCTTGGGGCAGCCATTGGTCTGCTTCCGATTACAGGCGTACCATTGCCTTTTATATCGTATGGTGGTTCATCTCTAGTCTTGTTGTTAATTTCCATGGGGATTTTAGTTAATATTTCCTGCCATGTTAATTATAAAAGGAAGCATCAAAAGCCGGAACAAGCACCTGCAAAAGCAAATCTTCACGCAGTGTAATTCCAGGAATTATTAGAGGGAGAGGTACCGATGTCACAACAGCAAATCAGAAAAATATTAGTTGCCAACCGCGGAGAGATTGCCATCCGCATTTTTCGTGCATGTACAGAGCTGGGAATTCGTACGGTAGCGATTTACTCCAAGGAAGATTCAGGATCCTATCATCGATACAAAGCAGATGAAGCCTATTTGGTTGGAGAAGGAAAAAAACCGATTGATGCTTATTTGGACATTGAAGGTATTATCACCATTGCAAAAAGAAACGGGATAGATGCCATTCACCCTGGTTATGGATTCTTATCAGAAAATATCCATTTTGCAAAGCGCTGCGCAGAAGAAAAGATTACGTTTATCGGACCGAAACAAGAACACCTCATTATGTTCGGCGATAAAGTAAAAGCAAGGGAAGTAGCTGTCAGTGCCGGACTTCCAGTCATACCGGGGTCTGACGGGCCAGTAAACAGCATTGATGAAGTGAGGGAATTTGCAGGAGAACATGGCTATCCAATCATTATAAAGGCCTCTTTAGGCGGCGGCGGAAGAGGCATGCGGATCATACGAAGTGAAAATTCGCTTGCTGAAGGATATGAAAGAGCAAAATCCGAAGCCAAAGCTGCGTTTGGAGAAGATCAGGTTTACGTTGAAAAATTTGTTGAGAAGCCAAAGCACATTGAAGTTCAGATTCTTGCGGACTTAGAAGGCAACATTGTGCATTTGTTTGAAAGGGACTGTTCTGTTCAGCGAAGGCATCAAAAAGTAGTTGAAGTTGCACCGAGTGTTGCCCTAAGTAAGGAACTTCGGCAGGAAATATGTGATGCCGCCGTTCAGCTGATGACGCATATCCACTATTTAAATGCAGGAACGGTGGAGTTCTTGGTTACGGAGGACGGCCGTTTTTATTTCATTGAAGTGAATCCCCGTGTACAGGTGGAACATACCATTACCGAAATGGTAACAGGTGTGGATATCGTTCAGACGCAGATTCTGATCGCTCAGGGCAATATGCTTCATGGTGATGTAATTGGAATTCCGCAGCAAGAGGATATTGCATGCCACGGCTATGCAATTCAATGCCGGGTAACAACAGAAGATCCTGCGAACAATTTTATGCCGGATACTGGTAAGATCAATGTTTACCGTTCTGGAGGAGGCTTCGGGGTACGCTTGGATGCTGGAAACGGCTTTCAGGGAGCTGTTATTACGCCTCATTACGATTCATTGCTCGTTAAGCTGTCAACATGGGCTCTAACCTTTAATCAAGCAGCTGCTAAAATGCTCAGGAATCTTAAAGAGTTCCGGATCCGCGGTATAAAAACGAACATCGAATTTCTTGAAAATGTTGTAAAACATAAATCGTTTATATCCGGAAACTATAATACTTCTTTTATTGACACATCAAGTGAGTTATTCTTGTTCCCTAAGAAGAAGGACCGGGGTACCAAGATGCTGACTTACATCGGTTCAACGACAGTTAATGGTTTTCCCGGCATTGAAAAAATGAAGAAACCGGCATTTACAAATCCGCGTCTTCCGAATTTACAGCTGATAGATCAGCCTGCAGACGGAACAAAACAAATCCTTGATCAGCATGGTGCCGACGGACTCGTTAACTGGATTAAAGAACAGAAAAAAGTTCTTCTGACAGATACGACCTTCAGGGATGGACATCAATCGCTCTTAGCCACTCGAGTAAGGACAAATGACCTGCTGCATGCGGCGGAACCGACAGCCAAACTATGGCCTTCCATGTTTTCTTTGGAGATGTGGGGAGGAGCTACCTTCGATGTGGCTTACCGATTCCTTAACGAGGACCCATGGGAGCGGCTCTTAAAGCTTCGAGAAAAAGTTCCAAACGTCCTGTTTCAGATGCTGCTGCGTGCTTCTAATGCGGTTGGCTATAAAAACTATCCAGATAATGTCGTTGAGGAGTTTGTGGAAAAATCATCCGCTGCAGGAGTTGATGTGTTCCGAATCTTTGACAGCCTGAACTGGGTAGATGGAATGACTGTCGCCATTGACTCAGTAAGGAAGAACGGAAAAATTGCCGAGGCTGCTCTATGTTATACAGGCGATATTCTTGATTCCTCGAGGACAAAGTACAATGCAGAGTACTACATAAAAATGGCAAAGGAATTAGAGGCTTCAGGTGCTCATATTCTCGCAATCAAGGATATGGCCGGATTGCTTAAACCGCAGGCTGCTTATGAACTTGTTTCACGTTTAAAAGAAAATGTAAGCCTGCCTATTCACCTGCATACTCATGATACGAGCGGTAACGGAATATTCACCTACTCAAAGGCGATTGATGCCGGGGTAGACATAGTAGACGTGGCAGTCAGTTCTATGGCTGGGGGAACTTCGCAGCCTTCTGCCAACTCGTTGTACTATGCCCTTGCAGGAAATGAACGGCAGCCGGATGCTGATATCAGCAATCTTCAAGAGCTAAGTTCCTATTGGGAAGATGTCCGCAAGTACTATCAAGGCTTCGAAAGCGGGATGAACGCTCCTGATCCAGAAGTCTATGAGCATGAGATGCCTGGCGGCCAGTTCAGCAATCTTAAACAACAGGCAAAAGCGGTTGGTCTTGAAGAAAAGTGGGACCATGTAAAGCGGATGTACCGCCGCGTGAACGATATGTTCGGTGATGTAGTAAAAGTAACTCCTTCTTCAAAAGTGGTAGGAGATATGGCACTGTTCATGGTTCAGAATGATCTTACAGAAGACGATGTATACGAAAAAGGTGAAAAACTGGACTTCCCTGATTCTGTCGTTGAGTTTTTCCAGGGTTATATCGGCCAGCCATACCAAGGGTTCCCAAAAGAACTTCAGCAGCTGATCTTAAAGGGAAGAGAGCATATAACGAAGCGTCCTGGAGAATTGCTGGAGGCCGCTGACTTTATAGAGATTAAAGAAACGCTCTTCCATAAACTCAATCGTCAAGTAACCAGTTTTGATGCGATATCCTACGCTCTTTATCCAAAGGTATTATTAGATCGCGAAAGAATGTTTCAGCAATTCGGGGATATTTCAGTCCTCGATACACCGACTTTCTTTTATGGCATGAGGCTTGGAGAGGAGATCGAGATCGAAATTGAACAGGGGAAAACCCTTATTGTTAAACTTGTGTCCATCGGAGAACCGCAAATGGATGGAACAAGAGTCGTTTACTTTGAGTTGAATGGCCAGCCGAGGGAAGTTGTCGTTAAAGATGAAAGCATCAAATCGGCTGTCGCTGCCAAGAGAAAAGTAGATCCGTCCGATCCAGGCCATATCGGTGCAAGTATGCCTGGCACCGTAGTGAAGGTTTTGGTAGAGAAGGGTGAAAAGGTTAAAAAAGGAGATCATCTGATGATTACAGAGGCGATGAAAATGGAAACAACCGTGCAGGCGCCATATGATGGAATCATTAAAGAAATCTACGCAGCCAACAGCGAAGCCATTTCACCGGGTGATTTATTGATCGAGTTAGCTAAATAGATAGCATCAATAAATCCATTGGGGATTTATTAATTGAACTGGCTAAATGGAAAGACAAAAAAGCATTTCACCTTTTGGGGGGGAATGCTTTTTTATAGTTAAATAAGATTGTTCAAAGAAAATTCACAAATTTGTTAAATTTCAGCCTTATACTAAAGTTTGCCAAAACATAGGAATATTATAGGAATATGTCTATCCGAGTCGAAGTATACAAACCTTCTAAATTGTTTTATAATGTTTTAGAAACATGTCTATCATATCACAACAATATGTGATAAATTTCGCAAATATGTGAAAAAAGGGATGCGTTTTACATATTGATTTCCATTTCATTACTATTTAGAATAAAATATGGCATTTTACCTGGATAGTTTAACAAAAACCGGAAATGGAAGGAAACTTACCTGTAAAGGAGGTGTATACGGTGAGCAAAACTCAAACGACATTTGATGATGCTGACAAAGTGATCAAGGCTGATTCTCTACCGGAAGCTAATCCGACAGGTACATGGAAAGATTTTCTTGCAATTGCCAAGATGGGAATCGTTATTTCAAATCTCATCACAGTTTTTGCAGGTATATTTCTTGCCATTAAGTTTAACAGTCTGCTCTTTATGGATGAGCTGAATGTTTTGGCTCTGGCCGTTGTCGGCTCAGCCTTTGTAATCGCGGGAGGCTGCTGCTTAAACAATTACATAGACCGCGATATTGACGGTTTGATGGATCGTACCATGGACAGACCGACAGTAACCGGTAAGATTGAAGCACACCAGGCATTATGGATGGGGATTATTTTATCTGCCATTGGCGTTATTCTTCTAGCCATGACAACGCTAACAGCCGCCGTTTTTGGATTGATTGGTTTATTTGTATATGTGGTTGTTTACACAATGTGGCTTAAAAGAACCCATTCTATTAATACGGTTGTGGGCGGAATTTCCGGAGCGATGCCGCCGCTGATCGGCTGGGCCGCAGTGGATGCGAACCTGGATATAAAAGCTTGGATTCTGTTCTTGATTCTGTTTTTATGGCAGCCGCCGCATTTTTTGGCGCTTGCGATGAAGAGATGTGAAGAATACAGAAATGCAGGAATACCAATGCTTCCTGTCGTATCGGGATTTAAAATGACGAAGCGCCAGATGATCTGGTATGTAGCAGCTCTCATCCCTGTCTCCTTATATTTGTATCCATTTGGCAAGGTATTTACTATTTTAGCCACTGTCCTGGGATTTGGCTGGCTAGCTCTTGGTTTATCTGGTATCCGGACAAGTGATGACATCAAGTGGGCAAGGCAGATGTTTGTCTACTCTCTTAATTACTTGACTATATTGTTCGTCGCTATGATTCTCGTAAACATATAATATCGACTTCAGTACGGAACATCTCCTTGAACCGACTGGATGAATATATTAAAGACCTTTTATATTAAAGGGCTTACATTTTTTTTTGCTATTTGCTGCTTAATGTAAACGGACACATGCCGTTTATGACAAGCAGGTAATAGATAATAGTAGCTGAACTACAACGAGAAAGTGGGGTTTTATGAAGTGATGAGAAATTTGCTGCGTAAAGGGCGAATAATCCCTTTGTTTGCAATGCTGGCGCTTCTGCTGATGGGTTGTGGTGATCCAACACTGTCTGCGCTTATGCCGCAAGGTGAAGTAGCCAACAAACAATACTCATTAATGGTGCTGAGCTTAGCAATTATGATTTTTGTATTGTTGGTCGTTTTTATCATTTATGTATTTGTATTGATCAAATTTAGAAGGCGCAAGGGCGATGACACGATTCCTGAACAGGTAGAAGGAAATCATCTGCTCGAAATTCTGTGGACTGCGATTCCAATTCTTTTACTGATTATTCTTGCAGTTCCGACAGTTATGCAAACTTTTGATTTATCTGCGAAAGATAAACCTAAAAAGAGTGAACTGGCTCTCAAGGTTACAGGCCATCAGTACTGGTGGGAGTTTGAGTATCCTAAAGAAGAGATTATTACTTCTCAGGAACTAGTTCTTCCAGTTAATACCAAAGTGCATGTGGAGCTTTCATCCTCTGATGTCATCCACTCATTCTGGATTCCATCGCTTGCTGGGAAAACAGACACCAATCCTGGTGACGGCAGCAAGAACTACATGTGGATTGAAACAGGAAAGAAAGAACAGATCTATAAAGGGAAATGTGCTGAATTATGCGGTGCTTCTCATGCCCTTATGGATTTCAAAGTAAAAGTCGTTTCAAAAGAAAAATACAAGGCTTGGGTAGATTCATTCAAGAATGCAAGCGGCAATGCTACCGGAAATGCTGCTGAAGGGCAAAAAATCTTTAAAAAGAACTGTATGTCTTGTCATGCGGTAGGCAAAAACGGCGGTAATACCGGACCTAATCTTACTGGTTTTGGTGATAAACAGCGTGTTGCCGGTGTACTTGAGCACAACAAAGCCAACTTGGAAAAATGGATTAAAAATCCTCAAAAAGTAAAACCAGGCAATAACATGCCGAACGTGCCCCTTAATGATGAAGAAGTTGACGCAGTAGCTGACTATCTTCTAAGTCTAAAACTTCAATAGGCAAGAGGAGCGGTTTGTAAAAAGGAGGTAAAAAGGTGTCTACTCATGCAAGTCACAAAAAGAGAAGTGGGCTGATGGACTGGCTCACTACAGTCGATCATAAAAAAATTGGTATTTTATACCTTATTGCAGGGGGATTCTTCTTCATCATTGGAGGAATCGAAGCAATGTTAATGCGAATTCAGTTGATAAAACCGGAAAATGACTTTGTCGCTGCTGAGACGTTTAACCAATTGCTGACGATGCACGGTACTACAATGATTTTCTTTGCGGCCATGCCGTTGATTTTTGCTTTTATGAATGCTGTAGTCCCATTGCAGATCGGGGCAAGGGACGTTGCGTTCCCGTTTGTTAACGCATTAGGATTCTGGCTGTTTTTCTTCGGAGGAGTACTACTGAATTTAAGCTGGCTCTTAGGAGGAGCTCCTGACGCTGGTTGGACGGCTTATGCGCCTCTTTCAACAACGTCCGGGGGACCGGGGGTGGACTTTTATGTACTGGGAATTCAGATCTCGGGGATAGGAACCCTTATAGGCGGAATTAACTTCCTGGTAACAATCATCAACATGCGTGCTCCTGGTATGACATTTATGCGCATGCCGTTGTTTACCTGGACAGCATTCGTTACATCAGGTTTGATTCTATTTGCATTCCCTCCATTAACTATTGGTTTATTTATGTTATCTTTTGACAGAGTTTTTGATGCAAACTTTTTCAACCCGGACAATGGCGGTAATATTTTGATTTGGGAGCATATTTTCTGGATCTTCGGACACCCTGAAGTTTATATCCTCATCTTGCCTTCATTTGGTGCGATCAGTGAGGTTGTTGCGACCTTCTCAAGAAAGCGTCTTTTCGGATACAGCGCCATGGTGTTCGCGACCGTATTGATCGGTTTCTTAGGATTCATGGTATGGGTCCACCATATGTTTACGGTCGGCCTTGGACCTGTAGCTAACTCTATTTTTGCCGTAGCAACTATGGCTATCGCTGTTCCTACAGGTGTTAAGATCTTTAACTGGCTTTTCACGATGTGGGGCGGGAAAATCGTATTCTCAACAGCCATGCTTTGGGCGGTTGGATTTATCCCGACATTCGTAATGGGTGGGGTAACAGGTGTTATGCTTGCCATTCCTTCAGCTGACTACCAATTCCATGACAGCTATTTTGTAGTAGCCCATTTCCATTATGTAATTGTGGGTGGCGTAATACTTGGTCTTTTTGCAGGCCTATACTATTGGTATCCTAGAATGTTTAACAGGGTTTTGAATGAAACTCTTGGGAAAATTCATTTCTGGACGTTCTTTATCGGCTTCCACCTTACATTCTTCCCTCAGCATTTCTTGGGCCTGATGGGTATGCCGCGCCGGGTATTTACATACCTTTCCGGCCAGGACCTGGATCAATTAAACTTTATCAGTTCAATCGGTGCCTTCTTAATGGCAATCGGTACGATTGTATTATTAATTAACATAATCATTTCAGCTTCAAAAAAATATGCACCTTCTTCCGATCCTTGGAATGGAAGAACGCTGGAGTGGGCCATTCCGTATCCTACACCTGAATATAACTTTGCACAAACACCATTAGTTCGGGGACTTGATGCCTTTTGGATTGAAAAAGCAGCTGGGAATAAAGGCATGACCCCTGCAGAACCAGTCGGGGATATCCACATGCCTAATCCATCCATCCTCCCGCTCTTTATGTCAATCGGGCTTTTTAGCGCAGCGTTAGGATTAATTTATAACACTATAACTGTAACAATCATTGGAATAATCGCCACGTTTATTTGCATGTTCTTACGTTCAATTATTGACGACCATGGCTTCCATATTCACAAAGAAGAAGTGGAAGACGATTTAAAGGGGGTTAAAGAATAATGCACGCAGATGAACGATTAAATGATGCTAACTTTCCGAAACATCCCGAAAAAGCCACCCTTGAAGGCAAAAATAAATTTTTAGGATTTTGGCTGTTCTTAGGTGGAGAGACCGTTTTGTTCGCAACATTGTTCGGAACGTACTTAGGCCTTCGCCATATGAATATGGATGGCCCAACTACTGAAGAACTATTCAAGCTTCCAACCGTATTCCTGGCTACCATGCTCCTGCTAACAAGCTCTTTAACAAGCGTATATGCGGTACTTGCATTAAAGCAAAACCGCGTAAAAAGCTTGCAAGGATGGTTTTTTGTAACCTTACTCTTGGGTCTTTGCTTTCTTGGCCTGGAAGTATATGAATTTAATGAATATGTCCATGAAGGGCATACTTTTACAAGCAGTGCTTTTGGTTCTGCCTTCTATACCCTTGTAGGATTCCATGGAGGCCACGTAGCTTTCGGCTGTTTATGGATCATTACATTGCTAGTACGCAACTGGAATCGCGGAATTACGCTTGTAAACGCACCAAAGTATTATTTATTTGCCCTCTATTGGCACTTTGTTGACGTCGTTTGGGTATTCATTTTCACTGTTGTGTATCTTATGGGGAAGGTGGGTTAAGAGATGGCTAATCATAGCAACCCTGAAACCAATGTTCACCGCAGCGAGGCACTGCAGCGTAAATTGGCGTTTAAAGAAGAGAGGAAACACCATAATGTTTCTTTCATTATGATGATCCTTTTAACACTGATTGCGTTCTACGCCATTTGGAGTGATAAAGTAGCTGATTCTTTTGCGGTACTATTTATTCTCGTACTTGCTGTTGTTCAAGTATTCTTTCAATTGTATATCTGGATGCATTTAAGTCATAAGGGACATGATTTCCCGCTTTGGGGAATGATGTGCGGAATCCTTGTTGCTGCCATTACGGTTGTTGGTATTGCAGGAATGATCTGGACTTCTTAAATGGAAAATGGCTGCTTAAAGCAGCCATTTTTCATAAATATTGAACATCCCTGCTTTCCGTGGGAAAGGAGTTTATATAATGGACCATAACATGAGTCATGAAAAAATCAGTGATTTTGGTTTTTACAGCCTTTACCGGCCGGATATTTTCATCCTAATTTTGATCATTGGCATTTTATATTTTAAATATTACGGCAACAAAAACTCGGCTTTAAAAACAACAAAGCTGCAAAAGTTCTTCTTTTCAGCAGGTCTTGTATTTTTGTATATTTCCAAAGGCAGTCCTTTAAATGTCATCGGCCATCATTATTTATTCAGCGTGCATATGATTGAAATGGCAGTAAGCTATCTTGTGGTGCCGCCGCTTATGATCCTCGGTATGCCGCATGGTTTGTATTTGAAATGGTTTAGCCTTCAGAACTCACTGATGAACATCGTCCGCTTTTTAACAAAACCGCTCATTGCGATCTTAGTCTTTATTACGCTGTTTTCCATTTACCATATGCCAGTCGTCTTTGACGCAGTCATGGCAAATGGATTTGTGGCTTTTCTCAGCCATACCATCTTGTTTATCACGGCATTTACGATGTGGTGGCCAGTTCTTTGTCCGATTGAAGAATTGAATTCATTGTCTGATTTACAGAAGGTTGGATATGTATTCGCAAGCGGTGTTTTACTGACGCCAGCCTGTGCATTGATCATGTTTGCCGGCCATCTGCTCTATTCAACGTATGCTCATGCGCCAGAACTGGTATCGTTTCTTCCTCCATTAGAAGACCAGATGACCGGAGGAATTGTTATGAAAATTCTTCAGGAAGTGGTTTACGGAGTAGTGCTTGGACACATTTTTTATAAGTGGGTAAAAAGAGAACGGGCGAAAGACAAAGAAGATTTAGCACTGATCAAAATGAGTGCTGCTGCAAATCATTCATAAAGACAGTAAGTTAACCGGCAGCCGGTTAACTTTTTTTTTTGAAAAAAAAAAGAGTTGGACCGTATAATGTCGAACTAGTTGTTAGAGAGAAAAAGGAGGAAAACCAGTGATTAGAAACCTTCAAAAGGAAGAACTGATGCATTCTCTTGAGCTTTCACAGTATGCATTCAGATATTCATTAACAAGAGAAGATATAGAAAAGAGACTTCGAAATCTCGATCCTGCAAGCGTTTACGGTACGTTTGGTGAAAATGGCCAGCTGCTGGCTAAACTGCATTTGCTTCCGTTTGATGCTTATTTAGGGGGAAGATCCGTAAAAATGGGCGGTTTGGCGGGAGTAGCAACCTGGCCTGAGAACAGAAGAAAGGGACTGGTCAGGCAGCTGCTCAGACATTCATTGGAAGTGATGAATAACACGGGTACTTATCTATCCATGCTTCATCCGTTTTCAGTAAAGTTTTACCGGAGTTTTGGATGGGAACTAACATGTGATTACAAAAAATATAAAATACATAAAACCCAATTTCCGCCCTTTCATGAAGTGAGCGGCAGAGTAGAACGACTATCTGAAGACAGTTCACCTATACTGTCTCCAATATATGAGAGATTCTCAGAACGCTATAACGGCTCATTGAAGCGAAATGAAGTGTGGTGGAATAATAATGTGCTTTCAAACTCGAAAATAGCACTCTACAGGCAAAGCAACAACGAGGGTGCAGGTTATATCCTTTATTCAATAAAAGAAAAAGTAATGGAGATCGAAGAGTTTGTTGCACTGGACAGAGAAAGCTGGGAAGGGCTTTGGAACTTTATAAGGAATCATGATTCAATGATTAACGAAGTCACCATTGTAGCTCCCCCTGATGATGAAACGGGATTTTATTTGGATGATCCTAAGATTCATCAGGGGCAGCACAGTTATTTTATGGCGAGAGTTGTAAACGTTCTTGAGGCTCTAAAAGAATATCCATTTAACAAGATTCCAGGTGAAACGTTGTTTCTCCACGTGAGAGATGACTTCGCTGAATGGAATACAGGTACCTATTCCGTTACAGCAGATGGGATACAGCCAAGTGTGAATTTCTTCCCTGCTAAAGAAGGAGAATCTTCATGCCAAATGGCGCCTAAACGTGGAATTTCCCTTGGAATTAAGGAACTGACGGCTATTCTCTTTAACTATAAACAACCTAAAAGCCTGCTGAATCATGGGAGAATATCCGGGAGGGAAGAAGATATCGCTTTATTTGAATCACTGCTCCCAAAAAACACACCATTTATCTACGACTTTTTTTAAGGAGAATGAAATAATGTCAAATAGAGATTCGGCCGTTGAGGCTGCCAAAAAGTTTATTGATCAATTCTTTCCTTCTGGAGAAGTTGTATTTCTAGCGGGGAGTATCGTTAGAGGGGAAGGTACCGAAAGCTCTGATCTCGATATTGTGATTTTTGATGCCTTGGCAGAACATTCGTTTAGAAAATCGTACCTGGAGTTTGGATGGCCAATTGAAGCATTCGTTCACAGCTTTCAGTCTTATAAAGTTTTTTTTAAGGAAAACAGAGACAGAGCAAGACCCTCACTTCCACAGATGTGCGCAGAAGGGATCATTCTGAAAGACAACGGACAGGCAGCTGCCATCAAAAATGAATCTCTGGCTTTGTTAAAAAGAGGCCCGTCACCGTGGAAGTCCAAAGAAGTGGATTCTGCCCGCTATGAGATCACAAACCTGCTTGATGATCTGGAAGGGTCGAGTAATCCATCTGAAGATCTTTTCATTGTTTCAAAATTGGCGTACATGATCCATGAATTTATCCTCCGTGTAAATAGCTGCTGGATTGGTGAAGGGAAATGGATGGTAAGGGCGTTAAAAGAATTTGATGAGGAGTTTGCACTACGTTTTGTTCAGGTGTTTGATGAGTACTATAAAGCAAGAGAGAAACAGCAGGTGATTGGCTTTGCAGATGATGTGCTTGAGCCATACGGAGGAAGGCTGTTTGAAGGATATGCAATAGGAAAAAGAGAATAAGGAAAAACCCTTTCCGACGGGAAAGGGTTTTTTGCCGGAAGGGCATTATTTGATTTCTTCTATCACTTGATTAATAAGTTTTTTGCAATGATCTGTAATTGTTTTAGGAAACTCCTCATCATATTCAACACCGTGCGGATAATAGTGTTTTCCAAGGTAAGGATCCGATAGTTCAATCTTTGCATGAGAGCTCTCAACTTCGCCCTCTGCCACACGGCATGGAAAACGCAAGTAATATACGTCACCATTCGTCATATCTTCAAATTTATAATCGTATGTAATTCTTTCATAATCCCACTGTCCTGCACGGATGATTCCATGGTTATGCATAATATGTTCAAGAATTGAAAATTGGACAACTTGACCCTTCAGGCCGCTTTCTTCAAATAACATTTCCTTAACCTCCCACTGTTCATGTAAACCTTTACTTATCTATGATAGTATGAATGCTTTAAAGATGCAATCGTTGTCATAATATTTCCCCTTTATTGAATGGGCGTATAGAATGCCTTCAGAAGTGAACACTAATCTCGATAAAAATTGAGTATGGAGGAATCTTTAATGAAAACAATACGTGACATTATGACAACGAACGTGGATACTTGTTCACCACAGGACAGTATCTATGAAATTGCTGTAAAAATGAAACAGGATGATGTAGGGGTCATTCCAGTATGTGAAGGAAAGAAACTCCTCGGAGTCATCACGGACAGAGATATCGTCATCAGGGCAGTTGCAGAGAAGAAACAGGGTTCAACGAAGGTAACGGATGTCATGAGCAGTAAACTCGTAACAGGGAGCCCGGACATGAACATAGAGGAAGCTTCCGATCTCATGTCAAAGGATCAGATACGCCGCTTGCCAATCGTAGAGAACAGCAATTTAGTTGGAATTGTTTCCCTTGGTGACATCGCTGTGCATAAAGAAACAGACTCTAAAGCAGGTGCGGCACTAAGTGAGATTTCGGAACAAAGAGATCAGCTTCAGTAAAATTGCAAATACCCTAAATGAAAGCACCTTGTAGAAGGTGCTTTTTTAATTTATAGACAAATTCCACAATTGTGAAGTACAGTTATGAAAGGTATGTTTTGAAGGGAGAACCACTTTTGAAGAAAACAGCAATCCTAACGCTTTTTGCAATTCTCGTTATCTCGTTCTTTTTGGACAGTTGTGATCAGAATTCTTATCATACTCCTGAGAGACAGGAGAAACATAAAATCCCTCAGGAGAGTATTCAAACATTAAGCATCGAAAAATCGACCGTGGCTAATTTTGTAGGTAAAAGCAATAACTATCTGACCAAACGGCTTGGCCCCCCGGACCGGATCGAACCATCAGCTTACGGATATGACTGGTATGTTTACTCAAGTTCCGAGAACCAGTATATGCAGGCTGGAATCAAGGATAATAAAGTGGTAACCGTCTTTGTGGCAGGGGACAGAGTGCCGATCAAACCGTTCAAGATCGGCCAGTCCGTAACGTCACTTCTAAAAGAGATTCCTGTTAAGAGTGAGGTTACCGTTAATAAAACCGATGATTTCTTTCGTTTCGAGCTATCGGAAGATGAAATGAACACCCGTCCTCTTATTCCATTTCATGATATTTTTGCTCAGCTTTATTTTGATAAATTTACTCAGGAGCTTTCCAGCATCAGGTATCTGGATAAAGAAACATTGCTCATGCAAAGACCCTATTCTGTCGTATACAGAGGCAGCTTGGAGAAACAGCCTGTATTCTCCGAAAAGTTGAAGAGAAAAATTGAAAAAGGACAAGAACAGCAGATTCTGGATATTACCAATGTCATTCGCTTAAAACATGGGTTAGCTTCTTTAGCAAAGGATAGCAAGACAGCAAAAGTGGCCTATAACCACAGCAAAGAAATGGAAGAGCTTAATTATTTTTCGCATAAATCACCCACGTCAGGTGACTTGGCCGATCGGCTAGAAGCGGGAAAAGTGAAATACTCACAGGCCGGTGAAAATATTGCAGCAAAATATACAGATGGACCGGCTGCAGTAGAGGGATGGCTCAACAGCCAGGGCCACCGGGAAGCGCTTTTAAATAAAAACTATACTCGCTTGGGTGTAGGGGTTTATGGGAGCAATTATACACAAAATTTTATAAAGCCATGATAAGCAGTCAGGGGAGGTCAGATGATCTCCCTTATTTTTTTTGAAAAACAAAAAACGTGTTGCTGTGTTAGAGCTCCAGCGCTTGTCGGACTGACCGCTTACGCCTTTCTTACAATAAAAAACGTGCCGGTCGAGACGGCGATTAATTGGTTTTGGTCACCGTAAACTTTTGATTCTGTAACGATGACTTTTTTTCCACGGTTTAGCACTTCTGCTTCACAGCGAAGAAAGCTTCCTGTTCCGGGAGAAGTAAAGTTTACTTTCATTTCAACGGTAACAGCTGCTGATCCTTCAGAAAGCGTCTGGTTGGCTGCTGTTCCCATAGCGGTGTCCATTAAAGTTGAAGTGAGTCCGCCATGCACTATTCCTATTGTGTTGCTTAATAATGGAGTGATTGGCACAGTGATTTCCAATTTATGATCATTAATGATGTTCAGCTTCATATCCATTAAGCTTGAAATATAAGTAGAGTGGGTGTGTTCCCTTTTATTTTTTAAGCTTTTTATGATGCCTGACAGCACATTTCTCTCTTCTTCTGAGGCTTCTGTTATGAAAGACTCCATCTCTTTATACAATTCCATTTTTTTATTTCCTCTCTCTCTGTCTAGTTGCAACACCTGCTGCTCTTCAATTTTGACACAAAAAACAAAGGTAAACAACGATGTTTAAAGCAGCACAAGAAAAATAGGCGCACCATTTTATAGGCGGAACTGTATCATGTAATAGGTGAATTGTAGTCGTTGAAGGACAGCCGGGGGTGAGAAGATGAAAAAGGACGTTGAGGCATTCCGAATATTTGTTCAGAAACATCCTAAGCTGATAAGTGAAGTCCGTTCAAATAATCGTACGTGGAGGGATGTTTATGAAGATTGGTATTTCCTTGGGGCAAATCATGAAAGCTGGAAGGCTTTTAAGGCCGAAAAGGATCAGGATACGTTAAAAACCGATCATTTCAGGGGACTGAAGGAAAGAAAACAGAAACAGGAACCGGAATCGGCTGAAGAACATTCTAAAAAAGAAATTACAGTCGGAGATGTTTTTTCCATGTTTCGAGACATCAATGTCAGTGAAATTCAGCAGCATATTGTCCAATTCAGCGGTGCGATAGAAGGCATTCATCAGCTGCTGAAGCAGTTCCAGGGCAGCAAATCAGTTCAGGGCCCGCCGTCAAATTCAAAGGATAGTTATTTTTCAGTATTTAAAGACTAAGGGGTGTGACGGATGAGAAGGGAAATTATTGACTATTTAAATACTAGACCAGACCTTAAGTTTTTTATTCGGGAGCAGCCTAGATGGTATCGGGATCTATCGAGAAATCCCCTTCTGCTGGAAGTGATGGAAAGTGAAGCGAATGTGTTTTTTGGGAGGACATTTGGCCAGCGGATTGATAAGTTCCACAATCAAGTGAAAACAGTGGGATTGATGATTGATTTTCTGAGCATGATTGGAAAAGGAGAAGACCTATAGGCCTGCTATAGGCTTCTCTTTTCACCATAATAAGGGGCATACTTTGCTTACCGGTCCATCTCAGCTGCTGTAAGATATTCATGAATTTTTTTCTCTGGAGATACGGCAAGGTGGTTAAAGGCCTGGTTTCCGAAAAGCACATTAAACTCTAGAATATAAAAACGGCCGTTCGCCGCAACGATATCAAAGCCTGCATGGTTGATATTGAGTCCTTGAGCAACACGAAGGACAAGCTCTAATGCTTCAGCAGGAATGTTATCGAATGAGAGGGTTCCGCCCTGGCTTACGTTATTATGAAAGCCGTTGCTGCCTATGCGCCAATAACTTCCAATAATCTCATTTCCAACTACGCATATTCGAAGATCACGGTCAATCGGAAGGTATTCCTGTATATAGAAAACATTGTTTTCTTTTGCATATTCTTCGAATTCTTGTTCGTTATGAATAAGAAATACGCCTTTCCCCATTGAATTACGAATCTCCTTGGCAACAAAAGGAAAAGGAAAAGTCTCCAGAACCTTGCGCTTGTTCTCATTGGAATGTCCTAGAATCTCAGTGTATGGAAGATTTTCTGGACAAACCGTCCATAACGCACGTGTCATCTCCATTTTGCTAAACCCAAGCTGAATACTTTCGATGCTCGGAAATATTTTTTTCTTCATTCCATATACCAACGAGTTTACCTGCCAGTTTTCCGGAAAAAGAAGGACGTCTGCTGCTTTTATTTTATCAAGCTCTTTGAACATGTTGTCAGGCTTTACATACTGTATGCCAGGGATTCCAATCGTTCTAAAAGGGTTAAACGTTACAAGTTTCATTGCGGTCCTCGCTCTCAAAGTCTTTCAAACGAGAGTATTATACTTTTTTTTATAAGAAGGAGTCAATGTTATGGAGGCGGTTTTTCTTTTATCTCATAATAATTTCGGCTATAATAATAAGATGAAGGTAGAAAGTATAAGTAATCACTGCAGGGAGTGAGAGGATGCTGGGATTAGTGCTGGATTTTGAATTGCTGGATGAATCCTATTCTCTCGGAAAGATGATAGCTGAATCAGAAGCTGCCATACAATACCGAGTGTGTAAATATAATCTTGAACAAGACGCAAATGCTCAGAAGCTCATCAATGAGTTCAACAAAACAAAAGAGCTGTATGAGGAAGTACAGCGTTTTGGAAAGTATCATCCTGATTATAAAACCGTATCAACAAAGGTGAGGGTTTTAAAAAGGGAACTCGATTTTAATGAGACCATAGCCGGTTTCAAAAAAGCGGAGAAAGAATTGGAAAGCCTGTTAAACGAATGCAGTTCCCTTATAGCGGGAAGCGTTTCAGAGCACATCAAAGTGCCGACAGGCAACCCATTCTTTGATTCAAAAAGCTGCAGCGGCGGTTGCGGAAGCGGAGGCGGATGCAGCTGCGGTTAAGGGCTCTCGAAACAGAGCTCTTATTTTTCTTTTATCTATGATAGCGGATACAATCTTCACAAAGGTTGCCGCAGCAGAACATCTTTTGTTGAGGAACGAGAAATCGGAACCGGTATACATATAAATGAGAATCTGTCCTGAAATAGGATATTTCTGCGTTCAGCCTTTTGCCCTTCATGGCTTGGATTGATCGAAGTTTTATCTCTTCCTCTATTTTCGTTCTGTCTGCCGATCCATCCGTTTTAATATAAAGAAACGGTATACCGGTGATGAGTTTTTTTTCTGCAGAATCGATAAAGGAAGTCTTCCGTACGGCCTCGAGGAAGCCATTCCAAATGATGTCAAGGTTCATAGGGGAAACTCCTTTTCTTAAATGGGATTAAATTGCAGACTGATAATAATCATGCTAGACTAAAAAAAATGATGGTGTTAAAGGAGTAATTTATGATTGGAAACCGAATGGGGCTTGCGGTTTATTTGCATTCACTGAAATTTTCAAAGCAGCTGAGGAGATATGGAAATGTACATTATATTTCAAAACGGTTGAAATATGCTGTTATATATTGTGATGCAGCAAAAATTGATGATGTTGCCGGCAAACTGGAATCTCTTCATTTTGTGAAAGAAGTGAAACGATCTCATAAACATGAGATCAAAACAGAATATGAAAGCAAGATCCCGGATAAAGCAAAAGAATATGATTACAAGATGGGATTATAAAAGACGATGACCCGAAAGAAGGATTGGGTCATCTTTTTATTTTAAAACAATGGCGGAATTAGATAATTTAAACGCAAAATGCCGGTCAAATAGTGAAAATACAGTTCTTTTTCTTCGAAGTCTCCTGAAGGTTTCACGTCAAAGGTGATGATTTTCTTCTCCAGTTTCCGGGAGAGCCCTTCAAAAAGCTGATATCGCTTTGAATCTGCCGGAATCCCTTCCCGGCATATGTATAAAGGCTGGAAATTTCCTTCATCTGCGGGATGCAGTACTACGATGAATGAGGCTTTTTGAATCCCGTTGATTTCAGTTCTTAGACAGAGCAGCTGACTGAGTCTCTTTTTGTTCGTTTTGGCGATTTCCATTAGTTCATAAATATCTGAATAACCTTCTCCGAGTTCAATAAAACGCTGAATCATAGGATGCGTTGATCCCCCTTTCTTTCTTTGACTTTAGCACACAAGGCTGAGGCTGAAAAGGGAGGGGAGCTTTTTATGAATCAAAAAAAACCCGCAGAACATCTGCGGGTTGCCCAAGGATAGGTAAAAACACTTTTTACTATCTTTAAGGCGATGGGAGAGGAGAAACCGGAGGAAGAACTTATGGGGAAGTAAGTCTTCTCCGCGGTTGGCAACAACATCATTAGGGATGTTGTTAGGATTAGTATAGCCCTTGTCTAATTTTCTATACTTTAGGCTTGTAAAATAACTTGACAGTTTCTGTTTATTCTAAAAAAAGTGTGATAGGATAATGTTGAATAAGAGCTGGAAGCAGCCATTAATCGTAAATTGATATGTAAGGTGTGGAAAAATGAGAGTTATTTCAGGTGAATGCAAGGGCAGGCCTTTGAAAGCTGTTCCGGGACAGTCAACACGCCCCACAACAGATAAAATCAAAGAGTCACTTTTTAATATTATCGGCCCTTATTTTGATGGCGGAATTGGACTGGACTTATACGGCGGCAGTGGAGGGCTCGGAATAGAGGCTCTTAGCCGGGGAATGGATAAGATGATCTTTGTGGACCGTGACATAAAGGCAGCAGAGACGATTAAGAATAATATTAAAGCATGCCGTTATGAAGAAAAGACAGAAGTTTATAGAATAGAATCACAGCGAGCCTTAAAGGCACTGAAAAAAAGGGAGTTTCAATTTGACCTTGTGCTTCTTGATCCGCCTTATGCGAAACAGCGGATTGCCGACGACATAACAAAACTTGATGAATATGGCTTATTAAGCAAGGGAGTTCAGGTTGTAGCTGAACACGATCCTGGTGTGCTCCTTCCTTCATCGATCGGAAGTCTTGAAAGAGTGAGAGAAGAGACTTACGGAAGTACTAAGCTTTCTTTATATTTACGTAGAGAAGAGTAAATACATTGGACAAGAGGTGGAGAGCATGCCGAATATAGCAGTTTGTTCTGGGAGTTTTGACCCAGTCACACTTGGACATTTGGATATTATCAAACGAGGCGCAAAGGTTTTTGATGAGGTTATCGTTGTAGTAGCGAAAAATCAGAGCAAAAGCCCATTATTTTCTGTAGAAGAACGGTTAGGCCTGCTACAGGAAGTGACAGGTGAACTTCCAAATGTCCGGATCGATTCATTCAGCGGACTTTTGATCGATTATGTTAAAAGCGTAGGAGCAAGCGTCATACTTAGGGGGCTCCGGGCAGTATCGGATTTTGAATATGAAATGCAGATTGCATCCATCAACAAAAAGCTGAACGAAGAAGTAGAAACGTTTTTTATGATGACAAATAATCAGTATTCCTTCTTAAGCTCAAGTATCGTTAAAGAGGCAGCTAAATACCATGCATCTGTAGAGGGACTCGTTCCCCCCGCCGTACAGGACGCATTAAAACAAAAGTTCAGTTCCCCTCTTTAATGAAAACGGGGGTTTTTTTTGTTGAGCGAATGCTTAAGACCCCAGATCAATATAGAAAGAATAAGAGCAGCAAGTGTCATATATGAACCTGCTTTTATAAAGAAGTGCCAATATTCATCCCAAGGGTACATCATCAATTGGTTCTGTGCCCAAACAGTTATTGATGTTTTGGAATGACTGTAAAGAAACAAGGGAAAGAACAGCGCTGCTAGTACAGAAGCATACAGACCGTGCAAAAGCCTGGCGAAAAAGAACGGTTTGAAGCGAATGTCCGTATCAGCAAGAATGCTGGCAACCTGAGCCTGAACAGAAAAGCCGCTGAAGGCGAGAATGAAACTGACAATAATGCATTGCTGTAAAAGCATGCTTGTGCTTTCGCTGGCGAGCTTGCTGCCGAGAGTGATCTCAAATAAGCCCGTTATGAGCGGATAGCTGAGGACGCCTGAAATAGAGAGGATCGAAAGACATTTTTCAAGCAGGTGTGCAAAGACAGGCGTTATCGCCAACAGGCTTAAAACCTTATTGATCACTGAAAACAAGATGATAAATCCTCCGATCATCAGAAGTGTACTGGTAGATGATTGAACAGCATCTCCTAACAGCTTTCCGATGGGCCGGCCGTCAGCCAGCCGGGCCTGATGCATTTTTTGCAGAGCGCTTAACGGCTTGAACCTTGTTAAAAAGCGGTTCGAATCTTCCCCTTTCATCATTTTCTTCCCGTGGAATCTCATGGTGAGGCCGACAAGAATGTTTCCTGCATAGTGGCTTAAGGCCAAAACGATACCGAGAGACGGATTGTTAAAAAAACCGACAGCCACTGCTCCAAAGATAAACAGCGGGTTCGAACAGTTCGTAAAAGAAACGAGTCTCTCTGCTTCAATCGTAGTGATTTCTTTTTGCTGCCACAGTCTGGCCGTAAGTTTGGCTCCAGCCGGAAAACCGGATGAAAGCCCCATTGCCCAGACGAATCCCCCAGAACCGGGAACCTTGAACAAAGGGCGCATTAAAGGCTCAAACAGCACGCCAAAAAAATGAACAACACCAAACCCGATCAAGATTTCGGAAAGGATAAAAAAGGGTAAAAGAGAAGGGAAAACAACTTCCCACCACATCTCTAAACCGTCCAGCGATGCCGCAAACGCCGCTTTTGGAAAGATCATAACCGCAGCAGCGAGCGTGATCGCGGCTATAGAGAGTACGATAGATTTATAAAAATTCCATTTCACTTTCATCCCCCGTTTCATCAAGTGAGACTAAAGAGCCATCCCTTGTCCATCTATATATTTATACGTATAGGCAAGTTAATTAGACCATATCTTAAAAAGGACAAAAGGTTAGGAGGAGTCTGTAATGCAGAGGCCGATCATCGGTTTGGCACTAGGGTCAGGTGGAGCTAGGGGCTTTGCACATATAGGAGTAATCAAGGCACTCCGTGAAGCGGAAATACCGATTGATATGATCGCGGGAAGCAGTATGGGTGCCCTAGTCGGAGCTATGGTTGGAATGGGGCATAATAATGAGAATCTCATAAAAATGGCAACTTTATTTAAAAGAAAGTATTATATGGATTATACAGTTCCTAAAATGGGGTTTGTTTCAGGAAAAAAAATAAAAGAACTGGTCCGCCTGCTCACACAAAATAAAAAGATTGAAGACACCATCATCCCGCTTTCCATTGTTGCTACTGATTTGATCAAAGGTGAAAAAATTGTTTTTAGAAAAGGACCGATTGCCGAGGCGGTCAGGGCAAGCATTTCAATTCCTGGCATTTTTGTACCTGAAAAAATAGGCGGCAGGCTGCTCGTTGACGGAGGAGTGATCGAAAGAGTGCCGGCTGCTGTTGTAAGGGAAATGGGAGCAGATATTGTGATTGCTGTAGATATCTCTCATTTTAAAGCTCAGCCGGAGATGGCTTCCATTCTGGATGTTATTGTCCAAAGCATTGATATCATGCAAAGAGAAATTGTCCGCTATCATGAGATCTCAGCTGATATTATGATCAGGCCGATGGTCGAACAATATAGCTCGACAGCTTTTAAGAATGTAAGTGAGATCATCTTAATTGGAGAAGAAGCTGGGAAAAGTAAAATTGAGATGATTAAAAGCAGAATTGAGAAATGGAAGGAGAACAATCATGAAAGACCATCAAAACCCCCGGAGATCGAGCCGGATTAGTAAATTATCACTTCTTGGGGTGATCGTGCTGGCGCTGGTCATCGCACTGTATCCACTGCCTTATTATGTGACATCACCGGGAAGTGCCAATGAACTGGCACCCATTATTCATGTAAAAGACGGCGATAAAGAAAAGGGAAGCTTTATGCTGACCACCGTACGGATCGGAAAAGCAAATATCCCTCAATATTTATATGCAAAAGTAAGCGATTACCGTGAACTTCTGCCGGCAAATGAAGTTCGTTCCGACGATGAAACAGATGAAGAATACAACCAGCGGCAGCTTCAGATGATGCAGGATTCTCAGCACGCAGCTACAGTAGTAGCTTACCGGAAAGCTGGAAAAAATGTAAAAATCATCAGCAAAGGTGTCTATGTCACCGGAATTATTTCAGGTATGCCTGCAGAAGGAAAGCTAAAAGTCGGGGATGAGATTACGGAATTAGAAGGAAAACCGGTAAAAACAACAGAAGAGCTGCTAAAAAAATTGGCAGGGAAAAAAGCGGGAGACAAAGTGCAATTAAAAGTCCTCAGAGGCAAAAAGACATTTGCGAAAACCGTAGCACTTGCTAAATTCCCTAAAAAACTCAGCCAGAACAATGAAAAAAGAGCGGGCATCGGCATTACATATCCTGTAACAGATGTGGAGATTAAAGTTGATCCGCCGATCTACATAAAAACAAGTGAAATCGGCGGCCCTTCAGCAGGTTTGATGTTTTCTCTGGAAATCTTAAATCAGCTGACAAAAGGCGATATGACGAAGGGACACAAGATTGCGGGAACAGGAACGATTAATATTAATGAGGAAGTCGGGCCGATCGGCGGCATTCAGCAGAAGATTGTGGCAGCGGACAAAGCAGGTGCTGAAATCTTTTTTGCACCTGTCAGTGCCAACAATTACAAAGATGCTGTAAAAGCAGCGAAAGATATTAAAACGGATATGAAGATCATACCAGTTAAAAAAATGGATGACGCAATCAACTACCTGAACAAATTAAAATAAAATAGCAAAGGCCTATAGAAAGAGGCCCTTGCTTCTGTCAAAGCGTAAGGGAGGAGTACTATACTCTTCCTTTATTTTTTTGGAAAGAACCGCTTGCGGATATCCGGCATAATAAATGGACGAGACACGCTGTTCCAGCTCCAGCATAGGGTGACTGTACTGTGAGACTGTGGTTACAATTGGTACAGTGACCTCTTTTTTGCGCATTCTTAAGTACCTCTGCCCCTCACTGCTCATTCCCAGAATGCGTATGTATGGAGGCCCTTTGCGAACCCATTCTGCAGCTGTTTCTTTTTTAATATTGTGCAGGATATGAAGGCACATTCGCTGAAGCCTTGTCCATGTATAGCGTTTGGTTTTTAAGGCAGCCATAAACTCATGAAAATTATTTGCGCCTGAGATAACTGAACGGAGGCGGTGCTCCAAGCCCTCTTCTGTTTCATACAGCTCACTTAACTGTTCTGGTGTTGATGAGAGCAGTTTATACCGGAGGATTGGATATAATGACTCCCATGTAGTGAATTGTCCTGTTTCCTGAAGGTGACTCTCTAGTATATCCCGTGTATAATCTGGAACCGCTTCCTTAATTTCGTTTGTGCTTATATTTTCAGATTCAAATAAAGTCTTTCTTATGGCGGTTGCACTTGCAATTTTATGTGCAGTGATTTGATCTTCGTGATAGGCGGCCCCGATCCGTTTAATGGTATTAGGCTTGATGGGGAACTCCTGATCGAGGATTGCTTTTACATATTCAATGCCTAAAATATTATTGGGCTTGGCCAGATCGAGGGTATTGCTGCTTAACATAAGTGAATCGGCCGCAAGGGAAGAAGCCTTCGGAAATGAATACCCTTGTTTTATAAACGATTGAAAAGATTGATCATATAGAGTTTTATTCTTCTCCAGTTCTGAAATTGTATGGTAGAATGAATCCATGTTTCCTGATTCACTGCCAAAGCAGATAGCATCAACACCCATTTCATTTAAAAGAAAGACACTGGATTGTGCAAAAATAGGTGCAGGTGATACGGCGAACAGATAGGGTAGTTCAATAACAAGGTCAGCGCCTCCCATAAGGGCCGTTCTTGACCGGTCCCATTTCGAGAGGATGGCGGGTTCACCGCGCTGCAGGAAATTCCCGCTCATAACGGCAACAATTATGTCACTCTCTGATTGTTTTTTTGATTGTTGCAAATGATAAGAATGTCCATTATGGAAAGGATTATATTCGACGATGATTCCGCAGGCTTTCACGGATTAACCTCCTTTTTGAATAAACATAGTACTTATTCTAGTTTAACGTTAATCGCCGCTTCTTTAAAGAACATGCTGTAAAGATATTATGTTGACATTTCTCTTTATGGCCGATATAATTATTACTGTTGCCTTGAGGTGAAAATAGATGAATTGGTCACTACAGGAATTAAAAAACTTTTATCGAAAACCGCTTGAATTTGATGAGTATGTTGATGCAAGTGAACTTAAATCGCTTGATAAGGAAATTCGCGATATACCGCCTGTTCATGTTAGCGGACATGCCGATGTTACTCAGCAGAAAGCCACCTTTTACCTGAAAATTCAGGGAGAAATGGTCCTTCCCTGCTCAAACACATTGGCAGATGTCCATTTTCCATTTTCGATAAAGACAACCGAAATTTTTCTTCTGGATCCTTCATATACGGTACCGGCTGAAGAGGAGAACCTTCACACGGTAGAAGGGCATTTCCTTGATCTGATGCCTTATATACAAGAGCATATTCTGCTTGAAAAGCCAATCAAAGTGGTAGCCGGACCTGATGTTAAGGATAAGAAGGCTCCGCCTGAAGGAGAAGGATGGCAGGTCGTTACTGAGGAAGACCGCAAGAAGAAGATTGATCCTAGACTTGCGGATCTTGCCAAGTTTTTTGACAAAGACAAATCGTAAAATTGGAAAATCTGATGTATGTTTCAGACAAAACCAATACCCCATTTTAAGGAGGTGGATAACATGGCAGTACCTTTTCGCAGAACTTCCCAAACCCGCCAAGCAAAGCGCCGTACTCATTACAAGCTTGAAATGCCTGGTATGGTAAAATGTCCACAATGTGGAGAATACAAACTTTCTCACCGCGTATGCCGTGAATGCGGTTCTTACAAAGGAAAAGAAGTAATCAGCAGCAAATAAGAAGAAACAGGAAGCAAATCTGCTTCCTGTTTTTTTATATATATGTAAATTGAGGATTTATTGATCAATTAAAGGATTTTCCCGCTTAAAAACGAACTATATGTGTGACGTAAAGGGGGAATTAGATGGAAAAAGTACTGTATACAATTGAAGATGAGATCGGATGGATCACCATCAACCGTCCTGAAGTCAGAAATGCCGTGGATTTTGAGGTAATGGAGCAATTAGAGGAATACATAACTCAAGTCAATCAAAATGATAAAGTAAAAGTCTTAGTGATCAGAGGAGCTGGAAACCGGGCATTTTGTGCTGGGGGAGATTTACGGGCTTTTTCAGGTCTCAAAACAGAAAGACAAGCTCACATTATGCTTTCGAGGATGGGTGAAGTGCTGAAGAGCCTGTTTTTCTTTCCGAAGCCAACTGCCGCCTTGATCAATGGAACGGCAGTAGGAGGCGGATGTGAAATCGCGTCTGCCTGTGATGTCAGGATCGCTTCGGCGAATGTGAAGATGGGCTTCGTACAGGGAACGCTCGGGATTACAACAGGATGGGGAGGCGGCACCTATCTCATGGAGAGGGTACGGAAACTGGATGCACTGGATATGCTGTGGAGCGCAGGAAAGCTGACGGCGAAACATGCAGCCGACAAAGGATTTTTACAGTATCTGATAAAAGACGGTGACATTCAAACAGAGTGCACTAAATATTTAAGAAGGTATACGGAACATTCGGTTGATGTGCTGAAGGCCTATAAACAGGTATATCTTCGCAGCCTTCCCTTCCAAGAAATTAATACAAGAGCAGATGAAGAAATAAAAACATGTGCAAAGCTCTGGGAATCAGAAAATCATCACCATGCTGTGGCAGCATTTTTCAATAACAGCAACTGATTTGCCTTGATCTTTTTACTAAGTATAGTATCCTGGCGAAATGGAAAACGTACGATGGAGACCTCTTATTAATAGAACAAAAGTCTATCTTTTCTATTAATTGCATAACTATGTAAAAACGACATAAAAGATGGAGGGATTAGGTTGACTGTTGTTCGCCAGGATGCTTGGAACCAGGATGAAGATGTATTGCTAGCAGATGTTGTACTTCGCCATATCAGGGAAGGGAGCACTCAGCTGGCAGCGTTTGAAGAAGTGGGAGAAAAACTGTCACGTACTTCTGCGGCCTGTGGGTTCAGATGGAATTCTTTGATCAGAAAAAGGTATGAATCAGCCATCGCTATAGCAAAAAAGCAGCGGAAAGAAAGAAATAAAGATAAGATTGATTATGAGGAAAGCCGTGTAGACGTTTCGAGGCATGATGGTAAAAGAGATGAATATGTCGTTGCGAAGGAAAAGTCATTATCACTGGATGATGTCATTGTCTTCTTGAAGAATTTTAAATCTACTGAAGAACGCCGTTCGGGCCAAGAGCTGGCTAATCTTCGGAATCAAGTGGAGGAACTGAAAACACAAAATGCTCAGTTTCAGTCCCATCTTCAGAAATTAAATCATGAATACCAGCTCGTTTGTGAAGATTATAAAGCACTGATAGAAATCATGGACCGTGCTAGAAAAATGGTGGCGACGGATGAAGAAGGCGGCAATCATCTGACATTCAAAGTAGATGGCCTTCAAAAACTTGAAAAATAAAAAAAGATGGCGGAGAGCGCCATCTTTTTTTATTTTTGCTTATTTAATTATAGCGCTTGTTCAGTTACCCCTTTTGGATAGGACACATAAGGGTTTTCCCCGCGGTCCCTTTCTTCATTGTAGGTAACGGCTTCAAAGCCCATTTTCTCCCAGAACCCGCTCGATTGCTGTCTTCCATTTGTTTTAATTGGAAGATTGAACGATTGTGCAAATTGAACCAGCGTTTTACCATAGCCTTTCCCTTGATACTGCGGCAGTACTTCCAGCTTCCACAATTCAAAATAATCCTGTGGTGGACTGAAATAACGGTCGTATGCTGCCTCAATTCTATATAAGCTCATCCTGGCCACTAATTTGTCGCCAAAATAGATTCCGTAAAAAGGAGACTCACTGTCATTTTCAATAATGTTATCTTGAAGATCCTCGAGCATAGACAGCTCCTGAATACCGTATTCTTTGAACTGTTTAAATTCTTCTAATGTTTTATAGTTGATGACTAAGCGTTTAACTGTATACGTTTCCATGGTGCTCATAACTCGTTCCCCCTCGAATGACTCTGTTGATTATGTTTCTTTTAGTATATACTAATTATGCGAAAAATTCTTTAAAAAAGAAATATTCGTTTTGTTGCCGCTTACAAAAGGAAAAAAATATTTTTTGTCGAATATACGACAATGAGGCATCGAAGGGAGGATATAAAGTGAAGAAAATATTGATCGCTAACCGGGGAGAAATTGCCGGACGAATCGTTAAAACGTGTTCGGAAATGGGAATAGAATCGATTGTGGTCTTTTCGGATGCTGACAAGGAACTTCCCTACGTTCAGCAGGCCACTCGTGCTTATCATCTGGGAGAACCCCCGGTCATTAAATCTTACTTGAACCAGGACAAAATCATTGAGATTGCACAATCTGAAAAGGTTGATGCGATTCATCCAGGCTATGGATTCCTCTCCGAGAACGGGGAGTTTGCTAAAAAAATAGAAGAACTAGGCATAACGTTCATCGGTCCGTCCCCGAACGTAGTGGAGGCCATGGGAGACAAAGTTCAGGCGAGAAAAACCATGGAGAAAGCGGGTGTCCCTGTTGTCCCTGGAACGACTGAACCGATTGCAGATGTAGAAGAAGCGGCATCTATCGCTGGCAAGATCGGCTATCCTGTTATGCTTAAGGCAAGCGCAGGAGGCGGCGGGATCGGTATGGTCCGCTGTGACGATGAAGAAACCCTTCGAAAGCAGTTCCTCTCCAGCCAGCAGCGAGCTAAAATGTATTTTGGCAGCGACCGTATGTTTATAGAGAAATTTATCAGCCCTGCCCGCCATATTGAAGTTCAAGTATTTGGAGACAGCCAAGGAAACATCATCCATTTGTTTGAAAGAGACTGTTCCATTCAGAGGAGGCATCAAAAAGTCATTGAAGAATCACCTTCACCTTATTTAACTGAGAAACTGCGTGGAGAAATGGGTGAAGCCGCAGTGAAAGCTGCTCAATCTGTTTCCTATACGAATGCGGGTACAGTGGAATTTATCGTTGATGGCGATGGGCATTTTTATTTTCTTGAAATGAATACCCGTCTTCAGGTCGAACACCCCGTAACGGAAATGACGACCGGGTTGGATCTTGTGAGATGGCAGATTGAAGTGGCTTCAGGAAAATCGCTCCCGCTCCTGCAGAATGAAGTGCAGCAGAAAGGCCATAGTATGGAATTCCGCCTATATGCAGAGGATCCTGTTAAATTTCTTCCTTCACCAGGAAAAATTGAAGTTCTTTCGTTCCCTCAAGGAGAAGGGATCCGAATTGATGCAGGTTATGCAGCAACAAACACTGTCTCTCCGTTTTATGACCCAATGATTGCGAAGATTATTGTAAGCGATTCCAACAGAGAGCAGTGCCTAAAGAAAGCAGCTGAGTTTTTTAACGAGTTTGAGGTCAGAGGGATAAAAACAAATGCCCCTCTTTTCAAAAAGGTTCTTGAGGATCCTGATTTTCAAAAAGGGGTCTATACGACAGGTTTTTTAAGTGAGAAGCCAAAGGTTACAGAACAATAAAATACGTAGGAGTGTATGAGAATGAAACAGGTTATCGCATCAATGGCAGGAACAGTATGGAATATTGCTGTATCAGAAGGAGACCAGGTATCAGCGGGACAGAGTGTGATCATCCTCGAATCAATGAAGATGGAAATACCGGTCGAAGCAGAGTCGGCAGGGACAGTAGAAGAGATTAAAGTAGCGGTTGGAGATTTCGTAAATGAAGGAGACGTTCTAGTTACTCTGGCTTAAGGTTACGGAGAAAAACTGAACGAGCGCTCACTCTTTAACGCAGATGGAGGGATAACGATGGATTCAACGAAGACAGAATCGTCCTATGAAGTACTTGTCAGCAAGATTAAAGCAGGCGGTGCGGAAAAATATCATGCTAAAAACGCCTCTCAAAATAAGATGTTTGCAAGAGAACGTCTCTCGCTGTTATTTGATGAAGGTGAATTTCATGAAGAAGACGGACTGTTTGCAAACAGCCAGGCGGGAGATCTTCCCGCTGATGGTGTCATCACGGCAACGGGCAAGGTAAACGGACAGACGGTATGTGCGATGGCGAATGATTCTACGGTTAAAGCGGGCTCGTGGGGTGCCCGGACTGTGGAAAAAATTATTCGTATCCAGGAAACAGCACAGCGGCTGAAAGTTCCGATGTTTTATCTGGTCGATTCTGCAGGTGCACGGATTACCGATCAGATTGACATGTTCCCGAATCGCAGGGGAGCTGGAAGGATTTTTTATAATCAGGTAAAAATGTCAGGCATGATTCCTCAAGTCTGCCTCCTTTTTGGACCTTCTGCTGCAGGCGGAGCATACATTCCTGCATTTTGTGACGTTGTTATCATGGTTGACCAGAATGCGTCCATGTATCTGGGCTCACCAAGAATGGCTGAAAAAGTAATCGGCGAAAAAGTTACCCTGGAAGAAATGGGCGGAGCAAGGATGCACTGTTCGGTGAGCGGTTGCGGGGATATCCTCGCTGCAGATGAAAAAGAAGCGGTCAGCTATGCGAGAAAGTACCTTTCTTATTTTCCGGCCAATTACAAGCATAAGCCTGCTTTTACAGAAGAGAAGGCTCCAGTTTCTGGAAGAGAGATCAGCGATATCGTGCCAAAGAACCAGAACGTGCCTTTTGATATGTATGAATTTATCAGCAGAATTGTGGATGAAGACAGCTTTTTTGAGATGAAGAAGCTTTTCGCTGCAGAAATTGTTACCGGTTTTGCAAGAATAAAGGGCCGCCCGGTCGGATTGATCGCCAATCAGCCAAAAGTGAAAGGCGGAGTGCTGTTTGTTGATTCAGCCGATAAGGCCGCTAAATTTATCACGCTGTGTGATGCTTTCAATATCCCTGTTATTTTCCTGGCGGATGTACCTGGTTTTATGATTGGTACGAAAGTAGAAAGAGCGGGCATTATCCGCCATGGAGCCAAGCTGATTGCCGCCATGAGTGATGTCACGGTTCCTAAACTGTCTGTTATCGTAAGAAAAGCCTATGGAGCTGGACTTTATGCGATGGCTGGCCCTGCGTTTGAACCGGACTGCTGTATCGCGCTTCCTACCGCGCAAATTGCTGTTATGGGCCCAGAAGCTGCGGTAAATGCAGTTTATTCAAACAAAATTAATGAGATTGAAGATCCGAAAGAACGCGTGATGTATGTCCAGCAGAAACAACAGGAATACAAAGAGCATATTGACGTGTATAAATTGGCTTCTGAGCTGATTATTGATGATATTGTTGAACCTTCTGCTTTAAGGGAGACGCTCTATCACAGACTCGTCTTTTTTGAATCAAAAGATATGGTGTTTAGTGAAAGAAAGCATCCTGTCTATCCGGTATAAAGGATCCCTCCGCTGTTTTTGGCGGAGGTCTTTTTTGTGTCAAGATATGATAATATGAAGAAAATACGACGATACATAGGGATTAGGAGGAGTCCATGAAAATTGCCATAATCGGAGGAGGATCCATCGGCCTGCTCCTCGCAGCATTTTTTTCAGAAGAAGGCCAAGAGGTTACAGTTTGCACAAGGACAGGCCAGCAGGCAAACGCCATCAAACGAAATGGTGTGAGCTGCAGGTCCGCTTCAGGTACTGAAAAAACATATCCAGTTTCTGCGAGTCTGATTGATGAATACAAAGAAGAACCGCATTATACGGTTGTTTGTGTAAAACAGCATCAGCTGCCTGCTGTCTATGCTATTTTACGTTCCAGCCAGAGGTTTTTAGACAGTACACTGCTCTTTATACAAAACGGAATGGGGCATGTGGATTCATTGGATTCCCTGCCCCAGCAGAATATTTTGGCCGGCATCATTGAACATGGAGCGCTTAAGATCAGTGATCATGAAGTGCGGCATACCGGAAATGGGAAAATTAAGCTCGCCTCTTACCGGGGCGGCATTGACAATGCATTTTGGGGAAGAATGATAACAGGAAACTTCAGTATTGAATCAAAAGACAGGCTTGATTCCATCATGAAGGAAAAACTTGTGGTAAACAGTGTGGTCAATCCATTAACCTCATTGTTCCGTGTTCAGAATGGTGACATTGAGCGGAATGCTCATTTAAGAGTAATGGCGAAACTTCTTTTTGAAGAAGCCTGTGGTGTTTTAGGTATTGGAGAGACGGATGCTCTTTGGGAGCATGTAAGGAATGTCTGCAGAAGAACAGCGGAAAATCGGTCTTCAATGTTAAGGGATATTGAAGAAGGACGAAAAACAGAGATCGAAGCGATCAGTGGATATCTTCTTATGGTCGCTGATCATAAGGGGATGCATCTTCCTTACACGAAGTTTGTCTATCATGGAATCAAGGCATTAGAACCATAAAAGCGCAGTGGTTCACCTTCTATTGAATGTTGTTCTTCTTTTCGCATAAGTTACAATGAAGAGTCTTGTTTTGTTTTCTTAATTTCTGTACTTTTCTCCGAGCATTTCATTTTGGTGATGAACCTGTAGTTTGCTATACTCTATAAGCAGTTGTATACATAGAGAAAGGACGTACTTATATGAGGATCGATGAATTCCCTCTTCAAGATAAAAACCAAATAGCCGCATCATATTCAGCTGCTGATCCTTCAGTGGAAAACCTCTATGATTACAATGGGTTTACTGCTGAAATGATGGAACAACGGATTTCGGATATCGGCAGCAGAGAGTATGAACGTGAAAAATTGGCGAATTATCTTTCTGATTATAATTTTCAATTTTCCTGTTCAAAACAAACCTTAACCAACATCGAAAAACTAAGAAACCCTAAAAGTGCAGCAGTGATCGGCGGACAACAGGCGGGATTGCTTACCGGCCCGCTGTTAACCATATACAAATGCATCAGCATTATACAATTTGCCTGTATTCAGGAACGGCAGCTGGGTGTTCCTGTCGTTCCTGTCTTTTGGATTGCTGGTGAAGACCATGATTATGATGAGATCAATCATGTGAATGTCGAACGGAACGGAGGCCCTAAAAAACGCTCCCTTCCACCGGTTAGCCCGTTAAAGACTTCTGCAACCTTAATGGAGTGGGATAGCGTGATGGCGGCGGAGTGGGCTGAATCTGTTTTTAGGGAGTTTGGAGAAACGGAATTCACAAAAGAAGTACTTTCAAAAGTAAAAGAGATCTTCAAATCTTCTAAAACAGCGGTTCATTCGTTTGCTCAATTTATTACAGATCTATTTGGTGAATACGGTTTGGTTTTAGTGGACTCTGGGGAACCGCATTTTAAGCGGCTTCAGACAGAAACCTTGGAAAAAATGATTCTTCGCAACATAGAGGTGGATGAGGCTTTTGCTGCTGGCATCGGACAATTAACCGGTCGAGGGTTTTCTGCCCCGGTAGAGCTTCAAGAGAACAACGCCCACTTGTTTATCTATCATAATGAAGAAAGACTGCTGTTATTTCGGGATGATAGCGGTAACTTCCTCACGAAAAATGAGGAAGTAACCATCACCTCAGAACAGCTCATGGCTAATGCCAAAGAAAAGCCGGAACTCTTCAGCAATAATGTTGTGACCAGACCTGTCATGCAAGAAAGCCTGTTTCCTGTCTTGGCATTTATCGCAGGATCGGGCGAGATTGCCTACTGGTCTGCACTTAAAGAAGTATTTCATCTTTTTGGCTTTAAGATGCCGCCTCTAGTACCCAGGCTTTCCATGACCATCGTAACTGGAAAGAATGAAAAACAGCTGAAAGAAACAGGGTTGAAAGTGGAGGATGTTCTGCGGGAAGGAACCGAAGTACACAAACAGTCTTGGTATGAAAGCCATAAACCAATCGATACGAAAGGTGTCTATACGGAGACATTGACCAAGATCGAGGCGGCTTATACAGAACTGAAAATGCTGGCGCTCACTATTGATCCTTCTCTTAAGAGGCTTACGGACATAAATCTAAACAGAATCAAGAATGAAGTTGATTATCTGCATACAAAAATGGAGCGGTCCATGAAAAAGGAATTAATGGAGCCTCTTGCTTTGTTCGATCATCTGCAGTGCGATCTCGCTCCGGATGGTGTGCTTCAGGAGAGAGTTTGGAATGCTTTTTCATATATTAACCGCTATGGAACAGATTGGATTAAACAGCTAACAGAGCAGCCTCTTGAATTCAATGGCAAGCATAAACTTGTATATGTACGTTAAATTAAAAACGAAATAAAAAGATAAAAAAATCCTGCCCTACAGCAGGATTCTTTTTTTTGTTAGCGAATAATTTGTTAGTGGTGAAAAGTGGGGCAATGTGGTAGAGTTAGGGTAGAAAGTGGGGGATGTCCTATGTTCATGGGTGAATATCAGCATAACATCGATGAAAAAGGACGTATGATCATTCCCGCTAAATTTCGTGAAAACCTTGGTTCGACCTTTATCCTAACCCGTGGGATGGACAAATGCGTATTCGGTTATCCTCTTGAAGAATGGAAAGTGATCGAGGAGAAATTGAAGAGTTTGCCATTCACAAAAAAAGATGCAAGAGCTTTCACCCGCTTCTTCTTTTCCGGTGCAGCAGAATGCCAATTGGACAAACAGGGGAGAGTAAACGTGGCACCTCAGCTTAGAGAGTACGCCAACCTCGAAAAAGATTGCGTAGTGATAGGTGTTTCGAATAGAATTGAAATTTGGAGCAAATCAATTTGGGAAGAATACTTCGCAGCTTCAGAGGAATCCTTCGGTGAAATCGCTGAAAGCCTCATGGATTTTGATTTGTAGCCAAATGAAAAACTCTCTGACTTTATACACAGGAAGGAATACATCATGTTTGACCATATTACCGTACTTAAAGAAGAAGCCGTTAATGCCTTAGATGTGAAACCGGATGGAATTTACGTTGACTGTACACTTGGAGGAGCAGGCCACAGCCGACTCATACTCTCAAAACTGACATCAGGCCACCTGTATGCTTTTGACCAAGATGACACGGCCATTGAACATGCAAAAGCTGCCCTTAAGGAATATGAAGGAACTTTCACCATTATTAAAAGCAATTTCCGTTACATTAAAGAAGAGCTTTATAATCGTGGGATTGAGAAAGTAGATGGAATTTTATTCGACCTGGGTGTATCCTCGCCGCAGTTGGATGAAGCAGATCGGGGATTCAGCTATCAGCACGATGCGCCGCTAGATATGAGGATGGATCAGACGGCTCAGCTGTCTGCCCATGAAGTAGTTAATGAGTGGCCTTATGAGAAGCTAGTGAAAATTATTTTTCAGTATGGAGAAGAGAAGTTCGCTAAGCAGATCGCAAGAAAAATTGAAGCTGCCAGGAAAGATCGGACGATTGACACAACTGGAGAACTTGTGGACCTGATCAAGGATGCCATACCTGCACCAGCCAGGAGAGCTGGCGGGCATCCAGCCAAAAGAACGTTCCAAGCCATCCGAATCGCAGTCAATGATGAATTGAATGCGTTCGAAGAAGCATTGGAGGATTCTATAGAGCTGCTTTCGATCGGCGGAAGACTTAGCATCATTACCTTCCATTCACTGGAAGACAGAGCCTGCAAAACGATCATTAAAAAGCACAGTACCGGACCGTCCCTGCCTCCAGGTTTGCCGATCATACCCGAAGAATTTTTGCCGGTATTAAAAAACATAACAAGGAAGCCGATACTACCACGTGAAGAGGAAATTGAAGTTAATAGGAGATCACGATCGGCCAAACTGCGCATAGCAGAAAAACAAAAATAAAGGAGAGTTATGGGTTGAGTAATTTAGCGTATCAAACACAGAGACAGTATCAGCAAGAATCAAAACAAAAATATGTCCAGCAACAAGCACAACCGAGAATCAGAACCCCACGAATAACAAAAGGAGAAAAGTTCCTTTGGGTTTTTGCCTCCCTTATGCTTATTGCAGGCGCCATTTTCATGGTGTCAAACTACGCCTCAATCTATAAAGTGAACTCCAGCATCGAATCCGTTCAAAGTTCGATCAACTACGAAAATAAAGTAGTGGATGATTACAAACAGCAGGTCACAGAACTAAGTGCACCCGACCGCATTCTTAAAATTGCAAAAGAAAAGCTAGGGATGACGCTTAACGATAAAAACGTAAAAGTGCTTGAAAATTAAGGCGGAGTATTGAACTATGGAAAATAAGTTTAAATTTAATTGGGGAGCAGGGGTTATCATGTTAGTTTTCAGCCTGCTCTTTTTTGTGTTGATAGGAAGATTTTTTTACATCGCGTATACGAAACACATTGAAAATGTTGATTTAAAAGCCTATGCAGAAGAAAAATGGACGAGGCACAAAACCCTTGATGCCAACAGGGGGACAATCTTTGACCGCCACGGGCAGGCAATCGCCAAAGATATTCCATCCTATACTGTAACAGCCACACTTGACAAGAAGTATCCGACCCATATTAAGGATCCTGCAGCGGCTGCTTCCAAGCTGGCAGGTGTCCTGGATGCAGATGAAGGGACGATCGAAGAAGCGCTGAGCAAAAAGAAATTGTTTGAGGTCCAAGTTCCCGGCGGCAGAAAGATCAGCCACAGCGATAAAGAAAAAATAGAAAAGATGAAAATAGACGGTATTGATTTTCGGCCGGAAACGAAACGATATTATCCAAACCAAACGTTTGCTCCTTACGTGATCGGCTATACGAATGAGCAGGGGGAAAATGAAATATCTGGGGCTTTCGGTCTTGAGAAAACGCTTGATAAATACTTAAAAGAAACAAACGGAAGCCTGTCGTTCAAGAGTGATACGAAAGGCGTAAAGCTTCCGGATCCAGGAGAAAAGATCAAGAAACCGAAGAACGGTTCCAATGTATACTTAACTCTCGATGAGAAAATCCAAATGGTGCTCGAACAGTCGATGGATAAGGCGAACAAAAAATATAAGCCTGAAAAGATTATCGGTATTGTAGCCGATCCGAAAACGGGCAGGATATTGGCCATGAGCAACCGGCCGGCTTTTAATCCGAACAAGCGGAACATTAAAGACTTTACGAACCTTGCCATCTCAGATCCTTACGAGCCAGGATCTACGATGAAAATCTTTACATTGGCGGCTGCGATCCAAGAAGGGGTGTACAATGGCAATGAAACTTATAAATCAGGCCAATACAAGATTCCCCACAACCGGCCGATCAGCGATCATAACAAAGTTGGCTGGGGAACGATCACCTTCAATGAAGGGGTTCAAAACTCTTCCAACGTGCTATTCTCCAAGCTTGCGAGAGAGAAGCTAGGCTATGACCGGCTTTTAAATTACTTGAAAAAGTTCGGCCTGGATCGTCCAACCGGCATTGATCTGCCGAATGAAAAATCCGGAAGAATCCTCTACAACTATGAGATTGAAAAACTCACCACCGCATTCGGACAGGGGACAACAGTAACACCAATCCAGCAGATCCAGGCGGCAACAGCAATAGCGAACGGCGGTAAAATGATGAAGCCGTATGTGATTGACAAAGTGGTGGATCCCTCCGACAAAAAAGTGCTGCTGCAGCACAAACCGGAAGTGGCAGGAAGACCGATTTCAGAAAAAACATCAAAAGAAGTCCGCGATATTTTAGAGACCGTTGTGACGAAAGGAACAGGAAAGCCTTATCAGATCAAAGGGTACTCTGTCGCTGGCAAAACAGGTACAGCACAGGTGGTAGATAAAGAGACTGGAAGATATGCTCACGGATGGGGACAAAATGTTTTTTCTTTCATGGGTATGGCTCCTAAAGACGATCCTAAGCTGCTCGTCTATGTCGCTGTTGACCGCCCTCATTTAAAGAATAATGAGCTCGGATCTTACCCGGTGTCAGACGTCTTCACTACAGTTATGAAAAACAGCCTTCAATACTTGAACATTGAACCTGAAGATGAAAAAGAAACAAAAAGAAAAATTTCCGACAGTTCAATCAAAATCGATGATTACAGCGGTGAGGAGTCTGCAAAAGCTGAAGATGAACTGAAACAGAAAGGGATGAAAGTGCTGACCCTTGGAAGCGGAAACCAAGTCATCTCCCAGCAGCCCTCTGCCTCTTCAGGACTGCTTCCTGGAGAGAGGGTCATCCTTCGGACAGAAGGTGATGTACAGATGCCGGACCTTACCGGATGGTCTTTGACAGATGTCCTGAAATTTTCGAAGATCATGGACATCGACGCCTCCGTAGAAGGTTCAGGTTTTGCATCGAAACAGAGTTTGAAAAAAGGATCGGTAATCAAAGATAAAGATTACCTGACAGTCGAGTTTGAAAAGCCTCAGATGCCTTCCGTGAATCTCAGCGATGAAAGCGGAGGCGGAACAGAATAGATTGGCGGAATGGCACACTGCCATTCCGTTCTAATCGCCTATGTACAAGCATATATTGAAACGAGCCATGTGGAGGAGGTAATCATGTGCGTGTTTCAAATGTGACGGTACGTAGGCGGTTAATTTTTGTTCTTACCTTTGGGCTGATCTTCTTTTTTATCATTGGAGTCAGGCTTGGTTATGTACAGTTTGTAATCGGAGACTGGCTGACAGGCAAAGCACTTGACTCATGGAGCCGGAATATTCCGTTTGAACCGCAGAGGGGTGAAATTCTGGATCGGAACAATGTGCCGCTGGCAACCAATATCAGTGCGCCTACTGTCTTTGTGATACCAAGGCAGATCAGCGATCCTGTTCAAACGTCTGAAAAATTAGCAGCCGTGCTGGATATTTCCCAGCTTGATGTATATAAAAAAATCACCAAGAAATCTTCCATCATCCGTCTGGACCAAGGCGGCAGGAAGATCAGCAATGAAAAAGCGAATCAAGTCCGTGAGCTAAACCTGCCTGGTATCTTTATTGCTGAAGACAGCAAGAGGCACTATCCTTTCGGCAGCTATCTCTCCCATGTGTTGGGTTTTGCCGGGATCGACAACCAGGGGCTTATGGGACTGGAGCTCTATTATGATAAACAGCTAAAAGGAACAAAAGGACATGTTTCGTTCTTTTCTGATGCGAGGGGACGTAGAATGCCCTCGTTATCGGATGATTATGAGCGGCCAAAGGATGGTTATAACCTCAAACTGACCATTGACTCAAAAGTACAGACCATCATCGAACGCGAACTGGACATCGCGCAGGCGAAATACAATCCTGATGGAGCAGTAGCCATTGCGATGAACCCGAATACCGGTGAGATCCTTGGCATGTCAAGCCGGCCTGACTTTGATCCCGAAGAATACCGCCGTGTTGCGCCGGAAGTGTATAACCGAAATCTGCCGGTATGGGCAAACTATGAACCCGGTTCAACATTTAAGATCATTACGCTGGCAGCGGCCCTGGAAGAAAATAAAGTTGATCTCGAGCACGACCACTTTCATGATCCTGGATCTATTGAAGTTGGCGGCAGGAAACTGCGCTGCTGGAAAAGGGGAGGACATGGCAGCCAATCCTTCTTGGAAGGAGTTCAGAACTCATGCAACCCTGGATTTGTTATTCTCGGGCAGCGTCTTGGCAAAGAAAAACTGTTCTCCTACATTCAAAAGTTTGGATTTGGCCAGAAAACGGGTATCGACCTTCAAGGAGAGGGAACAGGAATATTGTTTAACCTGAAGAACGTAGGGCCGCTCGAGCTCGCAACGACCGCGTTCGGCCAGGGGGTTTCAGTTACGCCGATCCAGCAGGTTGCAGCGGTATCCGCTGCGATTAACGGTGGTTATCTGTATGAGCCATACATTGCCAAGGAACTGGTTGATCCAGCGACCGGGAAAACGGTGAGCAGGCAGACGCCAAAACTAAAACGGCGTGTCATATCAGAGAAAACATCAAAAGAAGTCCGGCATGCACTTGAGACCGTTGTGGCACAAGGTACTGGCGGCAATGCGTTTGTAGATGGCTATCGTGTAGGCGGAAAAACAGGGACAGCACAAAAAGCTAAGAATGGAAAATATCTTCAGAACAATCATATTGTATCGTTTATCGGTATGGCTCCTGCAGATGATCCGCAGATCGTTGTTTACGTTGCGGTCGACAACCCGAAAGACACCATTCAATTCGGAGGTGTAGTTGCTGCGCCGATGGTTGGAAAGATTGTGGATGACTCCTTACGAGCGATGGGGGTAGAGAAGCGGAAGAACCAGATCGAAAAGAAAAAAACGTGGCAGGATCAGGAGCTGATCAAAGTGCCCAATCTTGTAGGCAAGTCGACGAAAGAAATCAAAGGCTTGCTCTATGATTTGAAAATCCAAAGCTCCGGACGAGGGCAATATGTAGTAAAGCAAGCACCGGAACCTGGAGTTAAACTAAAGCCGGGTTCAGTTATTCGCCTGTTTTTGGGTGACAAACCGGATAGGTAGGATTAAAATAGACTTGAATGCTAATAGCCAGGCGATAGCCTTGGCTTCTTTTTCTGATGTGAACTCTTGTAGAAAGGTCTTGATAATGTGGAACTAAAGACACTAGTAAATCATTTATTAAACTATAAAACAGATCATGAAACGAACGCTGAAATTACTTCGATTGAAATGGACTCCAGAGCAGCAGGACCGGGAAGTCTGTTTGTCTGCATCAAAGGGTTTACCGTAGACGGTCACGACTATGCCGGGCAGGCTGTAAAAAACGGAGCAGCTGCAGTATTGGCTGAAAAACCTCTGGAGGGCATTGATTCGGTGCCCGTCATTTTAGTGAACGATACCAAAAGGGCGATGGCGGTGCTCGCGAATGTATTTTACGATTACCCAACAAGTAAACTGCATCTGATCGGGGTCACCGGAACGAACGGTAAAACGACCACTTCTCATCTGATCGAGCAGATTTTTTCAGATGCTGGGAAACGAACGGGCATGATAGGCACCATCGATATGAAAATAAATGGAGTCAGCCATAAAGTATCCAACACCACCCCGGAATCTCTTTTTCTTCAAAAAGCGTTTAAAGAGATGAATGATCAGGGCGTGGAGAGTGCAGTCATGGAAGTTTCCTCCCATGCCCTGGATATGGGCAGGGTCAGGGGCTGCGATTATGACATCGCTGTGTTCACGAATTTTACCCAGGACCATTTGGACTATCATAAAGATATGGAGACGTATTTAAGAGCTAAAGGGCTTCTGTTCGCTCAGCTCGGTAATACATACGCCGGGAATAAGGAAAAGATCGCCATCCTTAACAGGGATGACGAGGCTTCAAAAGAGTTCGAAAAAATGACAGCCGCCCAAATATTAACGTACGGTATTGAACAAAAAAGCGATATTATGGCGAAGGATATTAAGGTGACTGGAAAAGGAACCTCCTTTACTCTTGTAACGCCGTTAGAAGAGAGGCCTGTTTCCATAAAACTAGTCGGTAAATTTTCAGTATACAACGTACTTGCTGCGATTTCAGCTACGCTTTTATCCGGTATTCCGATTGACTCTATTGTCAAAACCATGGAAAATATGAATGGTGTACCGGGGCGGTTTGAAACGGTTGATGCTGGCCAAAGCTTTACGGTAATCGTTGACTATGCCCATACACCTGATAGCCTCGAGAATGCACTTACAACCGTGAATGAATTTGCCGTTGGAAAAGTGATTTCTGTAGTAGGCTGCGGAGGAGACCGTGACCGGACTAAAAGGCCGCTGATGGCAAAGATTGCAGCAGAGCATTCGGATGTTGCCATCTTTACTTCCGATAATCCCAGGACAGAAGATCCCCTTGCGATACTTGAGGATATGAAAGAAGGCGTTCAGGGCTACGAATACATCATTAAGCCAGACCGAAAAGATGCGATCATCTACGCGGTAGAAATCGCAGATGACAATGACATTATCCTGGTTGCCGGAAAAGGGCATGAAACCTACCAAATTATCGGAAAAGACGTTCTGGATTTTGATGACCGGAAAGTAGCTGCAGAAGCGATTGGAGCGAAATAGCAATGAAATTGGATTTAAAAGAATTAACAGGGATAGCTGTATCGACTACTGGAAACATTGAGAATACAGTGATTCATGAGGTAACCAAAGATTCAAGGCAATCTTCTCCGCAATCGCTGTACATCCCAATCTCTGGAGAGAAATTCGATGGACATCGTTTTTTAATGCAGGCCATTGAGCAGGGAGCTGTAGCCTCCCTTTGGAAAGAAGGTACACCCCTGCCAGAGGGGCTCGAAAGCTCGTTCCCTCTCCTTTATGTAAAAGATACGGTGGAATCTCTTCAGCAGATGGCTAAGCTTTATTTAAGGAAAATAAAGCCGGTCGTTATTGCTGTAACTGGTTCCAATGGGAAAACGACGACTAAGGATCTGCTGGAAGCTGTTGTTTCCACGAGTTTTAAAACCCATAAAACACAAGGCAACTACAATAACCATATCGGCCTGCCTCTGACGATCCTGTCCATGGAAAACGACACTGAGGTTATCATTCTTGAAATGGGAATGAGCAATTTCGGAGAGATCTCATTACTTAGCAGATTGTCTGAACCTGATCTGGCGATTGTAACAAATATTGGAGAATCACATATCGAGTACCTCGGAAGCAGAGAAGGCATCGCAAAAGCTAAACTTGAGATTAAAGACGGCCTTAAAGAAAGCGGGCTGCTCATTGTTGATGGAGATGAACCTCTTCTTCAGCATCTGTCATCACCCCATATATTAAAATGTGGCTATGGTGAAGATTGCACGGTGAAGATCGTGAATCAAGATGGTGATGAGGATGGCTTCACATTCGAGCTTGAAGGAGAGAACATGGTTTATTCTCTTCCGCTGCTCGGTACTCATAATGTTAAAAATGCAGCATATGCTATCGCAGTCGGCCATTATTTGAACATTGAGGACAGCGCGATCAATGAGGGTTTGAAAAACCTGAAGCTGACCAACATGAGGCTGGAAAAATACCGCGGCTTGAATGGGGCGCTGCTGATCAATGACGCATATAATGCCAGCCCTACAAGCATGGCGGCTGCTATAGAAGCTGTTAAAGGACTGCAGAATTATAAAAGAAAAGCCGTTGTACTGGGAGATATGTATGAACTTGGTCCGACGGAAGAAAAGATGCACCGTGGCGTAGCAGAGTACATTGATGCTGAAATCACAGATGTTATCGCCATCGGAGAAAAAGGAAAGTGGATCGGCGAGGAAGTATTAAAAAAGGGTAAACCTGGGCTAAACGTCTCCATTTTCAACAAAAAAGAAGAGGCGTCTGATGCGATTCGCTCTCTGCTCTCGAAGGACACGGCAGTTCTGTTTAAAGCATCACGCGGGATGGCGCTGGAGACCATCATTAAACCATTTATTGAGGATGTTCAGGAGGCAGGGAAATGATTGAACAAGTATTACTATTTACACTTCTTGCTTCTTTTCTAATTGCTGTTTTAAGCTCGCCATTTTTCATACCATTCTTACGAAGATTAAAGTTCGGGCAAAGCATTCGGGAAGAAGGGCCGAAATCTCATCAGAAGAAGTCGGGTACACCAACAATGGGAGGCATTATTATTATCGTCGCCCTTTCGCTGGCTGCGTATATTATGACTTTTAAATTCATTGGAATGAAGACGGAGACGTATTTGCTTCTTCTTGTAACAGTAGGTTACGGGATCGTAGGTTTTCTGGATGACTTTATCAAAGTCGTAAAAAAGAGGAATCTAGGGCTCACTTCCAGACAAAAGCTGGTAGGACAGCTGGTTATTGCCGCAATCTTCTACATTGGACTTATTAAAACAGGTTTTTCAACAGAGATCAGTGTACCAGGGACGGATTTTTCCTTTGATGTTGGCTGGTTTTATCCCGTTCTTGTCGTCGTCATGCTGATAGGAGCTTCTAACGCGGTGAACCTAACGGATGGTCTCGATGGACTTCTTGCGGGAACAGCCGCCATTGCTTTTGGGGCATTCGCGGTTCTTGCTTCCAACCTCCACCACTATGAAACTGCGTTGTTCTCAGTAGCTGTTGTCGGGGGCGTTCTCGGCTTTTTAGTTTTCAATGCCCATCCGGCAAAAGTTTTTATGGGTGATACAGGGTCGCTCGCTCTAGGGGGAGCCATAAGTGCTATTGCCATCATTTTGAAACTGGAACTTCTGCTTGTGATCATTGGCGGTGTGTTCGTTATCGAAACATTGTCGGTTATGCTTCAGGTTGCGTCATTTAAGACGAGAGGAAAACGAATCTTTAAGATGAGTCCTCTTCACCACCACTATGAACTCAGCGGCTGGTCGGAATGGAGAATCGTTGTAACCTTCTGGGGTGTCGGATTGTTATTCGCTGCCCTTGGAATCTATTTAGAGGTGTGGGTATAAAATGAACGATATGAAAAATTTTCAAGGAAAACATGTACTAGTTCTCGGCTTGGCTAAAAGCGGATTCGCTGCTGCCAAGCTGCTTAAGACTTATGGTGCGAACGTCGTCGTGAACGATCGAACGCCGATGGAAGAGAATGAACAAGCAAGAAAACTTTCAAGTGAAGGCTATGAAGTAGTCTGCGGGGATCATCCATTATCCTTATTGGACCGTCCGACAGACTTTGTTGTGAAAAATCCCGGAATTCCTTATACCAATCCGATTGTCAGTGAGGCGGTTAAACGCGGCATTCCTGTCATCACCGAGGTAGAAATCGCCGGAAAGGTATCCCGTGCTGAGATGATTGCCATTACGGGATCTAACGGAAAGACTACGACGACCACCCTGGTGGGAGAGATGCTAAAAAACAGCGGACGCAAACCTGTAGTTGCAGGCAACATCGGAACGGTTCTGTCTGAAGTGGCAGACAGGTCAAACGAATCAGATATTATTGTTGCAGAATTGTCAAGTTTTCAATTGATGGGAACACAGTCGTATGCACCAAGAATCGCAGTTCTTCTTAATATTTTTGAGGCGCACCTGGATTATCACGGTTCACTTGCAGAGTATGCAGCAGCAAAGGGAAGGATTTTTGCCAACCAGAAAGAGAAAGACTTCGCGGTTTATAACGCGGATGACCTGAGAGTTTGTGAATTGGCTCAAAGCACAAAAGCGGTGAAGGTTCCCTTTTCTGTGACGAAAGAATACCATGATGGGGCTTACATAAAAGATGGAAGCCTTTATTTTAGAGAAGAGAAAATCATCTCTTTGAGAGATATTGTTCTTCCTGGGCAGCACAACCTTGAGAATATTCTTGCCGCTGTTGCCGCTTCGAAGCTAGCTGGAGCGAATAATGAACAGATTCAGGAAACGTTAAATACATTTACCGGTGTCAAGCACCGCCTGCAGTACGTAGCGGAGGTCAACGGCAGGAAATTTTATAACGATTCAAAAGCTACCAATATACTGGCTACCCAAAAAGCCATTTCTGCGTTTGAGCAAAAAATTATTCTTCTTGCCGGCGGATTGGACAGAGGGAACGAATTTGATGATTTGATCCCGCAGCTGAAACAAGTGAAGTCGATTATTTTATTTGGCCAAACAGCGCCTAAGCTGCAGCGAGCTGCAAAAGACGCCGGAATAGAAGATATTAAACTTGTTGATAATGTGGAGGAAGCCGTTCCTGCCGCATATCAGAATTCTTCTGAAGGCGATATTATCCTTCTATCCCCGGCTTGCGCGAGCTGGGACCAGTTTAAAACTTTTGAACAAAGAGGGGACATCTTTATCAACTCTGTGCATAAACTTAAGTAGAGTTTGTACATGCTGGTTTTGGAACGAGCAAATACAGAAGAGTTGAGGTGTTTCTTTTGCCTGCGACACGAACAACACCGGATATTATTTTAATTGGCACGACATTGCTTCTATTATCCATAGGAATTATTATGGTTTACAGCGCCAGTGCGGATTGGGCACTTGTAAAGTTCAACGATCCGTTCTTCTTCGCTAAACGGCAGCTTCTTTTTGCCGGAGTCGGAGTGGCAGCTATGTTTTTTATTATGAATGTCAATTATATGACCTGGCGTACTTGGGCAAAGATCCTCTTAGTCATATGTTTTGTTTTGCTGGTAGGCGTGCTCATCCCAGGAGTGGGAATGGTGCGGGGGGGCGCAAGAAGCTGGATTGGAGTGGGAGCCTTTTCCATCCAGCCCTCAGAATTTATGAAACTTGCAATGATTACTTTTCTGGCTAAATATTTAGCAGAACATCAAAAAAAGATAACGTCCTTTAAGAAGGGCTTGCTGCCCACATTAGGCCTTGTTATGCTGGCGTTCGCGATGATCATGCTGCAGCCCGATCTCGGTACAGGTTCTGTCATGGTAGGAACGAGCATCGTTATGATCTTTGTAGCCGGTGCAAGAATCTCCCACTTTGTAGGACTAGGGTTCGTCGGGCTTGTGGGATTCGCCGGTCTGATCATATCAGCCCCATACCGGATTAAGCGGATTACCTCCTTTTTGGATCCATGGAGTGACGAGCTTGGAAGCGGATTTCAGATCATTCAATCTCTGTATTCATTGGGTCCCGGCGGATTGATGGGGCTCGGACTTGGTGAGAGCAGACAAAAGTTTGGTTACCTTCCAGAACCACAGACGGACTTTATCTTTGCGATTCTATCAGAGGAGCTTGGATTTATTGGCGGTGCATTGGTCTTGCTGCTTTTTAGCATCCTTCTGTGGAGGGGAGTCAGAATTGCACTCGGCGCGCCTGATTTGTTCGGAAGCTTTCTGGCAATTGGTATTATTGGAATGGTTGCTATTCAAGTAATGATTAACATCGGAGTAGTCACAGGTCTTATGCCGGTCACAGGGATCACTCTTCCACTGATCAGCTATGGGGGATCATCACTGACTCTCATGCTTGCATCGATCGGGGTTCTGCTGAACATCAGCCGATATGCCAAGTATTAAGCAGCGTCTTACATGCTGAATTTTATGGACAAAGAAGTGAAACAGCTGGAAGTACAGTGTCCTCACAGCGGTTTTAGCTTATTTGTCTCTCGCATGCCCTGTCAGTGTGGTGACAGGGTTTGTATTATTTTTAATCAGTTTTACGGAGGTGCTTTATGAGAATTGTGTTAAGCGGCGGAGGTACGGGAGGACATATTTATCCTGCTCTTGCGCTTGCAAATGAGATTAAGAAACTTCATCCGGATGCGGAGATTTTATATATCGGTACAGAAAAAGGGCTTGAGAGCAAGCTCGTTCCGAGGGAAAACATCCCTTTTAAAAGTATTCATATTACAGGCTTTAAAAGAAGTCTTTCAATGGAAAACGCAAAAACGGTCATGCGTTTTTTAAAAGGTGTTTCCCGCTGCAAGAAAATCATGAAGGAATTTAAGCCGGACGTTGTAGTGGGCACAGGAGGATATGTTTGCGGACCAGTCGTATATGCGGCGAGCAGCCTGAAGATTCCTTCGCTGATCCATGAACAGAACAGTGTCCCAGGCCTGACAAACAAGTTTCTTAGCAAGTATGTTAAGAAAATTGCGATCTCATTTGAAGAGAGCGCAAGTTATTTTCCTCAGGAAAAAGTTGTTTTCACTGGGAATCCCAGAGCTTCTGAGGTCATTGGAACTGACGGTGCAAAAGGAAGACAATCATTGAACCTCGATCCGGAGAAGAAGACAGTATTGATTGTAGGGGGAAGCCGGGGAGCCCGCCCAATCAATGAAGCGTTTCTGGATGTGCTTACAGAAGCAGAGAAGAAGAGCTATCAATTCGTCTATGTTACAGGTGACGTGCATCATGAGAACGTCCTGAAGGCGGTCAGCCAGTCAGGAAGCCCGGCGAATGTGACCATTGTTCCTTTTGTTCACAACATGCCCGAACTTCTTGCAGGTGTTGACCTTGTGGTTGCGCGGGCAGGGGCCACATCTATCGCGGAATTGACGGCGCTTGGAATTCCTAGTATTTTAATACCGAGCCCATACGTGACCAATAATCATCAGGAAAAGAACGCGAGAGCTCTTGAACAGAACGGAGCGGCTGTTGTGATTCTTGAAAAAGATATGAATGGTTCATTGCTTCTTGAAGAAGTGGACAATATCTTGCTTAACCAGGAGAACTGGGAACGAATGCACCAGGCCTCAAAAGAACTGGGTATGCCAGGGGCTGCAGCGAATGTGGTAAAGCTGATGGAAAATATTAAACATACTTCTGCGAAATAATATAAAATATGATAATAGATTTTGTGTGATATAGGGGGGATTTTTTTGAATAAACTGGCAGATCAACTGCGGAATGAAAACTTAGGTAAAGTTTTGGAAAATGAGCCGCTGAAAAACCATACTACATTAAAAATCGGAGGGCCTGCAGATCTTTTTTTTGAGCCGAACAATACAGACTCTCTTAAAAAAGCAATGGAATACATTAAAGCAGCAGGTGTACCTTTCCGTCCGATCGGCCGAGGATCAAACTTGCTCGTATCGGATAAAGGAATCGAAGGAGTCGTCATAAAGCTAGGTGACGGTCTAGACAGCCTTGAACAAAATGGGGGCGAGTTTAGGATTGGAGGGGGGTATTCCCTCGTCAAACTGGCTACCGTTCTATCCCGCGAAGGATACTCAGGACTTGAATTTTCCGCAGGAATTCCAGGATCTCTCGGCGGAGCCGTATTCATGAACGCCGGAGCTCATGGATCAGACATGTCAAATATCTTGAAAGAAGCATTGGTCCTCTTTCCGGATGGGGAGTTGAAATGGCTCACCAATGAAGAAATGGAGTTCTCTTATCGTACCTCAGTACTACAGAAAACCGGCGGGATCTGCGTGGAAGCCGTTCTGCTTCTTGAAAAAGGCGACAGAGAAACCATAATGGCTGAACTGAAAAAGAATAAGGACTACCGCAGAAATACACAGCCTTGGAACTATCCATGCTGCGGCAGCGTATTTAGGAATCCTCTTCCGAATTATGCGGGCCAGCTTATTGAATCCTCTGGTTTAAAAGGAACAACTGTCGGGGGTGCACAGATCTCTGACATGCATGCTAACTTTATTGTAAACACTGGAAATGCCAAAGCGAAAGATGTCCTGGATCTGATCTCGCTGATCCAGAAAAAGATCAAAGAACTGCACAATATCGATATCGAGACCGAAGTGGAGATAATCGGCAGAAAAAGCTAAAAAATGCCACATCGTTCACGTTAACTTATGTTATAATTTAATAGACATAAATCGGACTGGATGGTTCCTTTTGGAGAAGGAGAATAGCTTGCAGAGCTGTTTTCCTTTCTCTTTACATATGAAGGATGGTATTCAGTTATTTGTATTTACACGGGGGAAAGGAAATGGACAAGGAAAAAGTTGTTACGATTGAAGACCGCATTCCCAAATTAAAAACGCAGCGCAAACAAAAAACAAACAGAAGAATGATTATTTACTTGTCCCTTTTCTTTTTGCTGATATTGGTATTTGTCTATTTCCAATCCAGTTTCAGTGACATAAAAAAGATAACCGTGAGCGGGAACGAAAACATCAGCGACCAAGCCATTATTAAAGCGGCGAAAATCAGCCCTCACACCTCTTTTCTGAACCTGTCGGATGAAGACATTCAAAAAGGCATACTAAAAATGGGGGAGATCTCCTCTGTTGATGTACATAAAAAGTTCTACAATCATCTCATCATAGAAGTGAAGGAATTTCATAGAGTAGGCTATCTGAAGGAAAATGGAAAATATTATCCTGTTCTCGAAAGCGGGAAACTCCTTGCTGGTATGAAAAAGGGCTCGTTGCCAGTAAACGCACCAATCATCACAGACTGGAAGGACCGGAAGCTCTTGAAACCTATGGCGAAGGAACTCGGCAAGCTGACGAAAGGGATCACCCACCGTATTTCTGAGATTCAATTAGATACTGAAAGCAAGGACGGCAATCGAATCATTCTTTATATGACAGACGGTTACGAAGTCAGGTCCTCGATCACCCATTTTGCCAGAAAAATGGAGGCTTACCCATCCATCGTACAGCAGCTGGGACCTCATCAAAAAGGGGTTATCAATATGGATGTCAGCACGTATTTCCATGAATTCGGCAAAGAGGAGGCACCTAAGAGTGAAACCGACAGGTAAGTATGTTTTCTTTTCGATCATCATGCTCGTGACAGGCTTTTTTCTATCGTACTCCTATCAAATTACGAAAAAGGAAGCAGCGACTCATGAAACGAACAGCCAGTGGAAACAAGAGGATGGTTTGAGAAGCGGTATATTGAGAACCCAAAAGACTAACCGGAAATTGAACGGGGAATTAAAAAAAATTCAGCTTCAAATTCAAAAAAGAGAAAACAAACTAGCGGATCAGGAGAAGAAATCCTATAACTTAGTTGAAGACCTGAAAAAAATGAGGAAAGTAGTTGGAAGCGTTAAAGTTAAGGGTCCAGGAATTGAAGTAACCCTCTCGGACTCATCTTATGTTCCAGATGGTGAGAATCCCAATAATTATATTGTTCATGAAGAGCACATTCGAAGCGTGATCTACGAAATGCTTGTTTCAGGAGCGGAAGCTGTTGCTGTTAACGGACAAAGGATTTCCCACAGCAGCTATATCACATGCGTGGGTCCGGTCGTCAGCGTAGACGGCAATCAATATCCAGCTCCTTTTACCATTACAGCGATCGGAGATAAGTCAATAATGGAAAAATCGTTGAATTTATCTGTAGTCAGTGATCTCGTCAATGATGGCATTGAAGTTAGAGTAGCGACAAAGGATGGAATTACGATGGATCCTTATTTAAGCAAAGAGGGATGAGCCAATTGAACAACAAAAGAAAAGCAATATTCGCCGGCGTTGCCTGCATTCTGGGCGTAATGCTGGCCATTCAGTTTCAGACAACCAACAATCCCATAACGAGAGACACAAGAGATACGTGGGAACTCCGTGCGGACTTGGAAAAAGAGAAACAGCGCCAGCAGGATCTAAACAATGAAATCAAAAAGTATCAGGATCTTTTAGATGATTATGAACAATCACGAAAGAAGGAAAAAACAGAGGCGATGGAAAAAGCGCTTAATGACTTAAAAGAGGCGGCAGGTTTGACAGAAGTGAGCGGACAAGGAATTCTGATCACCATCGAACCCTTTAATGAAGGAGAAGCGCCAAAACTCTATCCGGAATTGATCAGAAGGCTGATCAATGAACTGAACAGATATGAAGCAAAGGATATTTCAGTGGATGGCCAGCGAATCATCTCGACTACACCGATCAGGGAAGTCAATGGCGAAACCTACATAAATAACCAGCCGCTCGGCTCGTTTCCTATTGAAATCAAAGTATTATCAGATGATGCCCAAAAACTTCAAAATAAAATTATTGCTTCGCAATCTGCGGAAGATTTTGTGAGGGAGAACCTATACATTGATTCTAAGCCACAAAACCAGCTGACACTGCCCGCTTACGATAAACCCATCCGTGTAAAATACATGAAGCAGGCAAAGGAGGAATTATAATGTGGCTGCCGGTCTTGGCTTTAATCATTGGTCTGGTTTTGGGTTTTTTATCTGAAATACGGATTCCTTATGAATATACAAACTACCTTTCTATCGCTGTTCTGGCAGCGCTTGACACGTTGTTCGGAGGAATTCGGGCCCACATGCAAGGGAATTTCGAGGATAAGGTATTTATCAGCGGGTTTTTCTTTAATATTCTGCTTGCTGCAGGCCTTGCCTATCTAGGGGTACATCTTGGAATTGATTTATATTTGGCGGCAATATTTGCTTTTGGCGTCAGATTGTTTAATAATATAGCTGTCATTCGCCGGCTTATTATTTCAAAATGGAGCAAATCTAGAAAAAACAGTTAATTTTCTTAAAAACTTAAGAAAAAAAAGAGGGAATAATCCTTGTTTGTGGAATTTATTCCTTAATTAACCCACTCGTATACCGATATAATTACATAACGGATAGACGAATAGTATATAACGGACATTTTAAACTCAAGGAGGTGCCAAAGAATGAACAGCAACGAGATTTATGTAAGTTTAGACATCGGTACATCCAATATTAAAGTTATCATTGGAGAAATGACCAGTGAATCCTTTAATGTAATTGGTGTAGGTCACTCAAAATCTGCAGGAATAAAAAAAGGATCTATTGTTGATATCGATGAAACTGTTCGTTCCATAAAAAAAGCGGTTGAACAGGCAGAACGAATGCTTGGTATACCGGTTAATGCAGTAATTGTAGGTGTGAAAGGAAATCATATTCAGCTTCAGCCATGCCATGGTGTAGTTGCTGTTTCCAGTGAAGACCGTGAAATTGGGGATGAAGACATTGCACGCGTGATTGATGCTGCTCAAGTAGTTTCAATTCCTCCTGAACGGGAAATTATTGATGTCATACCTGGACAGTTTATTGTTGATGGAACCGATGAAATTATTGATCCGCGCGGTATGCTCGGAGTCAGGCTGGAAATGGAAGGAACGATCGTAACAGGATCTAAGACCATATTACATAATTTACTGCGTTGCGTGGAAAGAGCGGGGCTGCAAGTTGCTGATATCTGTCTTGAACCACTGGCTACTGCTTCAATAGCCCTTACCAGGGATGAGATGGACTTAGGAACAGCCTTAATCGATATCGGCGGAGGATCAACTACAGTGTCCGTATTTGATCAGGGAACAATGCAGATGACCACCGTTCTTCCATTCGGCGGAGAGTTCATTTCTAAAGACATATCTATCGGACTTCGAACGACTGCTGAAGATGCAGAAAAAATAAAGGTCAAGCATGGACATGCTTTTGTTGATCATGCATCAAAAGACGAAACGTTTTCTGTCGCTCAGATTGGATCCTCATCAGATCAGGAGATCAGTCAGTACGATCTGGCTCTTATTATTGAAGCCCGTATTGCTGAAATGCTCGAACTAGCTGACGAAGAGCTCATTCGAAGAGGCTATAGAGATCTGCCAGGAGGATTTGTGATAACCGGTGGTGTTGCCGCGATGCCTGGATTGCTGGAATTGGCACAGGAAATTTTCCAAAACAATGTCAGGGTCTCCCTGCCGGATTATATCGGCGTCAGAGAGCCGCAATATACGACAGGTATCGGCCTCATCCAATTTACGTACCGCAACATTAAGGTACAAGGAAAAGAGGTAGCTTCTGCCCTTACTGAGGGAGCAGAGGTCCAGCAAAGAAAGAAACAGCCTCAAGCGGCAAAGCAGCAAAGTGATAAAACCGCAGGCGGCATGAAATCCAAAATGAAAAATTGGTTTGGTTTATTTTTCGAATAAGAGACAGGTTTAACTAGTCATTAGGAGGAACGCTCATGTTAGAGTTTGATATGAACATGGATTCATTAGCTACAATTAAGGTCATTGGTGTCGGCGGCGGCGGAAGCAACGCTGTTAACCGCATGATTGAGCACGGTGTACAAGGAGTAGAATTTATTTGCGTGAATACTGACGCCCAGGCACTAAACCTTTCAAAGGCTCAGATTAAAATGCAGATCGGTTCAAAGCTTACTAGGGGATTGGGTGCAGGAGCCAACCCGGAAATTGGAAAAAAAGCGGCGGAAGAGAGCAGGGAACAGGTTGAAGAAGCCCTGCGCGGGGCCGATATGGTCTTTGTTACTGCCGGTATGGGCGGAGGAACTGGAACAGGTGCAGCTCCTGTAATCGCTGAAATCGCTAAGGAAATGGGAGCATTGACAGTAGGTGTTGTTACCCGTCCTTTCACGTTTGAAGGACGAAAACGTTCTACTCAAGCTGTTGGCGGAATCAGCGTATTCAAAGAAAAAGTAGATACATTGATTGTCATTCCAAATGACAGACTACTAGAAATCGTTGATAAAAACACTCCGATGCTTGAAGCTTTCCGTGAGGCAGATAACGTATTGCGACAAGGTGTACAAGGGATCTCTGACTTGATCGCTGTACCTGGATTGATCAACCTTGACTTTGCCGATGTTAAAACGATCATGACTGAAAAAGGTTCTGCTCTAATGGGTATTGGTATTGCCACTGGCGAAAACAGAGCAGCTGAGGCAGCACGAAAGGCCATTTCTTCACCATTGCTTGAAACTTCAATCGACGGTGCCAAGGGTGTCCTGATGAACATTACTGGAGGAGCCAACCTAAGCCTTTATGAAGTTAATGAAGCGGCAGATATTGTATCCTCTGCTTCAGATCCTGAAGTCAACATGATCTTCGGGTCTGTTATCAATGAAGATTTAAAAGATGAAATTCTGGTGACTGTTATTGCGACCGGTTTCGATGAAAGAGAAAACATGCAAGCCATGCAGGCACAGGCGCAGCGTCCAAAATTCCAGCAGCAGGCTCCAAAGGCTCCAACTAGCCAAGGAAACCAGCGTGAGGAAGTGACGAACGAAAACCGTCCGGCTCCGCCTTCACAATCCGATTCTGATACACTGGATATCCCTACTTTCCTTCGCAACCGCAACCGTAACCGAAGAAGATAACTAAGAAAAGCAGAAGCGCCAACAATACTTGCAAAACACCTTTCAGACTATGAAAGGTGTTTTTTTATGCCTTCAAAACAGTTTTTTGCAAGCAGTAGATTATGACAAAATCTCTTAAAATAAAAAGATATCTTGTCTCATAAATTGACAGACTTTATATTTCGCCTGTTTTATACTTGTTTCAACTCTAAAGAAAGGAGAAAACAAATGACACTTTATCTGGATGTCATTTGGTTTCTTAATTTTTGCATTGATTTTCTGCTGATTGTTTTAACCGGAATGGTGTTAAAACGCAAAATGCAAAAATGGAGACTGGCTGCGGGTTCTTTCATCGGATCTTCGTATGTTTTGCTGCTTTTCATTCCTACGGATATCAGCATGTATCATCCGCTCATCAAATTTGTTTTTTCCTTGATCATCATGGTCGTGTCATTTGGTTTTCAAAAATTTTCATACTTCGCTAAAAATGTTGGGATGTTTTATTTTGTAACGTTTGTCACAGGAGGGGGGCTTTTTGCGGCACATTATTTCTTACAGACAGATTTAACGATCATGCATGGTGTATTGGCGACCAAGAGTACAGGAAAGGGTGATCTTTTAAGCTGGGCGTTTGTCTGTATCGGCTTTCCGGCAGTATGGCTGTTTTCCAAAAGAAGAGTGGATGACATTAAAGTGCAGAAACTCCATTATACAGAATTGGTGGGGGTGGAAATCAGAATTGAGGATACATGCATACAAGCTGCCGGGCTGATTGACAGCGGAAACAAGCTGCATGACCCCATCACCAAGGTGCCTGTAATGATCCTTGACTTGAATATCCACGAAGAACACCTTCCACCGGAAATCATAGCGTTTTCTAAAGATATGGAGTCATTTAACGAAATTGGTGCCTCGGGGCATTCATGGGAATCACGCCTGCGGATTATTCCATTTCGTGCTGTGGGGAAAGACAGTGAATTTCTCCCGGCCATCAAGCCGGATGAAGTCGTAATCAAAAGCAAACAGGGGAACTTTTCATGTTCGAGAGTTCTTATCGGGTTAACATATACAGCATTATCAAGTGAAAATGCGTTTACCTGCATTGTGCATCCAGAAGTCATGTCAAAAGGTATCGAGAGCATAGCAGCCTCATAGAATAAGGAGAGGGGAGAATGGCAAAGTGAGAAAGCTTCGTCTGAAACTGACACTTCTTTGGTACAAACTGTTAATTAAGCTTGGGATCAAAACGGAGGAAATCCATTATATAGGCGGCCATGAGGCGCTTCCGCCTCCGCTGAGCAAGGAGGAAGAAGCTGTACTCCTTGAAAAGCTGCCATCCGGCGATAAGGCTGCTAAATCATTGCTCATCGAAAGGAATTTAAGGCTGGTCGTCTACATTGCAAGAAAATTTGAGAATACCGGGATCAATATAGAGGATTTAATCAGTATTGGTACGATCGGACTGATCAAAGCGGTAAACACGTTCAATCCTGAAAAGAAAATAAAACTGGCTACATATGCATCCCGATGCATTGAAAATGAAATCCTTATGTATTTGCGCAGAAATAACAAAACACGATCAGAAGTTTCTTTTGATGAACCGCTGAATGTTGACTGGGATGGAAATGAGCTCTTATTATCAGATGTCCTCGGGACAGAAGAGGATATTATTACACGCCGATTAGAGGCGAATGTCGATCGGAAATTGCTTTTGAAGGCTTTATTTACGTTAAATGACAGGGAGAAACAGATCATGGAGCTTAGATTTGGACTATCTGGAGGGGAAGAAAAGACCCAGAAAGATGTGGCTGATATGCTCGGGATATCTCAGTCCTATATCTCAAGATTGGAGAAGAGAATTATTAAACGGCTGCAAAAGGAATTTAATAAAATGGTCTGATTGGAGGCAGCAGCCTCTTTTTTTATTTGGCATTGAAATTTGGCATCGAATACTGATGGTTGAAACTCCTATAGCAGGGGGGAACAGCTGGCTTATACCCTTCTGCTTATTTTGAAAATAATTTCCAGTCAATTAAGCTATACTGCCGCATGATTTCCGGCATCCTGCTTTACTTCCTGAAGATGAAGCTACTGCATAAAAATTCCTGCCAGGGAAATACTGACTTTGACAAAAAACTCCCGGTAGGAGGGAAATCCATTGACCCGAAACAAAGTAGAGATCTGCGGAGTAGACACGTCTAAGCTTCCAGTATTAAAAAATCCCGAAATGCGTGAATTGTTCACAAAGATGCAGAACGGGGATCCTACTGCACGCGAAACGTTAGTAAACGGCAACCTGCGCTTAGTTCTCAGCGTTATCCAGAGATTTAACAACCGCGGGGAGTTTGTTGATGATTTATTTCAGGTCGGCTGTATTGGCCTAATGAAATCCATCGATAATTTTGACCTTGGTCAAAATGTAAAATTTTCCACGTATGCAGTTCCTATGATTATTGGAGAGATCAGAAGATATTTGCGGGACAACAACCCCATCCGGGTATCCCGTTCTCTGCGGGATATCGCTTACAAAGCGTTGCAGGTAAGAGACCAGCTTATGAATAAGCTTTCAAGGGAACCAACGGCACAGCAGATCGCTGAAGTGCTGGAGGTTCCTAAAGAAGAAGTGGTATTTGCACTGGATGCCATACAAGACCCCGTTTCTCTTTTTGAACCTATTTATAATGACGGCGGCGATCCGATCTACGTAATGGATCAGATAAGTGATGATAAGGCTAAAGATTTTCAGTGGATTGAAGAAATTGCCCTGAAAGAAGCAATGAGGCGCCTTAATGAAAGAGAAAAAATGATTCTGACGATGAGATTTTTTCAAGGCAAAACGCAGATGGAGGTCGCCGATGAGATTGGAATCTCACAAGCCCAGGTCTCGCGTCTGGAAAAAGCGGCCATCTCACAGATGAACAAAAATATACAGAGCAGCTAAAAAGACAACCCGCTGATAAAGCGGGTTGTTTGCTGTACATGATTTTACAAGCTCGCTCATATAGTTATTAAAAGAAGGGCGGGGATACGATGATGAAGATTTCTGACTTTCAGGTCAAGGACGTAGTAAATGTTGCGAACGGCAAAAAACTTGGACATATCGCTGATCTGGAGATTAATTTAAGCACGGGAAAGATAGAATCACTGATCATACCGGGGCCAGGAAAAATGCTCGGCTTTTTTGCAAGAGAAAGTGATATTGTCATTCCATGGAGAAATATCGTAAAGATCGGGACAGATGTCATTCTTGTCCGCTATATGGACGCTCAGGATTCAGGAGAATATATTAAAGAACCTTTTGATCAGCTGAAAAAGTAAATAGCATTATACGCTCAAGACTCATCTGTGATAAAATAAATAGCATAATAACCCAATATCCGTCTCAATTTGATAATACTTTTCACAGAAGGAAGTGTGCGGTTTTGAGAGCTGAACCATTTGTACAACAAGGCAGCATGTTTAAACTGGCTGACTGGATGAACCAGCATGCCGGATTAACAGCAGGCATCACGTCACGGCGTAATGGTTTTAGCAAGCATCCATATGAATCATTGAATTTAGGATTCCATGTCGGAGACAACCCGGAGGATGTTCTAAAAAACCGGCAGAGCGCAAGTGTTTCCATTGGAGCTGCTTTAGACCACTGGGTCGGAACTGAGCAGGTGCATCAGGCAGTCATAAAAAAAGTTACGCATGAGGATGCTGGAAAGGGCGCAAAAGATCTGGCAAGCGCGATTAAAGGCACCGATGGAATATATACATCAGAAGAAGACCTACTACTAACCTCACTTTACGCTGACTGTGTGCCGCTTTTCTTTTTGAGTCCCCAAAGCAAACTTGTCGGGCTTGCCCATGCAGGCTGGAAAGGTACAGTCGGCAAGATCGGAGCAAACATGGTTGATGAATGGGTGAAGGCTGAAGGTGTCAGGCCCGATGACATCATTGCAGCAATCGGCCCATCGATCGGATGCTGCTGCTATGAGGTAGATGAATTTGTTATCAAGCAAGTCAACAAGGCGCTTCCGGCTGATACAGCAAATTTTCCATACCGTCAGATAGACGAGACGCATTATTTGCTGGATTTGCGGGAAGTAAATAAGAGGATCCTGATTCAGGCAGGCATGAAAGAGGAAAATATTGTTGAAACTTCTTATTGCACCAGCTGCAATAATAAACAATTTTTTTCTCATCGCAAGGAACTTGGAAAAACCGGCAGGATCATGAGCTATATCGGGCGTTTGAAAGGAGCAGAACGTGAATATCCAGCAAAATCTTTCAGTCATCCAAACTAATATTTCTGAAGCTTGCAAGAAAAAAAACAGAAAACCAGAGGACGTTAAAATTATTGCCGTGACGAAATATGTGAGTACTGAAACGGCTGTGGATGCAGTGAAATCTGGCGTTGAGCACATCGGTGAAAACCGTCCGGAAGGCCTCAAGGAAAAGTATGAGGTTCTTGGTGATGATGTGACGTGGCATTTTATTGGTTCTCTTCAGTCCAGAAAAGTTAAGGAAATTCTCCCTTACGTTGACTATATTCATTCATTGGACAGGCTTTCGCTTGCTAAGGAGATCGATAAGAGGGCAGACCGTGTCATCAATTGTTTTGTTCAAGTCAATGTCTCCGGAGAAGAAACAAAACATGGGTTGTCGGCTGAAAAAACTCTATCATATGTCGATAATATGAAAGAGTTTCCAAACATCCGGATCGTAGGGCTGATGACCATGGCTCCTCATACAGAAGATGAGGAAACCCTTCGTTCTGTTTTTTCAACACTTAAACAGCTGCAAAATGACATACAGGCGAAGCATTACGAATTTGCGCCATGCACTGAGCTTTCCATGGGAATGTCTAATGATTATGAAATAGCTGTCCAGGAAGGAGCAACGTTCGTCAGAATTGGGACCAGCCTGGTCGGCAAAGAATTTTAGGAGGTGCCAATCATGAGCATAAAGAACAAATTCAAGCGCTTTTTTGACCTTGAAGAAGATGAATATGTATATGAAGAGGTAGTTGAAGAGGATGGTGCAGAGGCTGTGGAGAGTGAATATCCTCCTGCTCAAACAAAGAAAAACAAGCAGAACGTCGTCAGCCTGCAAAGTATTCATCAGCAATCCAAGGTGGTCCTTGTTGAACCGAGAGTATACGCGGAAGCACAGGACATTGCCGATCAATTAAAAAACAGGCGTGCGGTTGTCATGAACCTGCAGCGCATTCCACATGATCAGGCAAAACGGATCGTCGACTTTTTAAGCGGAACCGTTTATGCGATCGGTGGAGATATACAAAAATTAGGTCCTAACACATTTTTGTGCACACCGGAAAACGTAGATATTTCCGGATCGATTTCGGAAATGCTGGAAGGCGAATAATACGAGGACGGTGGCTTTCTTTGGTATATCAGATTGGGAACTTTGTTAGCGAACTTTTCACTATCTATCGATATATAGTCATAGCGTACATATTAATGTCATGGTTCCCGAATGCAAGGGAATCTTCCATCGGCCAATTTATTGCCAGAATCGTGGAGCCATACTTGGCGCCGTTCAGGAGAATCATCCCGCCGCTTGGCATGATTGATATTTCTCCGATCGTCGCATTATTTGCATTATCGTTTGCACAAGCTGGTGTGAAAATGGTTATTTACTGGATTGGCCAATACCTGGCCTAAAGGCAGAGGAGCATAGATGAACATATATCAGCATTTTCGTAAAGAAGAATATCCCTTTATTGATCAAGTGCTGCAGTGGAAGGCTGAAGCTGAGGAACGATATTCTGTTAAACTGACTGATTTTCTTGATCCAAGAGAGCAGGATATCGCTGAAAGCATGATTGGAAAAGGCTCGGAGGCTTCCCTGGCGTTCTGGGGAGGCTCTTCTTTTTCTGAGAGAAAGAGAGCATTAATCTATCCTTCTTATTTTGTACCCGAGAAAAAGGATTTTGAAGTTTCTGTATTGGAAATTCACTATCCAGCAAAGTTTGTAACGATGGAGCATCGAGACGTTCTCGGCTCTCTGATGAACCTTGGAATGAAGAGAGGAAAGTTTGGTGATATCCTTCAAAACAAGGACAGGATGCAGATCGTTGTTGCAGGCGATGTGAGCGACTACGTCTGCCTTAACTTAGAGCGAATCGGAAAAGCGAGTGTTAAGCTGAAAGAAGTGTCTGAAAATGATCTCATTGAATCAGACGAGATTTATGAAATGAAAGAAGGAACAGTTTCTTCATTGCGGCTTGACGTGGTTCTCTCTGAGATCTATGGGCTTTCTCGGTCAAAAGTCAGCCCTCTCATTCAAGGGTCGAAAGCAAAGGTCAATTGGAGGGTTACTGAAGAAGTGTCTTTCCCAGTTGAACCTGGAGATTATTTATCTTTAAGAGGATACGGCAGGAGCAAACTGATCGCTGTTGAAGGTAAGACAAAGAAAGACAGATGGCGGGTAAGGTACGGAGTTTTACAATAAATTATACAGTTTAGAAGGATTGGCATTACAATTGTCGAAACTAGGTAATTAATAGAAAGCATCATTAGCGGAGGTGGCGGAAATGCCTTTAACACCATTGGATATTCATAATAAAGAGTTTACCCGGGGATTTCGGGGTTATAATGAAGATGAGGTCAACGATTTTCTTGATCAAGTAATTAAAGATTATGAATCAGTGATCCGCGAAAGAAGAGAATTGGAAGAAACCGTAGAAAAGCTTGAAGAGAAGCTTTCCTATTTTAAAAACATTGAAGAAACATTGAACAAATCTATTCTTGTTGCTCAGGAAACAGGCGAGGAAGTTAAACGAAGCGCAACAAAAGAAGCAAGGCTGATCGTAAAGGAAGCGGAAAAGAACGCGGACCGAATTATCAATGAATCGCTGGCTAAATCCCGAAAAATCGCGATGGAGATCGAAGAATTGAAAAAGCAGTCTTCTGTTTATCGCACCCGTTTCCGCATGCTCATCGAAGCTCAGCTGGAAATGCTGAAGAATGAGGATTGGGATGCTCTTCAGCCTGCAGAACGTGGTGAAGAATACGAACTGGAGATGAAATAGAACGCTTGACGTTTTTTCGTCCTAAGCATATAATTCTTTAAAGATTATTATATTTTGGCAACGATGAAAGGGAAAGTATGTAGAGAATCCATTTTTCAAGTAAGCGAGCTGGTGATGGTGGAAGACCGGTAAATGGACTGTACAGAAGATCACCCCGGAGTTTCCAGGCTGAACCTGCACTAAGTAAGCCTGGCGTTCTTTCACGATACGATTGCAAAGCGGGTTTCTTTCATTTTGAAACCTATTAGGGTGGTACCGCGGGTGGCCTTCTCGTCCCTTCACAGTGACGAGAAGGCCTTTTTGTATGCATGTGAGCAGTTGGAAATGATTTTTTCGATAGATGTAGGAGGAAAAATATGAATTACAAAGACACGTTATTAATGCCTAAAACAGAATTTCCGATGCGGGGCAATCTTCCTCAGCGTGAACCGGAAGTTCAAGCCAAATGGGAAGATCTGAATATTTACAATAAAGTGCAGGAACATACGAAAGGGCGACCTTCCTTCATTCTTCATGACGGGCCTCCTTATGCCAATGGAGATATCCATGTAGGGCATGCTGAGAATAAGATCTTAAAAGATATGATCGTCCGTTATAAATCCATGACAGGCTATCATGCACCATACGTTCCTGGCTGGGATACACATGGCCTTCCAATTGAAACCGCCTTAACCAAGAGCGGAAAAGTAAAAAGAAAAGAGATGTCGGTTGCAGAATTCCGTAAACGGTGTGAAGAATATGCTCTGACACAAGTGGATCGCCAGCGGAATCAGTTTAAACGACTGGGAGTACGCGGAGATTGGGAGAATCCGTACATCACCCTGAACAAAGCGTATGAAGCCCGTCAGATCGAAGTATTTGGCGAAATGGTGAAAAGAGGATTCATCTACAAAGGATTGAAGCCTGTTTATTGGTCTCCATCATCTGAATCTGCATTAGCAGAAGCAGAGATCGAATATTATGACAAACGTTCAGCATCTATCTATGTTGCGTTCCCGGTGAAAGACGGAAAAAACGTACTTGATCAAGACGTAAGCATCGTCATCTGGACCACGACACCATGGACCATTCCGGCAAACCTCGGTATTTCCGTTCATCCTGATCTTGACTATGTCGTTGTTGAGGCAGAGGGGAGAAAGCTTCTAGTGGCACAGGCGCTAGTCGAGCAGCTGGAAAAAGAATTAGAATGGACGAATGTGACGGTTTCTAAAACCGTAAAAGGTAAAGATCTTGAACATGTTGTTGCACAGCATCCTCTTTATGACCGTGAATCCCTCGTCATGCTCGGTGAACATGTCACGACTGATGCAGGTACTGGGTGTGTCCATACAGCACCCGGACACGGGGAAGATGACTTCCTTGTCGGTAAAAAATACGGACTAGAAGTGCTCTGCCCAGTCGATGACCGTGGTGTTATGACAAGTGAAGCTCCTGGATTTGAAGGCATGTTTTATGATGAAGCTAACAAGCCAATCACACAGAAGCTGGAGGAGGCTGGCGCGCTCTTAAAGCTGTCCTTCATCACCCACTCATACCCGCATGACTGGAGAACGAAAAAACCGGTAATCTTCAGGGCTACTGCTCAATGGTTCGCTTCTATTAAAGGAATGCGTGAAGAGATGCTGGACGCTATTAAAGAAGTGAACTGGATTCCTAACTGGGGCGAAACAAGACTGTTTAACATGATCAAAGACCGTGAAGACTGGTGTATTTCAAGACAGCGTGCATGGGGAGTTCCTATTCCGGTGTTCTATGCAGAAAACGGTGAACCGATCATGACGGAAGAAACAATCGCGCATGTTGTAAAACTGTTCCGTGAACACGGATCGAATATTTGGTTCGAACGAGATGCAAAAGAACTGCTTCCTGAAGGATTCACGTCTGATCACAGTCCGAACGGCAGGTTCTCTAAAGAAACAGACATCATGGACGTATGGTTTGATTCTGGATCTTCTCACTGGAGTGTTCTTGAAGAACGCGAAGATCTAAGCCGTCCGGCTGATCTCTATCTGGAAGGTTCTGACCAGTACCGCGGATGGTTTAACTCATCTCTTTCCACATCAGTAGCGATCACAGGCAAGGCACCGTACAAATCGGTTCTTAGCCATGGTTTTGTTCTTGATGGTGAAGGAAGAAAAATGAGTAAGTCCATCGGCAACGTAATGGATCCAATAAAAGTCATGAACCAGCTTGGCGCTGACATTATCCGCCTATGGGTATCTTCTGTGGACTATCAGGCAGATGTCAGAGTGTCCGATGATATTTTGAAACAAGTAGCTGAAGTTTACCGCAAAATCCGTAATACACTGCGCTTCTTGCTTGGAAACCTTAATGGGTTTGATCCGAAAGTAAACGCTGTTCCTTTTGAAGAACTTGGCAAGATCGATCAATACATGCTCGTTAAACTCAATAAACTGATCGACCGGGTAAAGAAATCTTATGATGAGTACCAGTTCCTGTCTGTTTATAACGCGATCCATAATTTCTGTACCATCGATCTGTCATCATTCTACCTTGATATTGCTAAGGATACTCTCTACATTCAGTCAGAGGACGATATTAAACGCAGAAGCATACAGACCGTACTTTATGAAGCACTGATGGCGATCACAAAATTGACAGCTCCAATTCTTGCCCACACGGCAGACGAAGTTTGGAACTACATTCCTGGTGTTACAGAGGAAAGTGTTCAATTAACAACCATGCCGGACTCTGTCACTTATCCTGGCGAAGACCAATTGATGAAAGATTGGGATCTGTTTATGGATCTTCGTGATGAAGTATTAAAAGCACTTGAGGAAGCAAGAAATGCTAAAGTAATCGGGAAGTCCCTTACAGCGTCTATCACCCTGTATCCTGCAGAAAATGTGAAGAGCTGGCTTGAAAATGTAGAGGACCTTAATAAACTGTTTATTGTTTCAGAGGCAGTGATTGGCGGTTTTAGAGATGATGCTCCTGAAAGGGCAGTAAAATATGATCACTTGGCGGTTTCTGTTAAGCCTGCTGAAGGCGAAACGTGTGAGCGCTGCTGGGTTGTAACACCAGAAGTTGGTTCTGATGAAAAACACCCTACACTTTGTGCATCGTGTGCAGAGATTGTAACTAAAAATTATGAAAACTAAATAGTGAATAAAGAATAGCTGTCTTTCTGACGACGCAATCATTGCGGCTTGAGGAGGACGGCTTTTTTTTAGGCTATTTTCTGCTTTTTGTATGGACATTCACCTAACCACTTGCTTTGAAATAATGTAAAAGCAAGGAGGCTGAGTATGGAACGGTTATATGACAAGGAGAGTGCATCTGTACTGCTTGACGATTGGAAAAGGAATGCATTCCATGCTTTTCATAGCAAGATGACGAATCATGAACTTAAATTTCCCTGCATTCCCGCCATTCAAGGGTATCAGCTCGGCCATATCCGTTATGGTTTCGCACCCCGTCCAGAAAGCAGGGAAGCTTCTGAAGCCTTTGCAGAACTGCTGGATTCATATGGAAAGTGCTCCCGTGAAACCGGCCTTTATTCGGCTCTTGTTGTTTTCTTTAATAATGATCCGGCTCATCCTGAAGAGTATCAAACGGTAAATACGTACGAAGAAGTTTTTTGGGACTTGATGAAAAGAACTTCATCGCTTGACAAAAAACCTTGGCCGGCACATATTTCAAATGATCCAGAGGATGCTACCTGGGAGTTTTGTTATGGATTGGAACAATATTTCGTATTTTGCGGAACACCCGCACATGTGAAAAGGTACAGCCGTTACTTTCCCTTTTTTATGCTCGCTCTTACACCGAGGTGGGTGCTTTCCTGTTTCAATGAAGACCAGAGAAAGGCAGAAAAGATGTCTGAATGGATCAGGGATCGACTGTCAACCTATGATACCGCTCCAATCCACCCTGAATTAAAAAAGTATGGAGATGCCGAAAATAAAGAATGGAAACAATATTATTTAAGGGATGATGAGACGGCAGCCTCGTCCTGTCCGTTTCATCATCTATGGAAGCAAAGTTCAGAAGCAAAAAGAGATACATGAGTGTGAGTAGCTGAAAGGGGCTGTCCAAGAAGTCTGGTAGCTGTTGATCTCCGCTCCAGGCTGCTCGCTTTCCGCGGGGCGTGCGGTGAGCCTCTTGGCGCAAGAGCCTGCGGGAGTCTCACCTGTCACGCTAGTCCCGCAGGAGTCTCGCACCTTGCACTCCAATCAACTTTTCATTGAAGATTTTTCACGTCAAAGGAGCTCCTGAAGGTCAATTTTCGACTTTCAGGACAGCCCCTTTTCTGCATACTGATGCTTATGGCGATGATAAGCTAAATAATTTAGTCTTTGGATTGTGCTTGGCCTTCAGCCTGTGCTAAAATTTGAAAGTATAAACTTAGGAATCGGAGGAAACAAAGTGTACTATTATCTTCTTGCACTTTTGGTGCTTGGCCTCGACCAGGTGACAAAATGGTGGATCGTTAAAAACATGCATTATGGACAAAGTATTACGGTCATAGAAAATGTTTTTTACATAACCTCACATCGGAACAGAGGAGCTGCCTTCGGTATTCTGCAAAATCAGATGTGGTTTTTTGTCATCATTACGATCGCTGTTATCGCTGCGGTCATCTATTATATGCAGAAGCACGCTAAACATCAGCCGTTGCTGCGAACAGCGCTTGGTCTTGTGCTCGGGGGAGCAACCGGGAACTTTTTAGACCGTATCATCAGGAAAGAGGTCGTTGACTTCCTAGACGTCAAGATATCGAACTATAACTATCCGATATTCAATGTGGCCGATTCCGCACTGGTTATTGGTGTCATACTAATATTTATTCAAACATTAATGGAAAGCAAGAATAAGAAGGAGAACATGAATGGAGCACATCGAGGTTAAAATAGAGGAAGAACAACAGTCTGAGCGAATTGATAAGGTGGTAACTTCCATTGAATCAGACTGGTCGCGGTCTCAAGTCCAAAATTGGGTGAAGGAGGGCATGGTAACGGTCAACGGCAAAACGGTCAAGACCAATTACAAATGCAGTGCAGGGGATATTATCTCCATCACGATTCCCGAACCGACAATCTTGGATGTTGAAGCAGAAGAATTGAATCTTGATATTGTCTATGAGGATTTCGACGTGCTAGTCGTGAATAAGCCAAGAGGAATGGTGGTTCATCCGGCTCCTGGAAATTATTCAGGTACTCTCGTTAATGGTCTCATGGCCCATTGCAAGGATTTATCAGGTATAAACGGAGTTCTTCGGCCTGGCATCGTCCATCGTATTGACAAAGATACCACAGGTCTTTTGATGGTTGCTAAAAATGATATGGCCCATGAATCTTTAGTGAGCCAGCTAAAAGCAAAGACTACGACACGGAAATACAAAGCCATTGTTCATGGCGTCATGCCTCACGACAAGGGAACCATTGATGCACCGATCGGGCGTGATAAAAGTGACCGCCAAAAGATGACGGTTACGGATGAAAACAGCAGAGATGCGGTAACCCATTTTAATGTTCTGGAAAAGTTCAATGATTTCACATTTGTTGAATGCCAGCTGGAAACAGGCAGAACACACCAGATTCGTGTGCATCTGAAATATATCGGTTTTCCTCTTGCAGGAGATCCGAAATATGGCCCCAAAAAGACGCTTGATATCAATGGACAAGCCCTCCATGCAGGTTTGATCGGTTTTGAACATCCTCGCACAAAGGAATATATGGAATTTGAAGTTCCTCTTCCAGAAGATATGGAACAGCTGCTCGACAATCTTCGACGGAAAATGGGTTGACAGCGTCCTTCCTTTCTGTAATAATAAGGTCAAATGAATAGTCCTTTAACAACAGTCCCGTGAGGCTGAGAAGGAAACGGATTTAGGCTGCAGGCCTAACTATGTCCTCTCGCCCATACGGTGAGGGGATTTTTTATGGGCCGCTTAAAGGATAAGCATTAACGAACAAAAAAGAAGGTGACAAGTCATGCAAAAGGCAGTCATTATGGATGATCAGGCGATCCGCCGGGCACTGACAAGGATTGCTCATGAGATCATTGAACGGAACAAAGGAATTGAAAATGTGGTCCTGGTAGGCATTAAAACAAGAGGTGAATATTTGGCGAAGCGCCTTGCAGAACGAATTCAGAACATTGAGGGGAAGCCAGTCAAGGTGGGAGACATCGATATCACCCTTTACCGTGACGACCTTAAAGTTAAGACCGAGAATCTTGAACCTGAATTAAAAGGAACGGATATTCCTGTGGATATTGCCAATAAAAAAGTAATATTGGTGGATGATGTTCTGTTCACAGGCAGAACGGTAAGAGCGGCGATGGACGCCGTCATGGACATCGGCCGCCCTGCTTCGATCCAGCTGGCTGTCCTCATCGACAGAGGCCACCGCGAACTGCCGATAAGGGCTGATTATGTCGGCAAGAATGTACCAACATCAAATAATGAAATCATTTCTGCTTCCTTAGCAGAGGTCGATGGAGCTGATGAAGTATCCATCCACGAAAACAATAAATAGCGCACGTCCCTTTAAATCGAGTCCAGAGAGACTAGCAAGGGAGGTATGGATAGACAGGCTGCACAAATAGGCAGACCTGTGTATTCAGCACAACCTCCTTCACTTGCAAAGGAGGTATTTTTTATGGATAAAAACAAAAATAATGAATATACAGATCAACAGGAAACACGCCATGCCATACTGGATGTGCGTGAAGTACCGAAAATTCACCAATGGCTGACGTTAAGCCTGCAGCACCTATTTGCCATGTTCGGTGCTACGGTTCTTGTACCATTCCTGGTTAAACTGGATCCAGGGGTCGCACTGGTCTCAAGCGGTTTGGCAACATTGGCTTACTTGCTGGTGACAAAAGGCCAGATTCCCGCTTACCTTGGTTCATCCTTTGCGTTCATCACTCCAATCATTTCCGTTAAAATGCTGGGCGGACCTGAAGCCGCGATGGTCGGAAGCTTTCTTGCCGGGCTTGTTTACGGAGCAGTAGCTTTGATCATTAAAACAAGCGGGTTGAAATGGTTGATGAGAATTATGCCCCCCGTTGTAGTCGGTCCTGTCATTATCGTTATTGGACTGGGGCTCGCCAATACAGCAGTTAAAATGGCAATGAACAATCCACATACAAACGAGTATAGCTTGTCCTACTTTTCAGTAGCTTTGTTCACACTGGCTGTCACGATCGTTTGCTCGATGTATTTAAAAGGAATCTTTGGAATCATTCCCATCCTGATCGGTATCATCGCCGGATATCTCTTTGCCTTTGCTAGGGGGATGGTGGATTTGTCGAAAGTAAAGCAAGCTAGTCTCATCGATGCACCTGACTTCATGTTTCCGTTTGTATCCTACACACCGCATTTTTCCTGGTCGATCGCATTTATCATGATGCCGGTGGCTACAGTTACAATCGCCGAGCATATCGGGCATCAGCTTGTACTGAGCAAGGTTGTCGGCCGAAACTTTTTAGAAAAACCAGGTCTGCATCGCTCCATCCTCGGTGACGGCATCGGGGTAATGATCGGTTCTTTCATAGGTGGACCCCCAGTGACCACATATGGTGAAAACATAGGAGTCTTGGCCATCACGAGAGTGTTCTCCGTTTTTGTTATCGGGGGAGCGGCAGTGACGGCCATCTGCTTCGGGTTTTCAGGAAAGGTCACTGCACTTATCAGCTCTGTACCAACACCGGTCATGGGCGGTGTTTCCATCCTTCTCTTTGGGATCATTGCTTCATCGGGGCTCAGGATGCTGATTGATAATCAAATTGATTTTGGAAACAAACGAAATCTGATCATCTCTTCCGTCATCCTTGTTACAGGGATCGGGGGAGCGGTCCTCCAATTTAGTGAAACTCTGCAGATCACTGGCATGGCGCTGGCCACTTTGATCGGTGTGTTCTTAAACCTTGTCCTTCCAGGACGAGAAGATGATTCTGAACTACTGAATAAGATGTTCGGAGTATCTGAAAACGACCCAGCTGCATAATGAACACCTTTTAAATGAGTCCGAGAGGCTTAGAAGGGTGAACCAGTTTGAAGTGCGTATACGCTTCTTCAAATCTGGCTGCACCCTGACAAGAAAACGTCAGGGTGTTTTTTTAGGAAAAATTCAAAAGGAGCTGATACTATGAAAAATTTACTCACGATGAAAGATCTGTCAGTTCTAGAGATCGAACAGATCCTGCATGATGCACACGCGTTTGCCAAAGGAGAGCGATGGCAGCCGGAAGGCCAGACGTTCACAGCCAACCTGTTTTTTGAACCGAGCACGAGAACGAGAATGAGCTTTGAAGCAGCCGAACGGAAATTAGGACTGGATGTATTAAACCTTGACTGCGCCTTCTCGAGCACCCAAAAAGGGGAAACTCTTTACGATACGGTCAGAACACTTGAAGAAATCGGTGCGGCTGCCGCAGTTATCCGGCACAGTAAAGACCGGTACTTTGATGAACTGGCCGGCAGAGTAGGAATTCCGATCATCAATGCAGGTGACGGATGCGGAAACCATCCTACCCAGTCATTGCTTGACTTGCTCACCATCCAGCAGGAATTCATCGTCCTGCAGGGGTTAAAGGTAGTTATCGTCGGTGACATCAGGCATAGCCGTGTTGCGAAATCCAATGCGGAAATTCTAGTTCGTCTAGGCGCAAAAGTTTATTTTTCAGGACCGAGAGAATGGTATGACAGTGAACTGGGTGAGAATGGCTATCTTACGATGGATGAAGCGGTTGAAACAGCAGATGTACTCATGCTGCTGCGGATTCAGCACGAACGCCATGATAACAAGAGCAGCATGACGGCTGATCAGTATCACGAAAAGTACGGATTGACCGTTAAACGGGAAAAAAGAATGAAAGACCATGCCATCATCATGCATCCCGCCCCTGTAAACCGGGGAGTAGAGATTGCCGACGAACTTGTGGAATGTGATCGTTCAAGAATTTTTAAGCAGATGAACAATGGAGTTTTTGTCAGAATGGCGGTTCTTAAATGGGCGCTGGAAACCAATTCAAAGGAGGAAACAAAGAATGGGCATCTTGTTAAAGGGTGGTAAAGTACTGACTGGGACAAATGGTTTAAAAGTACAGGACATTTTAATCGAGGATACAAAAATAGCAGATCTGGGCGAGTCACTCCCTGAAGAAGGCCATAAGGTGATTGACGTGTCAGGGAACCTGGTTACTCCGGGACTTATCGATCTCCATGTCCATTTGCGGGAGCCTGGCGGAGAACATAAAGAAACGATTGAAACAGGAACAAAAGCAGCTGCAAGAGGAGGATTTACGACAGTTGCCGCCATGCCGAACACTAAACCGGTGCCTGACAACGCTGCACAGCTTCAATGGGTGAATGAAAAGATCAAAGAGACAGCTTCAGTTCGTATCCTTCCATATGCTTCGATCACAACCAGGCAGGCAGGCAAGGAACTTACTGATTTTGAAGCGTTAAAAAACAAAGGTGCGTTTGCCTTTACAGATGATGGAGTAGGTGTCCAGTCGGCGGACATGATGCTTCAGGCGATGAGGCTGGCTAAACAGAGCGATGCGGTTATCGTTGCTCACTGTGAAGAGAACACACTGATCCATAAAGGATCGGTACATAAAGGAGATTTTGCAGAAAAACATGGACTAAATGGAATCCCTTCCGTATGCGAAGCGGTTCAAATTGCCAGGGATGTTCTTTTGGCAGAGGCAGCTGGAGCCCGCTATCACGTCTGCCATGTGAGTACGAAAGAGTCTGTTCGTGTGATAAAAGATGCGAAGGCAGCAGGAATCAAAGTAACAGCTGAAGTAACTCCGCATCACTTGCTATTGTGTGATGAAGATATACCAGGATTAGACACGAATTATAAGATGAATCCTCCGCTGAGAGGAAATGAAGACAGAAAAGCGCTGATTGAAGCCTATAAATCCGGGGTTATTGATTTTCTGGCGACTGATCATGCGCCTCATAGCAAAGATGAGAAAGACCAGGGAATGGAACTTGCTCCTTTCGGTATCGTTGGTCTGGAAACAGCCTTCCCGCTTCTATACACCAATCTTGTTCAAAAGGGAGTTTTGACCCTGCAGGAACTGGTTGACGGGTTTACGCGGAAGCCAGCTGATTCGTTCAATCTTCCTTACGGAACATTGGAGATTGGAGCGGAGGCGGACCTGACGGTGATCGACTTAAATCATGAAGAAAAAATAGATCCTGAAAACTTTGTTTCAAAAGGAAAGAATACACCGTTTGCAGGCTGGAGCTGCAAAGGATGGCCCGTACTTACGATTGTAGAAGGCAGCTTTAAGTATGAAAAGGAGAGTGTAAACGCATGAAACGGATTCTGGTTTTAGAAGACGGTACCGTATTTCACGGAGATGGATTTGGAAGTGCAATCGATCAGGAAGGCGAAGTTGTCTTTAATACAGGGATGACGGGCTATCAGGAGATCTTGTCCGACCCTTCCTATTGCGGACAAATCGTGACACTGACATACCCGATGATCGGAAACTACGGCGTTAACCGCCAGGACTTTGAATCCATCTCACCTGCTGTTCACGGACTGATCGTCAACGAAGCGTGTTCAATGCCCAGCCACTATCAGTCCCTCGGGACGCTTGACGAACTGTTAAAAGCAAAAAATATACCGGGCCTAATGGGAATCGATACAAGAAAGCTAACTCGTTTAATCCGGAAACATGGAACGCTGAAAGGCAAGATTGCTTCAGCTGAGGCTGATACAGCTGCTATCGTAGAAGAGCTTAAATCTGCACCGCTTAAAACGGACCATGTTCAATCTGTTTCTACGAAAACACCTTATCATCTCCCAAACACAGGACGAAGGGTCGTCGTAGTGGATTATGGGGCAAAAAGCGGGATCTTAAGAGAACTGTCACAGCGCAGCTGCGATGTGGTTGTGGTTCCCTACAATACAACAGCAGAGGAGATCTTACTGCTGAATCCAGACGGTATTCTTTTAAGCAATGGCCCTGGAGACCCTAAGGATGTGCCGGAAGCCCTTCATATGATCACCAGCATTCTGGAAGAAGAAATCCCGCTGTTTGGGATCTGCTTAGGCCACCAGCTGTTCGCGCTGGCAATGGGAGCAAATACAGAAAAACTGAAATTTGGCCATCGCGGCTCAAACCATCCTGTAAAAGACCTTCAGACAGGAAAAATAACAATGACGGCACAGAACCACGGGTATACAGTCAGCCCCGAAACCCTTGCCGGAACGGAGCTTAGATTAACGCATACCGCTGTCAATGACGGAACTGTCGAAGGATTGGGACACAAAGTAAAACCCGCATTTTCAGTGCAATACCATCCAGAAGCCTCACCAGGGCCTATGGATGCCAATCCGCTGTTTGAAAAGTTCATGAACATGATGGAAACTACCAAGGAAGAGGGGAAAGAAATATGCCTAAACGCTTAGACATTAAAAAAATACTTGTGATCGGATCAGGTCCGATCGTCATTGGACAAGCTGCAGAGTTTGATTATGCCGGTACACAGGCTTGCCAGGCGTTAAAAGAAGAAGGCTATGAAGTTATCCTTGTCAACTCCAATCCGGCGACCATCATGACCGATACCTCGATGGCAGACAAAGTTTTCATAGAGCCGCTTACGGTTCCGTTTGTCAGCCGGATTATCCGCCAGGAACGCCCAGATGGACTTTTAGCCACACTTGGCGGACAGACAGGCTTAAACCTTGCTGTGGAATTGTCAGAGAGCGGCATTCTTGAAGAATGCAATGTGGAACTGCTTGGAACAACACTTTCAAGCATTCAACAGGCAGAAGATCGTGAACTTTTCAGAGGGCTGATGAATGAACTGAACGAACCGGTGCCGGAGAGCGAGATTATCCGTACGTATGAAGAGGCAGCAGCATTTACGGCAGAAATCGGCTATCCCGTGATCATTCGCCCAGCTTTCACCCTCGGTGGGACAGGCGGGGGAATTGCCAGTGATGAAGAGGAATTGAAAGAAATCGTAACGAGCGGCTTGCTTGCCAGCCCTGTACACCAGGTCTTGCTTGAAAAGAGCATTGCCGGATTCAAAGAAATTGAGTATGAAGTGATGCGTGACAGCAACGACACATCCATCGTTGTCTGCAACATGGAAAACATCGATCCTGTCGGCATCCATACCGGGGATTCAATTGTAGTTGCACCAAGCCAGACGCTGAGCGACAGAGATTACCAGCTTTTAAGAAACGCTTCTCTCAAGATTATTCAGGCATTAAAGATAGAGGGAGGATGCAATGTCCAGCTTGCTCTCGATCCTGACAGCAGCAACTATTACATTATTGAAGTAAATCCAAGGGTAAGCCGGTCGTCTGCGCTAGCCTCAAAAGCAACAGGTTATCCCATTGCCAAGATCGCAGCTAAAATTGCTGTCGGCTACACACTGGATGAGATCAAAAACCCGGTCACAGGCTCCACTTACGCAAGTTTTGAACCGGCACTAGATTACATCGTAACAAAGATTCCGAGATGGCCGTTTGATAAATTTGAAGGAGCAAACCGAAAGCTCGGTACCCAGATGAAAGCAACGGGAGAAGTGATGGCGATCGGAAGGAATTTGGAAGAGTCATTGCTGAAGGCGGTCCGCTCGCTTGAAACAAAATGCTATCATCTTGAAATCAGCAATCCGAAGCAGACAAGAGAAGAATTGATCCCAGTACTGGTCAGCGCAGACGATGAGCGTTTATACCATATCGCGCAAGGTTTCAGAATCGGAATGACGGTAAGGGACATTTGGGAGCTGACGAAGATCGATGTTTTCTTCCTTGAAAAGATCAAAGGAATCATTGACCTTGAGCAGAAAGTGCTTAACAAAGTTGGTGATTTAGGATTGCTGCGTGCCGCAAAAGAAAAGGGCTTCAGCGACGTATGGCTGGCGAAAGCCTGGAACATGCCTGAGAAAGAAATCTATGAACTTAGAATGAAGAAGGATATCAAGCCTGTGTACAAGATGGTAGACACATGTGCGGCAGAGTTTGAGTCTGAAACGCCATATTACTATGGAACATACGGTGAAGAAAATGAATCGTTACGAACAGAAAGAGAAAGCGTCCTTGTTCTCGGTTCCGGGCCGATCCGGATCGGTCAGGGCATCGAATTCGACTATGCGACCGTGCACACGGTCTGGGCGATCAAAGAAGCCGGCTATGAAGCAATCATCATCAATAACAATCCAGAAACAGTGTCCACAGACTTCAGTACATCGGATAAGCTTTATTTTGAACCGTTAACCGTTGAAGACGTGATGCATGTCATCGATCAAGAAAATCCAAAGGGAGTGATTGTCCAGTTTGGCGGGCAGACGGCCATCAATCTTGCGGATGCTTTGCATGAGCGAGGGGTAGCCATCCTTGGAACCTCACTTGACAACATGGATAGAGCAGAAGACAGAGACCGGTTTGAACAGGCGATGAAAGAACTGAACATTCCTCAGCCGGAAGGAGAAACAGCGTTTTCTGTCAAAGAAGCACAGGTTATTGCAGAGAGAATCGGCTATCCGGTCCTCGTTAGGCCGTCCTACGTTCTGGGAGGCAGAGCGATGGAGATCGTCTATAAAGAAAAAGAACTTCTTCAATACATGGAGAATGCGGTGAGAGTAAATCCTGAACATCCTGTCTTGATCGACCGTTACCTTGAGGGCAAAGAAGTAGAAGTTGACGCGATATCCGATGGAGATGATGTATTCATTCCAGGAATAATGGAGCACATCGAACGTGCGGGCGTTCACTCCGGTGACTCCATTGCCGTCTATCCGCCTCAGCGATTGACGCCTGAACAGAAAGATAAAATTATCGAACGTACGATCTCAATGGCAAGAGGCCTCGGAATCATCGGACTTCTTAACATCCAGTTCGTGCTGCATGGCGAAGAGGTCTATGTATTGGAAGTCAATCCAAGATCAAGCCGAACGGTACCTTTCTTGAGCAAGATTACAGGTATTCCGATGGCCAACCTGGCAACCAAAGTGATTCTTGGAACACCACTGAAAGAACTGGGCTACGAAACAGGATATGCTCCAGAAAAAGAAGAAGTTTTCGTTAAAGTACCCGTGTTTTCTTTTGCCAAACTGCGCCGGGTGGATACGTACTTAAGTCCGGAGATGAAGTCCACTGGAGAAGTGATGGGAAGAGATACCACGCTGCAAAAGGCGCTATATAAAGGACTTGTGGCTTCAGGAATGAAAATGCCAACATATGGATCTGTACTGTTCACCGTAGCAGATAAAGACAAACCAGAAGCGCTCCGCCTGATGAAGCGTTTCTACGAAATCGGCTATACGATCATGGCGACAGAAGGAACAGCGAACTATTTGCAAGAGCAGCAGATCCCTGTGACGGTTGTTCACAAGATCGGAAGCAAGGAAAGAAACCTGCTTGATGTGATCCGCCAGGGCGAAGCGCAATTTGTGGTCAACACGCTGACGAAAGGAAAAGTTCCTGCACGCGATGGATTCCGCATACGAAGAGAATCGTCCGAAAACGGAGTGGTGTGTTTAACAAGTCTTGATACTGCAGAAGCCTTGCTTGGTGTCCTTGAGTCCTTGACCTTTACAGCCAGACAAATGCCAGCCTTTGAAAAGGATCGTGTTCTCATATGAAAAAGGAACTGGTAGAAGTAGTTTCTCAGAAGGAGATTGCTCGTCACATTTTTGAACTGAAAGTACAGGGAAATGTTGTTAAGGAAATGACTTCTCCCGGCCAGTTTGTCCACATACGAGTCACTGACACATTTCAGCCTTTGCTCAGAAGGCCGATTTCTATCTGTGATGTGGACCTGGATAGCCGGACCGTGACGATGCTTTACCGCAAAGAGGGCACGGGTACCGCTTTGCTCAGCCAAAAAAAGGAGGGCGAGAAGATCGACCTTCTCGGACCGTTAGGAAACGGGTTTCCTCTGGACGAGCTCTCCCAAGGACAGACAGCGCTGCTTGTCGGCGGGGGTATCGGTGTGCCTCCCTTGTACTATCTGGCAAAAAAACTGCGCAGCCAAGGAATCAATGTGATATCCATACTTGGATTCCAATCTGCAGAAGACGGATTTTACAGTGAGAAATTCGCCGAGCTAGGAGAAGCATATGTTTCAACGGTGGATGGATCTCAAGGGACTAAAGGGTTTGTAACAAATGTGATAAAAAACAAAGATTTACATTATGACCTGCTGTTTTCGTGCGGACCCACTGTAATGCTAAAAGCTTTGGAACAGCAGGTGCCTTCAGCTGATGGTTACTTCTCTTTAGAAGAACGGATGGGCTGCGGAATCGGAGCTTGTTTCGCCTGTGTTTGCCATGTGAATGGAGGGCTTCCCTCAGACTATGTGAAAGTATGCAGCAATGGTCCGGTATTCCCGATTGGTGAGGTGGTATTATGAAACGTCTTGAGGTAAGTCTGCCAGGTTTAAAAATGAAGAATCCGATCATGCCTGCTTCAGGATGTTTTGGATTCGGCCGTGAATATGCAGGATTTTATGATCTGTCAGTCCTTGGGGCTGCTGCCATTAAGGCAGCTACCGTTGAAGCGAGGTTCGGCAATCCTACACCAAGGGTGGCCGAAACCCATAGCGGGATGCTCAACGCGATAGGATTGCAGAATCCTGGTGTGGATCAAATCATGGAAAAAGAACTGCCTTTTCTTAAATCGTATGACCTTCCGATCGTTGCCAATATCGCTGGATCAACAGAAGAAGATTACTGTGAAGTCGCAGAGAAGATGTCCAGCCATCCTCAAGTCTCTGTTTTGGAGCTGAATATATCATGTCCGAACGTAAAAGAAGGCGGCATTCAGTTTGGAACGGACGCGAGAACAGCAGCCGCACTGACAAAAAGAGTGAAAGCCGTCTCGTCCAAGCCGGTGTATGTTAAATTGTCTCCAAACGTTGCCAATATTGCCGAGATGGCAATAGCGGTAGAGGAAGCTGGGGCGGATGGTCTTTCAATGATCAACACGCTTTTAGGTATGAGAATCGATTTGAAAACACGAAAACCGATTTTAGCCAATAAAACTGGCGGGTTGTCAGGACCAGCGATCAAGCCAGTGGCGATCCGCATGATCCATGAGGTGAGCCAGGCGGTATCCATCCCGATCATTGGAATGGGAGGCGTCAGCTGTGCGGAGGATGTGATCGAATTCATGCTGGCCGGTGCTTCTGCAGTCGCGGTCGGAACGGCGAACTTTGTAGATCCGTTCATCTGCCCGGATATTATCTCACAATTGCCGGAATTGCTTGAGAAAATGAACGTCAGCCATATCAGAGAAATAATCGGAGGGAGCTGGAGGGAATGCGAAGTCCCGTCATTATCGCGCTAGATTTTCCGGGTAAAAAAGAAGTAGAAGCGTTTATTGAACCATTTGAAGGGCAAGAGGCCTGGGTAAAAGTTGGGATGGAGCTGTTCTATGGAGAGGGACCTCAACTGGTCTCTTATCTGAAAGAAAAAAAGTTCCGGATCTTTCTTGATTTAAAGCTTCATGATATTCCGACAACGGTCCGAAAAGCGATGGAACGAATTGCCGCTCTCGGAGTCGATATGGTAAACGTTCATGCAGCCGGGGGGCGAGAAATGATGAGAGGTGCCATCGAAGGGCTGGAAGCTGTAGCAGGTCCAGAAAAGCGTCCTCTCTGCATCGCGGTGACCCAGTTAACCAGTACATCGTCACAGATGCTCAAGGATGAATTGCTGATCGGCGAATCCATGGAGTGGGCGGTCAGCCATTATGCAAAGCTTGCGAAAGAAAGCGGGCTTGATGGCGTGGTCTGTTCACCGCTTGAGGTGCCGCACATCAAGAGGGTCTGCGGACAAGAATTTCTAACCGTAACTCCCGGGATCAGGCTTAAAGATGATGATAAGAACGATCAGAAGAGAACCGCTGACCCTGCAGTAGCCAAAGAGCTAGGATCTGATTACATTGTGGTGGGAAGAAGCATTACCGGGTCTCTTGATCCATTGCAAACATACGTAAATATCGAAAAAGAATGGGGGATTTTACATGAAAAAACAAATCGCTAAAGACCTGCTTTCCATTGAAGCCGTTACACTTTCGGTGGAACATCCGTATACTTGGTCATCTGGAATGAAATCTCCTATCTATTGCGACAACCGCCTGACACTCTCCTATCCAAACGTGCGCAATGAGATCGCAGAAGGATTGAAGAACCTTGTTCTAGAGCATTTTCCGGAAACGAACATGATCGCGGGAACAGCAACAGCCGGGATTCCGCATGCGGCACTGCTTGCAGACCGTCTTGACCTTCCGATGAGCTATGTGAGGAGCAGTGCAAAGTCTCACGGAAAAGGCAAACAGATCGAAGGGAAAGCGGAAGCCGGAATGAACGTGGTAGTGGTCGAAGATCTGGTTTCAACTGGAGGGAGCGTCATTACTGCCGTTCAGGCACTTAGGGAAGCAGGCTGCAATGTACTTGGAGTTGTTGCGGTCTTTTCTTACGAACTTGCCAAAGGGGCGGATAATCTGGCAGCCAACAACATAAACGTGCAAACTCTCACCGATTTTAGTACATTAATAGAAACAGCCTCTGTGGAAGGCTATATTTCTAAAGATGATCTCTCGTATTTGCTCTCTTGGAAAGAAAATCCGGAGAACTGGCTTCAAAACGCATAGCGGGAGAATGGAAGGAGCGCTTCTGATTGAGGAAGATGAACGGTGAAGAATTCGATGAATTGGTCTCTTTTTTCGATAGCATGGCACGAACCACCTGGCTCGGCGGAATCCATGATACATTAAAGGAGAAAACAGGATCGTGGAGAGATAAAAAGGTTCTTGATGTCGGATGTGGAACAGGAAGACTGCTGCTTCGCGGCGCAGATGAAGCCGACAAGCTTACAGGTATTGATCTGTCATCGGAAATGATAAAAGCCAGCACGCAAAATTTCTTCTTTCATAACCGCAGCAAGAAGGGGGAGTTTTTGATCGGCGATGCATGTGATCTGCCGTTTGGTGATGAATCATTTGACGTGGCTTTATCAACGTGTGTCCTGTTTCTCCTTCCTGAACCGGAAGTGGGCATCAAGGAGATGATCCGAGTCCTGAAACCAGGCGGAACGCTGGCTATGCTGAATCCATCAGAAAAAATGAATCAGATGGAAGCTTTTCAGTATTGCAAGCAGCATAACATTTCAGGGTTTGAACAAACGGCCATGCTGAAGTGGGCGAATGTTTCAACGAGGAGACATCGATACATATCAGATAGCCTGACTTCTCTTCTTATAACAAACGGCCTTGAAGAGGTCACACATCATGAAGTGCTTGATGGATTGGCCATCATCACCATTGCAAAAAAAATAACCAGGTAGCTCCTGGTTATTTTTTTAATTTTAGCAGTTGATCTTCATCTGGAGTGACATAAAGGGTTTGCTGCTGGTCGTAGATCACAAATCCCGGCTTGGCCCCTGATGGCTTTTTAACGTGCCGGATCAGCGTATAATCCACCGGAACGGAGCCTGAATGCCTGGCTTTGCTAAAATAGGCGGCAAGTCCTGCGGCTTCAAGGAGCGCTGTTTCGCTAACTTCCTCGCTCTTTATGACGACGTGAGAACCTGGAATGTCTTTCGTATGAAGCCACGTTTCATTTTGACGTGAGGCTTTAAACGTCAAATAGTCATTCTGTTTATTATTTTTGCCGACAAGGATGGTAATGCCATCTGTTGATTGATAGGTTTCTAGAACAGGCTTTTCATTCTTTTTGGCCTTTTGCTGTTTTCGTTTTCTGACATACCCTTGCTCTTCTAATTCTTCCCGGATGCCTGCCACATCTCTCACAGATGCGGACTCCATCTGCTGGATGAGACTCTCGAAGTAAAGAAGATCTTCTTTCGCTTTTTCCAGCTGCTCTTCAATATAAGCGACCGAGTTTTTAAGTTTAGTGTACTTTTTGAAATAAGCTTGAGCGTTTTCAGAAGGACCTTTCAGGGGATCAAGCGGAATTTCCAGCTTCGGCTGATCCTCTTCGTAGAAATTCGTCACTTCAATTTTCTTTTGGCCTTTTTTCACCAAATAAAGGTGGGCTGTCAAAAGTTCACCGAGGACTTTAAATCTATCTGCTTTCTCTGTATCTGAAAGAGATGCATTCAGTTTCTTGATTTTTTTGGCAATTTTATCATGCTCGTTATGCAGCATTTTTTCCAAATCTGCAGCTTGCTGCTTTACTCTGTCCCGTTCGGATTTGCCGTAATAGAAGCGGTCCAGAAGCTCTCCAGCCGTATCGAAATCCTTCCTTTCTCCCTTTAAATGGGAGAGAGCTGTAACCGAAAAGTATTCCTTTCCATCTGAGACAGACATCTGTGGTGCATATCGGTTGTTCCTGAATTCCTCCATCATGGCGGTGAACGCTTCAGAAAGAGTCTCTTTCGTTGCCAGTCCGGCACGGAACGTTATCTCCCTGGCAATCTGTGGTGAGATTCCGCTGTAAAGCTGCACGATCTGACGGTCGATCTTACCTTCGTTCCATCTGATTTTTTGTATAAAACCTTCTGCACTTTCTGTAAGCGGAGAATGTTTTTCCTGAGGCGGAGGAGATAAGTATTTCTGTCCGGGAAGCAAAGTTCTGTATCGGTTCAGTGACGGGGGAATATGCTTGATGCAGTCTATGATCGTGCCGTTCTTATCTTCTACAAGAATAATATTGCTGTGCCTTCCCATAATTTCTATGATCAGCGTCTTATAGGCGATATCACCGATCTCATCTCTGTTTTTTACTTTAATATGAATGATTCTTTCCAGATCAATCTGTTCGATCGATTCGATGACTGCACCTTCCATATGCTTTCTTAGCAGCATGCAGAACATGGGTGGGACTGCAGGGTTATCATACGATTTTGCGGTCAGCTGAACTCTGCTGAATGAAGGATTGGCGGATAACAGTAGTTTTTGGTTTTTTCCTCCGGATCTTATCGTAAACAGCAAGTCTGTTTTATCAGGCTGATAGATTTTTGTAATCTTTCCGGATTGCAATGTCTTTTTTATCTCTGAAGCTGTTGCTCTTGTAACAATTCCATCAAAACTCATAGTTTCACCTCTGTTTCTCTCTTCATCAGTATAGCATTATTGAGGACATGCCTGCATATAAATGGCTATATACGTTATGAGGCAGAGGTGGAGAAATGAATTGGTATCAGCTATCAAAGGAAGATGTTGAACGCCTGACCAACAGTAACCTGCAGACTGGCCTGAGTGATAAGGAAAGCCAGAAAAAGCTGAAAACAACAGGACATAACCAGCTGCAGGAAGCAAAGAAACCGTCGTCGATTCTCGTTTTTTTCGCACAATTCAAGGATTTCATGGTGCTCGTCCTTCTAGCCGCCACGTTATTGTCAGGCTTGCTAGGAGAGTATCTTGATGCCATTGCGATTATTCTGATCGTGATCATGAACGGAATATTAGGATTTATTCAGGAACGAAAAGCGGAAAAGTCACTGACTGCACTGCGTGAGCTGTCTGCTCCAACTGCGATCGTTATGAGAAACAGCAGCTGGACGGCGATCTCTGCTAAAGAACTCGTTCCCGGTGATATCGTGAAGCTTTCAGCTGGAGACCGGGTCGGTGCTGACATCCGCATGGTATCTGCTAGAGGCCTTTATATTGAGGAATCAGCACTGACAGGAGAATCCATTCCTGTTCAAAAACGGGGAGAGGCACTCCAAGGAAGCGGATTGCCGCTTGGTGACCAGGCCAACATGGCTTTTATGGGAACGATGGTGACCAGGGGCAGCGGAACTGGAGTGGTTATTGCGACGGGAATGACGACGGAGATGGGAAAAATCGCCCATCTGATCCAGAATGCTGATACGCTTGCAACTCCTCTGCAGCTTAAGCTTGAGCAGCTTGGCAAGATTTTAATAGGCATCGCTTTGCTTTTGACTGTCCTTGTTGTTGTTACAGGCGTGTACAGGGGACATGACTTATACAGCATGGTGCTGGCGGGTGTGTCACTTGCAGTGGCTGCCATACCTGAAGGACTGCCAGCTATTGTAACGATCGCCCTGGCGCTTGGGGTTCAGAAGATGATTAAGCGCAGAGCCATCGTAAGAAAGCTTCCTTCGGTCGAGACTCTGGGCTGTGCCACTGTCATCTGTTCCGATAAAACGGGAACGTTGACTCAGAACAAAATGACGGTCACTCATTTGTGGAGTGAAGGAACGACATGGAATGTAACAGGAAGCGGTTATGATACTGCAGGAGAATTTATAAGAAACGGGCAAAAGACGAGAATCGATCAGCATGAGGGGCTGCTTCAGCTTCTTTCATACGGCGCGATCTGCAACAATGCTGAACTTACGGATTCTGGCAGCATCATGGGTGATCCTACAGAAACCGCATTGCTGATCAGCGCAGCAAAAGCAGGGCTGATGAAAGATAACATTCTCCGTTCGGTTGAAATTTTGGACGAGGTTCCGTTTGACTCGGCAAGAAAAATGATGAGTGTAATCGTCCGCAACCAAAACAACGAGATTTTTTTAATCACTAAAGGAGCACCAGATGTCCTTCTGGAAAAAAGTGATTATGTATTATGGGATGGAAAGCGGCAGCTGTTAAAACAGCAGCATACCGAACAGATTAAAGAGGCGATCCTGGGTCTCGGAAGCCAGGCACTGAGAACCATTGCCGTTGCCTACAAGCCACTGCATACAAAAGACAGAGCTGCCGCAGGACCGTCGGCAGAAAACCATCTGACGTTCATCGGTCTTCAAGGAATGATAGATCCCCCAAGAGAAGAAGTGAAAGAGAGTATCGACCGATGCCATGAAGCAGGGATTAAAACCGTTATGATTACCGGTGACCATGTCGTTACCGCAAGTGCCATCGCCAGACAGTTGAACATCCTGCCACAGGGAGGGAAAGTTATTGATGGTGCGGCTTTATCGGTCATGTCAGATGATGACCTGGTAAGGGAAGCAGAAAACATCTTTGTTTATGCCAGGGTCTCACCTGAACATAAGCTTAAGATTGTCAAAGCTCTGCAAAAAAGAGGGCATATCGTCGCGATGACAGGGGACGGGGTTAACGATGCACCGGCAATAAAATCTGCCAACATTGGAATCGCGATGGGTATAACGGGAACAGACGTGGCCAAGGAGGCATCCTCACTCGTTTTAAGTGATGACAATTTTTCAACCATTCGTGCAGCGATCGAGGAAGGAAGAAATATTTACGAAAACATCAGGAAGTTTATCCGATACTTGCTGGCTTCAAATGTAGGTGAGATCCTCGTCATGCTGTTCGCCATGATCTTGTCGATGCCGATGCCGCTTGTGCCCATCCAGATCTTATGGGTAAACCTCGTAACAGACGGTCTGCCGGCAATGGCCCTTGGTATCGATCCTGCGGAAGATAATGTAATGAAACGCTCTCCGAGGAAGCCCAATGAAGGGGTATTCTCAAGAGGGCTTGGATGGAAGATCGTTTCCAGGGGTTTCATGATTGGAATCGTAACGATTCTTGCTTTCTGGACCGCTCTGCACGAGCACCCGGATCAGCTGATGAAAGCACAGACTGTCGCTTTTTCAACCCTGGTAATGGCCCAGCTGATCCATGTCTTTGACTGCAGAAGCGAAAGGTCAGTTCTGCACCGGAACCCGTTTGGTAACATGGCGTTAGTCTTGGCTGTTTTGTCTTCTGTTCTGCTTACGCTCGTGGTCATGTACATTACTCCGCTGCAAGCAATTTTCCATACGGTTCCCTTGTCTGGCCGGGATTGGCTGCTGGTCCTCGGAATGGCTGCGATTCCTACATTTGCCCTTACAGGGTTTCAAGCATTTAAAAAATTATAAAGCGGGGGGATAGAAACAAATCTTCATAGGTTTCTATCCTTTTTATTGTTCAGGGTTGTACAGACTGTTAAAATTGTTTAGAATAACGGAGGAATATGTTAAAATGATATAAATGTGCTGGGTACGGACATATCCATACATCGAATTAATTTCTACATAATGATTATGATCTTGCTCGTTCTGGCTAGAATAGAACTACCAACGTTAGGAGCGGTTATATACATGAAGCTAATCAATATTGGTTATGGAAACATTGTAGCAGCACACCGAATCATTTCCGTCGTAAGTCCGGAATCAGCGCCGATCAAACGCTTAATAACTATGGCAAGAGACGGAAATATGCTTATTGATGCCACATACGGCAGACGGACGAGGGCGGTCATCATTACGGACAGTGATCACGTTGTACTCTCTGCTGTTCAGCCTGAAACCGTGGCACAGCGGCTTCTCTCAATTGAAGAGGGAGCGGAAGAAAGTTAAGTGGAGGTAAGTATGGATAGAGAACGGGGCATTTTATTTGTGCTCTCCGGCCCATCCGGTGTCGGAAAAGGTACTGTATGCAAAGCGCTGAGAGCACAAAAGCTGGACATTCAATATTCAGTTTCAGCGACCACCCGAAATCCTCGGGTTGGAGAGGTTCATGGGGTAGATTATTTTTTCAAGTCTAAAGAAGAATTTCAAAACATGATTGAAAATAACGAACTGCTCGAATGGGCAGAATACGTTGGCAACTTCTATGGCACACCGATTGAGTATGTCAATCAGACACTGGATGAAGGCCGCGACGTTATTTTAGAAATTGAGGTTCAGGGAGCGCTTCAGGTACGAAAGACCTTTCCAGAAGGCGTTTTTATTTTTCTGACCCCGCCTAGTCTTGAAGAACTGCGAAGCCGCATTGTCGGCAGAGGAACTGAAACGGAAGACTTGATCAATAACCGCATGACAGTAGCCAGGGAAGAAATAGAAATGATGCAGCACTATGATTATTCCGTCGTAAATGATGAGATAAGCCATGCCTGCAGCAGGATCCAGTCTATTATCACCTCTGAACACTGCAAGGTGGACCGTGTAACCAATCGTTATAAAAAATTACTGGGAGATGAATAAGCATGCTGTATCCTTCAATTGATGCCCTTATGGACAAAATAGATTCAAAATATTCACTGGTGACCCTCTCTTCAAAAAGAGCAAGAGAGATTCAGAGAAGCAATAACGGAATCGTTGAAAACCCGGTTTCCCACAAATTTGTCGGAAAAGCTTTGGAAGAGATTTATGCGGGATATTTAACGCCAAAAAAGTCTGACACTGAATGATGATCAATAACAACCTATGATTATAGGTTGTTATTTTTTTCAATTTTTTCGGAATATTACATCTGTTAATCATAATTATATTATGTAAACAGATAGGCAGGGGGAGATTTCATTGGATCATTCAATGAAAAAGATTTTGCTTTGTGTAACTGGAGGGATTGCGGCATATAAGGCAGCAACGATCGCAAGCCAGCTGTATCAGCTGGGGTTTGAGGTAAAGGTAATGATGTCAGAGTCATCACAGAAGTTTATTACTCCGTTGACACTGCAAACCTTATCCCGGAACGAAGTCTACACCGATACATTCGAAGAACGGAATCCAAAAGTTGTTGCCCATATTGACCTTGCGGATTGGGCAGACCTTGCTGTCGTGGCACCGGCTACCGCTAACTGCATTGGCAAACTGGCAAACGGGATAGCTGATGACATGATTACAACAACTTTGCTGGCCACTACGGCACCGATAATGATTGCGCCTGCAATGAATGTCAACATGTATCAGCATCCTGCTGTTCAGGCAAACATGCAAAAGCTGGCAGACTACGGATACCGGTTCGTGGAACCAGGGGAAGGGCTGCTCGCATGCGGCTATATCGGAAAAGGGAGACTTGCTGAGCCAGAAGAAATTATTGCCTGTATTAAGGATTTCTCTGCCGGGCAGATGGATTTGCCTCTTGAAGGGAAAAAGGTCTTGATTACAGCGGGACCAACGAGAGAACAGGTGGACCCTGTGCGTTACTTCACGAATTATTCATCCGGGAAAATGGGTTATGCCATTGCAAGGGCGGCAGCAGAAATGGGAGCTTCAGTCACCTTGGTCAGCGGACCAACAGCGCTTGATAAACCTGCAGGCGTCAAGTTCATATCGGTAGAATCCACCGATGAAATGTTTCATGCGGTTATGAAAGAGTACCCTGAAATGGATCTCGTTATTAAGTCGGCGGCTGTTGCAGACTATACTCCCCGGATTAAATATGGTGAAAAAGTTAAGAAAAAGAATGAGAGCTGGTCGGTGGAAATGGAGAAAACGACCGATATTCTGTCAGTACTCGGAGAGAAAAAAGAGAGACAAGTCCTCGTGGGATTTGCCGCAGAAACCGGAAACCTTGAGGGTTATGCGCTCGACAAACTGAAACGCAAAAACCTGGATATGATCGTTGCCAATAACGTCACTCAAGAAGGGGCCGGCTTCAGTGTTGATACAAACCGTGTGGTCATTTATAAAAAGGACGGTTCTGCAAAGGAATATCCGCTGCTGTCAAAAGATAAAGTGGCTCAGGAAGTTTTGGCGCAGGCTATGGAACTGATGCCTCTATGATCGCAAAAGTTATCGTGGATGTGCCGGCCAGCAATGTAAACCGCACCTTCGATTACCTTGTGCCTGAAGAACTGAAAGATACAGTTAAACCCGGTATGAGGGTAGCCGTGCCTTTTGGACCAAGAAAACTGCAAGGCTTTGTCATCGAGCTTGGCGAGGAAACTTCTGTTCAAAAATTAAAGAAGATCATTGAACTTCTGGATCCGGTCCCAGTATTGACTGAAGAACTCCTGAAACTCGGCAAGTGGGTATCGGATCAGACACTCTGTTTCTTAATCACAGCTTATCAGGCTATGATTCCAGCTGCTTTAAAAGCTACCTACCACAAGGAATTCAGGCTGGTTGACGGAGTCGGCCTCGCTGACTTGCCGGACGAAGCTAGAGAGTGGTTTAAACACCGGGAATACATCCCGATGGAAGATCTGCTGAAAATTTCACCGACACCGCTTGCCCTCTTCCAAAAACTTGTTCAAAAGAATTCCCTGGAAGTGATCTACAGGATGTCAGACAAAATAACGAAGAAAAAAATAAAGATCGTGCAGAGACGGGGAACAGAAGAGGAGAGACTGCAGCATATCGAATCACTTTCCAAACAGGCGGTTAAGCAAAAAGAGATTCTATCATTTCTTCATGAGTCTGAAAGCCCTGTAGTATTAAAAGATCTTCTAGAGATGTTCGACACGACAAGGTCCACAGTCCAAGCCTTGGAGAGCAAAGGTTTTATAGAGATAGCGGAGAAGGAGATCTACCGTGATCCGTATGGTGGCCGTGAATTTAAAAGAACGCAGCCCCTGCTCTTAACCTCTCAGCAGGAACAAAGCATTCAGCCTGTTTTGGCTGCTCTCGAGGAGAAGAGGCATGAAACTATTCTGCTTCATGGCGTTACAGGAAGCGGTAAAACAGAAATCTATCTGCAGAGTATTGACAAGGCAATTCAAATGGGGCAGGAAGCCATTGTATTAGTGCCTGAGATCTCTCTGACACCGCAGATGGTAAACCGTTTTAAAGGGCGGTTCGGTTCAAGGGTTGCTGTTTTGCATAGTGCTCTGTCCGCCGGAGAAAAATATGATGAGTGGCGAAAAATTCAGCGTAAAGAGGTATCTGTTGTGGTAGGTGCCCGGTCGGCAGTTTTCGCTCCGTTTGAAAATCTGGGCCTGATCATCATCGATGAAGAGCATGAATCAAGCTATAAGCAAGAGGAAAATCCCCGTTATCATGCGCGGGATGTTGCTGTCCAGCGGGGAGAGCATCATCAGTGTCCGGTAATTCTAGGAAGCGCAACACCGTCACTTGAATCTTATGCCAGAGCTCAAAAAGGGGTCTACACGCTCTGTGAGTTAAGCGACAGAGTGAACAAGCGGGAGCTTCCCTCTGTTTCGGTAGTGGATATGAGGGAAGAGCTCAGGGCAGGAAACCGCTCGATGTTTTCCCGTGAGTTATTTGATAAAATCAATGACCGCCTAAAACGCGGAGAACAATCTGTATTGTTTCTCAACCGCAGAGGCTACTCATCGTTTATTCTTTGCAGAGACTGCGGATATGTCGGAGAATGCCCGCATTGTGATATTTCTCTTACGTACCATAAAAAACAGCATCTGCTTAAATGCCATTATTGCGGCCATCAGGAACCGATGCCTTCCCAATGTCCCATGTGTGAAAGCCAGTATATCCGTTTTTTTGGCACAGGGACACAAAAGGTGGAGGAGGAGCTCGCCAAGCTGCTGCCTCACGCAAGAGTGATCAGGATGGATGTGGATACCACCGGGCGAAAAGGGAGCCATGAAAAGCTCCTAAATCAGTTTGGTGAAGGAAAAGCAGACATATTGCTCGGCACGCAGATGATCGCTAAGGGGCTTGATTTTCCAAAAGTGACACTGGTGGGGGTGCTCGCTGCGGACACGATGCTGCACCTTCCCGATTTCAGGGCCTCTGAAAAAACCTTTCAGCTCCTCACTCAGGTCAGCGGAAGAGCAGGGCGGCACGAGCTTTCGGGAGAAGTGGTCGTACAGACCTACACCGTCGGCCATTACAGCATCGATCTGGCATCAGGACATGATTATCATTCGTTCTATGAAACGGAAATGCAGATCAGACGGGAGCACAAATATCCTCCGTATTACTATTTGACGCTCATTTCGTTTTCGCACACTGAGCTATTGAAGGCTGTAGATGCCAGTGAAAAATCGGCATCCTATCTTCAGCAGAAAGTGTCTCCGGGAACAATCATCCTGGGTCCGGTCGTCTCGCCGATCGCCCGTATTAAAGATAGATATCGATATCAGGTAATGATAAAATACAAAAATGAACCTCGGCTGAGTGACTTGATCTCAGAGCTATTGCAGCATTTTCAGCATGAAATGGATGGGAACGGCCTGCAGATTTCAGTCGATATGAATGCGCAAAATATTATGTAAGCCTATAGATGGGAGAGAATGAGGATGGGAGTTAGGGAGATTGTATGTTATCCTGATAAAATTTTAGAAAAGAAATGTGAAAAAGTGACAGAATTCAACCAGAAGCTGAGCCAGCTGATCGATGATATGTTTGAAACGATGTATGAAGCGGAAGGAGTAGGTCTCGCCGCTCCTCAGATTGGAATCGGCAAACAGATTGCTGTAGTTGATGTCGGAGATGAAACAGGTAAAATTGAACTGGTCAACCCGGTCATTGAAAAAATGGAAGGCGAACAGGACGGTCCAGAAGGGTGCCTTAGCTTCCCAGGTATATTTGGAGATGTTAAACGCGCTCAAAAAGTCAGTGTGACTGCGCAGGACAGACATGGAAGAACGTTCACGATTACTGCAGAAGACTTTCTTGCCCGCGCCCTTCAGCATGAGATCGACCATCTGAACGGAATTCTATTTACCTCTAAGGTCAGTTCGTATTATGAAACGGGAGAGTTTGAAAGGTAGGAGTTACAAATGAAAATAGTATTTATGGGAACGCCTGATTTTTCTGTGCCAGTACTGCGCAGACTCGTTAACGACGGCTATGAAGTCGCAGCCGTCGTCACGCAGCCGGACAAGCCGCAAGGGAGGAAAAAGGAAATTAAGCCAACGCCGGTGAAAGCAGAAGCCGAATTGCACGGCATTCCTGTCTTGCAGCCTGTAAAACTAAAGAATGAGTTTCAGGGAATTTTAGATCTACAGCCGGATCTGATCGTAACTGCGGCATACGGACAAATCTTGCCTTCAGAAATATTAGAAGCACCGGAATATGGCTGTATTAATGTTCATGCTTCACTACTGCCGGAATACCGAGGCGGAGCGCCGATCCATCAGAGTATCATTGACGGCAAGAAAGAAACGGGCGTAACGATCATGTACATGGTAGACAAGCTCGATGCCGGCGACATTCTGACACAGGTAGTGGTCCCAATAGGTGAAGAAGACCATGTCGACAGCATGTTCAGTAAACTCAGCATTGCAGGAGCAGAACTCTTATCCAAGACAATACCTGACCTGATCGAGGGGAAATTGACCCCGATAAAGCAAGATGATGATAAAGTTACCTATGCCTATAATATCTCTAGGGAAAAAGAGAAGATCGACTGGACAATGAGCGGTGAAGCCATCTATAACCAGATAAGAGGACTTCATCCTTGGCCGGTTGCATTTTCCACACTGAATGGCCAGACGTTAAAAATATGGTGGGGGAAAAAGGTGCCTGTTCCATCGGATGCAGTGCCTGGGACTGTTCTTGAAACAAGCAAAGAGGGATTGACGGTGAAGACCGGAGATTCTACAGGAATATTGATCACCGATCTGCAGCCGGCCGGAAAAAAACGCATGGCAGCTTCACAATTTTTGCAAGGAGCCAAACTGGAACCGGGTACAAAGCTGGGTGAAGAACTGTGAAACAAAACGTGAGAAATACTGCAGTTGAAGTTTTATTGAAAATTGAACAAAATCAGGCCTATAGCAATCTTTTGCTGAATCAGTCCATACAGAAGGCCAATCTTAGCCAAAAGGATGTCGGATTGCTGACAGAGCTTGTATACGGGACTGTCCAGCGGAAAAACACTCTTGATTATCTGCTGGAGCCTTTTGTCGCAAAAGGGTTGAAAAAGCTTGAAAAATGGGTGCTTGTCCTGCTGAGGATGTCGCTCTACCAAATGGTCTATCTCGATAAGATTCCGGATCATGCCATCATTAATGAAGCGGTGGAAATTGCTAAGAAACGAGGGCATAAAGGGATCTCCGGCATGGTAAACGGCGTGCTGAGAAGAATTCAGAGGGAAGGAACGGCTGATCTTTCCGAATTGACCCATGATGAGGAAAGGCTCGCTCTTCAATACAGCATGCCAGAGTGGCTGGTCCAGCGATGGATCACTCAGTATGGCTTGGATAATGCTGAAAAGATGTGCGCGGCCAACATGGAGCCTGCCCCGGTTACGGGCCGTGTCAACAGCATGAGATCCAGCAGGGAGAAAGTGCTGCAATCGCTGCATGATGAAGGCATAGAGGGGAGCAACGGCGGCCTTTCGCCCGATGCGATTAAATTAAAAAAAGGTAGCCTTTCACATTCTTCTGCATTTAAGGAAGGATATGTTACAATACAAGACGAAAGCTCCATGCTCGTTGCAAGGGCGCTTAATCCATCATCAAACGAAAAAATCCTGGATGCCTGTGCAGCTCCTGGAGGAAAAACGACCCATATTGCCGAACTGTTAAATAATACGGGAGAGGTAACGGCCCTGGATCTTCACCCTCATAAGGTGAAATTGATACAGGAGCAGGCGGAGCGCCTCGGCCTTACCAATATCAAAACGGAAGCTCTTGACAGCCGTAAGGCCGGCGAAAAGTTTTCTGTGTCATCGTTTGACAGGATTCTGGTAGATGCACCGTGCAGCGGTTTCGGAGTGATACGAAAAAAGCCCGACATCAAATGGTCGAAAAAAGAAGAGGATATCCATCGCATAGCCGAGATTCAGATGCAGATCCTCGATAAAGTGGCCGAACTGTTAAAACCCGGCGGTACTTTACTTTACAGTACATGTACCGTCGATAAAGAGGAAAATGATGAAATTGCAGATGCTTTCTTAAAGCATCATCCTGATTTTGAATGGGACAAGTCTTTTAACGAACGGCTTCCTGAAACATTACAGCCGTACCTTAAACCTGCTGAAGCACAGGTACAGATTCTTCCTCATTATTTTAACAGTGATGGTTTTTACCTTGCATGCTTTAAGAAAAAGACTACAACTGGTGGTGAAACCCGATGTTAAAACCGTTAAGTGAAAAACAGCAGAACCCGGCAATTATGCCTTCTATTTTTTCGCTTGAGCTGACAGATCTGGAAAATTGGCTTTCTGATATAAAAGAACCTAAATTCCGTGCTTCCCAGGTTTATGATTGGCTTTACGAAAAAAGAATTACGAGTTATGAAGAAATGTCGAACCTTCCTAAAGGGCTTCGCGATAAGATGCAAGAAACCTTTCATATTCAGCCGATGAAAGAATTAGCCCGTCAGGAATCTTCTGATGGTACGATAAAATTTTTGTTTGAACTCCAGGACGGTTATTCTATCGAAACAGTCCTGATGCGCCATGAATATGGAAACAGCGTATGTGTGACAACACAGGTAGGCTGCCGTCTCGGCTGTACATTCTGTGCGTCAACGCTCGGCGGGTTAAAGAGAAATCTGCATGCCGGCGAGATTGTAGCTCAAGTGCTTCAAGTGCAGCGTGCGCTCGATGCCACTGAAGAAAGAGTAAGCTCAATTGTCATCATGGGGATTGGTGAACCTTTCGATAACTACGAAGGACTGATCAAGTTCCTAAAAGTAGTAAACCACGACAAAGGGCTGAATATCGGTGCAAGGCATATTACGGTTTCCACAAGCGGAATCGTGCCTTACATCTACAAATTTGCTGATGAAGGAATGCAGATCAACTTTGCGGTATCCCTTCATGCTCCGAATACTGAAATCAGAAGCAGGCTCATGCCGGTCAACCGCATGTATCCAATGGAAGAACTGATGGAATCAATTCGTTATTACATCAAGAAGACCGGGCGCCGGATTTCTTTCGAATATGGTCTTTTCGGCGGTGTGAATGATCAGGTTGAACATGCTGAAGAACTGGCAGATCTGATTAAAAACGTAAAATGCCATGTAAACCTGATTCCTGTCAACTATGTACCGGAACGTGATTATGTCCGGACACCTAAGAAGCAGATCTTCAAATTTTTAGATACGCTAAAAAAACGGGGTGTCAATGCTACCCTACGCAGGGAGCAGGGACATGATATTGACGCAGCCTGCGGGCAGTTAAGAGCGAAGGAGCGTCAGGAAGAGACGAGGTGACGTAAATTGCAGTATGCCTTTAAAACAGATACTGGTAGAGTTCGTCAGCATAATGAAGACAGCGGGGGAGTGTTCACAAAAGGTGAACACTTTCTTGCCCTTATTGCGGATGGCATGGGCGGACATAAAGCCGGAGATGTTGCCAGTTCCAAAACAATCCAGTCATTTGAGGAAGCCTGGAACGCTTCTTCAGAAGAAATTTCGGAGACTCCTGTAAAGGCTGAAGAGTGGCTTTTAGAAACCGTAACACAGACCAATTTGGATCTGCATCAGTATGCAAATAAGAATATTGACTGCAGCGGGATGGGGACAACGCTTGTCGGAGCCCTTTGCACACCTTCCTATTTAACGATTTTACATATCGGTGACAGCCGCGTTTATTATTTTTCTGAAAAAAAGCTGATTCAAAAGACCGAAGACCATACCCTCGTTAATGAGCTGGTGCGGTCAGGGCAGCTATCGGAAACAGAAGCGGAAAATCACCCTAGAAAGAATGTGATTTTGCGGGCCCTTGGAACGGATGACCATATTGATGTGGATATTCAAACGATTTCCTGGGGCGAGGGAGATATCGTTTTGTTATGTTCAGACGGCCTCTCTAACAAAGTAACCCGCGAAACGATGGAAAACATACTGAATGATGACAACCTCTCGTTGGAAGATAAAGCTGATCGACTTGTGAACCTTGCAAATGAGGCCGGAGGAGAGGATAATATCACGATTGGACTCGTCCATTATACGCCCCAGACACCGGAAAAGGGAGTAAGTTAAATGATTGGCAAGCGTATAAGCGGCCGCTATAAGTTGCTTGAAGTCATCGGTGATGGCGGAATGGCAATCGTATACCGTGCCAAGGACTTAATCCTTGACCGGGATGTTGCGGTTAAAATACTTCGATCAGAGTTTTCAGACGACGAGGAGTTCATCAAACGATTCAGAAGAGAGGCTGAAGCGGCAACGAGTCTCGCCCATCCTCACATCGTAAGCATATTTGATGTGGGAGAGGAAAATAACGTGTACTTCATAGTCATGGAGTATGTAAAAGGGAAAACGTTAAAACAATACATCAGGGACCACGGCCGCCTGTCTGTTGAAGAATCCATACAGATTATCAGGCAGATTGCCTCAGGAATGGTTGCAGCTCATGAGCATGGGATCATACACAGAGATATCAAGCCCCATAATATCTTAATTGATGAGCATGGATTGGCAAAAGTAACAGACTTTGGGATCGCTCTCGCCATCACATCCGCAACGATTACCCATACGAACTCAGTGCTTGGATCGGTCCATTACTTCTCTCCGGAACAGGCGCGAGGGGGAGTGGCCAATGCAAAATCGGACATCTATTCCCTAGGTGTTGTGCTGTTTGAAATGCTGACAGGCAGGGTTCCGTTTACAGGGGAATCACCGGTATCCGTAGCCCTCAAGCATCTTCAGGAGGAAGTTCCCGAGCCAAGGAAAATCAATCCGGAAATTCCGCAGAGTGTTGAAAATATTATTCTTAAAGCACTGACAAAAAATCCGGTGTACCGGTATGACAGTGCTCTTGAAATGATGGACGACCTGGATACGGCGCTCTCTCCTCACCGTCTGCATGAGCAGCGGTGGAGCAATTTTGATGATGCGGCAGATGCTACACGGATCATGCCTCCGGTATCCATGAACAAAGCAGTCGAAAAGCCAGCTTCAAATCTAAAAGAAACCGCTGAACCACCGGCCAAAAAGAAGAAAAAAAGTTGGTGGCTTGTACTGCTGATTTTACTGCTTTTGCTCGCAGGTGCTGGAGCGGCTGCCTTTGTGGTCATGCCTGGATGGTTTAAAGTGAAAGATGTTTCTGTTCCCAATGTTATCCACAAAGATTACGAATACGGGTTTGAACGGCTCGCAAAGCTCGGTTTTAACGTCGAGCGGAAAGAGCGCTTCGATGAAGATGTGGAACAGGGGAAAATTATAAAACAGGATCCTGATCCCCATTCTATGGTTAAAGAAGGCAGCACGGTTACACTTTTTGTTTCTAAAGGCTTTAAGAAAGTGGACATGCTGGATCTTACCGGAATGGGTGAAGATGCTGCACGAGACCTCTTAAACGAAAGAGGCTACGATAGCAAGAACATTGAGACCATACCGGTGGAATCAGAGGAAACTCCTGAGGGTGAGGTCGTCTCACAAAGCCCGGATAAAGGGGAAAAAGTCAATCCGAGCGAAATACAGGTGATTCTTCGTGTCAGTACTGGCCCGCCTTCGATTCAGCTTGAGAACTTGTCAAATTCCTCGAGGGAAGATGTTGAGAAATACATCTCGCAGGAAGGGCTTAGAGTCAACTTTACAAAAGAGTACTCTGATACCGTAGAAGAAGGAAAGGTCATCTCGCAAAAACCTTCACCTTATACGAATGTCAAAAAAGGTTCTACGGTTGATGTCGTTATTTCAAAGGGCAAGAAACCAGAACCGAAGCCCAAACCAAAGCCTGATGATCAGGAAGACATCACATTTAATAATAAAATAACGGTTGAAGTTTCAAAGGGTGATGAGAATAAACAATTCCAGGTCAGAATTGTTTACAGCGATGCCAAAGAGGAAAATGCTGTTTTCGTAGAAGAAGAAATTTCCCAGACGAAAGAGTATATGGTGCCTTTGACCGTCTCGCCGGACCATGATGCTTCCTATACCGTTTATTTAAATGGGAAAGAGCAGGCATCAAAAACATTTAATTATCAAGATGCGAAGGAAGGTAAATTCAAAGGAGCGAACAATGGACAATAAGACTGAAGGCAGAATTATTAAATCAGTCGCAGGATTCTATTATGTACAATACAATGACAAAGTCTTTCAATGCAGAGGCCGGGGCAATTTCCGTAAAAAGAAAATTACGCCTGTGGTCGGAGATTGGGTCGTATTTGAATCCTCCAACCCGACAGACGGATACATTATGGATGTTAAGGAAAGAAAGAACGAGTTAAACCGGCCGCCAATTTCAAATGTTGACCAGGCAATTCTCGTTTTCTCTGCCGTCCGGCCGGAATTTTCAAGTTCGCTGCTGGACCGTTTTCTTGTTCATATCGAAGACAATGGCATTCAGCCGGTGATCTGCATTACGAAGATGGATTTGATTGAAAGTGCAGAGTATCAGAAGGAAATCGAAAATTACATCGCTGCTTATAAGAAGCTCGGCTATGAGGTCATTCCAACCTCTGCGATGTCGCTTGCCGGCATGGATGACATCAAACCGATATTTAAAGGAAAAACGAGCGTCTTCGCAGGACAGTCCGGGGTAGGGAAGTCGTCTCTCTTGAATGCGCTGATGCCTGAACTCATGCTGGAGACGAATGACATATCAGATCATCTTGGACGCGGAAAGCATACAACGAGGCATGTTGAACTCCTTCCTTTTGAAGAGGGCTTGATCGCAGACACTCCTGGGTTCAGCTCCTTGGACTTTGTAGAAATTGAAACCGAAGAGCTCTCCTACAACTTCCCTGAGATGAAACAGAGGGTATCACAATGCAAGTTTCGCGGCTGCACTCACAGCTCTGAACCGAAATGCGCAGTAAAAAAAGCAGTGGAAGAGGGAGAGATCCCATCGTTCCGCTATGAGCATTATCTTGAATTTTTGCAGGAAATCAAGGATCAAAAACGGAGGTACTAGCATGGTAAAAGTTGCGCCTTCCATTCTTTCCGCAGACTTTTCAAAGCTCGGTGAAGAAATTAAGGCAGTGGAAGAAAACGGTGCTGATTATATCCATATCGATGTGATGGATGGGCATTTTGTGCCGAATATTACGATGGGACCTTTAGTCGTTAAAGCAATCAGGCCGCTCACTAAACTGACATTTGATGTCCATTTAATGATTGAAAACCCTGACCGGTATATCCCGGAGTTTGCAAAAGCAGGTGCTGATATCATTACTGTTCATGTTGAAGCATGTCCGCACCTTCATCGGACCATTCAATTAATTAAAGAGCAGGGAAAAAAGGCAGGGGTCGTATTAAATCCTGCTACTCCTGTTGAAACCATTCAGCATATTTTGGCTGATATAGACCTTGTACTCATCATGTCTGTAAATCCAGGCTTTGGTGGACAATCCTTCATCCACGCTGTGCTGCCAAAGATTGAAGTATTATCTGCGAGGATCAAGGAGCAAGGCTTGAACGTTGAAATTGAGGTGGACGGCGGCGTGAATGCAGAGACTGCCCGTCTTTGTGAGAAAGCTGGAGCTACCGTACTTGTAGCGGGATCAGCCATTTATGGGCAAAAAGACATAAAGGGTGCAATCCGTACCATTCGTGGTGTATAATATATTAGAGAATAATTGAAAAAAGTAACCACAGGGGGAGTCCCATACAGGGGCTGAGAGGGGAGTACACTCCCGACCCTTTGAACCTGAAGCAGGATCATGCCTGCGTAGGAATGTGGAGTCGCTGTTGTTAACGCTAAGCAACCGTCATTCACATGCCGGTTGCTTTTTTCTTTTCTTAATGAGTTTAGGAGGAGATTGATTTGAGTAAAAAAATTATGTTTTTGACTGAAGTGGCGATGATGTCAGCGTTGGCTATCATACTTAGTTTTGTTCAATTTAAAGGGCTTTGGGCAAATGGAGGCTCAGTTTCATTGGAGATGCTGCCAATCTTTTTAATGGCATTCCGCAGAGGGGTCCCTGGCGGAGTATTAACTGGTCTGATTGTCGGGATGGTTAAAATCCTGGTTGATGGAACTGCAGGATACAATCCCGCTGGTTTGATCCTGGATTACCCTCTCGCGTTCCTATTGGCTGGATTTGCCGGGGTGTTTAAAGTCAGTTCGGCAAGCCAATCTAAAAGGAGGATCTCAGCGATTGTGGCAGGCATCGCCTTCGGAAGCCTGCTCCGTTTGGCCTCCCATGTTGTATCAGGAGTCATATTCTTTGCATCATACGCCCCAAAAGGCATGAACCCTGTCCTGTACTCCATTGTGTATAATGCTTCATACATGATCCCGGTTGCTTTGATCACTGCAGCAGCTTTTATTTTCTTGACAAAAAAAGCACCGCGGCTGCTGCACAGGACCGATCCAAGAGTTGTTAACGCGGCATGAAAATTATCATTTTAGCAGGAGGTCCGGAAGAAAGGCAGCCGGACCTCTCTTTATTTGCCGGCGAAAAGGCAGTCTGGGCGGGTGTTGACCGCGGCGTATTCTACTTGTTGAAAAAAGGAATCATACCTGGCTGTGTATTTGGAGATTTCGATTCTGTGAACAGAAGTGAGCGTGAGTGGATGGCTTCATTTAACCTTCCTTCATTTGAGTATGACAGTGAAAAGGATAAAACCGATCTAGAGCTGGCCCTTGATTGGGCACTGGAGCAAAAACCGGAACAGATCCTGCTAATGGGTGTTACGGGCGGGCGCCTGGATCATGAATTGGCCAATATCCAATTGCTCCTTCATGGACTCGAAGCCGGAATTAACATTGAAATATGGGACAGGCAGAATAAGATTGCCTTATCAGCACCAGGACCGCATATCATACAACAAGAGCCGGAGTTCTCCTATGTCTCATTCCTTCCATTTAACGGACCTGTTACCGGCCTGACTCTAAAAGGGTTCAAATATCCGCTTCAGGATCAATACTTGCCGATGGGTTCTACTCTCTGCATTTCCAATGAGCTTGTAAATAAAAGTGGTACTTATTCATTCTCGGGCGGCATATTAATGTTGGTAAAGAGCCATGATTAATATTTTATGCGTCGGGCCGCATGGAACTATTTTTATAAAAGCGAATATATTTATTAGGGAATGTCTTATTTTTCAAAGGGCCTGGAGGAGGGGTATGATGAAATTTTACACCATTAAACTGCCTAGGTTTTTAGGGGGATTTGTACGTGCGGTTTTAGGTTCATTTAAAAAAGGATAATCACTTCCATCCAAAAGAAAAAAGCACCCTTGATGGGTGCTTTTTTCTTTTGGAAATTAAAAAACAACGGGGATGCCGTTGTCTTAAGAGCGATTAAACGCGTTCAATTTTTCCAGATTTAAGGGCACGTGCAGAAACATAAACACGTTTAGGCTTCCCGTCAACCAAGATGCGGACTTTTTGAACGTTTACTCCCCAGCTCTTTTTAGATTTGTTCAATGCGTGGGAACGCTTGTTTCCTGTTTTAGGTCCTTTACCAGTAACGTAACATTTGCGTGACATAATTGTACCTCCTTTATAACAGTAAAACTGTATCATATCAGTCGTATGTTAAATACTAACCTATAGTAGCATGACCACTAAAGAAAAGCAACAAATGATTTTTCGCATTTCAAGTAAAAAGGCTTGACACAGCTTTGTGACTATTGTCAAATGGAGTTGTCCTTTCATAAAACTTAATTTTATAGTAAAATGAGGTTTAGCCATAATTGATTGATTAAAGGGGGATTCATCATGTCCATCGAAATGAAGAATAAATACGGCCAGATTGACATTTCTACGGAAGTGATCGCTACTATTGCTGGCGGCGCTGCTATTGATTGCTACGGAATTGTAGGCATGGCTTCCAGGAAGCAGTTAAAGGATGGTATTACCGAACTTTTAGGACGTGACAACTTCTCCCGGGGGATTGTGGTTCGGCAGGAAGAAGATGAAATACATATTGACATGTATATTATTGTAAGCTACGGAACAAAGATTTCTGAAGTAGCCCATAATGTACAGACAAAAGTGAAATATACCCTCGATCAAATGCTGGGTCTCTCAGTAGATTCTGTTAACATTTTTGTTCAGGGTGTAAGGGTAACAACCCCTTAGTTAGGAGGAAAGTTCGTGTCTTTAACAGTTTTAGACGGTAAAAAGTTTGCGGCCATGGTTGCATTGGGAGCCGCAAACTTATCAAAAAACGCAGCAATGGTAGATGCCCTTAATGTTTTTCCTGTGCCAGATGGGGATACAGGAACCAACATGAACCTTACGATTACTTCTGGTGCAAAAGAAGTTCAAAACAACATAATTCCCGATATCAGTAAAGTCGCGAGCTCTTTTTCCCGAGGCTTGCTCATGGGGGCAAGAGGCAACTCCGGGGTTATATTATCCCAGCTTTTCCGTGGTTTTTCAAAATCAATCGAAGGAAAAGAAACCATTACTTCGGCTGACTTTGCAAGAGCATTTGAGAACGGAGTAGAAACAGCCTATAAGGCTGTGATGAAGCCAATCGAGGGAACCATTCTTACGGTGGCTAAAGATGCGGCAAAACGTGCCGTTAAGGCGGCCAAAAAAAGTGATGATATCATTTTCGTCATGTACGAAGTTGTAACGGAAGCCAAAGCTTCCCTGGACAGAACACCTGACTTGCTTCCGGTATTGAAAGAAGTAGGCGTTGTTGATTCAGGCGGACAAGGCCTTCTGACGGTTTATGAAGGCTTTCTTTCCGCGCTGGAAGGAAAGGACCTTCCTGAAATTTCTCCGCAATCGCCTTCTATGAAGGAAATGGTTAATGCCGAGCACCATAAAGCACAGCTTCATATGAAAACCGAAGACATCCATTTCGGATACTGTACAGAGTTTATGGTGAAATTCGAACCTGAGAAATTAAAGAAGGCGCCTTTCAGTGAGGAAGCATTCCGCAATGAATTAAACGAGCATGGCGATTCTTTGCTTGTTGTTGCCGATGATGATCTTGTAAAAGTTCATATTCATACGGAACAGCCGGGCAACATGCTTACCCTTGCTCAGAAACATGGTAGTCTGATCAACATTAAAATTGAAAACATGCGTGAGCAGCATACTGCTATTTTGGAATCTGAGACACATGTGCCCGTTAAGATGCCTGAAGCTAAACAAGAGAAAATAGCATATGGCATCGTTACCGTAGCGATGGGGAGCGGCATTAAAGAATTGTTCACTTCACTCGGTGCCGGTTACGTTATTGAAGGCGGACAAACGATGAACCCTAGTACCGAAGATATCGTCAAAGCCATTGAAGAAGTGAATGCTGAAAAAGTAATCGTACTTCCGAACAACGGAAACATTGTTATGGCTGCAGAGCAGGCAGCATCCATCGTCGACCAGGATGTAATCGTCGTCCGCTCTAAAAACGTTCCTCAGGGAATGGCGGCTCTGCTTGTGTTTAACCCTTCAGCCGAATTGGAAGAAAATCAAAAGAAGATGACAGACGCGCTTTCAAGCGTAAAATCCGGACAGCTTACATTTGCTGTAAGAGATACTTCCATTGATGGCGTCGAGATTTCAAAAGGCGATTTCATGGGGATCTTGAACGGCAAGATCGTAGCTTCCATGCCGGATAAAGATGAAGCGGTTCAGGAGCTTGTAAAGGAAATGATTGATGAGGATTCTGAAATCATCACCCTGATTTCCGGTGAAGATGCATCGGATGAAGATACGGAACGTTTAGTTCAGTTTATCGAGGAATCTTTCCCTTCTGTAGAAGTGGAAGTCCATGAAGGCAGCCAGCCGCTATATCCTTTTATTATCTCAGTTGAGTAGGTAAAATGTTCTCTCCATTATTGTTGAGTTATGATACAGTAATGGAGGGAATATTTTTTATGTCAGCTATATATTTTTATCGGAGGGACATGAATGAAATACAAAAGTGTTTTTGATATAATCGGGCCGGTCATGATTGGGCCTTCAAGCTCCCATACAGCAGGAGCTGCGCGAATCGGGAGGGTCGCCCGCCACCTGTTTGGCAGGAAGCCAGAATATGCCCATATTTCTTTTTATGGTTCGTTTGCAAAAACGTACCGCGGACACGGGACTGATGTGGCCATCGTTGGCGGAATCCTTGATTTTGATACTTTTGATACTAGGATTGTGGATGCGCTTTCATTGGCAGAAGAGCAAGGTATTGATATAAAGATGACCGAGGAAGATGCACTGACCGATCATCCCAATACCGCAAAGATCATTCTTGGTGACCAGAATGGAAAAATTGAAATGGTTGGGATTTCGATCGGCGGAGGGAAAATAGAGATAGTTGAGCTTAACGGTTTTGAATTGAAGCTGAGCGGAAACCATCCTGCAATGCTGATTGTTCATAACGACAGATACGGAGCCATCGCAGGAGTTGCAAATATTCTCGCCAAGCATCAGATCAATATTGGCCACATGCGGGTTTCACGGAAAGAAAAAGGACAAGAAGCTCTCATGATCATTGAAGTAGACCAAAATATAGACCCGGTACTCATCGAGGAGATTGAATCGCTGCCAATTGTTCAGCAAGTGGTAAAAATTAATGAGTAACCTTGAAAGGGAGAAGTAAGTATGTTTCGTAATGTTGCCGAACTAGTGGAACTTGCCGAGGCAAAAGAATGCAAGATTTCAGATATCATGATTGAGCAGGAAATGGAGTTTACGGGCCGGACGAAAGATGAAATCATCAGCCAGATGGACAGAAACTTAAAGGTGATGGAAGAAGCTGTTGAACGAGGAATAACGGAAGATGTTAAATCTCATTCCGGATTGACTGGCGGGGATGCCATCCTCCTTCAGAATTATTTAAAAAGCGGGAAAAGCCTTTCAGGTGAGTTCATGCTGGATGCGGTCAGTAAAGCTATCGCAACCAATGAAGTCAACGCGGCTATGGGAACCATCTGTGCCACCCCTACAGCAGGCTCAGCAGGAGTGGTTCCTGGAACGCTCTTTGCCTTGAAAGATAAATTAAATCCGACAAGAGAGCAGATGGTCGCCTTTTTATTTGCTTCTGGAGCTTTCGGATTTGTAGTCGCCAACAATGCTTCTATTTCAGGTGCTGCCGGGGGCTGCCAGGCAGAAGTCGGATCAGCGACCGGTATGGCAGCAGCGGCCATTGTTGAGCTAGCTGGCGGGACACCTTCACAGTCCGCAGAAGCGATGGCTATCGCTCTGAAGAACATGCTAGGGCTCGTTTGTGATCCTGTTGCAGGCCTTGTAGAAGTACCTTGTGTAAAGCGGAACGCCATGGGAGCAAGCAATGCAATTGTTGCTGCTGATATGGCGCTCGCAGGAATCAAAAGCAGGATTCCGTGCGATGAAGTCATCGATGCGATGTACAAGATCGGGCAATCCATGCCGACAGCACTGAAAGAAACAGCGCAAGGAGGTTTGGCGGCTACACCAACTGCCCGGGAGCTTGAAGCGAAAATATTTGGAATAGCCCTGGATAAAAAATGAAGCTTAACGAATTAAAAGTGACAGAGATCAATGGGATTGGTGAGAGCAAATCAGAAGAACTGAAAGAGCTTGGGGTTGTCTCAGTGATGGATCTGCTTGCATATTTGCCGTTCCGCTATGACAATCATCAGCTGAAAGATCTGGCCGATGTTAAACATGAAGAGAGGGCAACAATCGAAGGGAAGGTTCACAGCGAACCTTCTCTCCGTTATTTTCCAAGAAAAAAATCAAAACTCAGCATCAGGGTGCTGATCGGACGTTATTTAATAACCGCTGTCTTTTTTAATCAGCCATATTTAAAAAAGCAGCTGACACCTGGACAGACGGTTACCCTCACAGGAAAATGGGATGCTCATAAAATGACCCTGACCGTTAATGACATTAAATTTGGACTGCAGCCGCAAGATGAAAGTATCGATCCCATCTATCCGGTCAAGGGAGAGATGAGCGTGAAGCAAGTAAGGCGGTTGATCAAACTCGCCTTCAACCAATATGGTGAGGAGGTTGAGGAAGTGCTTCCGAAGGAGAGTTTGGAGTCCTATAAGCTTTGGCCGAGAAAACAAGCGCTATACAGCCTGCACTTTCCGCAGAGTTTTGAACATTTAAAACAGGCGCGCCGCCGGATGGTATATGAGGAATTCCTGCTTTTTCAGCTTAAGATGCAAATGTTTAAAAAGATCAACCGTGAACAGTCTGCCGGAGAAAAACTGCATTTCAGCATGGATGATGTCAACAGGTTTGTTACTTCTTTGCCCTTCCCGCTGACGAATGCCCAGCAGCGGGTCACTCATGAGATTTTAAAGGACATGTCATCTCCCCACAGGATGAACCGCCTTCTTCAAGGAGATGTCGGATCTGGCAAAACAGTCGTTGCAGCCATCGCTCTATTTGCAGCTTTTTCCTCAGGAAGCCAAGGAGCTTTGATGGTACCGACTGAAATATTGGCGGAACAGCACTACCATTCGCTTCTCCAGCTGCTTGAACCTCATCAGATTAGGGTGGAATTGCTGACAAGTTCTGTGAAAGGGAAAAGACGGGCAGATATTTTAGCAAGGCTTATAGAGGGAGAAGTGGATGTGTTAATTGGTACACACGCACTCATTCAGGATGAGGTTGTATTTCATCAATTAGGCCTTGTCATAACTGATGAACAGCATCGTTTTGGCGTCAAACAGCGCCGGGTGCTGCGCGAAAAAGGACAAAGTCCGGATGTGCTGTTCATGACAGCAACCCCCATTCCGCGGACGCTTGCAATCTCCGTGTTTGGAGACATGGATGTTTCTGTCATCGACGAAATGCCAGCCGGCAGAAAAGCCATCGAAACCTATTGGGCTAAACATAACATGCTTGACCGTGTCCTAGGTTTTGTACAGAAAGAGCTTGATCAAGGGAGACAGGCCTATGTGATTTGTCCGCTTATTGAGGAGTCAGACAAGCTGGATGTTCAGAATGCGATTGATGTACATGCACAGCTGCAGCACTATTTTCTTCAATACAGGGTCGGCTTAATGCATGGAAGGCTCCATTCCTCTGAAAAAGAGGAAGTGATGAGAGAATTTGCTGAGAATAAGTGCCATGTTCTGGTATCTACGACCGTAGTAGAAGTCGGAGTAAACGTACCGAACGCCACGATGATGGTGATCTACGATGCGGAAAGGTTTGGCCTGTCACAGCTTCATCAGCTCAGGGGCCGCGTCGGCCGTGGAAGTGATCAGTCGTATTGTATATTAATCGCTGACCCGAAATCAGAAGAGGGAAAAGAAAGAATGAGGATCATGACAGAAACCTCTGATGGTTTTGTTCTGTCAGAAAAAGATCTTGAACTTAGAGGCCCGGGGGACTTCTTCGGCAGCAAACAGAGCGGGCTTCCAGATTTTAAGATCGCAGATATCGTGCATGACTACCGTGTGCTCGAGGTGGCGAGGAACGATGCTTCCCGGCTCGTCAATTCAGAAGCGCTTTTTCATGAAGCGGCCTACGCTCCACTTAGAAGCTTCTTGGAAAAGGAAGGCGTGTTAACATCGGAACGCCTTGATTGATGAGGGTTCTGCCTTCTGACGAATAGGTCCTTTCTTGAAATGATATAGCTGCTATTATATACTACTGTTAGTACCAGCTCTTAAAAAGCGAAAAACCGTGCATCCATAGAGGCTGATGCTTAAATGGCATATCTGGATGGTGTATACATGAAAAGAACGAAAAAAGAACGACAGGCTTTGCTGAAAGCTACGATTGAAAGGACGCCATTTATTACGGATGAAGAACTGGCGGATAAATTCACTGTCAGTGTCCAGACCATACGGCTTGACCGTCTTGAACTTTCGATCCCGGAACTAAGGGAACGGATCAAAAACGTTGCACAGCAGCAGCTGGATACCGTTAAAGCCCTTCCGCTCGAGGAAGTAATCGGCGAAATTATTGATCTCCAGCTGGACGAAGCAGCGATATCCATATTGGACATAAAGAGTGAACATGTGTTTTCCCGGACAAAAATAGCAAGGGGGCATCATCTGTTTGCACAGGCAAACTCACTTGCCGTAGCCATTATAAACGATGATCTGGCCCTTACTTCAAAGGCAAAGATCCGTTTTACCCGGCAAGTAAAAGAAGGGGAGCGAGTTGTTGCCAAGGCAAGGGTGAGCAGCATTGAAGGCTACCGGACGACAGTGGAAGTTACGAGCTATGTAGATAAAGAGGCTGTTTTTTCCGGGGAGTTCATCATGTTCCGTTCAACTGGAGAAGGAAGGGAAGGGAGTAAGACATGAGAATTGCCATCGATGCAATGGGAGGCGACAATGCTCCGGAAGCTCAGGTTAAAGGAGCTTTAAAAGCACTTTCTGTCTTTGATGATCTTACAGTGATTTTAATTGGAGATGAAAAGAAAATCTCTCCTTATCTGACTTCTGCAAAAAACATTGAAGTCATTCACACGGAAGAAAAAATAGCAAGCGATGATGAACCTGTACGTGCAGTGCGGAAGAAAAAGAACGCTTCCATGGTTCTCGCCGCTAAAGAGGTAAAAGAGGGGCGGGCGGATGCCTGTATCTCAGCAGGGAATACTGGAGCACTTATGGCTTCTGGTCTGTTTAACGTCGGCAGGATCAGCGGTATTGACCGTCCGGCTCTATCTCCGACGCTTCCGACAGTAGACGGGAAGGGGTTTTTGCTCCTGGATGTAGGCGCCAATATGGATGCAAAACCTGAGCATCTGCTGCAGTACGCTATCATGGGAAGTACATATGCAGAGCAAGTAAGGGGAACGAGTTCTCCGAGAGTCGGTCTTTTGAATGTCGGCACGGAGGATGAAAAAGGGAATGCCTTAAGCAAAGCGGCCTTTCAGCTGCTGAAAGAAGCTCCCGTGAACTTTATCGGTAACGTTGAAGCAAGGGACCTCCTGAACGGAGCAGCCGATGTTGTCGTCTGCGATGGGTTTTCTGGAAATGTAGTGCTGAAAACGATAGAAGGTACCGCGCTGACGATGTTTTCCATGCTTAAGCAGGAGCTTACAGCGACCGCTGTCAGCAAGATTGCAGCTGGAATTTTAAAACCCCGGCTTAAAGGCCTGAAGAACAAGCTGGACTATTCAGAGTATGGCGGAGCGGGATTATTTGGGCTTGCTGCACCGGTAGTAAAAGCCCATGGCTCTTCCGATGAGAACGCGATTTTTAATGCGGTAAGACAAACGAGAACGATGGTAGAGAAAAATGTTGTTCAAATCATAGCTGAAAAGATGAAAGAATTTGAAAGAGAAGAACAAAAGGGGGAAGAATAATGGGTAAAATTGCTTTTCTTTTTCCGGGACAGGGCTCCCAAAGCGTTGGAATGGCGCAAGAACTGGCACAAAATTTCGTAGAAGCCCGAACTATCTTTGATACCGCAGATGAAAAGCTCGGTATCTCTTTGTCTTCTATCATTTTTGAAGGGCCTGAAGAAGACTTAAAACGAACAGAAAACACACAGCCGGCCCTGCTGACTGCAAGTATTGCTGTTTTGGAAGTTTTTAAGAAATATGGGATCAAAGCTGACTATGCAGCCGGGCACAGTCTTGGAGAATATTCAGCTCTTGTGGCGGCAGGCAGCCTGTCGTTTGAAGATGCTGTATACGCGGTCAGACAGCGTGGCCTTTTTATGGAAGAAGCCGTGCCGACAGGAGTCGGTGCGATGTCTGCCATCCTGGGAATGAAACAGGAGGAACTTGAAGCCATTACAGAAAAGGTTACTCAGAACGGGCATGCTGTTCAGGTCGCTAATCTTAACTGTCCGGGGCAGATCGTTATTTCTGGTACTGCTCAGGGAGTTGCAGACGCTTCAAGCCTTGCGAAAGAAAACGGTGCAAAAGTGATCCCGCTGCAAGTGAGCGGTCCTTTCCATTCTTCCTTAATGGAGCCGGCAGCTGAGAAAATGCAGGATGTTCTTGACTCGATTACGATTCAGGATGCAGAAATTCCGGTCCTTGCGAACGTCTCTGCCAAACCGGTAACAGATGCAGGGGAAATAAAAGAAAAGCTCGTCAAGCAAATCTACTCTCCGGTCAGATGGGAAGAGACCATTAATGAACTAATGGCTTTAGGTGTAGATACCTTTATCGAAATCGGACCAGGTAAAGTGCTGTCAGGCCTCGTGAAGAAAGTGAATCGCCGGGCAAATGTCATCGCCATCAGTGATGAAGCAACCATAAATGCAGCAGCGGAAAAGCTGAAGGGAGAGTAAAACTGATGTTAAAAGGAAAAACAGCTCTTGTTACAGGCGCATCCAGGGGAATCGGAAGGGCCATCGCGTTGGAACTGGCAAAAAACGGCGCTAAAGTGGCCGTAAACTATGCAGGCAGTGAAGCGAAGGCGCAGGAAGTCGTAGATGAGATACGATCAATGGGCCAGGACGCTATCGCTGTACAAGCAAATGTGGCAGATAGTGAATCGGTATCAGCTATGGTTAAAACAGTTATTGAAGAGTTTGGTGCTCTGGACATTCTAGTGAATAACGCAGGTATCACGAGAGACAACCTGATCATGAGAATGAAAGAGGACGAGTGGGACGCTGTCCTTGACACCAACTTAAAAGGTGTATTCCTCTGCACAAAAGCCGTAACCCGCCAGATGATGAAGCAGAGAAAGGGGAGAATCATTAATATCTCCTCCATTGTCGGTGTATCCGGAAATCCTGGCCAGGCCAATTATGTTGCAGCCAAAGCAGGTGTTATCGGATTGACAAAATCAACGGCTAAAGAATTAGCCAGCAGAAATATTACGGTGAACGCAGTGGCTCCAGGATTCATTGATACGGATATGACACACGTTCTTGAAGAAAATGTAAAAGGTGAGATGCTGAAGGCAATACCGCTTGCCCGTTTTGGGAGCACGGAAGACATCTCCTCCCTCGTCACTTTCCTAGCAAGCGACTGCAGTTCCTATATTACTGGACAGACGATCCACGTCGACGGCGGAATGGTGATGTAAGAATAGCGAAAACTGGGAAGCCTAAGGAGAGCTTCTCAGTTTTTATGGAATCCAGCTTCAGTGGCCAGAGACTCGAATGCTTCAGTCTCCCCCTCCAACACAAAGACCGTGTTGCTGTGTGAGACTTCCGCCATTTTTCGTCTCTAAACAGGCCACTTCAGCATTTCTATCTTTTCTATCTTTTTTTTTCTTATGAAATGGTATATATTATTGAAAGGAGGTGAATACACATGGCAGACGTATTAGAAAGAGTTTCAAAGATTATCGTAGATCGTCTTGGTGTAGACGCTGCTGAGGTTAAAACCGAAGCTTCTTTTAAAGAAGATCTAGGTGCTGATTCCTTGGATGTTGTTGAATTAGTTATGGAACTTGAGGACGAGTTTGATTTGGAAATTTCCGACGAGGATGCTGAAAAAATTACAACGGTTGGTGACGTTGTTAATTACATAAACAGCAACAACAACTAATTTTATGCTGAACAAAGTCCCGTAACAGATGGTGCGGGACTTTAAACCTGTTGGCAGAAGAATAATGCCGATACCCTCTAAGTGTTTGCAGGAGGCAATGATGAAAGGTTCAAAGAAACAGACATCAAATTTAAAGAAACATTCGAGACAGAGATTTAAGCATCAGGCAAGAAAACAGATGGATGAAAAGGTACGCAAACAAAAGGTAGCTCCCTTACAGGAACGAATTAATCTCTTCTTTGACAATGAAAAATTACTGGTTCAGGCATTTACCCATTCATCATATGTGAATGAGCATCGGGGACGTCCTTACGAAGACAACGAACGGCTTGAATTTTTAGGGGATGCAGTTCTTGAATTGACAATTTCTCAATTTCTTTACTCAAAGTTTTCGACTATGAGCGAAGGAGAGTTAACAAAATTAAGAGCAGCCATTGTCTGTGAGCCATCTCTCGTTATTTTGGCCAACGAGCTTCATTTTGGGGATTATGTTTTGCTGGGCAAAGGCGAAGAAAACACCGGCGGACGCACACGGCCGGCATTGCTCGCAGATGTGTTTGAAGCCTTTATCGGTGCACTGTACCTTGATAAAGGAATCGAAGCCGTTAAAGGATTTCTGGAAGTGAATGTTTTTCCCCGAATTAATGAAGGTGCTTTTTCTCATGTGATGGATTTTAAGAGCCAGCTTCAGGAATATGTTCAGCGAGAAGGTCTTGGAACGATTGATTATAAAATCATTCAGGAAAAAGGGCCGGCGCATAACCGGGAATTCGTATCTGAGGTAAAGTTAAATGAAGATACGTTCGGAATCGGTTTTGGACGTTCTAAAAAAGAAGCAGAGCAGCATGCTGCACAGGAAGCGCTCGAGAAGATAATGAAACAATAAAAAAAACACCCTGCGAAAAGGGTGTTTTTCTTATGATTATGTATGAACGCTTACTTCTTTTTTAGGGAACCGAGCTCGGAGACGATGCCTTCCATATCTCGTACACTGAATCCAGGCATTTTCATTACCATATCATAAAGTTCTTTTATGTCATCATATTGGTCAACGGTGTAATCATCACCTTGGATCAGACCTGAGTTTACGAGCTGGAGCTTTTTTTTCAAGCCTTCTATCATAAACTCTATGTTCTCCTGGCTGGGAGTGGATAAGTTCATAGTAGCACCCTTTCTATCCTCAATATTACATAATTGTAGCATAAAAGAATCTATTTGTAAGTTGATCTATGGTAAAATAAATTAGTTAAGAATACATAAGGGGGATTAAGATGTTCCTCAAACGGTTAGATGTAGTAGGTTTTAAGTCTTTTGCGGATCGAATCAATATTGAATTTGTGCCTGGTGTGACTGCGGTCGTAGGGCCGAACGGCAGCGGTAAAAGCAACATTTCGGATGCCGTCCGCTGGGTGCTTGGTGAGCAATCGGCCAAATCGCTCCGCGGTTCAAAGATGGAAGATATCATTTTCGCTGGAAGCGATAACCGCAAACCGCTGAACGTGGCTGAAGTAACACTAACGCTTGATAATGAAGATCAGCATATACCGCTTGAATATAATGAAATCAGTGTCACCCGCAGAGTGTACCGTTCGGGTGACAGTGAATATTTGTTGAATAAACAGCAGTGCCGCCTGAAAGACATCGTGGATCTGTTCATGGATTCCGGTCTTGGCCGTGAAGCGTATTCGATTATCGGCCAAGGGAAGATCGAAGAGATCTTGAGCAGTAAGGCGGAAGACAGAAGAAAGATCTTTGAAGAGGCAGCCGGGGTCCTGAAATACAAAACCCGTAAACAAAAGGCAGAGCAAAAATTGCAGGAAACTCAGGAAAACCTGAACCGGGTGGAAGATATACTTTATGAACTAGAAGGACAAGTTGAGCCTTTAAAAATACAGGCCTCCATCGCCAAGGATTTTCTTGAGAAAAAAGAAGAACTTCAGCAGATCGAAGTGGCTTTGACGGTTTTTGAAATTGAAGAACTGCATGAAAAATGGGAAAAACAATCTACACTCGTAGAAGAACTCAAAAATAAAGATTTCGCACTATCATCGAAAGTGAAAAATGAAGAAGCATCACTCGAACGAGCCAGAGCCGACATACAGGCATTGGACGAATCCATAGACGAACTGCAGCAGTCGCTTCTCGTCGCGAGCGAAGAGCTTGAAAAGCTTGAAGGGAAACGCGAAGTCTTAAAAGAACGAAAGAAAAACTATCATCAGAATAAAGAGTCTCTCAAACAGCAGATTCAGACACTTAAGAAAAAAAGCGAGGAGCTCCAGGCTGCTTCTACAGAAGGGACCAAGATTTTTGGCGAACAGAAGAAGGAACTGCGTTCACTCCGCAGCCAGCTGAAGGAAGAGGAGAACCGTCTTTCTATCATCGAGCTCGATCTTGAAGCAGAGCTGGAACGTTTAAAAAGTGACTACTTTGAGAACTTGAACAGCCAGGCTTCCATTAAGAATGAAATTCGTTATTTATCGGATCAGCAGAACCAGCAGCAGTTCAAGTCGAGCAGGCTGGATCAAGAACACGAGAAATATGTAGCTGAACGTGAAAGAGTCACCTCAGATAAAAAAGAATTGCTCGAGAAGGCTAAGGAAGCTGAGGAGAATATTCAGTCTCACTTAAAGCAGTATGCCGGATTAAAACAGCAGCTTGAACAAAAAGAAAAAGAGAACGAAGAAATGCAAAGCAAGCTGTATCAAGCCTATCAGTTCATTCAGCAGTTCAAATCAAAAAAAGAATGGCTTGAATCCATGCAGGATGAGTACCAGGGATTTATGCAGGGTGTAAAAGAAGTCCTTAAAGCCAAAGGAACCGTACTGCAGGGCATTGAAGGTGCGGTCGCTGAACTCATCAGCGTACCGGCTGACATCGAGACAGCCATCGAAACGGCTCTCGGCGGATCCATGCAGCACGTTGTTACCCAAAGTGAAAAGGATGCCGTTGCCGCTATCGCTTTTTTAAAGAAAAAAAGATTCGGGAGAGCTACGTTCCTCCCTCTATCTGTCATTAAGGGGCGTTTTATCTCACCGTCTGAAATCAGTTTGGTCGCTTCGCACTCTGCATATGTCGGAGTGGCTTCTCAGCTCGTAACTGGAGACAGCAAATACGAGACGATCATCGCAAACCTGCTTGGCAACATCGTGATCACTAAAACTATCGAGGGAGCGAACGAGATCGCCAAAACCCTCCGTTACAGGTATCGGATTGTTACCCTTGAAGGAGATGTAGTCAGTGCTGGCGGCTCCATGACGGGAGGAAGCGTCAAACAAAAGAATTCCTCGCTCCTTGGAAGACAGCGGGAACTGGACACGGTCACTGGAAAACTGGAGAAAATGGAACAGCAGACAGCTGTCATCGAAGAGCAGGTAAAGGACTCAAAAACAGCGATTACAGAGTTGAGATCTCAGCTCGAATCCTTCCGTGAAGAAGGAGAGAACAGCAGGCTAAAGGAGCAGTCTTTAAAAAGCAGACTGCGCGAAATTGAGATCGAAGAGAAAAACCTGAATGACCGCCTCTCTCTGTATGACCGGGAGAAGAATAGCTATCATTCGGAACAAAGCACGATCGCTGAAAGGATTAAAGAACTTCAGATTTCATTAGAGAGAAATGTGAAAGACGCGAAATCGCTCGAGGATCAGATCGAACAGCTGGATGCCCGTAAGAAAGACCAGCAAACCTCGAAAGAAGAGATTCAGCAGTCAGCCACCGCTTTAAAAATCAAGATTGCAGAAAAAGACCAGCAAACGGCGAACCAGGAAGAGAAACTGGAGAGGATCCAGATGGAACTCCGAGAAGTGAACGATCAGCTTAAAGAGACTGAGCAGGATTTTTGGATGCTGGAAGAAGAGATGAACAGCAATTCATCAGGTGAAGAAATACTTGATGGACACATCGCCAAAAAAAGGCAAGACAAGAATTCTGTACTTCACCTCATCTCTCAGCGCAGACAGGAAAGACTCACGGTGTACCAGCAAGTGGAGGGCCGGGACCGTGAACTGAAAGAATCAAAACGCATTCTTAAACAGCTGAACGATGCCCTCCGTACAGAAGAGGTGAGCATCAACAGGCTCGATGTTGAGCTCGACAACCGCCTCACCCATCTTCGGGAAGAATACGAGCTTTCCTTTGAAGGTGCGAAGGAACAATTCCAGCTGACCATGGAGGCAGCTGAGGCGAGGAAGAAAGTCAAATTAATCAAACTCGGGATAGAAGAACTCGGCATGGTGAACCTTGGTGCCATCGAAGAGTATGAACGCGTATCGCAGCGTTTTGATTTCCTGACAGAACAAAGAGCGGATCTCGTCGAAGCAAAACAGACACTGCATGGAGTCATCGATGAGATGGACGAAGAAATGAAGAAGAGGTTCGAGGAGACGTTCACAAATATCCGCTCACATTTCGGCCAGATCTTCAAAGAGCTGTTTGGCGGAGGAAGGGCAGATTTATCTTTAACCAATCCGGAAAACCTGCTGACGACCGGCGTGGATATCCTTGCTCAGCCTCCAGGTAAAAAGCTGCAGCATCTTGCCCTATTGTCCGGCGGAGAGCGGGCGCTGACCGCTATTGCCCTGCTGTTTGCCATTTTGAAAGTCCGTCCTGTTCCTTTCTGCATCCTTGATGAGGTGGAAGCCGCACTGGATGATGCCAATGTCAGCCGCTATGCGAGCTATTTGCGAACGTTCAGCAATGAAACTCAGTTTATCGTCGTCACCCACCGTAAAGGAACGATGGAGGAAGCGGACGTGCTGTACGGCGTTACGATGCAGGAATCCGGGGTTTCCAAACTTGTTTCCGTCAAGCTGGAGGAATCAAGGGATCTCGTCGGGACAAAGTAATGTATCATGTATGAATTTGAAGGAGGAACCTATGAGCTTCTTAAAACGACTAAAAGACAAATTCACTTCTCAAACAGACTCTGTATCTGAAAAATTCAAAAGCGGACTGGAAAAGACCCGAACTTCTTTTTCGACAAAAGTCAATGACCTCGTTAAGCGGTACAGAAAAGTTGATGAAGAATTTTTCGAGGAACTGGAAGAAATTTTGATCAGTGCCGATGTAGGCGTCCATACGGTTATGGATTTAATCGACAAATTAAAGGACATCGCGCGTACGAGAAACATCCAGGAAACAGAAGAACTGAAATTCGCGATCTCAGAAACACTCGCTGGAATGCTCCATAAAGGAGAACAGGACGGCTCACTGAACCTTCAAACAGAAGGCATGACGGTCATCCTTTTTGTCGGTGTAAACGGCGTAGGGAAAACGACGACGATCGGAAAACTTGCTCATCAGCTGAAACAACAAGGGAAAACCGTGATGCTTGCTGCCGGGGACACATTCCGCGCTGGAGCGATCGAGCAGCTTGAAGTCTGGGGGCAGCGTGCAGGCGTGGATGTTATCAAACATCAGGAAGGATCCGATCCTGCAGCCGTTATTTTTGACAGCGTAAAAGCTGCCAAATCCAGAAACGTGGATGTTCTGCTGTGCGATACTGCAGGAAGGCTGCAGAACAAAGTTAATTTAATGAATGAGCTTGAAAAAGTGAAACGCGTTATCGAACGGGAAGTGCCGGGAGCACCGCATGAGGTATTGCTTGTCGTTGATGCGACGACTGGACAGAATGCGATGAGCCAGGCGAAGATATTCAGCCAGTCGACAAATGTTTCAGGTCTTGTACTTACTAAGCTCGATGGTACAGCCAAGGGCGGAATCGTTCTCGGCATCCGGAACGAACTTGATATCCCTGTGAAATTTGTCGGCCTAGGTGAAAAAATCGACGACCTGCAGGCATTTGATCCTGATCAGTTTGTCTACGGACTCTTTTCTGGATTGGAGGAAGAAAAAGCGGAGTAATCCGCTTTTCTTTTTTTGTATGAGGTTGGCTGAATGGAAGTGTTTCGGACAACTTCTCAGTATTTGCGGAGAATGCTTGTCGTCCCTGAACAGGTATCTCAGCTTTTCTAATCTATCAAGAAAAAATCTTGACATTGTTTCTTCGACAGTGTACTATAATTTAACGTAAAGGCTTTTCACTTAACAAGGGGTGTTGGGATGCTGGATAAGACGATGAGAATTAATTATCTTTATGACTTTTATCAGTCCTTGCTGACACCGAAGCAAAAGAATTACATGGCTTTTTATTATCTGGATGACTTTTCCCTTGGAGAAATCGCTGAACAATATAATGTAAGCCGCCAGGCCGTTTATGATAATATAAAACGGACCGAGGCGATGCTTGAAGAATACGAGGAAAAACTCGGTTTATTTGCGAAATTTCAGGAACGCGATCAGTTACTTTCCAGATTAAAAGAACTGCTCGGAAATTCGTCTGATAAAGTTCTTGAGATCATTGATCGCCTTGAAAACATGGAATAGGAGGCGACAATACTATGGCATTTGAAGGATTAGCCGACCGGCTTCAAAACACCTTGCAGAAAATCCGGGGCAAGGGTAAGGTAACAGAAGCGGATGTTAAAGAAATGATGCGTGAAGTCAGGCTTGCACTATTGGAAGCCGATGTTAACTTCCGGGTAGTAAAAGATTTTATCAAGCGAGTGACAGAACGTTCCATAGGTCAGGAAGTACTGAAGAGCCTTACTCCAGGCCAGCAGGTTGTTAAGGTCGTTCACGAAGAGCTCACTGCTCTATTGGGCGGAGAACAAAGCAAGATCGCTGTCAACAACCGGCCGCCAACCGTCATTATGATGGTCGGGCTGCAAGGGGCAGGGAAAACGACGACAACCGGGAAGCTTGCGAATCATCTTCGAAAGAAGCATAACCGCAATCCTCTTCTGGTGGCTGCCGATATCTATCGTCCTGCAGCGATTCAGCAAATCGAAACACTTGGCAAACAGCTGAGTCTTCCTGTTTTCTCAATGGGGGACAAAGTGAGCCCGGTTGAGATCACGAAACAGGCACTGGCTAAGGCAAAGGAAGAGCATCATGATTATGTTCTCATCGATACGGCAGGACGCCTTCACATTGATGAAGAACTGATGGATGAGCTTCAAAAGGTAAAAGAACTGGCAAATCCCAATGAAATTTTCCTTGTGGTTGATGCCATGACCGGGCAAGACGCCGTTAATGTTGCCGAGAGCTTTAATGAGCAGCTTGGATTAACGGGTGTCGTACTGACCAAGCTTGATGGAGATACTCGCGGCGGTGCTGCACTTTCCATTAAAGCAGTGACAGATCTCCCGATTAAGTTTGTCGGTATGGGAGAAAAGATGGATGCGCTAGAACCGTTCCATCCAGACAGAATGTCCTCCAGGATTCTTGGAATGGGTGATGTGCTGACGCTTATTGAAAAAGCACAGACTAACGTTGACGAAGAAAAGGCAAAAGAACTGCAAAAGAAGATGCGGGACATGTCTTTTACTTTCGATGATTTCCTTGATCAGATGGGGCAGGTCAGAAACCTCGGCCCTCTTGATGAACTGCTTAGCATGATGCCGGGCGCGAACAAGATGAAGGGCTTGAAAAATGTCTCCATAGATGAGAAACAGATTGGCCATGTCGAGGCTATCATTCGATCGATGACCAAACTCGAAAGAGAACAGCCGGAGATCATCAACGCTTCAAGAAGAAAAAGGATTGCGAAAGGGAGCGGACGGACCGTACAGGAAGTAAACCGCCTCATCAAGCAGTTCGACGATATGAAGAAGATGATGAAACAAATGTCCGGTATGATGAAGGGCAAGAAAAAAGGCGGAATGAAATTTCCGTTTATGTAAAATGGATGAATTTTCTGGTTTACAAAGCTGGGAATTTATTATATTATATTGATTTGTGTGAACAATTTTCGGAGGTGTATTTTTACAATGGCAGTAAAAATTCGTTTAAAACGCATGGGGCAAAAGAAAGCTCCATTTTATCGGGTAGTAGTAGCAGATTCTCGCGCACCGCGTGATGGTCGCTTTATCGAAGAGATTGGCACTTACAATCCAGTTGTTAATCCTGCAGAAGTTAAAATCAACGAAGAGCAGGCTCTTAAATGGATGCTTGACGGCGCGAAGCCTTCAGACACTGTACGTAACCTTTTCTCTAACGCAGGGATTATGGAAAAGTTTCATAACGCTAAACTACAAAAATAATGGGTGATGATATGATGACAGAGTTAATCGAGACGATTGTTAAGGCTCTTGTTGATCATCCAGAAGAAGTCAGCGTGAAAGAGGTAGCTGATGGCGAAAAGCTTGTTTATCAATTAACCGTGCACAGCTCAGATATGGGCAAGGTGATCGGCAAACAAGGCCGGGTGGCAAAAGCGATCCGTACTGTTGTCAATGCTGCTGGAACAAGCCAGAACAAACGTATTTCACTAGAAATCGTATAGCCGGATTTGAATTCGGCGGCAAAGTTACTTCTTTAAGCTTGAAAAGGGATGAGGGCAGCCTCAGCCCTTTTTTGCACTTTTAAATGATTTTTGATTATAGATTCTAATCATTCAGCCCACACTGTATATAAGAAACGGGCACAAGGGTGGATACATATGCCGAAATGGTTAAACGTAGGAAAAATCGTTAATACACATGGTATACGAGGGGAAGTTCGGGTGATCTCCCGCACGGATTTTCCTGAAGAACGATATAAAATAGGAAACACACTTTATGTGGATTTCGAAGACGGGAGCAGCCTGATACCGGTTGTCATAGCCGCGCACAGGGTTCACAAACAGTTCGACCTTTTGCAGTTTGAAGAACATCCGAACATTAACGACGTTGAAAAGTACAAAGGTCATCTCCTGAAAACGCCTGCGGACGATTCCGTTGAACTTGATGAGGGGGAATTCTTCTATCATGATATCATCGGCTGCACGGTGATAACGCATGAAGGCGAAGAACTCGGAAAGGTAAAAGAAATTCTCTCTCCGGGAGCAAATGACGTATGGGTCGTGAAACGAAAAAACTTCGGGCCTGATATCCTGGTTCCTTACATTCCTCCAGTTGTAAAAAAGGTGGATATCGAAAACAAACAAATCACGATTCATCTGATGGATGGTCTGATTTAACATGAAGATTGATGTCTTATCGCTGTTTCCTGAGATGTTTACCGGTGTATTCGGTTCATCTATCCTCAAAAAGTCACAGGAAAAGGGTCTCGTCCAGTTTCATGTGACCGATTTTAGAGAGTATACAGAAAACAAACACCGGCGTGTTGATGATTACCCCTATGGCGGAGGAGCAGGCATGGTCCTGACACCCCAGCCTCTGTTTGACGCTGTAGAAGCCTTGAAGCGGGAGAATGATACTCAGCAGCCGAGGGTCATCCTTCTCTGTCCGCAGGGGGAGCGCTACAGCCAGCGAAAAGCGGAGGAGCTTTCGAAAGAATCGCACTTGATTTTTGTCTGCGGACACTATGAAGGATATGATGAACGCATCCGGGAAAATTTAGTGACAGATGAGATCTCGATCGGCGATTTTGTTCTCACTGGCGGTGAACTCGGCGCGATGGTCGTTATCGATAGTGTGACGAGGCTTCTCCCTGGTGCTCTCGGCAATGAAGAGTCACCGGTAAAGGACTCGTTCAGCAGCGGAATGCTCGAGCATCCCCAATATACGAGACCCGCAGATTTCAGGGGGATGAAGGTGCCAGAGGTCCTATTGTCAGGGAATCATAAAAACATTGAAGAATGGCGTGCTAAAGAGTCGTTAAGACGCACTTGGAGAAGAAGGCCTGATCTGTTAGAAGGAATGGACTTAACCCCTCAAGAGAAAAAATGGCTTGAAGAGGTTAAAAAAGAGGACTAAATTTTATGCAACTACTTGCCTCTGTCTCTCTCCTATGGTAAGATAAATCTCGTGGCTTAGGCCAGTATTAAGGTGTTCCGCTGCTGAAGAAAACGAGGCAAGAACATCTGTCGGAAGGAGGCAATAACTATGCAACAGATTATTGCAGAGCTTGCTAAAGAGCAACTAAAATCGGATCTACCTAAGTTCCGTTCTGGTGATACTGTTCGTGTTCACGTTAAAGTTGTCGAGGGAACTCGCGAACGTATCCAGCTTTTCGAAGGCGTTGTAATCAAAAAGCGCGGAACTGGAATAAGCGAAACATTCACTGTTCGTAAGATTTCTTACGGTGTTGGTGTAGAGCGTGTATTCCCTTTACATTCACCTAAAATCGCGAACCTTGAAGTCGTTCGACGCGGTAAAGTTCGTCGTGCTAAGCTTTACTACTTGCGTGCACTTCGCGGTAAAGCAGCGCGTATTAAAGAGATTCGCTAATTACACACAAAAGGAGCTTGACTCATCTCAAGCTCCTTTTTACATATTTAAAATAATGTGAAAAAAATTAAGTTGAATGTGAGGATGAAGTATGGCACGTCAGAAAAAAGAATCTTGGGAATGGTTAAAAGCATTGGCAGTGGCCTTGATTCTCGCCGGAGCAATTCGTTACTTTTTATTCGCTCCGATCGTGGTTGATGGCGAGTCCATGATGCCTACCTTGCACAACAGGGATCGGCTTGTTGTTAATAAAATGGATAAACCGGAACGATTTGATATCGTCGTGTTCAAGGCGACAGAAACGAAGGATTACATTAAACGGGTCATCGGCCTTCCAGGCGACAAGATTGAATACAAAAACGATACTCTGTATGTAAACGGCAAACCACTAAAGGAAAAATATTTGGATCCGTATAAGAAACAGACGAAAGATGGAAACTTAACCTATGATTTCACTCTGTATGAAGTGACAGGAAAACACACTGTTCCCAAGGGGAAAGTTTTTGTGCTAGGAGATAACAGAAGGCACAGCAGTGACAGCCGGAATATCGGCACTGTAGACATGGATGATATTATCGGCAAAGCCAGCGTGAAGTTCTGGCCGATTAATGATATAGGTGTAGTAAAGTAGGTGAAGGAATGACCATCCAATGGTTTCCTGGCCATATGGCAAAAGCCAGGCGAGAAATTACAGAAAAACTTAAACTGATCGATGTTGTTTTTGAATTGGTAGATGCGAGAGTGCCCCTTGCCTCCCGCAATCCGATGATTGACGAGATTACAGCCGGAAAGCCGCGGCTGCTGTTATTAAACAAGGCGGATATGGCGGATCCGGAGGTTACAAAACTTTGGTCGGACTATTTCGAGCAGAAAGGCCTCCCTGTTCTTGTGATTAATTCTAAAACGGGCCAGGGCATTAATCGTATTGAGGCAAAAGCAAAAGAACTGGTCAAGGAAAAATTCGATAAGATGAGAGCCAAAGGCATCGTTAAGCCAAGAGCTGTCCGAGCGTTGATCCTTGGAATTCCCAATGTTGGAAAATCCACGCTCATCAACCGGATGGCAGGAAAAAACATTGCGGTCACCGGTGATAAACCGGGTGTCACCAAAAAACAGCAATGGATTAAAGTGGGTTCAGCACTGGAATTACTCGATACACCGGGTATTCTTTGGCCGAAATTTGAGGATCCATCCATTGGGCTGAAGCTGGCTGTAACAGGAGCCATCAAAGAAACACTTCTTGATTTTTCGGAGATTGTTCTGTTTGCGCTTAAGTATTTTAAGGTTCACTATCCTGCCCGGCTGCAGGAACGATACAATCTTGAGTCAATTCCAGAAGACCCGATCGTCCTTTTTGATGAGATTGGAAAAAAACGCGGTTGTTTGATGAGCGGCGGCTATATCGATTATGAGAAGACAGCAGAAATAGTGCTGCGCGACATCCGTTCTGAAAAATTAGGCAGATTGTCGTATGAAAGACCAAAAGATTTTATCCAGTAGGCACGCACAAGCGTGCCTATTTTCTTTATAATAAACCTGAACTGCTAAATGATTAATTCATGATGGCCGATATACATAGAAAGCGAAGGTTGACGATGAAACTTACGATCAAGGAAATTGAAGAAAGAATCCATGCGCTTAAAGAAGAAAAAAATGAGCTTGATGCTTTTATAGATGAACTTCAGAGTGATGAACGTTCCGGAGTTAAGAAAATCATTTTGAGACATGAAAAAGCACTGGAATCTGCCCGGCTGCTCAAGGATCGCTATGAACAGATGATGGTGTTTGAGAAGGAGTGGACCAGTAAAGGAAAGCATGTAATCGCAGGGGTTGATGAAGTGGGAAGAGGCCCTCTTGCAGGCCCTGTGATCGCAGCTGCAGCCATTTTAAAACCAGGCACATACATACCAGGATTGAATGATTCAAAAATGCTCAGTGAATCGCGGCGTGAAGAATTATTTGGAGAAATCATGAAAAACGCGGTTTCGATCGGCATCGGTCTGGTGACCGCACAGGAAATTGATGAAATTAATATCTATCAAGCTTCCAAGAAAGCGATGGTAAAAGCAGTCGGAGCTATGAAGGAGCAGCCTGATCATCTGCTGATTGATGCGATGGAACTTCCCCTTGCTGTTACCCAGTCCAAAATCATCAAAGGGGACGCAAAAAGTGTTTCTATTGCGGCCGCTTCCATCATTGCAAAGGTGACTAGAGACCGGTATATGAAGAAGCTGCACAGGAACCACCCTCAATATCATTTTAATAAAAACATGGGCTATGGCACGAAGGAGCACCTTGAAGCATTGGAAAGATTCGGTCCAGTTGAGGAACACCGCCGATCCTTTTCTCCTGTACAGCAAGGTTCACTGCTTTAAGCTTAAGGAGGAGCAGTTTATGAGAGTAGAAAACGGGGAGCTCCTTTCCCTGCTTGGAACCTTCAAGAACAGATCCGCATTGGTGCAAGGACAGCTGACGGCAGCAAAGGTATTGCAAATATTGCCAGGAAACGTGGCGAAATTGTCTCTGCAGGGAGAGGTTAGGACAGCATTGCTGGAAACCGCCCTTCAAGCAGGAGAAAGCTATTGGTTTGGAGTCAGTCAAACCGAACCCCTGGCGTTAAAGAAACTGGAAGCCATAAAAGGCGGTAAAATGGATTCTGCAGAATTTGTGGCAGCACAGCTCGGATCTCCTAAAGATCCTGCAGCAAGAATGGCCGCTCAGTTTTTGCTGACTTCCAAACTGCCTGCTACAAAAGAACAGCTGGCAACAGTTGCGGATTTGTTTCGAATTTCACAGAACAATGAACCGAAAACAGCAGAAATTCTTCACCAGATGATGAAGCGAGATATTCCATTGACAGAAGGTACGTTCAGGGTCATGGAAGCTTATGAAAAAACAGGCCCGCTACGGACAGAGCTGTTGAGGCTCCTGAATACGATCGATAATCACCAACCTGCCGGACTGTTAAACGAGCTGAAGCAAGCGTTAAACGGTGTATTAAAAGGGTCTGTAGCTGTATCACTGGAAGAGCCGGCAGCAGCGATTCTTAATGCCTTAGTAAGCGAAAAACAGCCAAAAACAGCCGGGCAGCTAGAATATATACTAAAAAAAGCCGGGTGGCTGGATCCTGCCAGGACATTGGAGGAAATCAAAGCCGGCAGCACGTCAAAAGGAAACGGAACAGCAGCCAAAGTTGATATGGAGAAATTTTTCTCAAAGCAGGGTGTAAGCCGGGAACAAGCGATGACCCAGCTTTTGAAGCTTCTGCCTGAACTTCCTGAAGAAGATCGTGCTTTCGTTCAATCCTTACTTTTATCCGACCACAGCAAAGACAGGCTGCCGGCAGCCATTAAGAAGCAGGTTGACCATCTTGGCCTGTTTCATGAAGCAAGGTTGCAATCCTTACAGTCTCAGGAAGAAGCAGTGAACAAAAGTGTAAAGTCACTCCTTCTTCAAGTACTTGAGAGTAACGAGAAGATGACAGCAGCGTTCAGAACACAGGCTGAAAAGGTACTGCATAAGATAACCGGGCTTCAGCTGAACATGCTCCAAAGCCAGGAGAACGTTCAACAAGTCCTGCTTCAGCTTCCGATGAACTTAGGCATACAGGCGGCTGACCTTACCGTGAGATGGGAAGGAAAAAAAACAGAAACTGGTGAAATCGACAGTGATTTTTGCCGAATTCTCTTTATTTTACAGCTTGAAAATATGAAAGAAACAACAGTAGGAGTAACGATTCAGAACCGCATCCTCTCCCTGCAGATCTGGAACGGCCAGGAGAAAGCCAACAAGATACCTCAGGACCGTATCGAGATGCTTCGGGAGTCTCTCAAACAAATCGATTACCACTTATCAGGGGTTATGATAATGGGCGGAGGCAAGGAGCGGCCAGCACTGGCTAAAAGCGCTCCTGAGCCTATGAATGGAGTTGATCTGCGAATATGAATAAAGAGAAAACACTACCTCGTGCCGCTGCCCTTTCTTATCATGAGAATATGGCGGCGCCCAAGCTGACAGCAAAAGGAACGGGAAAAACAGCAGAAAAAATTTTATCGGTGGCCCAGGAAAACAATATTCCCATCCAGAAGGATCCCTCCCTTGTGGCACTTCTTTCACAGCTGGAGATCAATGAAAAAATCCCACAAGAACTCTATGAAGTGGTCGCAGAAGTATTTGCGTTCATCTACCAAGTGGATCAGGGACAGCATTGACAGGAGACGATATTTTTAGTGTGATTGGGCATCCTATACTAAAAAAGGAGGCGTCCATCATGCCAAGAAGAAAACTGCTTGTTCCTGGTGTCGACTCGATGCTCAATCAGTACAGGGAAGAGATCGGCGAAGAATTCGGGATCTACCGTCCGGCTGCAGAACGGGATTTTACGGAAAAAAAGCCAGACAGAAAAAAAGAAAAATCGAACGGCAGGAAAGAAACAAAAAGCAGGGGTGAATAACCTGCTTTTCATTTAGAAGCAGTATGAGGCGATATATCTCCTATTTTATTACATATTGTGTAGTTTTTAATATGTAAAAATGTCGATATTAGGTGAATGCGTTTGCAATAATTCTGTAGAATGGTAGACAGTTCGGCTTCTATTATATAAAATGGTATCGGTAGTTTAGTTTTGAACATGATAGGAGGATGGAGAATGAATATCCACGAGTATCAAGGTAAAGAGGTACTAAGAAAGTACGGTGTGGCTGTTCCTAACGGTAAAGTAGCGTATTCCGTAGAAGAAGCAGTTGAAGCTGCAAAAGAATTAGGAAGCGCTGTTACTGTTGTTAAAGCTCAAATCCACGCTGGCGGACGAGGAAAGGCCGGCGGTGTTAAAGTGGCTAAAAACCTTGATGAAGTTCGTACATATGCGGATGAAATTTTGGGGAAAGTGCTTGTCACTCATCAAACAGGCCCTGAAGGCAAAGAAGTTAAACGCTTGCTTATCGAAGAAGGCTGCGACATCAAGAAAGAATATTACATCGGCCTCGTGCTTGACCGCGCAACATCAAGCGTTGTCATGATGGGATCTGAAGAAGGCGGTACTGAAATTGAAGAGGTGGCTGAAAAGACGCCTGAGAAAATCTTCAAAGAAGTCATCGACCCAGCGATCGGGCTTCAAGCATTCCAAGCTCGCCGCTTAGCATTCAACATCAACATCCCGAAAGAGCTTGTGAACAAAGCGGCAAAGTTCATGATGGGACTTTATAAAGCTTTCGTTGAAAAAGACTGCTCTATCGCAGAAATCAACCCGCTTGTTGTAACAGGTGACGGCAACATAAAGGCACTTGATGCGAAGTTAAACTTTGATTCAAATGCGCTTTACCGCCAAAAGGACATTCTTGAGTACCGCGATCTTGAAGAAGAAGATGCAAAAGAGATCGAAGCTTCCAAATATGACTTGAGCTACATCTCCCTTGATGGAAACATCGGATGTATGGTTAATGGCGCTGGTCTTGCTATGGCAACGATGGACATCATCAAACACTACAGCGGAGACCCTGCCAACTTCCTTGATGTAGGCGGCGGTGCAACTGCTGAAAAAGTAACAGAAGCATTTAAAATTATCCTTTCTGATGAAAAAGTTAAAGGGATTTTCGTTAACATTTTCGGCGGAATTATGAAATGTGACGTTATCGCTAACGGAGTAGTTGAAGCTACAAAACAAGTAGGGTTAAACCTGCCGCTGGTTGTCCGTTTAGAAGGTACGAACGTAGAGCTTGGCAAGAAAATCCTTAATGAATCTGGATTGAACATTACTTCTGCAGATTCCATGGCAGACGGTGCTGAGAAAATCGTTTCTTTAGTAAAATAAATTCCCCGAAATAAGGTAGAAGGGTGGAGAAAATAGATGAGTATTTTTATCAATAAAGACACAAAGGTCATCGTGCAAGGGATTACAGGATCTGTAGGCCTGTTCCACACACAGCAGATGCTTGAATATGGAACGAAAATTGTCGGCGGTGTTACACCGGGTAAAGGCGGTACGGAAGTAGAAGGCCTTCCTGTTTTCAATACAGTTGAAGAAGCGGTTAAAGCAACAGGTGCTACGGCTTCTGTCATTTATGTTCCGCCTGCATTTGCCGCTGATTCCATCGTGGAAGCAGTTGACGCAGAACTTGATCTTGCTATCTGTATTACAGAAGGTATTCCGGTTATGGACATGGTTAACGTAAAACGTTACATGGAAGGCAAGAAAACTCGTCTTGTCGGTCCTAACTGCCCGGGTGTTATCACGCCAGATGAGTGCAAGATCGGTATCATGCCTGGGTACATTCATACAAAAGGGCACGTTGGGGTTGTATCCCGTTCCGGAACATTGACTTATGAGGCGGTTCACCAGCTTACACAGCGCGGAATCGGCCAATCTACAGCAGTAGGAATCGGCGGAGACCCGGTAAATGGAACAGATTTCATTGATGTGCTAAAAGCATTTAATGAAGATGAAGATACTTATGCTGTCATCATGATCGGTGAAATCGGCGGAACAGCTGAAGAAGAAGCTGCTGAATGGGTAAAAGCCAACATGAAAAAACCTGTTGTCGGTTTCATCGGCGGACAAACAGCGCCTCCAGGAAAACGTATGGGCCATGCCGGTGCGATCATTTCCGGCGGTAAAGGTACTGCTGCCGAAAAAATCAAAACCATGCAGGAATGCGGAATTAATGTCGCTGAAACTCCTTCAGTTATGGGAGAAACACTTGTTTCTGCACTTAAGGAAAAAGGGCTTCTTGACCGCTGCACAACTCATAAAGCGAATGTATAAGCATAAAGCTCCCGTTTTTGGGAGCTTTTTTTAAAAAAATTTTGGTTTTATTGGAGGAGACTATGGACAGAGAACGGTTAATTCTTCTTCATCATTGCCGCGGAGCAGGGTGGAAAGCCATCCAGTCATTCTTAGCATTTGACCCGGAGTTAAAAGCTGTTTTTCAATTGAGCAAGAAAGAGCTTATAGAACGGTTCCGTATGAGTCATCAGAATAGCAATGATTTTTTAGAAGATATCCGGAAGCTGTCTTACCGCTCCATCGAACAAACATACCGAAAGCATAATATAAAAATACATACATATTTTGATAGTCATTACCCCGTTCCTCTCCGCCATATTTTTGATTCGCCCTGGGTGTTGTACAGCAAAGGGAACACAGAGGCGCTGTCAGCTCCTCTCGCTATTAGTGTAGTAGGAACCAGGAATCCCACCGAGGGCGGATTAAAAAGCCTGAATAAAGTGCTTATGCCCCTGCTGGAAAAAGGCTGGGTAACGGTCAGCGGGCTTGCTGCAGGGATCGATACCCATGCCCATGAATTGACTTTAACGCAGTCAGGCAGTACGATTGCAGTACTCGGGTCAGGAATTGGCCGTATTTACCCCAAGGCCAACACAGCCTTGGCACACCGGATTACAAAAAAAGGCCTTCTCTTGTCTGAGTATCCGTATGATCTGCCGCCAAGAAAATGGCAGTTTCCGCAAAGGAACAGAATCATCAGCGGATTAACCCGTGGTACTCTCGTTGTGGAAGCGCGGGAAAGAAGCGGTTCTCTTATTACAGCAGATCAAGCAATGGAACAGGGAAGGGAAGTCTTTGCTGTTCCAGGATCCATATTGGATGAATGTGCATCAGGCACTAACCGCCTGATTCAGCAGGGAGCCAAGCTTGTAATGGAAGCTGAGGATATTTTAAGTGAATTAAGTTTGATATATTAGGTCAGAATGAAGTATTAGTCCCTGTTATTTCTCTTTATTCGATTGGCAATAATTGAAAACCGTTTGACAAATGATGAGAGTCTATTTAATAATAGGGAAGATTTGATTAAACCCTTAAAGGGGGATGCACTGAAAATGGAAGAGTATTTAGTAATCGTTGAATCTCCCGCCAAAGCAAAAACGATAAAGAAGTATTTGGGAAGCAAATATATCGTTAAGGCGTCGATGGGCCATGTTAGAGATCTGCCCCGAAGCCAAATGGGAGTAGAAATTAGTGAGAATTATAATCCAAAATATATAACGATCAGGGGAAAAGGGCCTGTTTTAAAAGAGTTGAAGACAGCGGCCAAAAAAGTAAAAAAGATTTTTCTCGCATCTGACCCCGACAGAGAAGGCGAAGCGATCGCCTGGCACCTTGCCCACAGCCTGGATATTGATCTGGATTCTGAATGCCGGGTTGTTTTTAATGAGATTACAAAGAATGCTATTAAAGACTCGTTTAAACGACCGAGAAAGATAAACATGGATCTCGTTGATGCCCAGCAGGCTCGCCGTATACTCGACCGTCTCGTAGGCTATAAGATCAGCCCTTTATTATGGAAGAAAGTGAAAAAAGGCCTCAGTGCCGGAAGGGTACAGACCGTAGCTCTTCGTTTGATCGTGGAGAGAGAAAAAGAAATCAAGGCTTTTATTCCTGAAGAATACTGGAAGATTAAAGCCGCTTTCTCCTATGGCAAAGAAGAGTTTGAAGCCAATTTTTATGGTATCAACGGCAAGAAGAAAGAGTTATCGAATGAAGAGGAAGTCAAGGAAGTCTTAAGCAAGCTAAAAGGAAATACCTTTTCAATCGCTTCGGTTCAGAAGAAGGAGAGAAAACGTAATCCTGCACCGCCTTTCATTACTTCTTCATTGCAGCAGGAAGCAGCAAGAAAGCTGAACTTCAGAGCGAAGAAAACGATGATGCTTGCACAGCAGCTGTATGAAGGAATCGACCTCGGAAAAGAAGGCACGGTCGGTCTAATCACGTATATGAGAACGGATTCCACCCGGATCTCAGATCTTGCAAAAGAGGAAGCGAAAACTTTCATTACAGAAGAATATGGTCAGGAGTATGCGGACCAAGGTAATCGCGCAGAGAAAAAACAGGGCAAAAATGCACAGGATGCCCATGAAGCGATCAGACCATCTTCTGCTTCCAAACATCCTAAAGAATTAAAAGAGTATTTGAGCCGTGACCAGCTCCGGTTATACCGATTAATTTGGGAGCGTTTTATTGCGAGCCAGATGTCTTCAGCTGTTTTGGACACCATGACTGTTGATCTCGAGAATCAGGGAGTAATTTTCCGTGCCAATGGTTCAAAAGTGAAATTTCCTGGATTCATGAAGGTATATATTGAAGGAAACGATGACGGCAAGAAAGATGAAGACCGTTTACTCCCGAATCTTGAAGAAGGCAAGACGGCCGAAAAACAAGAAATCGAACCGACTCAGCACTTTACACAGCCGCCTCCAAGGTACAGTGAGGCAAGGCTCGTCAGAACAATGGAAGAACTCGGTATTGGACGCCCTTCAACGTATGCCCCGACATTGGATACGATCCAAAAGCGAGGCTACGTTATGCTCGATGACAAGAAGTTTCAGCCGACCGAGCTGGGAGAAGTCGTTCTTGAACTGACACTTGAATTCTTTTCAGAAGTGTTTAACGTAGAATTCACTGCTCAGATGGAAACGGATCTCGATGAAATCGAAGACGGCGACAAGCATTGGAACGAAGTTATTGATGAGTTTTATAAAAGCTTTGAAAAACAGCTGGTTGTCGCAGAAGAGGAAATGAAGGAAGTCGAGATCAAAGATGAACCTGCCGGTGAGAACTGTGAATTGTGCGGGCACGAAATGGTCTTTAAGATGGGGCGCTATGGCAAGTTTATGGCCTGTTCCAATTTTCCGGAATGCCGGAACACAAAACCAATTGTAAAAGACACGGGTGTTGAATGCCCTGAATGCCATGAAGGAACAATCGTCGAACGTAAGAGCAAAAAGCGGAGAATCTTTTACGGCTGCAGCAGGTATCCAGAGTGTGAATTTGTTTCATGGGATAAACCTGTCGGCCGAACATGCCCGAAATGCAGTAAAATTCTTGTTGAAAAGAAGACGAAAAAAGGAAAAGTTGTACAGTGTATCTCTTGTGATTACACTGAGGAGCAAGGTTAAAGGGGAGTTTTTCACAGAATGAACGATTTTGTAAATGTAATCGGCGCCGGGCTAGCGGGAAGTGAAGCAGCCTGGCAGCTCGCCAAAAGAGGAATTAAAGTCCACTTATATGAGATGAGGCCAAAGAAACAGACACCAGCTCACCATACAGATAAGTTTGCAGAGCTTGTCTGCAGCAACTCTCTTCGCTCCAATACATTGACCAATGCGGTTGGTGTGCTGAAAGAAGAGATGAGAAAGCTGGATTCGGTGATCATTGCTTCAGCGGATGATTGTTCGGTGCCGGCTGGAGGGGCCCTTGCCGTCGACCGCCACGAATTTGCTGCGATGGTTACAGATCGGGTTAAGAACCATCCGAACGTTACGGTTTTTGAAGAGGAAGTAACGTCAATTCCTGAAGGGCCGACTGTGATCGCTACAGGCCCGCTCACATCAAAGGAACTATCAGAGTCATTAAGAACACTGACATCCGAGGATTATTTGTATTTTTATGATGCGGCAGCACCGATCATCGATGTAGAGAGCATCGATATGGACAAAGTCTATTTAAAATCCCGCTATGATAAAGGTGAGGCTGCTTATTTAAACTGCCCGATGACAGAAGAGGAATTTGACCGTTTCTATGAAGCGTTGATCTCTGCTGAAACGGTGCCTTTAAAAGAGTTTGAAAAGGAGATTTTCTTCGAAGGCTGCATGCCGATCGAAGTCATGGGCTCCAGAGGCAAGAAAACGATGCTGTTCGGCCCGCTTAAGCCAGTAGGGCTTGAGGATCCAAAAACCGGCAAACAGCCATATGCAGTCGTTCAGCTAAGACAGGATAATAGCGCAGGAACTCTCTATAATATAGTAGGTTTTCAAACGCATCTGAAATGGGGACCGCAGAAGGAAGTCATTCAGCTGATTCCCGGGCTTGAAAAAGCGGAGATCGTCCGCTATGGTGTGATGCACAGAAACACATTTATCAACTCCCCGAATCTTTTAGAGAAGACCTATCAGTTTAAAGACAGACAGGATCTTTTCTTCGCAGGCCAGATGACAGGTGTTGAAGGCTATGTGGAAAGCGCAGCATCGGGGCTGATCGCCGGAATCAATGCGGCAAGGCTTATGGAAGAAAAAGAGCTTCTGGAGTTCCCTCAGGAAACAGCAATCGGCAGCATGGCCCATTACATTACAACGGCTAATGCGAAGAACTTCCAGCCGATGAATGCGAACTTCGGGTTGCTTCCTGCTCTTGAAACCCGCATTAGAAACAAGAAAGAGCGTTATGAAGCATTGGCTGATCGAGCGCTGGAAACAATTCAGAATTTTATAACAAAATTGTGAACTTACTTGTCATTGCCCCTAATCTGTGATACGATTTAGGGGCTTTGTGAGGTGTGATAAGTGGATTTAAATGACCGCTATTTGAAGATGTTTATCGAGTATTTGCAAATAGAAAAAAATAGTTCACATCATACAACGGAAAATTACGAAAAAGCGATCTTACACTTCAAGACGTTTATGAAACAGCAAGCAATCGAAGGATTCGCTGCTGTTTCTTATCTTTTGGTGAGACATTATTTGACGTGGCTTCACGAGCAGTCCTATTCCAGAAGGACGGTCGCCAAAAAAATTTCGTCTCTCCGCAGCTTTTATCGTTTTCTTAACCGGGAAAAGATTGTTGAACATAATCCGTTTGCTGCCGCATCTCTGCCCAAAAAAGGCCAGAGCATTCCCCATTTTATCTATGAGGAAGAACTGGCACAGCTTTTTCATGTCAGTGACCTGTCTGATCCGCTGGGTCAGAGAAACCAGGCCATCTTGGAGCTTCTTTACGGGACAGGGATCAGGGTGAGTGAATGCTGCCAGATCCAGCTCGATGACATCGATTTTTACATAGAAACGGTGCTCATTAAAGGAAAAGGTAAAAAAGAAAGGTATGTGCCTCTGGGCAGCTATGCGATAGAAGCATTGACTCGTTATATTGAAGATGGAAGAAAACAGCTTGCAGAGAAAGCCGGCCAGCCTGTAAAAACACTATTCCTTAACTATAAAGGAGGTTCTCTTTCTGCACGTTCCGTCAGAAATGTATTAAACAGCATGATTCAGCAAACGACGTTAACCGTACATATCAGCCCTCACGTCCTGCGCCACACGTTTGCGACCCATTTATTAAACGAAGGCGCTGATCTGAGGGCCGTGCAGGAATTGCTCGGACACTCTCATCTTTCGTCTACACAGATCTATACTCATGTCACAAAAGAACATTTGAAAAAAATTTATAATAACGCTCATCCTCGTGCATAAATGAAAGTAAGGAGGGATTTTTTAATGACCCATACATTCCATGCAACGACTATTTTTGCCGTTCACCATAATGGACAGTTTGCGATGTCAGGCGATGGCCAGGTTACCTTTGGCAATGCCGTAGTCATGAAACATTCTGCCAAGAAGGTTAGAAGACTCTTCGGTGGAAAAGTACTCGCCGGATTTGCAGGTTCAGTTGCGGATGCTTTTACGCTGTATGAAAAATTCGAAGCCAAACTGGAGGAATACAGTGGTAACCTCGCACGCGCCAGTGTCGAACTCGCTAAAGAATGGCGTACCGACCAGGTGCTGAGGAAGCTTGAAGCCATGCTGATCGTCATGAACAAAGAAAGTCTCCTGCTCATTTCTGGAACCGGGGAGGTCATCGAACCGGATGATGGCATTCTTTCGATCGGATCCGGCGGTAACTATGCGCTTGCTGCGGGAAGGGCTTTGAAAAGAAATGCTCCTCATCTGTCAGCTGCCGAAATCGCAAGAGCGGCTTTGGAAATTGCCGGTGAAATCTGTGTTTATACAAACGACCAAATTATTTTGGAAGAGCTGTAGAAGGAGCGTGGGAAGAGATGAACACACATTTAACTCCAAGGCAGATTGTTGAGAAGCTTGATCAGTATATCATCGGCCAAAAAGACGCGAAAAAAGCGGTAGCTGTTGCTTTAAGGAACAGGTATCGAAGAGGATTACTCGATGAAAAGCTTAGAGACGAGATCTCTCCTAAAAACATTCTGATGATCGGGCCGACCGGTGTCGGAAAAACCGAAATTGCACGAAGGCTGGCGAAGCTAGTGAATGCCCCTTTTATTAAAGTGGAAGCTACCAAGTTTACAGAAGTAGGTTATGTCGGCCGGGACGTTGAATCCATGGTCCGGGACCTTGTGGAGACATCGATCCGTCTTGTTAAAGAACAAAAAATGCATGATGTAAAAGATAAAGCGGAAGAGAACGCCAATAAACGGCTAGTTGAACTATTGGTTCCTGGAAAACAAAAAGAATCATCCTATAAAAATCCGCTCGAAATGTTTTTTGGTTCTAACAACAGCAATAATGCCCAAGCTCCAAGCGACAAAGAAGATGATGCATCGATCAGCCAGCAGCGCAGGCAGATGGCCCATAAACTCGCTCTTGGAGAGCTTGAGAACCATCTTGTAACCGTTGAAGTGGAAGAACAGAACCATTCCATGATGGATATGTTTCAAGGCGCAGGACTTGATCAGCTCGGCATTAACATGCAAGATATGCTTGGAGGCATCGTCCCCAAGAAAAAGAAAAAACGCAAACTGGCGGTCTCCGAGGCCAGAAAAGTGCTCACGCAGGATGAAGCTGCCAAGCTGATCGACATGGATGAAGTTACAAGTGATGCGGTTTACAAAACCGAACAAACAGGTATTATATTTATTGATGAGATTGATAAGATTGCAGGTAAGAACCAAAACAGCGCTGATGTTTCCCGAGAAGGTGTACAGCGTGATATCCTGCCGATCGTTGAAGGATCTACCGTCATGACGAAATACGGATCCATCAAGACAGATCATATTCTGTTCATCTCAGCAGGTGCGTTTCATATGGCAAAACCCTCAGATCTCATACCTGAGCTGCAGGGCCGTTTTCCAATCAGGGTAGAACTTGAAAAGCTGTCTGTTGAGGATTTTACCCGGATCTTAATAGAGCCGGATAATGCCCTTTTAAAACAATACAAAGCGTTGCTTGCAACAGAAGGTATAAATCTTGAATTTTCTGACGAAGCTATTTCTAAGATTGCAAGTATTGCTTTCCAAGTGAATCAGGAAACCGATAATATTGGTGCAAGAAGACTTCATACCATCCTGGAACGATTGCTTGAAGATCTCTCCTTTGAAGCACCTGATGTAACAATGAATGCCATAAAGATCACACCAGAGTACGTAGAAGAAAAACTTGCGACAATCGCAAAGAATAAGGATTTAAGCCAGTATATCCTGTAGGAGGAAATGAAAAATGAATTTATTAGAAAAAACAAGAAAGCTGAATGCGATGCTGCAACAATCCGGAGGAAAGCCCGTCAATTTTAAAGAAATGGCGGAAACTCTCAGGGATGTTATCGAAGCGAATGTTTTTGTTGTCAGCAGAAGAGGAAAGCTTCTTGGAATTTCTTTGAAACAAGAAATTGAAAATGAGAGAATGAAAAAAATGCTCGAGGAACGACAATTTCCTTCCGAGTACACAAAAGGTTTGTTTAATGTTACAGAAACATCATCTAACTTGGATATTGCAAGTGAATATACGGCTTTTCCGGTCGAGAACAAAGAACTCTTCTCTTCTGGATTAACGACCATTGTTCCCATTATCGGTGGAGCAGAGCGTCTTGGGACGCTGATTCTTTCCCGCCTTTCCAATTCTTTCAATGACGATGATCTGTTGCTGGCAGAATATGGAGCCACTGTTGTTGGAATGGAGATTCTGCATGAAAAAGCAGAAGAGATTGAAGAAGAAGCTAGAAATAAGGCTGTCGTTCAAATGGCGATCAGTTCACTCTCATATAGTGAACTAGAAGCAATTGAGCACATTTTCGAAGAGCTTGAAGGAAACGAAGGCTTGCTTGTCGCAAGTAAGATCGCTGACCGTGTTGGGATTACCCGCTCTGTTATCGTAAATGCTCTTCGTAAACTTGAAAGTGCAGGTGTTATCGAATCCCGTTCTCTCGGGATGAAAGGCACATACATTAAAGTGCTTAACGATAAATTTTTACTCGAATTATCAAAACTTAAAACAAGCTGAAGATCATGTCATACACAAGGAGCCCATTCTGCTAAAAAGCAGGATGGGTTTTTTGTATCGGATGAAATTGTCGAACCGTGCAGAGGTCCCAAGACATTTCAGATCCAATAAATCCTTGTGTATCAGGCTTCTAGTAAGAACTTATTAGGTCTAAAGACCTGGACATAAAGTAGTTCTTTTTATCGAAAAAAGTCACTTTGGTAAAAAATACATAGACACTTTTTGGTTTTATGCCTTAAAATATGGAATATCGGTAACTTTTGGTACTCTTTTTAAAATTTAGTAGTAAAAAAGAGGGGATATAGTAATGTTTTCAAGTTCTATTTTTCAAATGCTTGAAAGAGGCTTAGATGCCACAGCGTTAAAACAAAAAACAATCACTGACAATCTGGCAAATATCAATACGCCAAACTACAAAGCAAAGAAGGTAGAGTTTCAAACTGAGCTCGATGGAAGTTTAACAGCTTACCGCACGAGCAGCAGGCATGTTCCATTCAGTACGTCTGGAGGCCAAAGCATGGCCGTGACAAGGGACAGCAGTACAATGATGAACAACAACGGGAACAATGTGGATTTAGATAAAGAGATGGCCGATCTGGCGAAGAACCAGATCTTGAACCAGGCCCTGGTTCAAAGGCTGAACGGAAAATTCAATTCACTGCAAATGGTTATTAAAGGGGGCAAGTAATTGATGGGTATGTTCGATGCGTTAAACAATTCCGCTTCAGCTCTAACAGCACAGCGCCTGAAAATGGATGTGGTGTCCTCTAACATTGCAAACGCAGATTCAACGAGAGGAAAACTGGTTAATGGAAAGCGGGAGCCTTACCGGAGGAAAATGGTCGTCACAGAACCGAATGGGTCTTCATTCAGCACGATGTTTCAAACAGCCGTGGACGGCCGCTCAGGAGGTACAGGTGGAGGAGTAAAGGTTGATGGTATAGTAGATGATCAAACACCATTTAAAATGGTGTATCAGCCTGATCATCCGGATGCGGATAAGAACGGTTATGTAAAACTTCCTAATGTGGATCCTTTAAAAGAAATGGTAGATCTAGTGAGTTCTACACGGTCTTATGAAGCCAACGTGACGGCATTGAATGCAGCTAAGGGAATGTATTTAAAAGCTTTGGAAATAGGTAGATAGAAGGATAGGAGATACATATGAATACTATCAATGTTACATCAGCAGCAGGCCTGGTAAAGAATGCGTATTCCGCCGGAAAGCAAACTCCTGCAGATGCTCAGAAATCATTCGCGGGCATGCTGAACAACATGCTCCATAAAGTCAATGACTCACAGACGGCATCCAACACTGCTACTGAAAATCTGGTAACCGGCAAGACTACCGATCTTCATCAAGTCATGATTGCTGCGGAGAAAGCCAGCTTAACCTTGCAAACAACATTGGAAATCAGAAATAAGGTCATAGAGGCTTATCAAGAGATAATGCGTACACAAATATAGCATTCAATAAATTTTTCGGATAGTCAGGCTGGTTTATAGGGGTAGGAAGAAAACACTTTTTTAAAATAAAAAAAGAAGAGAATTTCCTTGAGGAGATTGTTAATCGGGGGAAACGATGATTGAAAAACTGAAGAGCACTTTGAACAGAATCTATGTGAATTTTAAAGAGCGCCCTAAAAAGCAAAAGATCATTTTGATCAGTTCCATCGCATTTGTTATTATAGCAGCCGCATTTCTGTTTACGTTTATAGCAAAACCGAAGCTAGTCCCGTTATATTCTGACCTATCTCCCCAGGAAGCCGGTCAAATTAAAGAAAGCCTTGATTCAAAAGGAATCACATCCGAGCTTTCTAATGGGGGCAAGGTCATCTCTGTTCCTCAAGGTGTAGTTGACCAGCTGAAAGTCGAACTTGCTTCAGAGGGCATACCGAAAAGTGGAAGCATTGATTACTCTTACTTCGGAGAGAACAAAGGGTTCGGGATGACGGACAACGAGTTCAGCGTTTTAGAAAAAGAAGCAACACAGACAGAGATCGAAAAGTTGATCAAAAGCATAAATGGTGTAGAAGAAGCCAGTGTGATGATCACAACACCGGATAAGAGCATCTGGGTGAATGACCAGAAAGATACCTCTTCAGCGTCAGTCGTTCTAACACTGAAGGCAGGGTATAAACTTGATCAAAGCCAAGTTAAATCACTGTACCATCTTGTTTCTAAAAGCGTTCCGAATCTGCCGGTCGAGAATATCGTGATATCCGATCAATATTCCAATACCTTTTCGCTTGACCAGACAAACTCGAATTCCGATATGACGGCATACGAAGAACAGCGCCAGATCAAGCAGGATATCGAACGTGATCTGCAAACGAGGGTGCAGCAGATGCTCGGTACGATCATGGGGCCGGATAAAGTGGTGGCCACCGTTACAGCTGATATTGATTTTACAAAAGAAAAAAGAGAAGAAAAACTCGTTGAGCCTGTCGATAAGGACAAGATGGAAGGCATAAAGCTGAGTGCTGAAAAAGTCAAAGAAACGTTCACAGGGAACGGAACGGTTCCTGGAGGGGTCGACAACACAGGCCAGAGCGATGTGCCAACCTATCAGGGCGGAGCGAACGGATCCAACGGCGATTATGAAAAAGAAGAAGACAGAATCAACTACGAGGTTAACCGGATAAAAAGACAGATCGTTAAAAGTCCTTACGAGATTAAAGATCTGGGCATTCAGGTTATGGTAGAGCCGCCTAAGCCAAACGATCCAACTTCATTGCAGCAAGGAACACTGAATGACATCCAGCAGATGCTTGGAAATATTGTCAGGACCAGCATCTCAAAAGATACAGCCGCAAACCTGTCGCAGCAGCAGGTCAACCAAAAGATATTTGTTTCAGCCAAACCGTTTAATGGCAAGCAGCGAACGGCGGCATCGGCTAACTCAGCTATTCCGTTTTGGATCTACATTGCTGGCGGAATTCTGCTGGTCGTTATCATTCTTCTCTTAATCCTTCTTCTCAGGAAAAGGAAGCAAGAAGAAGAGCCGGTATCAGAAGATGTCGTGTTCGAGCAAGAGTTCTTTAATATACCAGATGTGAACATGGACCGGGAATCTGAGGGAAAAGTCCGAAAAGAACAACTTGAAAAAATGGCAAAGGAAAAGCCTGAAGAGTTTGCCAAGCTGCTCCGCACGTGGCTATCCGAAGAATAGGAGGTTAGTTATGGCAAAAGCCGCCAAGGAATTGAATGGAAAAGAAAAAGCTGCCATGCTGATGATTTCTATGGGACCCGATGTGGCAGCCCAGGTATACAAGCACTTAAATGAAGATGAGATCGAGCGCCTGACGCTACACATCTCACAAATTAGAAAAGTAGATTCAGAAGTGAAAGAGAACATTATTGAACAATTCCATCAAATAGCTCTTGCACAGGATTATATTTCTCAGGGGGGTATCGGTTACGCTAAAACTGTCCTGGAAAAGGCTGTAGGCCGGTCGGAAGCGATGGATATCATCAACCGGCTTACATCCACCCTGCAAGTAAGGCCGTTTGATTTTGCAAGAAAAGCGGATCCTGGACAAATTCTTAATTTCATACAGAATGAACATCCACAGACTATTGCTTTGATCCTGTCCTATCTGGATTCATCACAGGCAGGACAGATTCTTTCAGAACTTCCTCAGGAGCTGCAGGGGGACATCGCGAGAAGGATCGCCATCATGGACCGCACCTCTCCTGAGATCATTAATGAAGTAGAGCAAATCCTCGAACGAAAACTCTCTGCTACCGTAAGCCAGGACTTCACGCAGGCTGGCGGTGTAGAATCTGTTGTGGATGTGCTGAACGGAGTAGACCGGGCGACGGAAAAAACCATTCTTGATGCGCTTGAGATTCAAGACCCGGAGCTTGCAGAAGAAATCAAGAAGAGAATGTTTGTATTTGAAGATATTGTCATCCTTGATAACCGTGCAATACAGCGCGTGATCAGAGAAGTGCAGAACGAAGATATGCTTCTTGCACTTAAAGCAGCAAGTGAAGAAGTTAAAGAAATTTTGTTCCAAAACATGTCCCAGCGTATGGCGGAGAATTTCAAAGAAGAGGCGGAATTTATGGGTCCAGTCAGGCTGCGTGATGTAGAAGAAGCACAATCCAGAATTGTCGGAATCATCCGGAAACTGGAGGATGCTGGTGAAGTTGTAATCGCAAGAGGCGGAGGAGATGACATTATTGTCTAGGATCATTAAATCTTCTTTTGCAGAGACCCAGGACTTGAATCGTACAATCGGAATCAAAAAAATACAGCAAAAAATAATGGAACAGGAACATCTTACGCCTGAATCCAGGATGGAGATCTCCAAGCAGAAAGCGCAGAACATTTTGGAGGAAGCGGAACGAAGCTATGAAGAGATGACCGCAAGAATGGCAAAGGAACGCAGGGAACATGAAGCTTTCCTGGAAAACAGCAAAAAAGAATGGAACGAACAGATCATCATAGAGCGCGATGAAGCTAGAAAAGAAGGCTTTCATGAGGGGTTTGAGGCTGGTTTGATAGAAGGACGAACAAGTTATGAGAGTTTACTGGGTCATGCAAGGGAAACGGTAGAGCGCTCAAAGCAGGATTATCAGCAGCAAGTTGAGTCTGCTGAACCCGTTATTATCGAACTGGCAGCAAAGATGGCCAGAAAACTTGTTGGTGAACTTTTGACAGAAAATAAAGAAGCATGGACCGTGGTCTTAAAGGGTCTCATAAAAGAAGTCAGAGATTATCCTGAAGTAAAATTATATGTCCATCCGCACTGGTATGAAACGACACTGAACGCCAAACAGGAAATACAAAACGTTTTGATGCACACATCCGTCCTGTATATCTATCCGGATGAAAAACTCAGCGAAAACGGCTGCGTTGTTGAATTTCCGTTTGGCAGAATTGAAGGAGGCATGGACAGCCAGCTCAATGAACTGAAAGAAAAGCTGATAGAAACGATAGGTGATCAAAACGATGAACACTGATGACCTCCTGGAAAGTATTGATCAGATCGACAGCTACAAGCGCTTTGGAAAGGTTACGAGAGTGGTAGGTTTAATGATTGAATCCCGTGGCCCGAAAGCTTCAATTGGGGATATGTGTTATATCCATACGGGCGGCAGCAACCATCAGAAGATAAAGGCGGAAGTCGTTGGGTTTAATGAAGAAAATGTACTTCTCATGCCGTTTACGGCACTAAAATCCATATCAGTAGGCAGCCTCGTAGAAGCGACGCGGCGCCCGGTTCAGATTAAAGCGGGCCACGCATTGATCGGACAGGTGCTTGACGGTTTAGGGAACCCATTGGACGGAAGTATAATGCTGAAAGGGTTAAGCAGTTTCCCTTCTGAGAATGACCCGCCAAACCCGATGAGACGGCCGAGGATACAGGAAAGCATCGAACTTGGGGTGCGTTCCATCGACAGTCTCCTCACGGTTGGCAAAGGCCAGCGGGTCGGTATCTTTGCTGGAAGCGGGGTCGGAAAGTCAACCTTGATGGGGATGATCGCTAGAAACTCTACTGCCGATCTCAATGTTATCGCCCTTATCGGGGAACGTGGCCGAGAGGTTATGGATTTTATCGAAAAAGATCTTGGAGAAGAGGGACTCAGAAAATCAGTGGTTGTTGTCGCCACCTCTGATCAGCCGGCGCTGATGAGGATTAAAGGTGCACTGACCGCCACGGCCATTGCGGAATACTTCAGAAGCCTTGGAAAAGAAGTCATGCTGATGATGGATTCGGTCACCCGTTTTGCCATGGCTCAGAGGGAAATCGGGCTTGCTGTCGGTGAACCGCCAACAACGAAAGGATATACACCATCGGTATTCGCAATGCTGCCGAAGCTTTTAGAGCGTTCCGGTACGGATGTCCAGGGATCCATAACAGCTTTTTATACAGTGCTTGTAGATGGAGATGATCTGAACGAACCCATATCTGACACTGTCAGAGGGATACTTGACGGTCACCTCGTACTGGACAGGAACCTGGCTAATAAAGGCCAGTTTCCTGCGGTAAACTTGCTGAAAAGTGTCAGCAGGGTAATGAGTGATATTGTAGACAGCGACCATCGGATAGCAGCCAGCCGGTTTCGCGAACTTCTCGCCTCCTACACGGATGCGGAGGATCTGATCACCATCGGAGCCTATAAAAGAGGATCATCAGAAAAAATAGACAAAGCCATTGAAGCTTACCCTAAAATCCTGTCTTTCTTAAAGCAGGAAGTTGATGAAAAGGCTTCATACTATGACTCGATTTATCGCTTGCTGAGTGAGTTTGGAGGAGAACAGTAACATGGCATTTCAGTTTAAGATGGAAAAAATCTTGGCTCTAAAAACGAAAGAAAAAGAAGCTGTGGAGTCTGAGTACGGCGAGAGCGTAAGAATGTTTGAGAGCTTGGCGCAATCACTCTATGATCTTCTCAGGAAAAAAGAGGAAATAGAACAGCATTCGGATGAACAGTTCAGGACGAGGCTGGTGATCAATGAGCTTCAGCAGACACAGCGTTTTCTGCTTTCTCTGACTCAAAAGATCAGCATGGTTCAATCACAGGTGCAGAAGGCCCGGGAGATCATGAATATCACACAGCAAGAACTGGTCGAAAAAACCATCGAAGTAAAGAAATATGAAAAGCTGAAGGAAAAACAACATGCTGATTACCAGCGGTTCGTGACTGGAATAGAAAATCAGCAAAATGATGAGTTTTCCATTCTGCGCTACATTAACCAATGAAATTAGGTGAACTCGTTGGAAAGAAAAGAAAAGACAAACCGGTTCTCCTGGATCCTGCTCGTCATCGTAGTGCCCGTGATATTTGTTATCGTCATCCTGGCACTGATCCTCTTGTTCATGGGTGTGAATATCGGTGATAAAGCGAAAGAGATCGGAAGCGGCATCCCTGTTGTGTCATCCCTCATCGATAAAGGTGACAGCTCCGTAAATCCAGCTGATCAGAACGCACAATCGGAGGCGTACTGGAAAAAGAAGGTGAGCGACCGCGACCGAATGATCAAGCTTCTGCAGCGTGATGTTGATAAGAAAGAAACCGAGGCAGAGGGCCTGAAATCAGATCTTGCTGCCGCACAAAAGCAATCGGAATCAGGAATTGCACAAAGTTCAAGCGAGACACAGAACTCAAGCAATACAGGGGCAGGTTCCTCACAGCAGAATCCGGATAAAAAGAAAATAGCGGCATGGTATAACACGATGTCACCAAAAAATTCAGCCGATATCCTCTCTAAAATGAAAAGTAAAGATGCAGTGGAAATCTTGCAGATGCTTGATGACGAAGTGACAGGAAGCATTCTTGCGAAAATGGACCCTTCCAAGGCTGCTGAGCTTACTCTCATGCTGAAAACAAAGTAATTAGAGGAGGTGATTCAACGTGAATTTACCCATTGCTTTACTAGGAAATCGATCTGTTATACAGCAGTCTGGTTCTCAACAACCTGGAAAAAAGATGGAGGCTTCTCTGTTTTCTATGAGTCTTGCACAGTCAGAAAGCGCGCTGCAAGCTTTAGCATCAGCTGTTCCGCATAAGCAGGAGAATGTATCGTTAGAAAGTTTGCTTAAAACCATTCTTCATGCACTGGACAAAGAGGATCAGCCTCTTCAGAAAGGGGACCTGGTTTTACCGGACGTACAGGCTTTATTAGCGAAGCTGCCTTCGGACCTCGTACATCAGATCGAACAGCTCTTCCAAAGCGGAACGAGTGTTGCAGAAATGATAAAGAGTGAATCTCCGCCTGCAGTAAAAGCTATCACGGTACTGATTCATCAGTTCAGCAAAGAAACACAGAATACAGATCCAATCAAGACGAGTGACCCTGTTAAATTTGAAATAACTGAAATTAAAAAAAGCATTGAGCATCTGTTTCCGATTTTACGAGACCAAAAGGAAGTAAAGTCAGCAAAAGCTATTTTAATAGGGCTCATAGAACAACTGCATAAACAGGAGACGAAAAACGGTGGCAAACCATTTAAGGCGCTGGATCCTCAAACCTTTTTCGATAAAATGGAACGTGCTGTTCTGAAAAAAGAACTGCCGGTTATTCCGTTTCAATGGAATAGTACGGCAACTAAACAAACCGACCGACCGGTTTTCTCAGCTGCTCAGACCCCTGCTTATATGCCGCCTCTGGAACAATTTGTTCTGCACGCGCCGAGATCAGGAAACAGTGAGGCAGCTCAGCAGCAATTTGTAAAAGAGTTTCAAAACATTATTTTGTCAGGGAAGTTTGCGGCTTCTTCAAACGGTATGGCAAAGCTGAACATCAGGCTGACTCCGGAGCATTTAGGCACATTGAACATTGAGCTCATCTCAAAGAATGGTGAGCTTTCAGCCAGAATTCTTACGAGCAGCGTCGGTGCAAAAGAAATGATGGAATCCCAAATTCATGTATTAAAGAACGCGTTGCATGGAAACAGCATTCAGCTGGACCGGATCGCTGTCCTGGAACAGCCGCAGGAACAAAAATTTCAGCAGCAGGATACGAATCCGCAGCCTCATCAGCAGCATCAACATCAGCAACAGCCGCAGGATGACGGTGTACAGGATGAACTGTTCAGTGACCTGTTGGATGAATTAGAGAGCGGGGAATAAAAGATGGCATCATCAATCAGCAATGATCTTTACCTGTCAAACCTTCAAAAAAAAGAGCGCCAAACGGGTTCGAACATTTTGGGGAAAGACGATTTCATGAAAATATTGATGACGCAGCTGCAGAATCAGGATCCTTCGAGCCCTATGGAAGATAAAGAGTTTATCTCGCAGATGGCGACCTTTTCTTCTCTGGAGCAGATGACCAATATGAGCAGCAGCTTCGATAAATTTATCGCTCAGCAGTATGACAATCTTTTCATCCAGCAGAGCAGTTTAATCGGTAAGAACATTACGTATCTGCAAGAAACACAGGATGAGTCAGGGGCGGTAAAAACAGAATCAAAAGAAAGTAAGGTAAAAGCCGTCTTGTTTGAAAACGGAGAAGCTAAATTCCAGCTGGCCGACGGAAACGTAATCGGAAGTAATTCGATCACCAAAGTCTCGAATGAAGATGTACAGGCAAGTAAATAAAGGCAATCCGTTAATTAAGGGGAGGAACAAATAATGCTACGTTCAATGTATTCAGGAATCAGCGGAATGAAAAACTTTCAAACCAAACTAGATGTGATCGGCAACAATATTGCCAACGTTAATACATATGGCTTCAAAAAAGGCCGGACGACGTTCAAAGATCTTGTAAGCCAGCAGATTTCCGGAGCGGGTGCCGGAACGAACCCTAAGCAGGTGGGTCTTGGCTCTCAGTTGGCTTCAATCGACACGGTTGACACACAAGGAAGCTTGCAGACAACAGGGAGAGCACTTGATCTAGGGATTTCTGGAGATGGGTATTTTGTTGTACAAAACGGATCTCAGCAGTTTTTGACACGTGCGGGTAACTTTTATTTAACACCAACTTCAGATACAGAGAGTAAAATCGTGAATGCAGACGGCTATGAATTGTTAGGAACAGATAATTTACCGATTACGATTGAATCCACTGCAAAGAGTTTTAGCGTTGGAGCAGATGGTTCCGTTAATGTCGTTCAAAGTGATGGTACATCGTCGACTGTTAATACGATTGCTATTGCTAAAGTTTCTAATCCAGCAGGGCTTGAAAAGGCAGGTAGTAATTTATATCGCACATCAACCAATTCAGGCTCATTGCCTGCATCTTTTTCGGGACCAGGTATTGATGGAGCTGGTGACCTCGTATCTGGTGCTCTTGAAATGTCCAACGTTGATTTGTCAGAAGAGTTCACGGAGATGATTGTCGCCCAAAGGGGATTCCAGGCAAATACAAAGATTATTACAACATCTGATGAGATCTTACAGGAGCTAGTCAATCTCAAACGATAAGCTGGAAGGGAGGATGGAGTAAGATAACCTCTTACTTATATCCCATAATATGATTATGTTAACTAAATTAAACGGAGAGACATTTACTTTAAACGCTGTCTTTATTGAACAAGTCCAGTCTTTTCCTGATACGACCATTACACTGACTTCTGGAAAAAAGTTTGTGGTGAAAGAATCAGAAACTGAGGTTGCAGAAAAAGCCGTCTCCTTTTACCGGAAGATTTCTCCGTTTCACCTTCAGGGGTTGAAGAAGGAGGATTTGTAAATGGAACAAGAAGTTAAAAAGTCTAAGGGCAAATCAATTCTTATCGCCATGCTGGCCGCTTTGGTCATCATGGGGGGGATCGGCTATTATGTTTTCTTCCAGATGCCATCAAAAACCGTAGCGGTTGCCGAACCTTCAGCTGAAGAATTGGATAAGGTAACAGTTGAGACGGAAGAGATCACGACGAATCTGGCTGACCAATCCTTCATCAAGATCAAGTTCAGAATTCAGGCTGACACTGAAGATGCAAAAGCTGAGCTGGAAAAAAGGCTGTTCCAAGTAAACAACATTATTATCTATGAATTGTCTGGAATGAAAACCGGTGACCTGCAAGGCCAAAAAGGGATCAACCATCTTGAAGGGACCTTGAAAGGCAAGGTTAGTAAACTGATGCAGGAAGGCAAGATTAAAAGAGTTTATACGATTGAAAAGATTATTCAATAGAAAAAAATTCATCATAGAAAAGGGGTGAGGCTGTTGGCGGAAGTACTTTCCCAGAATGAGATTGATGCGCTGCTTTCTGCAATTTCCACAGGTGAAATGGATGCGGAAGAGCTGAAGAGAAAAGAGAAAGAACAAAAAGTCAGAACGTATGATTTTAAACGGGCACTGCGCTTTTCAAAAGATCAGATTAGAAGCATCACGAGGGTTCATGAAAACTTTGCCCGGCTGCTGACGACATATTTCTCAGCTCAGCTCAGAACCTATGTGCAAATATCAGTGGCGTCAGTCGATCAGCTGCCTTATGAAGAATTTATACGCTCCATTCCGCGGATGACAATCTTAAATATTTTTGAAGCCCATCCGCTCGAGGGCAGGCTGCTCGTTGAGGTCAACCCCAACATCGCTTATTCGATGCTTGACAGACTGATGGGCGGCTACGGGGCAAGCATGAACAAGGTAGACAGCCTGACAGAAATAGAAACGAAGATCATCTCTCAGCTTTTTGAACGTGCACTGGCGAATTACAAGGAAGCCTGGAACAATGTGATGGAAATCGATCCCGTTGTACTGGATTTTGAAGTGAATCCTCAGTTCCTGCAGATGGTCTCGCCTAATGAAACAGTGGTTGTTATCTCGTTGACAACAACGATCGGAGAAACGAGCGGGATGATGAACGTCTGTCTTCCTCATGTCGTATTGGAGCCGATCATACCGAAGCTTTCTGTTCATTATTGGATGCAGAACAATCAAAAAGCCAGCATGCCGGAAGAGGCAGCACTGATCGAACAGAAAATCAGGCAGACACCGCTGCCGATGGTAGTAGAACTTGGTTCTGCAAATATGAAGGTGGAGGAGTTTTTACAGCTTGACTCAGGTGACATCATCCAGCTAAACAAAGGAATCCATGAACCATTGGACGTTTTTGTGGAAAACAACAAGAAATTCTTAGCCCAGCCCGGTAAATCGAAAAACCGGATGGCTGTGCAGATCATAGAGCAATTAGAGGGGGAAGAGTGACATGGTAGGCGGAAATATGCTCTCGCAAGATGAAATTGATGCATTGCTGAACGGAGGAGACTCTTCTTCAGAAGACGATGTCTCGATAGAAGATTACCTGAGTCCAATGGAACAGGATGCACTAGGAGAGATCGGAAATATATCTTTTGGCAGTGCCTCAACAGCGCTTTCAACCTTGCTGAACCAGAAAGTGCAGATTACAACTCCGGCTGTTTCGATTGTAACGAAAGAAAAATTAAAGGATGAATTCCCGATTCCCCACGTGGCAGTACAGGTGGAATATGTGGAAGGCATTCAGGGAGCAAACCTCCTTGTGATCAAGACTTCTGATGCTCAGATCATCGCAGACCTCATGCTTGGAGGAGACGGAACAAATCCTTCACCTGACTTTGGGGAGCTGCAGCTCAGTGCGGTGGGTGAAGCGATGAATCAGATGATGGGATCAGCTTCCACGTCGCTTTCTACGATTTTTAATAAGCGGGTGGATATTTCACCGCCTACAATTGACTTTTTAGACATCGATTCCCCCGCTCCTGTCATTTCGAATGAAGACATCCTTATAAAAGTTTCGTTCCGCCTGAAAGTAGGTGGCCTCATCGACTCGAATATTATGCAGCTCGTACATACAGATTTTGCACAAAATCTAGTAAAAGAGCTCATGAATCCTGAGCCGATGGCAGCTGGTCCGTCTGATATTCCGGAGAGTGTTCCGGTGGCGCATCCAGTAATGGAAGAGCAAGTTTCCATCCATAATGAGCAGCCTGTGGCCAACGAAGTTCCAAGAGCAGAGCAGGCTGTTGAACCAGCACCTCAGCAAAGAACCGTTTCAGTACAGCCGGCCATCTTTTCTGACTTTGAAGAAAGCGGCAGCACGTTCACAGAAACGAAAAACCTTGATATGCTGCTGGATATCCCGCTTCAGGTAACAGTCGAGCTGGGAAGAACGAAGAAAAGCATAAAGGATATTCTGGAATTATCACCAGGTTCTATTCTGGAATTGGACAAGCTTGCAGGAGAACCGGTTGATATTCTTGTGAATCAGAAGCTGATCGCCAAGGGTGAAGTGGTCGTCATTGATGAAAACTTCGGGGTGAGAGTCACCGAAATCGTAAGCAGAAGAGACAGACTTCAAAATTTAAGATAATAACAAGGAGGCAAAATAATGGCTAAACGTATTTTAGTAGTAGATGACGCAGCATTTATGCGAATGATGGTAAAGGACATTCTTGTCAAGAACGGTTTTGAGGTTTGCGGAGAGGCTGGAGACGGGCTGCAGGCGGTTGAAAGCTTTAAAGAACTGGCTCCTGACCTTGTTACTCTTGACATCACAATGCCTGAGATGGACGGCATCACAGCCTTAAAAGAAATTAAGAAGATCAATCCGAACGCGAAAGTGATTATGTGCTCAGCCATGGGACAGCAAGCGATGGTCATCGATGCAATCCAAGCTGGGGCAAAAGATTTTATCGTCAAACCGTTTCAGGCTGACAGGGTTATTGAAGCGATCAATAAAACATTAAGTTAACATCAGGTGGTGCAGCAATTGAGCAAGTTTATAAGGTGCACGACAATCGTACTTTTCTCCTTCCTGCTCCTTTTTAACGGATATCAAGCTGTTTCTGCAGAAGAAGGAGGAAGTTCCCGAGCCTCTTCTGCAGAATGCAAGACCGTTTATGAATGTCTGGATAAGAAGGCAGAAAAAAGCGAAAGCGGTAAGAAGCAGGAAAATGTTCAGGAACAGTCTTCCCTTACGAGCGGAGGAAGCAGTTTTCTCACGTTTGTTAAGGTTATTATCGCCCTGGGATTTGTACTGTTTCTATTGATTTATTTACTGAAATTTATTCAGCGCAGAACGAAGAACTTTCAAGAAGGAAAGGCTCTGCAGTCTGTTGCCGGTATCGGTGTCGGTGCCAACCGATCCATACAGGCTGTCAAAGTCGGCTCAAGTGTCCTTATTGTCGGGGTCGGTGAATCGGTCACTCTTTTGAAGGAAGTAACCGACGAGGAGGAAGTTGAGAAACTGCTAAGGCAGGATCCGGCAGAAACGCCGAAACTGCCGATGAGGGCGGGAGAAATGTGGAACAGCCTTAAGAAAAAAAGACAGTCGGCTTCACCTTCCGCTGATTTTTCCAGTGTCATGAAAGCGCAGCTTGAAGAAATGACAACCGAGAGGAAATCAGTGTTAAAAATGCTTGGCAAGAAAGGAAAAGCGGATGAGTGATCTACTGCCAGGACTCAACCTGGATCTATTAAACAATCATAGCTCTGGCGGCATGGAAACCACGATACAGTTATTGCTTCTGCTGACGGTTTTATCACTGGCACCCAGCATCTTAATTCTCATGACGTGTTTTACTAGAATCGTAATCGTTCTGTCTTTTGTAAGAACGTCACTGGCGACCCAGCAGATGCCTCCCAACCAGGTACTTGTCGGCATCGCACTCTTCCTGACATTTTTCATCATGGCCCCCACCTTTCAGGAGATCAACCATGATGCGATCGGCCCGCTCATAAAAGGAAAGATTACACAGGAGGAAGCCTTTGATAAAGGGACTCTGCCTTTAAAGGAATTCATGACAAAGCATACGAGGGAAAAGGATCTCCAGCTTTTCTTGAATTACTCCGGTGCGAAGAAGCCAGAAAAAATAAAGGATATATCGTTATTGGCCCTCGTCCCTGCCTATGCGATCAGTGAATTGAAATCGGCCTTCCAGATGGGATTCATGATCTTTGTTCCATTTCTTGTTATCGATATGGTAGTGGCAAGTGTTCTGATGGCGATGGGTATGATGATGCTTCCGCCGGTCATGATCTCGCTCCCTTTTAAAATCCTGCTGTTTATTCTCGTTGACGGCTGGTACTTGATTGTGAAATCTCTATTATTAAGCTATTAAACAAGTAGGTGTATCGTATGAATTCAGAATTTGTTATATCCATTGCTGAAAAAGGGGTCTACACGACACTCCTGTTATGTGGTCCGCTCCTCGTAATCGCCCTGGTTGTCGGTCTCATCGTCAGTATCTTTCAGGCGACCACCCAGATTCAGGAGCAGACACTGGCTTTTATCCCTAAAATAGCAGCGGTGCTGATCGCACTCATATTTTTCGGGCCGTGGATGCTTTCTCAAATGGTAACGTTCACGTATGAAATATTTAATAATTTAAATCACTTTGTAGGCTTGTAACAGCATGGATTTTTTGAATTCGTTCCCTGCTTTTCTATTAATCTTAGTCAGAGTCGGTTCCTTTTTTGCAACCGTACCGATTTTCTCTTATAGAAACATACCGAACGTACATAAGGCAGGGCTGGCTGTTTTCCTTTCCTGGATCATGCTTTACGCCCTTGGATCCCCTGAAGTTTCAGTTAACAGCGACTTCATCGTCCTGATCTTTAAGGAAGCGCTTGTCGGCCTGTCGCTTGGTCTGATCGCCTCCATCCTGCTCTTTTCGATTCAGGTTGCAGGGGGATTCATCGATCTGCAGATGGGGTTCGCCATCGCCGGGGTGTTTGATCCGCAAACAGGAGTTCAGACACCGCTGATTGGTAAATTTTTATACAATCTGGCCATCTTGTTTCTATTTGCACTGAACGGCCATCACATGCTGATCGACGGATTATTTTACAGCTATTCTTTTGTACCTCTCACTGACATGCATTTTGGATGGGGAGATGGAGAAGTTGCAAGGCACGCAGTCTCCGTGTTTTCTGCCATGTTTGTTATCGCATTTCAGATGGCGCTCCCGATCGTAGGCTCGTTGTTTCTCGTCGATCTCGCTTTAGGAGTAGTTGCGCGGACTGTTCCTCAGGTCAATATTTTTGCAGTTGGCCTTCCGATAAAAATTATTGCAGCATTCTGCATCTTGTTCGTCATCATGCCGGCGTTTTTTATGAGCGTACAGTACTTGAGTGATGAGATGTCACAGGCCATGAGGAAGCTGCTCATGTTGCTTCAGGAGTGATACCCATGCCATTACACATTGATTTGCAGTACTTTTCAGGCGAGAAAACCGAAAAAGCCACTCCAAAGAAAAAAGAAGAAAGCAAGAAAAAAGGACAGGTTGCCAAAAGCGCGGACGTGAACACTGCGGTTACCTTATTCGCCGCTTTTTTAATGCTTTGGTTCACCGGCAAGACGGCCGCCGGGAAACTGCTTCACCTCGTGAACTATTCGCTGCAGAACGGTTTGTCGCTCGAGCCGACAGAAGAAAATGTTCAAATGCTGTTTGTCCATCTCGTCGAGGAGTCAGCAGGCATCGTTCTTCCTGTATTGCTGACTGTTCTAGCCGCTGGTGTTTTTGCGAGTTTTATCCAGACCGGATTTTTGTTCTCGGCAGAAGCTGTCCAGATGAAGCTTGAAAGGCTCAATCCGCTGCAAGGGTTTAAAAAAATCTATTCCATGAGAGCAGTGGTCGAACTAATTAAATCCATATTGAAGATTTCCATTATCGGTACAGTTACCTTTCTGGTGATCTGGAATAAAAAAGACCAGCTGATGAAATTATCGCAGGTCAGCCTGGAATCTGCACTTGGCATCTTTGGCGGTTTGGCTTTTCAAATGGGGTTTTATGCTTCTCTCGTTCTTCTCTTTCTTTCTTTGCTTGATTTTATGTACCAGAAATTTGATTTTGAGAAGAGCATCCGGATGTCCAAGCAGGACATCAAGGATGAATACAAAAAATCAGAGGGTGACCCGAAAATCAAGTCAAAGATTAAAGAGAAACAGAGACAGATGGCCATGAGAAGGATGATGCAGGAAGTGCCAAAAGCCGATGTGATCATCACCAATCCTACCCACTATGCAATCGCATTAAAATATGACGATCAGAGAATGGAAGCTCCTGTCGTCGTAGCTAAAGGAGTAGATTTGATCGCGCAAAAAATAAAAAAAATAGGTGCGGAGAACCGGGTGGCTTTAGTCGAGAACAGGCCGCTCGCCAGAACCCTCTACAGCCGGGCTGAGATCGGTGATGTTATACCTGAAGATCTGTTTAAGGCAGTCGCTGAAATATTGGCTTATGTCTACCATTTAAAGAAATAAGTGCAGCAAATGTAAGGAGAGAAGGAAAAAATGAAAGCAAGAGATATTAGCATTTTAGTCGGGGTAATCATGATCATCGCCATGTTGATCATTCCTTTGCCTACATGGCTGCTCGATTTCTTTATCATCATCAACATCACATTGGCGCTTATCATCATATTAATTTCTATGAATATGCAGGAGCCGCTGCAGTTTTCCATTTTTCCTTCATTGCTGCTGCTCGTAACACTTTTTCGGCTCGGTCTGAATGTATCGACGACGAGGTCTATTCTGGGGTACGGAAAAGCGGGGAACGTGGTCCATACATTCGGAGAGTTTGTGGTAGGAGGCAATATTTTAGTCGGAATTGTCGTCTTCTTTATACTAGTAGTCATTCAATTTATCGTTATCACAAAAGGATCAGAACGTGTTTCTGAAGTGGCGGCCAGGTTTACTTTGGATGCGATGCCTGGGAAACAGATGAGTATCGATGCTGACTTGAACGCAGGGATGATCTCAGACCGTGAAGCGAAAGAAAGACGAGAAAAGGTAGAGCGGGAATCAGATTTCTACGGGGCGATGGACGGTGCAAGTAAGTTTGTAAAAGGAGATGCCATTGCCGGGATCATTATCGTCCTGATCAACATGCTGTTCGGTATTATTATCGGCATGACGCAGATGGGATTAAGTTTTGCCGAAAGCGCGCACACGTTTACATTGCTGACGGTGGGTGACGGGCTTGTGAGCCAGATTCCGGCATTGATTATTTCTACCGCCACCGGGATCATCGTTACAAGAGCCGCTTCTGAAGGAAATCTGGGATATGATATTTCAAGACAGATTCTAGCCTATCCTCATATGCTCATCGTGGCAGCAGCTACCATCATCGCCTTAGGGCTTTTCACACCGATTAACGATTTTGTTACCATCTCCATTGGAGGCCTTATCGCGATTGGCGGATATCTGCTGATAAAAGCAGAAAATCAACAAAAGGAAATGAATGAAGTCATCGAAGAAGACATTCAAACAGAACAGCTTAAAAGTCCGGAAAGTGTCATCAGCCTGCTGCAGGTCGACCCGATTGAATTTGAGTTTGGGTATAGCCTGATTCCTCTGGCAGATACCAATCAGGGCGGGGACCTGCTGGACCGGGTCGTCATGATCAGAAGGCAGCTGGCACTTGAACTTGGCATGATTGTTCCGGTTGTCCGGATTCGTGACAATATTCAGCTTCAGCCGAATGAATACAGAATTAAGATCAAGGGCAATGAAGTGGCGCAAGGGGAACTGCTTCTGGATCATTACCTGGCGATGAGCCCGGGAATTGAAGATGAAGCGATTCAAGGGATAGATACAGTGGAGCCCGCGTTTGGACTCCCAGCCCAATGGATCTCCGAAGACATGAAGGAACGGGCAGAAATGTCGGGATATACCGTAGTGGATCCCCCGTCCGTCGTTTCTACCCATCTGACCGAAATCATTAAGAAGTTCGCTCATGAACTGATCGGCCGCCAGGAGACAAAGCAGCTCATCGACCATATGAAAGAAAGCTATCCTACACTGATCGAGGAAGTAACACCTGATCCGCTTTCTGTCGGGGAAATTCAGAAAGTACTGTCTAAATTATTAAAAGAAAAAATATCCATCCGAAATCTCCCTGTTATTTTTGAGACGCTGGCTGATTTCGGAAAAATGTCCAGAGATATTGATCTATTGACTGAATATGCAAGGCAGGCCCTTTCAAGACAGATATCAAAACAATACGGACAGGATAATCAGCCATTAAAAGTCATTACGCTGGGCGGATCGGTCGAGAAAAGAATAGCAGATCACGTACAGCAGACAGAGCATGGCAATTATCTGTCGCTAGATCCGCAAGATTCTCAGCTTATTTTTGACCATATCTCAAAAGAGCTTGAACAAAGCAGGAGTTTTGGGCAAACGCCGGTCCTCCTCTGTTCGCCCGCAGTGCGCATGTATGTAAGGCAGCTGCTCGAACGGTACATGCCTGATCTTGTCATCTTATCGTATAACGAGCTGGAGCCGGAGCTGGAGGTTCAAAGCATAGGAGTAGTGAATATATGAAGGTGAAAAAATACAGCGCTCCTACCATTCAGGAAGCTATGAAAAAAATTCGGGGAGAGCTTGGAAGTGAAGCGGTCATTTTGCAAAGCCGGGAGGTCCAGACCGGTGGTTTTATGGGGTTCTTTACAAAGACGAGCATTGAAGTAGTTGCTCTTCTTGATGCAGAACCGGTGCCTGCCACCAAAAAACATCCGGTGAACAGGCAAGATAGTCCTCCGTTGCAGAATGAACCAGACAAAATTGCGAAGAGTTTAACCCAAGACATCAATGAATTGAAACAGATGGTAAAACGATTGTCATCTGGGGATTCCGGCCCTGTCATCCATGAATCCATCCAGTTCTGGGAAGGTTTCTTACGGAATCGCGGTCTGAGTGAATCTGTGATTGCCTCAATCGTTTCAGAGATGGCAGAGAAGTGTGACTTGCTGCATGGCAGCGAAAAGAAAGACATTGATTGGTTTCCCTGGATTTCAGATTGGATGCTCAGCCGGATCACGAATGATGGATGGAACGGTTTTAACTATGAAACAAAATATTTAAACGTCATGGGACCGACGGGAGTTGGCAAGACGACTACCTTGGCGAAGCTGGCAGCAAAAGCCAAGCTGAATGATGGGAAAAAGGTTGCTTTTATCACAACAGACACTTACCGGATCGCTGCGATTGAGCAGTTGAAAACTTATGCCGCCATTTTAGATGTGCCGATAAAAGTAGCGCACAGTGCAGAAGATTTTCAGCTGGCAAAACGGGAGTTCAGCGAGTGTGATTTGGTATTGACCGACAGTGCGGGCCGCAATTTTCTGAACAGCACGTACGTCCATGAACTTCAGGGCCTTCTGGAATCAAAAGTTGAGATGACGAACTATTTGGTCTTATCATTAACTTCCAAATTTGAAGATATGAAAAAGACGATCGAGCAATTTAAAGAAGCGGGTATTGATCGATATATTTTTACAAAAAAGGATGAAACGTCATCGCTCGGTTCCTTGATGAACCTCTTGATCGAGGAGCGTATATCAGCCGCTTATATTACAAATGGACAAAATGTTCCTGACGATATATTTGAACCAAAACCGGAAGATATCATTGAAATGTTCTTAGAGGCAAAAGTGAATGCGTGATCAAGCTGAAATTCTGCGTTTGAAGATAGAAGCGGCTTCATCTGATCAGCCGACGAAAGTATTTTCCGTTTTGAGCGGAAAGGGCGGAGTCGGCAAGTCCAACGTAGCGGTGAATTTTTCGCTGGCACTTAGCAAGCTGGGAAAGAGGGTGCTGCTGGTTGACCTTGATATCGGGATGGGAAATGTCAATCTTCTGCTAGGGTCCCCTTCTCGTAGAACGATCGTTGACCTTCTGGACCAGCGGCTTTCTATCTGGGAAATCATTGAAAAGGGCCCTGGCAATCTAAGCTTTATTGCCGGGGGGAGCGGCCTCACCCGGATGGTTGATATGGACGAAAGAAAATCAGCATTCTTTGCTGCGCAGCTCCAGGACCTTTCCAGTATCTATGAATATATCGTTTTTGACATCGGGGCGGGTGTTTCAGAGACAAGCCTGAATTTTATCATGGCCGGGCATGAAGCTATCCTTGTTACAACCCCGGAGATTACGTCTGTTACCGATGCCTACTCTATGATCAAAATGCTTCATGCCAGATGCCCTGAACTTCCGGTTTTTACGGTAGTCAATCAATGCCGGAGTACCCGGGAGGCAATGGAAGTTCATCAGCGTTTGGCAAAGGTTACAAGTGAGTTTCTTAACAAAGAGATTAAGAATCTTGGATCTGTTCCTTTTGATCCTTCCGTTCAGCTCGCTGTAAAGCGGCAGAAACCGTTTCTGCTGCACCAGCCCCGGTCACCAGCAAGTGCTGGGATCATCAGAGCGGCACATCAGTTCTCAGGGAATGTGAAAGAAGAACAGTCTATTAGCTATCAGCGTTTTATTGAAAGGCTCACGGCTTTTTTTAAGAAAGGCAGAGATGAATCTTGGAAAAGATAAAAGTTTTGGTGGCTGACGACTCTGCTTTTATGCGAAAGATGATCAGAGATATGCTGAATTCTGCAGAAGGCATTGAGGTTGTCGGCTCAGCAAGAAACGGGGAAGAAGCGTTCAGCAAGGCGATGGATCTTAATCCGGACGTCATAACAATGGATGTCGAGATGCCGGTGCTTACCGGAATAGAGGCGGTAAAAAAAATTACAGCCTTGAAAGAGATACCGATCATCATGCTCAGCAGCACAACAAAAACTGGGGCAGACAATACGATTCTTGCAATGGAGGCCGGGGCGTTTGACTTTATTGAAAAGCCTTCGGGAGCGATTTCCTTGGATATCGAAAAAGTGAAGGTGGAACTGATTCTTAAAGTAAGGTCGGCGCTCAAGAATAGAAAAATTGGCGACAGCTCAACGGATAGACATTCAAATCATTGTTTCAATACCGGAAAGATGATTTCAACATTACATAAGCCGGCCGGCCAAAAGGTGATCTTAATCGGTGTTTCTACCGGGGGCCCTAAAGCTCTTCACCACGTGTTTTCCAAGCTGCCGGGTAACTTATCCCTGCCTATCGTTATCGTCCAGCATATGCCGAAAGGATTTACGGCTTCGCTTGCCGACAGGCTTGATTCCATATCAAAAGTGAAGGTAAAAGAAGCAGTGGACGGCGAGATGTTAAGGGCGGGAACAGCTTATCTGGCACCAGGAGGGTATCATGTGGAACTGAGGCAGGATAGAGAAGGACTGGCTATATCATTAAATACGAGTGATCCCGTAAGAGGACACCGGCCTTCTGTGGATGTTCTGTTTAACAGTGCATCTGCTGTAAGGTGCCATGCGATGGCTGTTGTGTTAACGGGTATGGGTTCGGATGGTTCTTCCGGCATTTTAGCAATAAAAAAAGCAGGGCCATCGCTGATCATTGCGGAGTCTGAAGAGTCTTCCGTCGTATACGGCATGCCAAAAGCAGCCGCTGCTACCGGTGTAGTAGATCAAGTTGTTCATATTAAAGATATTGCTGACAGTATTTTAAATTTTGTTTAGGCAGGGTGAAACCAGATGGAAATGAGTCAATACTTGGATATTTTTATTGAAGAAAGTAAAGAACATTTACAATCAATGAATGAACAGGTTCTGCTTTTGGAAAAACAGCCTGATGAATTATCGATCGTTCAGGAAATTTTCCGTTCAGCCCACACGCTGAAAGGAATGTCTGCTTCAATGGGTTATGAAGATCTAGCGAACCTGACTCATATTATGGAAAACGTGCTCGATGGCATAAGGAATCACAAGCTGACCGTTACGCAGGACCTCCTGGATGCTTTGTTCGTTTCCATTGATCACCTGGAAGAGATGGTGTTATCCATTGGCAACGGAGGAGATGGAAAAAAAGACGTGGAAGATATCGTACGCCTTCTTCATGCCATCGAGTCCGGAAAGAGCGAGGAGCCTCCTCAAAATAAACAAGAACAGAGCAAGGCAGGACAAGCGATATTTGATGAATATGAATTGACGATCATGAAACAGTCACTTGAGCAAAACTTCCACGTATACCAAATATCTGTCGAACTTCGCGATGATTGTCTGCTAAAAGCCGTAAGGGCGTACATGGCATTTGAAACATTGGAGCAGATGGGTGAAGTGGTGAAATCAGTCCCTTCGGTAGATCTTATCGAACAGGAAAAATTCGAACGGGAATTTCAAGTAACCCTCATTTCAAAAGAACAGCCTGAGACCATTCAAAACAACCTTTTGAAGGTGTCTGAGATTGATAAGGTTTCAATAGAAAGTATTATGGCAGAACACATTGTTCAGAACGAAGCAGAAGAGGCGGATCCGGAGGAAGAAAAGACTGGAACTGATATGAAGGGCGAGCCCGCTCAAAAAACATCTTCCGCATCGGCCGGAAGTAAAACAATCAGAGTTAGCATAGACCGGCTGGACCGCCTGATGAACCTTTTTGAGGAACTGGTCATCGACAGGGGACGCCTTGAGAAGATATCAAAAGACTTGAAAAGCAATGACTTGAATGAAACGGTCGAAAGGATGTCGAGAATTTCATCTGATCTGCAGGACATCATTTTAAACATGAGAATGGTGCCTGTAGACCAGGTGTTTAACCGCTTTCCGCGTATGATACGGGGATTGGCAAAAGACCTTGGAAAATCAGTTTCTCTTGAGATAACGGGGGCAGAAACAGAACTTGACCGGACGGTGATCGATGAGATCGGTGACCCGCTTGTTCACCTGCTGCGAAATTCCATTGACCATGGAATCGAGAAACCCGAAAAGAGGGCTGAAGCGGGGAAAAGCGAGATCGGTACGATCCATCTTAGGGCGTACCATAGCGGAAATCATGTGTTTATCGAAATTCAAGATGATGGAGCAGGAATTAACAGGCACAAAGTACTCGAACGCGCCATTGAGAGAGGAATTGTAAACCGGGAATTATCAGAAGATTTCACAGATAAACAAGTTTTTGAATTATTGTTCGCATCTGGCTTTTCAACAGCGGACGTTATCTCTGACATATCTGGAAGAGGGGTCGGCTTAGATGCAGTGAAAAATAAAATTGAATCGTTAGGCGGTTTCGTCACTGTAGATTCAAGGGAAGGCAGCGGTTCTTCTTTATTTTCAATCCAGCTTCCCCTGACGCTTTCCATCATTTCTTCCATGCTCGTGAAGGCAGGGGAAGAAACGTATGCCATTCCTCTTTCCTCTATTATAGAAACGGCGCTGATAAAACAGAGCGATATCATGACCGTCCATCATCAGCCAATGATTGATTTCAGGGGCAAAGTAGTTCCGCTTATTTCGTTGAGCGAACTGTTTGAAGTGCCTGGACCGGGCTGGGATGAAAAGGACAGAAGTTCTGTAGTCATTGTTAAAAAAGGAGACAAGATGGCGGGGCTTGCTGTGGATTCCCTGATCGGCCAGCAGGAGATTGTTTTGAAATCGCTTGGGAATTACCTGGCATCCGTCTTTGCAGTTTCGGGCGCAACCATTCTGGGTGATGGTCAAGTTGCTCTTATTCTAGATTGTAACGCACTTATAAAATAACCATATACGGAGGTAGTCTGACATGAACGGACAAGAGATAAAAGTCATTGTATTTCAATTAGAAAACGAAGAATACGGCGTAGATGTACACCAGGTGAAATCGATCGAGCGAGTTTCTCATATTACAAGAATTCCAAGAACTCCCGGGTTTGTAAAAGGTGTGATTAATCTTAGAGGAATTGTAACCCCGATTATTGATCTTCGCAGCCGATTCGGAATGGAAGAAAAACAAACGGATGAGAACACGAGAATTATTATTGTAAATACGGATGAGATGGAAGTCGGCCTGATCGTTGACTCCGCAAATGATGTGCTTGACATTCCTACTGCGGATATTGAGCCTACACCAGAGGTGGCAGGCGGAATAAACGCAGAATATCTGGACGGTGTTGCTAAGATTGGGGATAGACTGCTGATTCTACTCCAGTTAGACAAAGTGCTGAACAAAGAAGAAGTCACACAATTACATTTAATCGGTAATCAGGGATAATGGCCGGATATGCACGCTTGACGGGTTTTCATTTGGATGTACTGAGGGAAGTCGGAAACATAGGCGCAGGGCATGCGGCTACCGCTCTCTCAGAACTTCTCGGGAAAACCGTAGATATGAGGGTACCTTCAGTGAATATTGTCTCCCTTCAGGAGATGACAGAACTCCTTGGAGGAACAGAAACGGTTGTGGCTGCAGTCTACCTGCGGATGCTTGGTGACGCTCCAGGATCGATGTTCTTCATGCTTCCCCTGAATCAGTCAAAAAAGCTTGTCAGCCATCTGTTAGCCGGAGAACCATATGACCCGGCTGAAGGTGTGTATTCCGAACTGACCCTGTCTGCCCTGCAAGAGGCGGGCAATATCCTTTCCGGATCTTACTTGTCGGCCTTATCCGATCTTACAGGAATGAACATACAGCCATCTGTTCCATCACTGAGTATAGATATGGCAGGTGCTATCCTGGGCTATGGATTGATTGAAATATCGAAATCAAGTGATTACGCAATTATTATTAACACGTCACTTACCGAACCGGAAAACATGCACTCGGACAGTATACACGGATACTTTTTTCTGCTGCCTGATCCTGATTCGTTTGAAAAAATATTTGATGCGCTTGGAGTGCCTTTGCATGAGTGAAGTGATTAAAGTTGGCATAGCAGAAATCTCCTATGGAGGACCGGCCGCGTTTATCCGGACAACCGGCCTTGGATCTTGTGTAGGCATTATCCTTTATGATCCGATAACAAGGATGGCAGGTATGGCACATGTCATGCTGCCGGATTCATCAATGTCAAGAACACCTGAAGTTAATGAAGGGAAGTTTGCAGATACGGCTGTAAAAGCTCTTGTGAAAAATCTGGAGACACAAGGTGTCAAGAAGATCCGGCTGAAAGCTAAAATAGCAGGCGGGGCACAGATGTTTCAATTTTCTTCAGGCCAGGAATCCATACGGATCGGCCCGAGGAATGTGGAAGCTGTGAAGAGCGGACTGGCGGATTTAGGGATACCGCTGGTCGCTGAGGATACGGGCGGAAACAAAGGAAGAACGATTGAGTTTAACACAGACACATTTGAGCTGATGATCAAAACCGTACACCAAAAAGAGTTCATCATTTAAAAAACTGAAATTCAGGGGGAGTAGGCATGACATCTTCATCTTCTGTTGTAGAAGAGCAGGAAACGTGGAAAAAATGGCATGAAGACAGGGACAGCGAAGCCGGAGATATACTTTTAAGAGCGTATATTCCGCTGGTTCAATACCATGTGCAGCGAATCTCAGTCGGTCTGCCAAAGAACGTTAACCGTGACGAGTTAAAGAGCCTGGGCATGCTCGGCTTGTTTGATGCTCTGGAAAAATTCGAGCCCGAGAGGGATCTTAAATTTGATACGTATGCTTCCTTTCGAATCAGAGGAGCAATACTTGACGGGTTGAGAAAAGAGGACTGGCTTCCGCGGTCGCTGAGGGAAAAAACAAAAAGAATTGAAACGGCCATCGAGAAGCTCGAACAGCAGAATCTCAGGACGGTGAGTTCTTTTGAAGTGGCTGAAGAACTTGGAATTGAAGAAGACGAAGTGAATTCCGTCATCTCCGAAAGTTTTTTTGCGAATGTACTTTCCATCGATGAAGATAACAGGGATAGTGAGAACAAAGAAAAGATCGGCTATACAATAGAAGATAAAAAGGGTCTGTCTCCAGAGTCAGAGATCGTACAGTCCGAACTGCATAAGGAATTGGCAGAAGTCATTACGGAATTGAATGAAAAAGAACAGCTTGTGGTCAGTTTATTCTATTTCGAAGAACTGACTTTCACAGAGATCGGCCAAGTGCTCGGATTATCAACTTCACGGATATCACAAATTCATTCCAAGGCTCTTTTCCGGCTAAGACAGGTGTTAAAACGGTATTTATAAAATTTCTTTTTCAGAATGCGGGGATCACATGCTGTATTTTCTAACCACTGTCAGTTTAGTGCTGAATGTATTATGTTTTTATTTGATTGCCGTGTTATGGCAGAAACAGAGCGGCGGTGGAGCTGCTCTTCAGGATGAACAGGTAAAAAGAGAGCTTGAAGATCTGCTCCTTGCCTATGCCAGCGAGATGAAAGAACAGAACGATGAGATCATGAACCTGATCAAAGAAAACTGCGGCACAGGCCCTGTAAAAACCGAGCCTGCTGCTGAAAATCATATAGAGGATGCCGAGAATGGCAATCCAGCTGCCGCAACAGAAGACATTCAGGACGCCATTTTGCATCAAGATGTTTTAAATTATGCGGAAAGTGGCTATACTGCAGATGAGATTGCGAAAATGCTTGACAGGGGCAAGGGTGAGATCGAGCTGATCCTAAAGTTTCATGGAGCTAGATAAGGATTTATCGACAAGAAATTATATTTTATCTTGCTACTCTGTGCCGAAGTATGGTATATTTACTTTCGGTGTTAATCACACACGTCTGCGGATTTAACCATTGGTGCTGCATATTTGCAGTTTTGGCTAAAGGCGAAGCAGGCGGAGGAAAACAAAACCATCAGGAGGTGCCATCATGGCAGTCATTTCAATGAAACAACTATTGGAAGCCGGCGTACACTTTGGACATCAAACACGTCGCTGGAATCCGAAAATGTCTCGTTACATCTTCACTGAGCGTAACGGCATTTACATCATCGATCTTCAAAAAACAGTGAAAAAGGTTGAAGAGTGCTACAACGTAATGAAAGACATCGCTGCAAACGGCGGTAAAATTCTTTTCGTAGGTACTAAAAAACAAGCTCAGGATTCTGTTAAAGAAGAAGCAGCTCGTTCTGGCATGTACTTCATCAACCAACGCTGGTTAGGTGGAACATTAACAAACTTCGGAACTATCCGCAAACGTATCAACCGTTTAAAAGAACTTGAAAGAATGCAAGAAGACGGGACTTTTGATGTTCTTCCTAAAAAAGAAGTTATCCTTCTTAAAAAGGAAATGGATCGTCTTGAAAAGTTCTTGGGCGGAATCAAAGAAATGAACAGCCTTCCAGATGCGCTATTCATCGTAGATCCTCGCAAAGAGCGAATCGCTGTAGCAGAAGCTCGCAAGCTGAACATTCCTATTATCGCTATCGTGGATACAAACTGTGATCCTGACGAAGTTGATCACGTGATTCCTGGTAACGATGATGCGATTCGTGCAGTAAAACTTCTTACTGGAAAAATGGCTGATGCTATTATCGAAGCTAACCAAGGCGGAGAAGAGCAAGAAGCTCAAAACGACGAAGAAACATCTGCATAAGCAATATAAACAGAAGGGTGATGGAGGGGATAAGCCCTTTCACGCCCTTTTTTAATGCTAAAGTCAACCATGCTTTACATAAACCAAAGGAGGAATTACATTATGGCAGTAACAGCTCAAATGGTAAAAGAATTGCGCGAAAAAACAGGCGCGGGGATGATGGATTGCAAAAAAGCTTTGACAGAAACAAACGGTGACATGGAAAAAGCAATCGACTTCCTTCGTGAAAAAGGAATCGCGAAAGCAGCTAAAAAAGCTGACCGTATCGCTGCAGAAGGTTTAACTTCTGTTGTTGTAGACGGAAACAAAGCTGTAATCCTTGAAGTGAACTCAGAAACTGACTTTGTTGCGAAAAACGAAAACTTCACAGCATTGATCTCTGTGCTTGCTAAGCACCTTCTTGAAGCGAACGTTTCTTCTGTAGAAGAAGCACTTTCTTCAGAAATCAAAAGTGAAGGCATTTCCGTTAACGATTACCTAAACAATGCGATCGCTAAAATTGGAGAGAAAATCTCTCTTCGCCGTTTCCAAATCATTGAAAAAGGCGAAAATGCTGTATTTGGAGCTTACCTTCACATGGGCGGACGCATCGGCGTACTTTCTGTAGTAGAAGGAACTACTGACGAAGCAGTTGCAAAAGACGTAGCTATGCATGTAGCTGCAGTCAACCCTCGCTACATCTCCCGTGATGCGGTAAGCGAAGAAGAAGTAGCGCGTGAGCGTGAAGTTCTTACTCAACAAGCTCTAAACGAAGGAAAGCCGGAAAATATCGTTGCTAAAATGGTAGAAGGACGCCTTGGCAAGTTCTTCGAAGAGATCTGCTTGAACGACCAGTCTTTCGTCAAAGACCCAGATCAAAAAGTAGGTAAATATGTGGCTTCTAAAGGCGGAACTGTAAAAGCATTCGTTCGTTTTGAAGTTGGAGAAGGAATGGAAAAACGCGAAGATAACTTCGCTGAAGAAGTAATGTCTCAAGTTAAAAAGTAATGCAGTAAAAAGCAGAATGAGGGAGCACAGTGTGTTCCCTTTTTTTCAGAACGGAAGAAGCAAGCTATAATAAGGTGATGGATACGGAGGGAATTATGAGTACTTCAAAATACAAACGAGTAGTCCTAAAACTAAGCGGAGAAGCACTTGCCGGCGGAAAAGGCAGCGGAATTGACCCGGCTGTCATTCAGTCCATAGCCAACCAAGTCAAAGACATCGTTGAGCTTGGTGTAGAAGTTGCTGTAGTTGTTGGCGGCGGTAATCTATGGAGAGGCAAAGCGGGAAGTGAAATGGGAATGGATCGTGCTTCCGCTGATTACATGGGAATGCTTGCGACCGTCATGAACTCCCTGGCGTTGCAGGACAGCCTGGAGAACATCGGTGTTCAGACAAGGGTACAGACTTCAATTGAAATGCGTCAGGTAGCTGAACCGTATATTCGCAGAAAAGCTATTCGTCACCTTGAAAAGAAACGTGTTGTTATTTTTGCAGCAGGAACGGGAAATCCATATTTTTCAACGGATACGACAGCTGCTCTACGCGCTGCGGAAATTGAGGCTGAAGTCATACTGATGGCTAAAAACAATGTGGATGGCGTATATTCTGCTGATCCGACGATTGATCAAACAGCTGTAAAATACAATACTTTATCCTACCTTGATCTTCTGAAAGAAGGACTTGCAGTAATGGATACAACAGCTTCTTCTTTATGTATGGACAATGATATACCGCTTATCGTATTCTCCATCATGGAAGAGGGCAACATTAAGCGTGTAGTTATAGGTGAAGAAATCGGAACGACGATTAGGGGGAATAATTAATGGCAAAGGAAATTTTGACAAACGCAGAAGACCGAATGAAAAAAGGCATTTCATCTTTTCAGCGTGAACTTTCAACTATACGTGCCGGCCGAGCTAACCCTGCGCTTTTGGATCGTATTCATGTCGATTATTACGGAGCACAGACTCCGATTAACCAATTAGCGGGAATATCTGTGCCGGAGGCCCGTTTATTGGTCATTCAGCCTTATGACAAATCCGCCTTGAATGATGTTGAAAAAGCGATTCAAAAATCTGATCTTGGGCTGACGACTTCTAATGATGGCCAAGTGATCAGGATTGCGATTCCTCCTCTGACAGAAGAAAGACGCAAAGAACTCGTTAAGCTCGTTAAAAAATACGGTGAAGAAGCAAAGGTAGCTCTTCGAAACGTTCGCCGTGATGCCAACGATGATTTGAAAAAATCAGAAAAAGACGGTGAGATCACAGAAGACGAACTGCGCCGCTACAGCGAGGACGTACAAAAGCTTACAGACAAATACATTAGCGAAGTAGATTCTGTCGCTGTAAATAAAGAGAAAGAAATTATGGAAGTATAATTGATTTCCATGTAAAATAAAATAAGAAAAGCCCTCTTTATACAGGGGGTTTTTTTGTTAAGTCTGGACTAAATGGGGGCTCTGCCATGCTTGACAGAATTACATTCTGGAAAAAAGACGAAAAATCTGTGATGGATATAAAAGATGATTTAATACCCGCCCATGTCGCTATTATTATGGACGGCAACGGACGCTGGGCAAAACGGCGCGGTCTCCCAAGGATTGCCGGACATCATGAAGGAATGAAGGTTGTTAAAAAAGTGGTCAAGCACGCAAGTGATCTTGGCGTAAAAGTTCTTACACTTTATGCTTTTTCAACAGAGAACTGGAAGCGTCCGCGGGATGAAGTGGATTTTCTTATGAAGCTGCCCGGTGAATTCTTGAATAGCTTCTTGCCTGAACTGATTGAACAGAATGTGCGCGTTACGATCATGGGGCATAAAGAAGTATTGCCGATACATACCATCCAGGCTGTTGACGAGGCGATTGAAAAAACAAAGAGCAACACGGGACTCGTTTTGAATTTTGCCTTGAATTACGGAAGCAGAAACGAAATTACAACCGCTCTTACTCAAATTATCCAAGACATCGGCAAAGGTGCAGTGGATCAGGAGGACGTCAGCGAAGAACTGATCAGCCAGTATTTGATGAGTGCAAGCCTGCCTGATCCTGATTTGCTCATCAGAACAAGCGGAGAAATCCGTCTCAGCAATTTTATGCTGTGGCAGCTGGCTTACAGTGAATTTTGGTTTACCGACATCAATTGGCCCGATTTTACTGAGGAACATTTAAAAAAAGCCATTTACGACTATCAAAATCGCGGTCGGCGTTATGGCGGTGTATAATAAGAAGGAGGATTTATGAAGGAACGTATCATCACGGGTATTATTGCCGCTCTTCTTTTTATAGGAGTTACCGTTTATGGCAAATTGCCCTTTACTCTCGTTATCATCGCATTGGCAGTGATTGGTTTGCATGAATTGCTTAGAATGAAAAAGATAACGATTCTGTCTGTTCAGGGGCTCATCGGGCTGCTGCTGACTCTGGCGACCGTTATTCCTGAAAATTGGAAAGAAACGTATCTTGGCTATTTCTCAGGTGCTGAACCGATTGTTCTTGCTTTGCTGCTGATCCTGGTGGTAACGGTTATAACGAAGAACAGATTTACATTTGATGATGCTGGATTCGTCATTCTCTCTTCTTTATATGTCGGATATGGATTTCACTATATTCTTGAAACGAGGCTGATGGATCAAGGCCTGCCGATCTTATTCTTCATCCTATTCATGATCTGGGGTGCAGATTCGGGAGCTTATTTTACAGGGAAATCGATAGGGAAAACAAAACTATGGCCTGTAATCAGCCCGAATAAGACCGTGGAAGGGGCTGTAGGCGGAATTATCACCAGCATTGCTGTAGGTTTGCTGTGCTATGCGTTTAACTTTATTCCTTTTACGCTCTCAGTAGTCATTTTAATGGCGGTTATCGCGGGTATTTTTGGACAAATCGGGGATCTTGCGCAGTCTGCATTTAAACGGCATTACGGGGTGAAGGACTCTGGCAATCTGCTGCCGGGGCATGGCGGGATTTTAGACCGTACGGACAGCTGGCTGTTCGTTCTTCCTCTCCTGCATATTCTGCACTTGCTTGCTTAAGAGAAAAGGACAAGGAGTAATCTATGAAAAAAATCAGTTTGTTGGGTGCTACAGGTTCAATAGGAGTACAGACTCTTGATGTGATCGAGCAGCACCCTGAGCAGTTTCGGTTAACAGCCATTTCTTTTGGGAAGAATATGGAAAAAGGCTTGGAGATCATCCAAAAGTTTGAGCCAGAAGTGATTGCTGTCCAGAAAAAGGAGGATGCTGACCGGCTTCGGTTGAAGCTGGGGAACAGCTTCCGCATCGTTTTTGGAGAAGAAGGCTTAATCGAAGCGGCTGCTGCGACCGAAGCAGACATCGTCGTCAGCGCTGTGATGGGGAGTGTAGGGCTCCTGCCTACCATCCATGCAATAAAAGCCGGCAAAGACATTGCGATCGCTAATAAAGAAACACTAGTGACGGCGGGGCATATCGTGATGGAACTCGCAGAAAAGCATGGTGTCCGAATTCTGCCCGTGGACAGTGAGCATTCAGCGATCTTCCAATGTTTGAATGGAGAAAATCCCAAGCAGATCGAACGCCTGATCTTGACGGCCTCCGGCGGAAGTTTCCGTGATTATACGAGAAACCAGCTGGCTGATGTAACAGTAGATCAAGCGCTGAACCATCCAAACTGGTCGATGGGTGCCAAAATCACCATTGATTCTGCTACGATGATGAATAAAGGATTAGAAGTTATTGAAGCACATTGGCTGTTTAATATCCCGTATTCAAAAATAGACGTCATCTTACACAAAGAAAGTATCATACACTCTATGGTAGAGTACAAGGACGGCAGCACACTGGCTCACCTTGGAAACCCTGATATGAGGGTTCCTATCCAATATGCTCTTACGTATCCCGACAGACTTGAACTGCCTTCATCCAAAAGGTTAAACTTATGGGAAATAAGCAAACTTCACTTTGGAAAGATGGATCAGGAACGGTTCCGCTGCCTGAAGCTGGCATACATTGCCGGTGAGAAGGGCGGTACGATGACAACAGCCATGAATGCTGCAAACGAAGAAGCTGTTCAACTTTTTCTAGACCGGAAGATTCCTTTCTTAAGGATTGAAGATTTTATTGAAAAGGCTATGGAGCAGCATGAGTTCATCGAACGGCCAACGCTGGAAGAGATACAGGCAATCGATAGACTTACAAGGCAGTATGTTCAGTCATTACTAAATTAAAGGTGGGTAAAAGGTTATGAATACAGTCATTGCCATCGTTATTATCCTGGGTGCACTTGTGTTCTTTCATGAACTTGGCCATTTGCTTCTTGCCAAAAGAGCAGGTATTCTATGCAGAGAATTTGCCATCGGGTTCGGTCCTAAAATTTTTGCATTCAAGAAGAACGAAACGACATACACGGTTCGCCTTCTCCCCCTTGGTGGATTTGTAAGAATGGCTGGGGAAGATCCTGAAGGCATCGAGCTTAAACCGGGCTACAGGGTTGGTTTGATTTTTAACCCGGAAGGCAATGTACAGAAGATTATCGTGAACCATAAAGAAAAATATGAGATTCAAAAAGTCATTACCGTAGAAAGTGCCGATCTGGAAAGGGATCTGATTATCCGCGGATTTGAAAATGAGGAAGGCGAACGTCTTATCTATAAAGTAGATCCGCAAGCGATGTATGCAGCTGACCACCAGGAAATGCAGATCGCACCGTATGACAGACAGTTTGGTTCCAAGACGCTAATGCAGAGGACGCTTGCAATCTTTGCCGGTCCGTTCATGAATGTGCTGCTTGCGTTCATCGTATTGATGAGTTTTTCACTGTTTCAGGGCATCCCGACGAAAGAAGCGAGGCTGGGTAATCTGGCACCGGATGGAGCTGCCATAAAATCTGGCCTGCAGAAGGGTGATAAGATCGTTTCGGTCAACGGTGATAAAGTCAGTAACTGGGAAGAGCTGGTTTCATTCATACAACAGAATCCGGGAGAAGAACTGACCTTCGAAATTGACCGGAACGGACAGACTCTTAAAAAGCCAGTCACTCCAGGCGAAAGGGATATGGATAACAAAGGGAACAAGGAAGGGTTTATCGGGGCTTATCCGTCCACTGAGTTTTCTTTATTGGGTTCTGTCTCCTACGGAGCAAAACAGACATGGTTCATGACGAAGATGATCTTTATTGGCCTAGGTGACCTGATTACAGGAAAACATGGATTTGATCAGCTTTCCGGACCGGTTGGAATTTACGAGTATACGAATAAAGCAACAGAGGGCGGAATTCCTATGCTCCTGCAGTGGGCGGCTGTACTTAGCATCAACCTGGCCATCTTTAATCTATTGCCGCTGCCCGCACTAGACGGCGGAAGACTCCTATTCCTGGCACTTGAAGCATTAAGAGGAAAGCCTATCGATCCGCAGAAAGAAGGGCTCGTCCACTTTATCGGATTTGCGTTTCTGATGCTCCTGATGCTGGTCGTTACATGGAATGATATTCATAAATTCTTTTTAGATAAAATTGATCAATAAGTTTTAGTTGAGGTGGAGAGATGAAGCAAAGCAGGTTGTTCGCACCAACATTAAGAGAAGTTCCGGCAGATGCCGATGTTGTCAGCCATCAGCTGCTGCTCAGAGCGGGTTTTATCCGTCAGAATGCAGCTGGAATCTATTCGTTTTTGCCTTTAGGGAAAAAGGTACTTCATAAAGTAGAAGCAATCATTCGCGAAGAAATGGAGAATGCAGGCTCCAATGAGCTTGGCATGCCGGCGCTTCAGCTTGCTGAACTATGGCAGGAATCAGGAAGATGGTATTCCTATGGCCCGGAACTTATGCGTTTAAAAGACCGTCACGGGCGTGAATTTGCGCTTGGTCCAACCCATGAGGAAGTCATCACGAGCCTGATTCGCGATGAAGTAAAGTCTTATAAAAAGCTGCCACTTAATCTTTTTCAGATCCAAACAAAATACAGAGATGAAAAACGTCCTCGTTTCGGGCTTCTTAGAGGCCGCGAGTTCATCATGAAAGATGCCTATTCTTTCCATGCTGACAAGGAAAGCCTGGATGATACCTATGAAGGAATGAAAGAAGCTTATAAAGCTATTTTCAGCCGATGCGGCTTAAACTTTAGAGCGGTCCTTGCAGATTCAGGAGCGATTGGCGGAAAAGACAATCATGAATTTATGGTACTTTCTGAGATTGGTGAAGACTTGATTGCTTATTCTACCGAATCCGATTTTGCAGCGAACATTGAAATGGCTCCTGTCAGCGAGGTTTATGAAACATCTGATGAAGCAAAAAAAGAATCGGAAAAAATTCAAACCGATAATGCAAAAACCATTGAAGAAGTGGCTGCCTATTTAAATGTAGAATCAGGTCAAATCATCAAATCTGTTCTGTTTATGGCAGACGATGAACCTGTACTCGTTCTCGTCCGCGGAGATCATGAGGTAAATGATATCAAGGTTAAAAATACGCTTGGTGCAGAACAAGTGGAACTGGCAGCTGCTGAGCAGACAGAAGCTATGATGGGCTGCAAGCCGGGCAATATCGGCCCTGTTTCAGCACCTGAGAATGTGAAGGTCATCGCAGATGAAGCAGTTGAGTATATGGTGAACGCCGTCATTGGTGCTAATGAAGAAGGCTATCACTATAAAAATGTGAATCCGGGTAAAGATTTCAGTGTTTCTCAATATGCTGATCTCCGTTTCATCCAGGAAGGTGATGCTTCACCGGACGGAAATGGAACGATCCGGTTCGCAAAAGGAATTGAAGTGGGGCATGTCTTCAAGCTCGGACAAGTCTATAGTGAACCATTAAACGCAGCATTTCTTGATGAGAACGGAAAAAATCAGATCATGACAATGGGCTGCTATGGGATTGGGGTTTCACGTACACTTGCTGCTGTAGCGGAAGAGAACAACGATGAAAGAGGGCTCATCTGGCCAGTTTCACTTGCTCCGTTTGATGTGCATCTCATTGCGGCCAACAGCAAGGACGACATTCAGGCAAGTCTCAGCGAAAAGCTGTATGATGAGTTAAAGGATGCAGGCTATGATTGTCTTTATGATGACCGAAAAGAGCGTGCAGGTGTCAAATTCGCCGATGCTGATCTAATCGGAATTCCAATCCGCATTACTGCAGGAAAAAAAGCAGGCGAAGGAATTGTGGAATTGAAAATCAGAAAAACCGGTGAAGTTGCCGAGATACATGTTTCAGAACTAGTGGAGGCCGTTAAAAGCCGCCGCGAAATACTAGCGCGCTAGCATCCAGGGGATGACTTATGTGCCTGACACCCGAAGGAATTCTTTGGGGAATTGGGCTTTCCAACCTAAGTCATCCTCTTATTTATGGAAGGAGGGCATCATGAACAGTGACGATCAGGTAAGAAAAGAACGCTTCGCTCTGCTGTTGGACCAGATTGGCATCCCGGACGAACTGCGCCAGCACCTTGGCGAAGGCAGCGTTCAAAAGCTCGCCATCGATAAGAACGACAGAAGCTGGCATTTTTATTTTTCATTGCCTAAGCCAATGCCTGCCAATGTTTATACGTTTTTTACCGCGAAATTAACTCAGGCGTTTAAACATATTGCAAAAGTATCGTTTTCCGTCCGCTGCGAAACGAAAGACTGCGAAGAAGCATTATTGAGCCAATATTGGGAGATATGCTGTGAGAAGCTTAAAACAACAGCGAGCTCTCTTATACCTGGCCTCTTAGGGCAGACACCAGAAGTGACGGGGAACAAAATAAAAGTTACGGTAAGAAACGAGGCTGAAGGCTTGCTCATCAAAAGAAAGCTTTCTTCAGCGATGACAGAAGTCTACCGCTCGTTCGGTATGGAATCGGTGTCTCTCGAGATCGAAGTAAAACACAGTGAAGAGGAATTTCAAAAGTTCGTTGATCAGAAAAAGCAGGAAGACGCAGATAAAGTGCTCGCTGCGCTTATTGAGAAGGAGAAAGCAGATAAACGAGATGCTTCTTCTGCTCCATCAGAGATCATGATAGGTTACAAGATTCCCGATGACCCTGTTTCCATTGAAACGATTCAAGATGAAGAACGGAAGGTTACTCTGCAGGGATTCGTTTTTGATGCGGAGACACGGGAACTTAGAAGCGGCCGAACGCTGCTTACGTTTAAGATTACCGATTACACCGATTCAATCATGGTGAAGATCTTCTCAAGAGATAAAGAGGATATACCGATTTTACAAGCTGTTAAAAAAGGAATCTGGGTGAAGGTCCGGGGCGGAATCCAAAATGATACGTTCGTTCGTGATCTAGTAATGATCGCTAACGACATCAACGAGATCAAACCTGAAACAAGGAAAGATCTTGCTGAAGAAGGAAAGAAAAGGGTAGAACTTCATCTTCATACCCCAATGAGCCAGATGGACGCCGTAACATCGGCATCCAGGCTGATCGGCCAAGCGAGCAAATGGGGCCATGAAGCAGTAGCGATAACCGACCATGCTGGCGTTCAATCCTTTCCGGAGGCTTACTCTGCCGGGAAGAAGAATGGAATTAAAGTCCTGTATGGTGTGGAAGCAAATCTAGTGGATGACGGAGTGCCGATCGCATACAATGAGCAGCATCGTAAACTCGCCGATGAGTCCTATATCGTTTTTGACGTAGAGACGACAGGTTTATCGGCCGTTTACAATAAGATCATTGAGCTTGCTGCCGTTAAGGTGCTAAACGGGGAGATTATTGATCGGTTTGAGTCGTTTGCGAATCCGCATGAGCCGCTTTCAGACACTACGATCAATCTGACGGGAATCACCGACGATATGGTGAGAGACGCTCCAGAGATCGAGGAAGTTTTAAGGCGTTTTGAAACGTTCATGGGCAATGATATTCTTGTAGCTCACAATGCCAGCTTCGACATGGGATTCTTGAACGAAGGATTTCGTAAAATCGGAATCCAGGAGGCTCGTAATCCGGTCATTGATACCTTGGAACTTGCGCGTTTTATTCTGCCCGAACTGAAAAATCACAGACTGAACACACTTTGTAAAAAGTTTGATATTGAACTGACCCAGCACCACAGGGCCATTTACGATGCAGAAGCTACCGGGTATCTATTATGGAAACTATTAAAAGAATCATTCCAAAAAGGGATAGAGTTTCATGACCAGCTGAATGAAAACATGGGGCAGGGTGGCTATATGAGGAGCCGGCCTTCTCATTGTATTCTGTTCGCCCAAACCCAGCAGGGATTGAAAAATTTATACCAGCTCGTATCTGAGTCTCATTTGAATTATTTTTACAGAACACCAAGGATTCCTCGCTCACGTCTGGCGAAATACCGGGAAGGACTGCTTATCGGTTCAGGCTGTGACAAGGGAGAAGTCTTCGAGGGCATGATGCAGAAAGCTCCGGCAGAAGTGGAAGAAATCGCAAAGTTTTATGATTATCTTGAGATCCAGCCTCCATCCAACTACTATCATCTGATCGAACGAGAGCTGATACAAGATGAGCTGGCGTTAAGGGAGATTATCGGGAATATCGTCAAACTTGGTGAAAAGCTTGGAAAGCCTGTAGTTGCTGCAGGTAATGTCCATTATCTGGAACAAAATGATGCCATCTACCGAAAAATTCTTATTTCAAGCCAGGGTGGGGCAAACCCGCTTAATAGGCAAAGCTTGCCTGAAGTCCATTTTCGGACAACAGACGAAATGCTCGATTGTTTCTCGTTCCTGGGAGAAGAGAAGGCGTTTGAGGTTGTTGTAGCGAATACCCAAAAAGTTGCCGCCCAGATCGAAGAGATCAAGCCGATACCTGATGACTTGTACACGCCAAAAATTCCTGGTGCTGAAGATGACGTGCGGAACATGAGTTATTCGATGGCTCGCAGCATCTATGGCGAGAAACTGCCTGATATCGTGGAAAAACGGCTGGAAAAAGAACTGAACAGCATCATTGGGCATGGGTTCGCTGTTATCTATCTCATTTCTCATAAGCTCGTTAAAAAATCACTGATTGACGGATATCTTGTTGGTTCGAGGGGGTCAGTCGGGTCATCCTTTGTGGCGACGATGACAGAAATTACGGAAGTTAATCCCCTTCCGCCACATTATGTTTGTCCGGAATGTAAGGAATCGATCTTTTTTGATGATGGTTCTGTCGGATCAGGCTTCGACCTTCCCGACAAAGAATGCCCGCAATGCCTTGTGCTCTACAGAAAAGACGGGCAGGATATTCCATTTGAAACGTTCCTTGGCTTCAAAGGGGATAAGGTACCAGATATCGATCTAAACTTTTCAGGTGAATACCAGCCGCGAGCCCATAACTATACGAAGGAACTTTTTGGAGAAGAGTATGTATATCGAGCGGGGACAATTGGCACAGTTGCTGAGAAAACAGCGTATGGCTATGTAAAAGGATACGCATCTGACCATAACATCAATCTCCGTTCTGCAGAAGTGGACAGGCTGGTTTCTGGCTGTACCGGTGTAAAACGGACGACCGGCCAGCATCCTGGCGGAATAATCGTTGTTCCGGATTACATGGATATCTATGACTTCTGTCCGATCCAGTTTCCTGCTGATGATAAGAACTCCGAGTGGAAGACGACGCATTTTGACTTCCATTCCATCCATGACAACCTTTTGAAACTCGATATACTGGGACACGATGATCCGACCGTCATCCGGATGCTCCAGGATTTAAGCGGCATTGATCCGAAGACGATTCCAGCATCTGACCAGGAAGTTATGAAAATATTTTCCGGGCCTGAAGTACTCGGTGTAACAGAAGATCAGATTCTATGTAAGACCGGTACTCTAGGGATCCCGGAATTTGGGACAAAGTTCGTCCGGCAGATGCTTGAAGAGACGAAGCCGAGCACGTTCTCAGAGCTTGTGCAGATCTCTGGCCTCTCTCACGGAACGGATGTATGGCTCAATAATGCCAATGAGCTTATCGCTGATGGAACGTGCGAACTGAAAGACGTAATCGGCTGCCGTGACGATATCATGGTGTATCTGATCTATAAAGGCCTTGATCCTTCACTCGCCTTTAAGATAATGGAGAGCGTTCGTAAAGGAAAAGGACTCATCCCTGAATGGGTAGAAGAGATGAAAAAGAATGATGTGCCGGACTGGTATATAGGTTCATGCTTGAAGATCAAGTATATGTTCCCGAAAGCCCATGCTGCAGCCTATGTTATGATGGCTGTTAGAATCGCTTACTTTAAAGTGCATTATCCCATTCTTTTCTATGCTGCTTATTTTACGGTCCGTGCCGACGATTTTGACATCACCGCCATGGTAAGAGGCTCAAGCGCCATCAAAGCTAAAATTGAAGAGATCTCTTCTAAAGGGCTGGATGCCTCTACAAAGGAAAAGAACTTGCAGACAGTTCTCGAACTGGCGTTGGAAATGTGCGAACGAGGATTCTCTTTTGGAAAAGTGGATCTTTACCGCTCAAGCGCAACCGAGTTTTTGGTGGAAGGAAACCAGCTTATCCCGCCGTTCAACTCCATTGCCGGCCTTGGTACCAATGCGGCTCTCAATATCGTGAAGTCGCGCGAAGACGGTGAGTTCCTCTCGAAAGAGGATCTTCAGCAGAGGGCTCGCCTATCTAAAACGATCATCGACTATCTGGATGAACAGGGCTGTCTTGCAGGCATGCCTGAAGCCAACCAGCTCTCTCTCTTCTAAAATGAGCATAGCGCTGATGGTAAGGCAAGTTGCATAAACCCTTAGATTATGATATAGTAAATTTGGAAATACTTATGAATACCTTTCGGGAAAAGAGTGGGGAAACCCACTCTTTCGTTTCGTTTTGGAAAAGGATTTTTTTGGTAGAAGGGAGGATTCTAATGAGTAAGAAAATCACTGAAACTACCGAAGAGCTTGTGGTGCCGATACTTGATGAGTTGAACCTTGAGCTGGTAGATATCGAGTTTGTAAAAGAAGGAAAAAACTGGTTCCTTCGCGTATTTATTGATAATGAAACAGGTGTAGACATTGAGGATTGCGGGACGGTAAGTGAACGGCTCAGCGAAAAGCTGGACGCTTCTGATCCGATTGAACAGGCATACTTTTTGGAAGTTTCTTCACCCGGCGTTGAACGGCCTTTGAAAAAACCGGAAGACATTGCAAAAGCGATAGGGAAAAATGTCCACATTAAAATGTATGAGCAGGTTGATGGTGTAAAGGAGTTTGAGGGCAAACTGCTAGGATTTGACGGAGAAACTATAAAACTGCAGGTAAAAGTTAAAACCCGGAATACCGAGGTAGAACTGCCATATAACAAGATAGCAAGTGCCAGACTTGCGGTTGTGTTCAATTAATAAAGGGGAGAAGATGGATGAGTAGCGAGCTATTAGATGCACTGACGTTTTTGGAGAAAGAAAAAGGAATCAGCAAGGATATATTAATTGAAGCGATCGAAGCTGCACTGATTTCAGCTTATAAAAGAAACTTTCACCAAGCACAGAATGTAAGAGTTGATTTTAATACAACGACTGGAAGCATCAGGGTTTTTGCCCGAAAGAACGTTGTTGAAGAAGTAACGGATCCAAGGCAGGAACTTTCAGTTGAAGAAGCTCAAAAGATCAATCCGCAGTATGAGCTTGAAGATATTGTGGAGCTGGAAGTCACTCCGCGTGATTTTGGAAGAATTGCTGCACAGACGGCAAAACAGGTTGTTACCCAGAGAGTCCGCGAAGCTGAACGCGGCATTATTTTCTCTGAATTCATCGACCGCGAGGAAGATATCATTACAGGAGTGGTTCAAAGACAAGACCACCGATACATCTATGTGAACCTTGGCCGAGTTGAAGCATTGCTTCCTGCAACAGAACAGATGCCGGGTGAAAAACACACGACGAATGACCGAATTAAAGTTTTTATTACAAAAGTTGAAAAAACAACGAAAGGGCCGCAGATCCTTGTTTCAAGAACACATCCGGGATTGCTGAAGCGCCTATTTGAACTTGAGGTTCCTGAAATCTATGATGGAACAGTAGAAGTGAAATCCATTGCGAGGGAAGCAGGAGACCGTTCCAAGATTGCCGTCCATGCTGCTGACCCCGAAGTGGATCCAGTGGGTTCATGTGTTGGACAAAAAGGCGGCCGTGTCCAAACTATCGTAAATGAGCTTAATGGTGAAAAGATCGACATCGTCCGCTGGTCTGAAGATCCGGTCGTTTATGTGGCAAATGCTCTAAGCCCCGCAAAGGTGCTTGAAGTGCTTGTCAATGAAGAAGAAAAGATGACAACTGTCATCGTTCCTGATTATCAGCTGTCTCTTGCAATCGGCAAGCGTGGACAAAATGCGAGGCTTGCAGCGAAATTGACGGGCTGGAAGATTGATATTAAAAGCCAGTCTGATGCTGAAGAATCAGGGCTTTATAACGGTGAAGAAGCAGAGGGGAATTTCGAAGTTTCCGAAGAATAGTTTTAATGAAGATGGGGGTGGGGCTGGATGAAAACCCGTAAAATTCCTATGCGTAAATGCGTGGCTTGCCAGGAAATGAAACCCAAGAAAGAGTTAGTGCGTGTGGTCCGTTCTCCTGAAGGCGAAGTTTTCGTTGATCGAACCGGAAAGAAATCGGGCAGAGGCGCGTATTTATGCAACCAGGCGTCCTGTTTTGCACTTGCGAAAAAAAAAGGAAGCTTGAGCAATCAACTGAAAGCTCCTGTTACGGATGATGTGTTTTCAGAACTCGAAAAAGGAGTCCTCTAATTTGACTGCATCTAAATGGGCTTCACTGCTGGGGTTGGCAAACCGGGCAGGTAAATGCATTTCCGGAGAGGAGCTTGTTGTTAAAGCTGTACAGCGGCAGAACGCAAAGCTTGTTATCCTCTCACAGGATGCATCGGCAAACACAAGGAAGAAAGTTACCGATAAATGCGCTTACTATAAAGTAGAAGTAAGATGGGTAGATGACCGCTATAGTCTCGGCAGTGCTATCGGCAAAGACCAGCGGGTAGTGGTTGCCGTGACAGATGTTGGTTTTACGAAAAAGTTAACTGCTTTACTTGATTAAACCAATCGGGGGTGAACATATGAGTAAGATGCGTGTGTATGAATATGCAAAAAAACAAAATGTTCAAAGCAAGGATATCATTGATAAATTAAAAACGATGAACGTCGATGTATCCAATCATATGTCAATGATTGATGAAGACGCGATCCGTAAATTAAACGATGCATATCAGCCCAAAAATAAGATGACAGAGGAGAAACATAAAATAGAACAGAAAAAGAATACATCCAATGTGAACAAGGTAGAAAATAAAAATGAAAGTAAAAAAGAGAATACTATGAAAATAAAAAAAGACGAAACACCTAAAAAGCCAAACAGCAGCCAAAACAACAAACCGGCTCCAAAGAGCGGAAACAATAGCCAGAACAGCAAGCCAGCCCCGAAAAGCGGGAACAACAGCCAGAATGCCAAGCCGGGACAAAAAGGCGGCAGCAACTTCAAGCCTGGAAACAAAAATAATAACAGCAATCATAATAATAAGAACAGAAACAACAAGAATAACAACAACCGAGGCAAATCTGCACCTGCACCACAACCAAAACCATTACCCGTCACTCCAGAGAAGATTACCTTCTCAGGTTCTCTGACCGTAAGTGAACTGGCTAAAAAACTGGCAAAAGAGCCATCTGAAATCATTAAAAAATTAATGTTCCTAGGTGTTATGGCAACAATTAACCAGGAACTTGACAAAGAAACTATCGAGCTGATTGCGAGCGACTACAACGTTGAAGTAGAAGAAGAGATCATCATCGACGAAACTGAATTCGAAAATTTTGACAACGCAGATAAAGAAGAAGATCTTCAAGTCCGTCCTCCAGTTGTAACGATCATGGGGCACGTTGACCATGGTAAAACAACGCTGTTAGACTCTATTCGTGATACGAAAGTAACTGCAAGTGAAGCTGGAGGCATCACGCAGCATATCGGCGCTTATCAAATCGAAGACAAAGGAAAGAAAATCACTTTCCTTGATACTCCTGGACATGCCGCGTTTACAACAATGCGTGCAAGGGGAGCACAGGTTACAGACATCACGATTCTTGTCGTTGCGGCTGATGATGGTGTTATGCCACAGACTGTGGAAGCGATCAATCATGCGAAGGCTGCCCAAGTTCCGATCATTGTTGCTGTTAACAAAATGGATAAAGAGGCGGCGAACCCTGACCGCGTCATGCAGGAATTAACCGAGCATGCACTTGTTCCAGAAGACTGGGGCGGCGATACCATTTTCGTCAATGTTTCCGCGCTAAAAGGTGAAGGAATTGATGACCTGATCGAAATGATCCAGCTTGTTGCTGAAGTAGAAGAGCTAAAAGCGAATCCGAAGCGTGCCGCACAAGGTACCGTTATCGAAGCACAGCTTGATAAAGGCCGCGGATCAGTGGCTACCCTTCTCGTTCAAAACGGAACATTGAATGTCGGTGACCCGATTGTTGTCGGAAACACATTCGGACGTGTAAGAGCGATGGTTAACGATATTGGGCGCCGTGTAAAAGTGGCAGGCCCTTCAACTCCTGTAGAAATCACGGGCCTAAACGAAGTTCCTCAAGCCGGGGACCAGTTTATGGTATTTGTTGATGAGAAAAAGGCTCGCCAGATTGGTGAAGCTCGCTCCAAGAAACAGGTTGAAGCACAGCGTAAAGAATCATCGAAGCTAAATCTTGAAGATCTGTTCAACCAGATCAAAGAAGGCGACATTAAAGAGATCAACGTGATCATTAAAGCTGACGTACAAGGATCTGCAGAAGCGCTTGCCGGCTCCCTTCAAAAGATCGATGTAGAAGGCGTAAAGGTTAAGATCCTTCATACCGGAGTGGGTGCAATTACTGAATCTGATATTATTTTAGCCTCTGCTTCTAACGCGATCATTATCGGTTTTAATGTTCGCCCTGATAATAATGCCAAACGTACAGCTGAAGCGGAGAAAGTCGATGTTCGTCTTCACCGTATCATTTACAACGTTATCGAAGAAATCGAATCTGCGATGAAAGGGATGCTTGATCCTGAGTTTGCAGAAAAAGTAATCGGCCAAGTTGAGATCCGAACAACCTTTAAAGTTTCAAAAGTAGGAACGATCGCAGGCTGTTACGTTACCGATGGAAAAATAACACGTGATTCAACTGTTAGGCTCATCCGTGACGGTGTCGTGATCTATGAAGGTAAAATCGATGCGTTAAAGCGTTTCAAAGATGATGCAAAAGAAGTTAGTGCAGGGTATGAATGTGGAATAACATTAGAAAAGTTCAATGACATCAAAGAGGGAGATGTCATCGAAGCGTACATCATGGAAGAAATTAAACGGGCATGATTGGTTTCCTGACGGTTGAATGTTTCATCTATGAATCGCATTCACTAAAGGATAAACGCTCGGTAGTTAAAAAGATCGTTACTCGGTTAAGGCAGCAATTTAATCTTGCTGTCTCCGAGACCGACTTTCATGATTTATGGCAGAGAGCTGAACTTGGAATTGTAACCATCTCTAAGGACAAACTAATTGTAGAACAGGAACTTCAGAAAGCGATCAAGCTGATCAGCAGCATTCCTGAGCTGGAAGTGACAACAACTGCAATAGAGTGGTTATAATGTACAGATAGAAACGGGGTGGAAGAATGAGCAAAATCCGATCCAATCGCATTGGAGAACAAATGAAGAAAGAACTTGGCGATATTATTGGCCGGAAGCTAAAAGATCCCCGCATTGGCTTTGTAACTGTAACAGGTGTTGAAGTAACGGGAGATTTACAGCAGGCAACTGTTTATATTTCCGTGTTTGGAGATGATGCACAAAAAGAACAGACACTTCGTGGTCTGGCAAAAGCATCAGGTTTTATCCGAACAGAGATCGGCAAACGAATCCGATTGCGCAAAACGCCGGAAATTTCTTTTAAATTCGATGAATCCATCGAATATGGAAGCCGAATTGAAACATTGCTGACTGATATAAAAGGTTCTGATGAGGAATAGTGATTACAAAAAGAGATAGACAGGCAGTGGTTTGTCTGTCTCTTCTTTTTTCATGCAGATAGGTGGTAAGGATATGCCGGCACACCAGCCAGAGGGCGTTTTGCCTTTATTAAAGCCTGCAGGAATGACATCTCATGACTGTGTGGCAAAGTTAAGAAAAATTTTAAAAACAAAAAAAGTAGGGCATACAGGAACCTTAGACCCTGAGGTGACTGGGGTTCTTCCGGTCTGTGTCGGAAGAGGCACAAAGATAGCCCAATATATGACCGATTATCCGAAAGCATACGAAGCGGAAGCTACGATAGGCAAAGCAACGGCTACTGAAGATGCTTATGGAGAAACCGTTGAAACAAAAGAAGTTCCCGGAGAGATCAGTGCTGAGCAGGTTGAAACAGTCTTACAGTCTTTTAAGGGGATTATCCAGCAGGTTCCTCCCATGTTTTCTGCTGTAAAAGTTAATGGTAAAAAGCTTTATCAATATGCCCGTGAAGGGATCGAAGTGGAGCGTCCTGTCCGTGAAGCAAACATTTACGAACTCAAGCTTCTCTCACATGATCGTCAATTTCCGGGACCTTACCCTGCCTTCTCGTTTTTTGTAAGATGCAGCAAAGGAACCTATATCAGAACCCTGGCGGTAGATATGGGCAGAAAATTGGGCTATCCTGCACATATGTCCAAATTGGTGCGAGTAGCTTCAGGTCCGTTTCAGCTAAAGGACTGCTATACCTTTGAGGAAATAGAGACAGCCGCAGAAAACGGGACGGTCGCCGAGCTGTTCCTGCCCATTGAAAAGGCGATAGGCCACTTTGAGTCCATCGTCGCTGATGAAGAGATGGAACGCAGGATCAAGCACGGATCCGTACTGCCTATGGCAAAAGATGTGCAAAATAACAGGTTTGCCGTTTATAATGAAAAAGGGCTGTGCCTTGCGATTTATAAACAGCATCCCGATAAACCTCATTTAATGAAACCAGAAAAAATTTTAGCCGTAGAGTAAGGCAAAGAGTTAGAAGGTGGATTTTTGAAAACAATTACACTGTCACATCCTCATCAGCTGAATAAGAACGAACTTCCCCCTACAGTCATGGCTTTAGGGTATTTCGACGGTATTCATAAAGGACATCAGAAAGTGATCGGAACTGCGGCTGAAATTGCCAAAGAGAAAAAGGCGGTATCATCAGTGATGTCGTTTCATCCGCACCCCTCTGTTGTTTTAGGGAAGAAAGAAGCACATGTATCCTATTTAACGCCTCTGGAGAAGAAAGAAGCCCTGCTTCGTAATATGGGCATTGACATCTTCTATCTGGTGGAGTTCAATGAAGAATTTGCTTCACTCGCACCGCTGACGTTCATACAGGAATACTTGATCGGCCTTAACGTCAGCCATGTAGTCGCAGGCTTCGATTATACGTACGGAAAGTTCGGAAAAGGAGATATGGCCAAGATGGCGGAGTATGCCAACGGCCAATTTTCACAGACAGTCATTGGAAAAATGCAGATCAATGGCCAGAAAATAAGTTCGACCTTGATTCGAAACCTTCTAAAGGAAGGTACGGTTGATCAGATCCCTGAATATCTTGGCAGGCCTTATTCCATCACAGGTATGGTAATCCACGGTGAGAGCAGGGGGACTTCCATCGGATTTCCCACTGCGAACATCAGCAGCAGCGCAGATTTCCTCATTCCTGCGAATGGAGTATATATTGTGCAGGTCAAGATCGGAGATACGGTTTATAACGGAGTGGCGAACATTGGCAAGAAGCCGACTTTCCATGAAGACCGTGAAGCGTCGATTGAAGTTCATCTGTTTGATTTCTCTTCTAACATTTATGGGAAAATGGTTGAAGTTTCATGGCTGTCACGGATCCGTGATGAAAGAAAGTTTGACTCAGTTGACAGTCTTGTAAAGCAAATAGCTGCTGACAAACAGGCTGCCTTGGATTTTTTTTATGAAAAATAGGGTTACTCTTGCAATATCCTTAAAAAAGAGGTAATCTAATATTTGTACTTCATTGTACACTAAAAAAACCGCTGCTTGGCATCGCGATTTCACCGACGCATGCTCGGTTGCCGGGGTTTATATTTCAAAGGAGGTGAACAGGATGGCAATTTCTCAAGAACGTAAAAATGAACTTATTGGCGAGTACAAAACTCATGATCTTGATACAGGATCTCCGGAAGTTCAGATCGCTATCCTTACAGAGCAGATTAACACTCTTAATGACCATTTACGTACCCATAAAAAAGATCACCACTCACGCCGTGGTCTTTTGAAAATGGTAGGTAAGCGCCGTAACTTGCTAACATATCTTCGTAACAAAGATATTACGCGTTATCGTGAGCTTATCAATAAGCTTGGATTACGTCGTTAATCGGAAAAAGCGGGAAAATTTTCCCGCTTTTTTTCTGTAAAAAAACCCATACATAATAGATTGGCTGTATACTGAAAGAAGAAGCCTAGTTTTCCTTTTTAGGAAAGATGTGTTTAGGATATAATATAGACATAAATTATTTGTTTTATTGTCGAGAGGAGTACCAAAAGAAATGGAACAAGAGAAACGTATTTTTTCTATGGACTGGGCAGGCAGAGAACTGTCATTCGAAATTGGAAACCTTGCAAAGCAAGCTAACGGAGCGGTATTCGTACGTTACGGAGATACAGCTGTGCTTTCTACAGCAGTAGCTTCTAAAGAGCCTAAAAATTTAAGCTTTTTCCCGCTGACTGTCAACTACGAAGAACGCCTTTATGCAGTTGGTAAGATTCCTGGAGGGTTTATTAAACGTGAAGGAAGGCCTAGTGAGAAAGCGATTCTAGCCAGCCGCCTCATTGACCGTCCAATCCGTCCGCTGTTTGCCGACGGCTTCAGAAATGAAGTTCAAGTAGTGAGCACGGTAATGAGCGTGGATCAGAATTGTTCTTCTGAAATGGCAGCGATGATCGGATCATCTCTCGCGTTATCTATATCTAACATTCCTTTTGAAGGACCGATTGCAGGTGTGACCATCGGACGCATTAACGGCCAATTTGTTGTGAACCCAACAATCGAAGAAAATGAAAAAAGTGATATCAACTTAATCGTGGCAGGTACGAAAGAAGCCATCAACATGGTTGAAGCAGGAGCGAAAGAAGTTCCTGAGGAAGTGATGCTCGAAGCAATCATGTTCGCACATGAAGAAATTAAAAAGCTGATTGCTTTCCAAGAAAAGATTGTAGAGGAACTTGGGAAAGAAAAGATGGAAATACAGCTTCACCAGGTCGATCAGGAATTGGTTGATGAAGTCCGCAGCTTTATTGCTGCAGATTTAACAGCGGCTGTCAGTGTTTTTGATAAACAGGAAAGACAGACTGCTCTTGATGAATTGAAAAATAGAGTTGTCGCTCATTACGAAGAAACTGACGAGGAAAAAGTAGATGAAGCGAAAGAAGTTCTTCAGCTTCTCATTAAAGGAGAAGTCCGCCGCTTAATTCTCAAGGAAAAAATTCGTCCGGACGGCAGAAAGAGCAACGAGATCCGCCCATTGTCTTCAGATGTCAGCCTTCTGGCACGCACGCACGGATCCGGTTTGTTCACCCGCGGACAAACTCAAGCATTAAGTGTATGTACACTTGGAGCGCTTGGTGATGTTCAGGTGCTTGACGGATTGGGAGTTGAAGAATCAAAACGCTTCATGCACCAATATAACTTCCCTCCATTCAGTGTCGGCGAGACAGGCTTTATGAGGGGCCCAGGTCGAAGAGAAATCGGACATGGAGCACTTGGGGAACGTGCACTTGAGGCTGTCATTCCTTCTGAAGAATCCTTTCCATATACAATTCGTCTTGTGTCTGAAGTCCTTGAATCCAATGGATCAACTTCACAAGCGAGCATCTGTGCCAGCACCCTGGCGATGATGGATGCAGGTGTTCCGATTAAAGCACCGGTTGCTGGAATCGCTATGGGATTGGTCAGCGACGGAGAAGATGTGACCGTTCTTACTGATATTCAGGGAATGGAAGACCATCTGGGAGATATGGACTTTAAAGTTGCCGGTACGTCAAAAGGTGTAACGGCACTGCAAATGGATATTAAGATCTCTGGTATCAACCGTGAAATTTTGGAACAGGCGTTAACGCAAGCAAAAGATGGCCGTCTGCATATTCTTTCTTCCATGATGGAAACACTGAATCAGCCTAGAAATGAGCTATCTGCTTACGCACCTAAGATTATTACAATGAAAATCAATCCTGATAAGATCAGAGATGTTATCGGGCCGAGCGGAAAAGTCATTAATAAGATTATTGAAGAAACCGGCGTAAAAATAGATATCGAACAAGATGGTACGGTATTCATTGCTTCTGCTGATCAGACCATGAACGAGAAAGCACAAAAAATTATTGCTGATCTGGTCCGTGAAGTTCAAGTCGGCGAGTACTATGACGGTAAAGTAAAACGAATTGAAAAGTTCGGTGCTTTCGTTGAATTGTTCGCTGGCAAAGATGGACTGGTTCATATTTCAGAACTTGCAGAAGAAAGAATCGGAAAAGTGGAAGACGTTGTGAAATTAGGCGATGTGATCCGCGTCAAGGTTACAGAGATTGATAACCAGGGACGTGTCAACATTTCCCGAAAAGTCGTTTTAAAAGAACAGAAAAAAGAACAAGAACAAAAGAACAGCGAGCAATAAAAAACCGGTTTAACCGGTTTTTTTTTATGGCTTTCACCGATTTGGCGATGTTCTAACAAGCCATTGCTGGACATACCCTTTTTACAGGAGGGGAGTTCAATGAAAAGAAATCTGCTGCATGTGAGTATGTTCATTCTAATAATTGGAGTAACTGTCGGGACGGTGCAAAACCCGTTTACCTCCACCTATTTAGATAGTATGAAAGCACAGACAACAATGGTGTCTAAAATGCAGGACAACAGTTTATTTGAGCAGCTGCAAAAAAAAGCCGGTGAAGTAAACAAACCGCCGATCAATGCAGCCGTGGACAGAGTGTGGAAGGCTGTACCGGGATACAACGGAGTTGAACTGGATGTCGATGCTTCTTATAAAAAGATGAGAGGTTTAAAAACAATTGATGATAAGAAACTCGTTTTTAAGCAGATTCCTCCAAAAGTAAAACTGAACGATCTGCCGCCATCCCCTATATACAAGGGAAATCCTGAAAAGCCCATGGTGAGCCTGCTGGTCAATGTGGCTTGGGGTAACGAATATTTGCCGAAACTGCTGAAGACGATGAAGGAAGCTCATGTCCATTCTACGTTCTTTCTTGATGGATCCTGGGTGAAGAAAAACCCTAGTCTAGCAAAAATGATCCTGGATGAAGGCCATGAGATCGGAAATCATGCGTATACCCACCCGGATTTGAAGAAAATGACCAATGAACGAATCAGGGAAGAGCTCTCGAGCACAAACCGTGTGATAGAGGCAACGCTTGGAAAAAAAAGAATACCGAAGTGGTTTGCTCCGCCTAGCGGAAGCTACAGAGATGATGTCGTGAAGATCGCTGCAGAGCAGAAGATGAAAACCATTCTTTGGACCGTAGACACTGTTGATTGGAGGAACCCGGATCCTGGCAGGATGGCGGAATCTGTAGTCAAAAAAGTGCACCCTGGTGCAATGGTGCTCATGCATCCGACGTCTTCCACGGCAGATGGCCTGAAACGGATAATAGGAGGCATTAAAGCCAAAGGTTATTCGATCGGAACCGTATCAGAACTGATGAATGAACAGCGGATGATAGCCAAACCTCCAGTAAAATAACATTGTTGTATGATGGTTATGTTAATGGTATATTGTTCCTATGAGAACGGTTGATCGAGATGGAATACAGCTAGGAGGAAATAAGTTTGATTATTAGACATTCGTGTCCAAACGGTGTGAGAGTCGTCTTGGAAAAGATTCCAACCGTACGTTCCGTTGCCATCGGTGTTTGGATCGGTACCGGATCACGGTTTGAAGTTCCCGAAAACAATGGGGTTTCCCACTTTTTGGAGCATATGTTCTTCAAGGGGACAACAACCCGCAGTGCGAGGGAGATCGCAGAAGCATTTGACAGCATCGGCGGCCAAGTCAATGCGTTTACATCAAAAGAATATACATGTTACTATGCCAAAGTTCTCGATACCCATGCACCCAGGGCTCTTAATGTCCTGTCTGACATGTTCTTCAACTCTACATTCGACGAACAGGAACTTTTAAAAGAGAAAAACGTCGTTCTTGAAGAGATAAAAATGTATGAAGATACTCCGGATGATATCGTGCATGACCTATTAAGCAGAGCGAGCTTTCACCAGCATTCACTAGGGTATCCGATCCTCGGGACAGAGAATACCTTGAATACATTTAATGGTAAAACGCTCCGCGATTATATGGCTGATTACTATACACCGGAAAACGTTGTGGTCTCTGTAGCAGGCAACGTTGACGAAAGTTTTATTAAAGAGGTCGAAAACTTGTTCGGCGGTTATTCCGGCACTCCAGCCGATTCGAACATACAGGCACCGTTTTTCCATAGTGAAAAGCTGGCAAGAAAAAAAGAAACAGAACAAGCACATCTGTGCCTGGGCTTTCCGGGTCTGTCTTTGAAAGATCCGAATACGTTCTCGCTGATCGTTTTGAACAATATTTTCGGTTCCAGCATGAGCAGCAGGCTATTCCAGGAAGTCCGTGAGCAGCGAGGCCTCGCTTATTCTGTCTTTTCATACCACTCCGCATACAGGGACAATGGACTGTTTACCATTTATGGAGGAACCGCTCCGGCACAGCTTGATGAGCTGTACAATACAGTCCTGATGATCGTTGATGATCTTAAAGATAAAGGTATAACAGATAAAGAGCTATTGAACTCGAAGGAACAGATCAAAGGAAGCCTCATGCTCAGCCTCGAAAGTACGAACAGCAGAATGAGCAGGAACGGCAAGAATGAACTGATCTTAAACTATCACCGTTCTCTTGATGAAATGGTGCAGCTGATCGATGCTGTTTCAAAAGAAAGCGTGGACACATTGATTCATCGGATCTTCAGCAATGAATGTTCCGCATCGTTAGTCAGCCCGACAGGTGAACTCCCAAAAGGATTGCAATAATAGGCCTGCAGCATATGCTGCAGGTTTTTTTACGTCGTTTTCCAAAGGAATCTCTTAAATTCGGGCTTGTCATTAGGTTGTCTAATCAATCCCAATTTTTATTTCTGAATATACTGTTGAGGTAAATGAGAAGCATGGCGAATGAAGGCTGAATAATAAATGGTTTGAATACTGTTGCATCCGAGTGAGTAGAGTCACCATCTGGGCAATGCGTTCATATGATGGTGTTGCGAACATGAACAAGGATTTCCCCTGTTTTTGCGGAGCAACAGAGAAAGGGGAGGAAGCATGTTAACTGACTTGCAAATTGCCATATTTGGCGGTGATGCCAGACAGCTGGAGGTGATCCGCAAACTGACTGAACAAGGCGCCAACCTTGTACTGGTTGGGTTTGATCAGCTGGATCACGGGTTTACCGGAGCCTCGAAAATGGATATTGGAGAAGTTGATTTTTCCAGACTGGATTGTATCGTACTGCCGGTCAATGGCACAGGTCCAAATGGTGAAATTGATACCATTTTCTCAAATAAAAGTATTGTACTTACTTCCGCACATTTAAAGAAGACCCCGAAGCATTGCCATGTGTATTCAGGTATAACGAATGCTTATCTGAATGGCATTATTGCAGAAAGCGGACGGGGGCATACTCAGCTCTTCGAAAGAGATGATGTAGCCATCTACAACAGTATTCCGACAGTGGAAGGCACGCTTATGATGGTGATTCAGAACACCGACACGACCATTCATAAATCAAATACGGTTGTCTTAGGTTTCGGCAGAGTCGGAATGAGTGTCGCAAGAGTGTTTGCGGCTCTTGGAGCAAAAGTAAAAGTGGGGGCTAGAAAACCGGAACATATAGCAAGGATCAGTGAAATGGGTTTTATACCTTTTCATCTCGATCATTTAAAAAAAGAAGTAATCGACACGGATGTTTGCATTAATACGATACCTTTTCAGATTGTGACGTCAGATATTATCTCAAAAATGCCAACCCATACGCTGATTATAGATCTGGCTTCCAAGCCCGGCGGAACAGATTTTAAATATGCCGAAAAAAGGGGCATAAAAGCCCTCCTTGCTCCTGGATTGCCGGGTATTGTTGCACCTAAGACGGCAGGACAGATTCTTGGAAATGTCCTTTCCCAATTAATGCAGGTAGAAATGGTTAATCGAAAGGGGAAAGCTTGATGAAAGTCAATGGAAAACATATCGGTTTTGGCTTAACTGGTTCTCATTGTACGTATGAGGTGGTTTTTCCTCAGATCAAGAGGCTGATTGACGAAGGGGCGAAGGTAACTCCTTTTGTTACTTATACGGTTCATAGTACAGACACCCGGTTTGGTGAGGGTGAAGAATGGCTGCAAAAAATAACAGAGCTTACCGGAATCGAACCCGTGAATTCTATTGTTAAAGCAGAGCCCTTCGGTCCGAACACGCCGCTGGATTGTATGATTATCGCTCCCTTGACCGGCAATTCCATCAGCAAGTTTGCCAATGCGATGACCGATTCTCCGGTCCTGATGGCAGCGAAAGCCACGATGCGCAATCAATCTCCTGTCGTCCTCGGCATTTCTACAAATGATGGTCTCGGTTTAAATGGTGTTAATATTATGAAGCTGATGGCGGCTAAGAACATCTATTTTGTACCGTTCGGCCAGGATGACCCTGTGCACAAGCAAAATTCGCTCGTCGCGCATATGGATTACCTCCTAGAAACGGTTGAAGCAGCACTAGAGGGAAAACAGCTGCAGCCTGTCCTGCGGACGAATAGCTGAGCAAATCGTTAAAAATAGCTTTCTAATAGCAGGAAGTATGTTAAAATGTGAAATAAAATGTGTATTGTTAAAATGATTCTCTCTTAAAATCAGAATGAGGGAAACCAAGATGTTTCACTTAAAGGAGAAACATTCGTGTTTCTCCTTCTGTCATGACAATGATTATGGATTAAACAAAAAAGGAGATACAGTCAAATGACTCAGAATGGATTTAATGTAGCGGTAGTCGGTGCCACGGGTGCCGTTGGGCAACAAATGCTTAAAACGCTTGAAGAAAGAAACTTTCCGATTGCAAAACTATCACTTCTTGCAAGCAGCAGGTCTGCCGGCAAAACAGCAGTGTATAAAGGTGAAGAAGTCATCATTCAAGAAGCGCTCCCGGAAGCCTTTGAAGGAGTTGACATCGCTTTGTTTTCAGCAGGCGGCTCTATATCTAAAGCATTGGCTCCTGAAGCAGTGAAACGCGGAGCCGTTGTCATCGACAATACCAGTGCATACCGGATGGATGAGAATGTTCCATTGGTCGTACCGGAAGTCAATGAAGAAGATATTCGCAACCATAATGGTATCATTGCCAATCCAAACTGCTCGACCATCCAGATGGTTGTTGCTTTAAAGCCGCTTCATGAGAAGTATGGCTTGAACAAAGTCATCGTATCTACTTATCAGGCAGTTTCTGGAGCAGGTGCAAAAGCGATTGAAGAATTAAAGTCGCAATCACAGGATATCCTGGACGGTAAAGAGTTCACTCCAGAAATTCTGCCGTGTGCCAGTGATGAAAAGCACTATCAGATCGCGTTTAATGCTGTGCCGCAGATTGATAAGTTTCAGGAAAATGGCTATACCTTTGAAGAAATGAAAATGATCAATGAAACGAAAAAAATTATGCATATGCCTCAACTAGAAGTGGCTGCCACTTGTGTCAGGCTCCCGGTTGAGACGGGCCACTCTGAATCGGTTTATGTTGAATTAGGGGAAAACGTATCATCACTCGAAGAGATCAAGGATCTGATGGCTTCCTCAGAAGGCATAACGCTGCAAGACGATCCTCAAAATCAAATCTATCCTATGCCTGCTCATTGTGTAGGCAAAAATGACGTTTTTGTCGGAAGAATCAGAAGAGACTTAGACCGCAATAACGCATTCCATCTGTGGATTGTTTCTGACAACCTCTTAAAAGGAGCAGCCTGGAACTCAGTGCAGATTGCAGAAAGCCTTATTAAGCTTGAATTGCTGAACTAATCAAAGAAGGTGCTAACTTCATGAAGATAATCATACAAAAATTTGGCGGCACATCCTTAAAAGACAATACCGGCAGGGAACTTGCGGCCGAACATGTCAAAAGGGCAGTTGCTGACGGATATAAGGTCGTCTGTGTCGTATCGGCGATGGGGCGTTCAGGTGATCCGTATGCAACGGATACACTTCTAAGCCTGATAGGGGCTACTGGTCACCAAGTGGAAAGCAGAGAGTATGATCTGCTTCTTTCTTGTGGAGAAATCATCTCTTCTGTTGTATTTTCCAACCTTTTAAAAACAAAAGAAATCTCCTCTGCTGCCTTGACAGGATCACAGGCGGGCTTCAGGACAAATGATGAACATAAGAATGCAAGGATTACAGATATGCAATGTGACAGGCTGCGGTCCATGCTTGATTCACATGATGCTGTCGTTGTGGCTGGATTTCAAGGAGAATCTGCCTCAGGTGATGTAACAACGCTCGGACGAGGAGGCAGTGATACATCCGCATCCGCGCTTGGTGCTGCACTCGGAGCTGAATATATTGATATTTTTACTGATGTTGAAGGAGTAATGACAGCTGATCCTCGGATTGTAAAAGAAGCTGTGCCTCTTTCTGTTGTCACGTACAATGAAATTTGCAACATGGCCTATCAGGGAGCAAAAGTCATCCATCCTCGTGCGGTGGAGATCGCTATGCAGGCAAAGGTTCCATTACGGATCCGCTCGACGTATTCGGATCTTCCGGGTACCCTGGTCACCTCAGCTACATCAAAAGGAGCAGAAGGACGGGATGTTCAGGATCATGTGATCACCGGGATCGCGCATGTTCCCGGTGTTACGCAAATCAAAGTATTAGCTAAAGACTCACAATATGACCACCATACAAAGGTCTTTAAAGCGATGGCCAAAGAACAAATTTCAGTAGACTTTTTCAATATCAGCCCTAAAGGTGTAGTGTATACTGTAATGGAAAATATGGCTGAACATGCGGAGAAAGTCCTGAACGATCTCGGTTATTCTCCGGAGATCACAAGGAGCTGCGCTAAAGTTTCTGCAGTAGGGGCGGGGATGTCAGGGGTTCCCGGCGTCACGGCTAAGATCGTAGAAGCGCTGGTAGATGAAAACATTCAGATTCTGCAGTCAGCCGACTCGCATACAACCATTTGGGTGCTCGTCAGACAGGATGACATGGTTAAGGCGGTAAATGCTTTGCATAGAGCATTTGAATTAGATAAAATCCATTCCAAGGGATTAAACTCGCCAAATCATTAAAAAAAAGATACTTAGTGGACATTGCAAGATTTAAGGAGCTGATCGAGATGCATTTTGGAAATATTAGTACAGCCATGGTTACCCCGTTCGACAGTAAAGGAAATATTGATTTCAGCAAAACGACAAAGCTGGTCAATTATTTAATTCAGAACGGAACAGAAAGCCTCGTTGTGGCAGGTACAACAGGGGAGTCACCGACATTATCAACTGAAGAAAAGATCGCCCTGTTCAGGCACGTCGTAAAAGTTGTTGATAAAAGGGTACCTGTCATTGCAGGTACAGGAAGCAATAATACAAAAGCGTCCATCGATCTGACAAAAAAGGCAGAACAAGCCGGAGTCGATGCCATTATGATCGTGGCACCTTATTATAATAAACCGAGCCAGGATGGCATCATCGCCCATTTTAAAGCCATTGCAGCAGAAACCAGCCTCCCGATTTTGGTTTATAATGTTCCAGGCCGTACGGTCGTTAGTATTGCAGCTGATACTGTTATTGAGCTTTCAAAGATTCCAAACGTTGTTGCTATAAAAGATGCTGGCGGCGACTTGGGTGAGATGAGCCGGATCATTGAAGAAACATCTGAAGAATTCCTGCTTTTCAGCGGCGATGACGGAATCACACTACCTGTGCTTTCCATTGGAGGGGCAGGAATCATTTCTGTCGCTTCCCATGTGATCGGAAACGAAATGCAGGAAATGATTTCGGCTTTTAAAGAAGGCAATGTGCAGGAAGCGGCAAAGCTTCATAGAAAGCTTCTCCCGATAATGGATGAGATGTTCAAAGCGCCAAGCCCTGCTCCTGTTAAAACAGCTCTTCAGCTAAAGGGCCTCGATGTCGGAAGCGTTCGTCTTCCTTTATTGCCATTGAACCAGGAGCAGCGGGAATCGTTATCCCGTATCATGCATTCCTCATTGTAAGCAAGCGGCCAGAGTGCCGCTTGTTTTTTTGTCTTTTTGTTGATTTTCAATCACATAGGGAGTTCCAGCACATTTCACGCCGTACATAAGTGAAACATCGACTGATAAAAACATAAGCCTTGCCTTCTTTATCTTGTATTCGCTTTCGAACATAAGCTATAATGAATTCAAGTGACGTGAACGGAGAATACATAAACACATCAACTAGGAGGATTATTACATTGACAACGAAACAACAAAATAGCGAAAAGATTAAAGTTTTTGCCCTGGGCGGTATTGGCGAAATAGGCAAAAACATGTATGTGGTCGAAGCGGGTGAAGATATCTTTGTCCTGGATGCAGGATTAATGTTTCCTCAGGAGGAGATGCTTGGCATCGATATCGTGATCCCTGATATTACCTATCTTGTCCAGAATAAGGACAGGGTGAAGGGGATTTTTCTGACCCATGCACACGAAGACCACATCGGCGGCCTTCCTTTTATTTTAAAGCAGCTTCCTGTTCCTGTTTACGGAACGAAGCTTACCCTTGGGCTTGTAGAAGCAAAGCTGAAAGAAGCTGGACTTCATAAGAGCACTCAAACCCACTTAGTAAGTTCAGAATCCGTCCTTGACTTTGGAGAGTATAAAGTTACTTTCTTTGGCACGAACCACAGTATTCCTGATTCCGTCGGCATTGCCGTTCACACGCCGCAGGGAGTCATCGTGAATACAGGAGACTTTAAAATTGACCAGTCTCCGATTGATGGAAAGCATACGGATTTTGGCAAAATCGCTGAGCTGAGCAGCAAAGGTGTATTATGTATGCTTTCAGACAGCACAAATGCGGAAAGGCCTGGAATGACCGGCTCTGAAAAATCGGTCGGTTATGAGATCGATAATGTGTTTGCCGAAGCAAAAGGCCGAATCATCATTGCTTCCTTTGCATCCAATGTCCACCGGATCCAGCAGATCTTTACTGCAGCTGCCAAAACCAACAAGAAAATTGTGATTACCGGCAGAAGCATGGTAAAGGTTGTTGATATCGCTTCTGATCTAGGGTATCTGAAAATCGAGAAAGACAGTGTCATTTCTATTGATCAGATGAATAACTATGCGGAAGACCGTATTGTTATTTTAACAACGGGCAGTCAAGGAGAACAGATGGCAGCTTTGTCGCGCATGGCGCATAAAGCCCATAAACAGATTGCGATCCGCCATACAGATACTGTGGTGATTGCAGCCACTCCGATTCCGGGCAACGAGCGCTCTGTAGCGCGAATTGTAGACTTATTGATGCGTACGGGCGCCGATGTAATTTTCGGGCAGCGCAAAGTTCACGTTTCCGGACATGGCAGTCAGGAAGAATTAAAATTGATGCTTAGCTTGATGAAGCCGAAATATTTTATCCCTGTACATGGTGAATATAAAATGCAAAAAGCGCATCAAAATCTTGCCCTTCAAGTTGGCGTTGAAGCTGAAAATATTTTTATCCTTGAAAAAGGGGAAGTAGTTGAATTTGCGGATGGTCTTGCTAAACGCACAGGAAAAGTTCCTGCTGGGAATGTTCTTGTAGATGGTCTTGGTGTAGGAGATATCGGAAACATTGTGCTCCGTGACCGAAAGCTTTTGTCTCAGGACGGAATATTGGTTGTTGTCGTTACGATCAGCAGGGCATCCAATCAGATCATCTCAGGTCCTGAAATCATTTCCCGCGGATTCGTATACGTTCGTGAGAGTGAGGAACTGCTTAAGGAAGCCAATAAACTCGTTACAGAAGTGCTCGATAAATGCATGCAGGAGAAAGTGAAGGACTGGTCCTCATTAAAATCAAACATGCGCGACTCACTGAGTCATTATTTATTTGATAAAACACGCCGTCGGCCGATGATTATGCCGATTATTATGGAAATCTGATGCCTGCAGTCTGCAGGCATTTTTTTATGCAGAATGAAAATAACCCCAGCGTTCATACTAAAAGAAAATGCTGAACAAGCATAAGGGGGTTATTCGTATGAATCAGGAACAAGAACCAAAACAGCCGTCATTGCCTGACAACAATCCGGATCAGAACAGTCTCGTAAATAAACTGCAGTCACTCGGACAAACAAACGTTCCGCAGATGGAAGGCTCAAGTATCCACTGCCTTACGATTGTAGGCCAGATAGAAGGACATGTTCAGCTTCCGCCGAACAACAAAACAACGAAGTATGAGCATCTGATCCCTCAATTGGTTGCAATCGAGCAAAACCCGAAGATTGAAGGGCTGCTGATTATCTTAAATACGGTGGGAGGGGACGTTGAAGCAGGTCTTGCCATCTCTGAAATGATCGCCTCGCTTTCCAAGCCTTCCGTTTCACTCGTTCTTGGAGGTGGGCATTCGATTGGAGTGCCGATAGCTGTTTCAGCAAATTATTCCTTCATTGCAAAAACCGCAACGATGACAATTCATCCTGTCAGGCTAACCGGGCTGGTTATCGGGGTGCCTCAAACGTTTGAATATCTCGATAAGATGCAGGAAAGGGTCATCAATTTCGTTACCTCACATTCAGAAATAACCGAAGAAAAATTTAAAGAACTCATGTTTTCTAAAGGAAACTTAACCAGGGATATCGGAACGAATGTGATTGGAAAAGATGCTGTCAATGATGGACTAATCAATGAAGTCGGCGGTGTCGGCCAGGCGATCGCGAAGCTGAACGAACTGATGGAGCAGCACCGAGAAAAACCGGATGAAGGACTTGAGGTGATCCAATGACCTGGTATACACTCATGCCCCATGAACTTATGTTTCCTGAAGGACAGGAAGGGCAATCAGCGGAAAACAGCGTTCAATCCACCATGCTTTATAACGATATTCCGGTACTTGTGGAGCAGATCTCCCCAATGGAATATAAAGTGGTACGGGTGATCAGCACTGATCCTGCCCATTTTATGAATGCCGACTGCTGCCCGGGCCAAATTCTAAGAGCAGGCCATTTCTAAAGCGATAGTAAACAGGCTAGGTCCTGTGATATAATAAAGAACAAAAGCAGCCCTCAAGCGGCTGCTTTACTTGGTTTAGTTAAGAGGTGAAAGAATGGCGAAAAGGAATAAAAAAGCTTCGAAAAAAACGTCAGCTTGGAAAGAACAATTAAGCTATGAACTTGCAGGCCTTCTTTTGCTTGCTTTAACGATGCTTGCTTTGGCCCGAATGGGAAAAGTAGGACTGGCTTTTGTACAGTTTCTCAGATTCTTCAGTGGCGAATGGTACGGAGTGCTTCTCGTCGGAACGCTGGCCGTGTCAGTCTATTTAATCTGGAAACGCAAGACTCCGCCGGTTTGGGGAAAAAGGCTTGCGGGATTTTATTTGTTCTACATATCGATGCTCATTCTTAGCCATCTGAAATTATTTTCTCTACTTTCAAAGCAGGGGAGATGGGCAGATACGTCTGTCATCAGGAATACTTGGGAGATCTATTGGTCACAGCTGTCAGGGAACACGCCAGAGGCAGATCTCGGAGGCGGAATGATCGGATCAGTCGGTTTTGCAATGTTTCACTTTTTGTTCGGAGTACAGGGCTCTGGCGTCATTCTTGTCTTTGTTATGATTATTTCTCTGATTCTCATCACAGGAAAATCACTGTCAGGTGTCATTTCAAAAATCGTAGAGGCAGCCGGCAACTTTTTTTCTCATACATACGAATCTCTGCAGACTAAAACACAAGAATTAAAAAACAACCAGAGGAAAAGCGAAAAACGAACATCTAAAAAAGAAGCGCCTAAAATTGATGAGCAGCAAGGAGAACATAAGCCTGCAGACGAAGATTATGAGCCGATCATTGAGGATTTTACCAGGAACTTGGACCGCGACGAGAGTTCTGCCGTACAGCTGAAATTTGGCTCAAAAGGGTTTCATGAAGAGAAAAATGAGAAGACAGAAAAAAAACAAGAAGATTCTTTACCGGCAGGATTGCAAGCAAGCTTTGAACAGACAGAAGAAGAACATAATGAAAACTATGCACTTCCTTCCATGGACCTCTTAGTCCGGCCAGCTGCTACTGGCCAGCATAAAGAAAGGCAGTACGCAGCAAGTAAAAGCAATGCTAAAAAACTTGAGAAGACATTTGAGAGCTTCGGGGTAAAAGCAAGAGTGCTGAAAGTCCATCTTGGTCCTGCTGTTACGAAGTATGAAGTATATCCTGATGTGGGCGTGAAAGTCAGCAAAATCGTCAACTTGGCGGACGATATAGCCCTAGCCCTTGCTGCTAAAGACATTAGGATTGAGGCACCGATACCTGGAAAGTCAGCTGTTGGTATCGAGGTTCCCAACCAAGAAGTAGCTACTGTTACTTTAAGAGAAGTACTTGAATCCAGCCAGTATCAGAAACAAACCTCCAGACTGGCGATTGGTCTCGGGCGTGATATCTCGGGCGAACCGATTTTCGCAGAGCTTTCGAGAATGCCCCATCTTCTTGTTGCAGGAGCAACAGGAAGCGGGAAAAGCGTATGTATCAACGGTATTATAACAAGCATCTTGATGCGGGCGAAGCCTCATGAAGTCAAGATGATGATGATCGATCCAAAGATGGTAGAACTGAACGTGTACAATGGCGTCCCTCATTTGCTGGCCCCTGTTGTTACAGAGCCGAAAAAAGCTGCACAAGCTTTAAAAAGGGTCGTAAGTGAGATGGAAAGGCGTTATGAACTGTTCTCCCATAGCGGTACACGAAACATAGAAGGGTACAACGACAGTATTAAAAGACAGAACAATGAGAGCGGGGCAAAACAGCCTTCCTTGCCTTATATCGTAGTCATTGTGGACGAGCTGGCAGATTTGATGATGGTTGCTTCAGGAGATGTCGAGGATGCGATCATCCGCCTTGCCCAGATGGCTCGTGCTGCAGGAATCCACCTGATCATTGCTACGCAGAGACCTTCTGTTGATGTTATCACAGGAATCATTAAAGCGAATATTCCTTCACGCATCGCTTTCAGTGTCTCTTCACAGACTGATTCTAGGACCATATTGGATATGGGCGGCGCTGAAAAGCTGCTGGGCCGAGGCGACATGCTCTTCCTGCCTTCAGGTGCATCCAAACCGACCAGGATTCAGGGAGCTTTTCTTTCGGATCAAGAAGTAGAAAAGATTGTCGAGTTTGTAATATCACAGCAAAAAGCGCAATACCAAAAAGAGATGATTCCAACTGAAGAAGCACAAGTTACCATGGAAGTGGAGGATGATCTGTTTCCTGAAGCCGTAAAGCTAGTCGTCGACATGCAGACAGCATCCGTTTCTATGCTGCAGAGACGCTTTCGTATCGGGTACTCTCGTGCCGCCCGGCTGGTGGATGCGATGGAGGCAAAAGGTATCATCGGGCCTTATGAGGGCAGCAAGCCGAGAGAGGTTCTGCTTACCTCACTTCCCGAACAGAATCAAGCATCAAACTCTTAACAGAACCCTTAAAAAGGGTTCTGTTTTTTTATGCTTATTTATCTGAATAATGCGTTTATTCTTGGTTTTAAAAAAATCTCTAAAAATAGTATTTATTTCTACAGATAAAAATGATATATTTATGTCGATTATTTTAAATATTTGTCAAATAAACATTACACTGAAAAACAGTAAATTGTTATTGGTTTTGGTTGTCATAGAGGTGAATAACAACGTGTCCATTAAGACGGATCATCGTCTGCTGTATTTAAAAGTTATTGAGAAACTGAAAGCCGACATTGAGAACGGCACTTACGAAGAAGGCGAGAAACTCCCGTCAGAATTTGAGCTTTCTAAACAGCTGGGCATCAGCAGAGCTACATTAAGAGAAGCGCTCCGCATTCTTGAAGACGAAAATGTTCTGATCAGAAAACATGGAGTGGGAACCTTCGTCAGGACCAGAGCACTCTTTTCCTCTGGTATTGAAGAACTCTTCAGTGTGACGGACATGATTGAGCGAGCAGGCAAGAAGGCTTCCACCGTCTTCGTCTCCTCCGTCGTCATTCCAGCAGCTGATGACTTGAAGAATAAGTTTAATCTTGCAGAAGACCAAGAAATCAATGTTGTTGAAAGGGTAAGAACGGCTGATGGTGAACCTGTTGTTTATTGCATCGACCATATACCCGCAGTTTATATGCCATCTGAATCACAGCATAAGTACCTCTCCATGCTTGAAATGCTTGAAAAAGAAGCCGGCAAGCGTGTAATGTATGCGGTAACAAACATTGAACCCCTAGGCTTCCATGAGCGGATTTCGGAGATCCTGGAATGTCCTGAGGAAGCGGCTCTTCTCGTTTTAAAACAGATGCACTATGATCAGAATGATGAGCCTGTTCTTTATTCCTGTAATTACTTTAGAGCTGATAAATTTAACTTTACAGTCGTAAGAAAGCGCTTATAGCTGTCTATCATTTTTAGGGGGTGATGTGCAACACCGTTGTTCAATGTGTTACAAGTGTTATTCGCATAAAAAAATAGGGGGAAAAAGAATTGAAAAAGAGAACTGGAGTTTTATTAAGTCTAGCTTTAGCAGCCGGCACATTGCTTTCTGCCTGTGGTAAGGATGAAGGCGAAAAGTCAACTGGCGGCGGCAAAAAAGATGCATTTAAAGTGGCGATGGTAACAGACACTGGCGGTGTTGACGATAAGTCCTTTAACCAATCTGCTTGGGAAGGGCTTCAAAAGTTCGGTAAAGATAACGATCTTAAAAAAGGTACAGACTTCAAATATCTTCAATCATCCTCTGCAAGTGATTACGCTCCCAACCTGAATTCATTAGTTAGGGAAAAATTTGATCTTGTTTACGGAATCGGATTCTTGATGGCACAGGATATCCAAAAAGTGGCAAAGCAGCAGCCGAACGGACACCTTGCACTTGTTGATATGGTTGTTCCTGAAAAGAACGTTGCGAGCATCACTTTTAAAGAGAACGAAGGTTCATTCCTTGTCGGCCTAATTGCTGGAATGCAGACAAAAACGAACAAAGTCGGTTTTGTCGGCGGCGTGGACAGTGAATTAATCAAAAAGTTTGAAAACGGATTTAAAGCCGGAGTAAAGACGGCAAATCCAAAAGCCGAAATCTTTGTTCAATACGCTGGTGACTTTAACAAAGCTGAAAAAGGCCAAGCGATCGCTAACACGTTCTACGGAAAAGGCGCAGACATTATCTACCATGCAGCTGGCGGAACAGGTAAAGGTGTATTTACCGAAGCGAAGAACCGAGCTAAGAATGGTGAAAAAGTTTGGGTTATCGGTGTTGACCGCGATCAGCACGAAGAAGGTATGCCTGAGGATGTAACATTGACTTCAATGGTCAAGCGTGTAGACAAAGCTGTTGAACAAGTTTCAAAGGATACGATGGATGGAAAATTCCCTGGCGGAAAAGTAGTTGAATTCGGTCTTAATGAAGACGGTGTAGGAATTGCTCCTCACAAAGACAATGTAACGAAAGAAGCATTGGCAAAAGTTGATGAGTACAAAAAGAAAATCCAGGACGGAAGCCTTATGGTTCCTAAAACGGATAAAGAGTTCAAAAAGTTTGAAGCAGATATGAAAAAATAAATGGTAAAAAGTAAAGGCTGGTATTCGTTTACTGGCCTTTATTTACGCAGTGAAAGGTTAGACTTCTGACTCCCTCTCCAGGATGAAGAAACAAGATTGAAAGGTTTATAGTTTGTCATAAGGGGTGAACACAATGGAGTATGTCATTGAAATGAGGAACATCCGCAAGGAATTCCCTGGCATCGTTGCCAATGACAATGTCACATTGCAAGTAAGGAAAGGCGAGATTCATGCTCTTCTCGGTGAGAATGGTGCGGGAAAATCAACGCTCATGAATATTCTCTTCGGATTGTATCAGCCGGAAGAGGGAGAGATCCACGTTAAAGGCCAGAAGATTTCGATCTCTGATCCGAACGTTGCTAACCGTCTTGGAATCGGAATGGTGCATCAGCATTTTATGCTGGTTGAAAACTTCACCGTAACAGAAAATATTATTCTTGGCAAAGAGATAACAACAGCGGGCAGAGTGGATTTGAAAAAAGCAGCGAAAGAAGTAAAAGCCTTATCTGACCGTTATGGCTTGCGAGTAGATCCAAATGCGAAAATTGAGGATATTTCCGTCGGAATGCAGCAGCGTGTGGAAATTTTGAAAACGCTCTATCGCGGAGCTGAAATTTTAATCTTTGATGAGCCGACAGCTGTATTAACTCCTCAGGAGATTCATGAACTTATGGAGATCATGAAAAAGCTAGTGGCAGAAGGAAAATCAATTATACTGATCACCCATAAGCTGAAGGAGATCATGGAAGCTTGTGACCGCTGTACGGTTATTCGCCGAGGCCGGGGAATCGGCACGGTCGACGTTGTTGAAACCAACCCTGATAAACTGGCGGCGATGATGGTCGGGCGCGAGGTAAATTTCAAGGTTGATAAAGAAGATGCTGTGCCAAAAGGGCCTGTACTGCAGATCAATGACCTGGTCGTTGAAGATTCAAGAAAAGTGCCGGTCGTTGACGGGCTGACCCTTGAGATCAAAGCAGGAGAAATCCTCGGCATCGCCGGAGTGGACGGAAACGGACAGACTGAACTTCTCGAAGCGATCACCGGTTTAAGGAAAGCAACCAGCGGCACCATCCAGCTTAACGGCAAGGACATTACGAACCTTAAGCCGAGAAAGGTAACGGAATCCGGAGTGGGGCATATCCCTCAGGACCGACACAAACACGGCCTGGTCCTTGATTTTTCGATCGGTACGAATATGGTGCTTCAAACGTATTACCAACAGCCGTTTTCCAAACATAAAATTCTTAAATTTCCCGCAATTTTTGATAAGGCCAATAATCTTATTAAAGAATTTGATGTGAGAACGCCGAGTGAACATACGCTGGCACGTGCATTATCAGGAGGCAACCAGCAGAAAGCGATCATTGCAAGGGAAGTGGACAGAAGTCCCGATTTCCTTATTGCAGCACAGCCTACACGCGGTCTTGATGTTGGTGCAATTGAGTTTATTCATTCCAAACTTATTCAGGAACGTGATAAAGGAAAGGCAGTCCTTCTTCTCTCGTTTGAACTGGATGAAGTAATGAATGTAAGCGACCGCATCGCGGTTATATATGAAGGGAAAATTGTTGCAGTCGTAGATCCAAAACAAACGACTGAACAGGAACTTGGACTGCTCATGGCGGGCGGCAAGAAACAAAAAGCAGGTGATTTGCAATGAATGTAATTAAAGGCCGTTTATTCCATATTCTTGTCCCGGCCATATCCGTGCTATTGGGACTTTTGATCGGCGGTATCATCATGCTGGTCTCAGATTATGATCCCATCAAAGCCTACTCTGCTTTAATTGAGGGCATTTTCGGAAATGGATACAATATGGGTGAAACGATCCGTGCGGCTTCACCGCTCATTCTTTCGGGATTAGCCGTGGCTTTTGCGTTTCGCACGGGACTTTTTAACATTGGTGTGGAAGGGCAGCTGCTTGTCGGCTGGCTAGCATCGGTCTATGTCGGGATCAACTTTGATCTCCCTAAGATCATCCACCTGCCGCTAGCGGTTATCGCAGGTGCTCTAGCTGGAGCAATCTGGGGAGTGCTTCCAGGTATTCTGAAAGCGCGTTTTAAAGTTCACGAAGTTATTACTACCATCATGATGAACTACATCGCGCTATATGTAACAAATGCCATTATTCGTGCCTATATGCTGGCACCTGGAGAGAGGACGAAGGATATTAAAGAATCAGCATCCCTGGCTTCTCCTTGGCTTCAGCAGCTGACTGATTTTTCTCGTCTTCATTACGGAATTGTTGTAGCAATTATTGGTGCACTTATTATGTGGTTTGTATTATGGAAAACAACAACCGGCTATGAATTAAGAGCAGTCGGCTTCAACCAGCATGCTTCACAGTATGCGGGAATAAGCGTATCGAAAAATATTATCCTAGCCATGGCTATATCAGGTGCCTTTGCGGGTGCTGCGGGAACGATGGAAGGCCTTGGAACCTATCAATATATGACGATCAATAACGCGTTTACAGGGGTAGGATTCGATGGAATCGCCGTTTCCTTGCTCGGAGCCAATGGATCGGTAGGGATCATTGTCGCCGCCCTTTTGTTTGGAGGACTGAAAATCGGTGCTCTTACTATGCAGTCTACAGCAGGAGTTCCCACTGAACTCATTGGAATCGTCATCGCATTGATCATTTTCTTTGTGGCGTCCAGTTACCTTATCCGCTGGCTGACCAACCGATTTACTAAAGGGGGTAAACTTTAATGGACTTCTTCGATATCCTTGCCCTTATTGTGCCTGCTGCGATCGTTTCAGCAGCTCCCCTTATCCTTACTGCTTTGGGCGGAGTTTTCAGTGAACGTTCTGGTGTTGTTAATATTGGACTTGAAGGACTTATGATGTTCGGCGCCTTTTTAGGGGCGATCTTTACCCACTATGGTGAACAATGGGGGTTAGGCGCTGCTTCTCCATGGATGAGTTTTGCAGTAGCTATCGTTGGGGGTGGACTCTTTGCTGTTCCACATGCAGTGGCAAGCATTTCGCTGAAAGCCGATCAAGTCGTCAGCGGTGTTGCTCTTAACTTCCTTGCAGCGGGACTGTCCATCTTTTTGACGAAGAAACTTTTTGATGCAGGCCAGACTCCTGATATTCAGGAACGGATCGGCAAAGGAGATATCCCGGTGCTGTCCAAGATTCCGGTTATCGGAGACCTGTTCTTCTCCAATGCATACTCAACTTCTTTTGTAGCGATTTTCCTGGCTTTTGTGGTATGGTACATCATCTACAAAACGCCGTTCGGCCTTCGTCTTCGTTCTGTCGGTGAACATCCGATGGCTGCTGATACGATGGGGATCAATGTTAATAAAACCCGTTATATTTCTGTTATCATCGGGGGTGCGTTCGCTGGTCTAGGCGGAGCCATCTATGTGGCTTCCATCGCTGGAAACTTCACACAGTCAACGATCTCAGGACAAGGCTTCATGGCTCTTGCTGCGATGATTTTTGGAAAATGGCATCCGCTTGGAGCGATGGGAGCGGCCTTGTTCTTCGGGCTTGCTCAAAGCTTAAGCATCACAGGGGAACAGATCCCTCTTCTCAAGGATATTCCTGATGTTTATCTGCTGATCGCGCCTTATGTGCTTACGATTCTTGCACTAGCAGGATTTGTTGGCCGTGCAGATGCTCCCAAAGCATCCGGACAGCCTTACGAAAAAGGAAAACGATAATAGACAGGACCTGCTTCAGTTATTGAAGCAGGTTTTTTTGTTTAAAGCAGGAAAAGTCATGATTACTATGGAATGTGGGTACACTAGAAAGTATGATCAACAACCTATTTAAAAAGGGAGGAAGCGAAATGACACTCGTAGACCATCATGTGGCTGACTTGCCCGGTATTACCTTACATACAGTCGAAACCACTAAATATAAGACCACTTCGTTAATTCTTCAGCTGAAAAGTCCGATCGTGGAGGAGGAAGTTACTAAACGTGCCCTGCTTCCCTATGTTTTGCAGAGCGGGACAGAGAGATTTCCTAGCAGTAAAGAGCTCCGTGAAGCGCTGGACAGCCTTTATGGAGCAACCTTGGGGGCGGATCTCTCTAAAAAAGGAGAATATCAGGTTATCACCCTGAGAATTGATGTAGCGAATGAAAAATTTCTATCGGATAATACACCTTTGCTCGACAAGGCGTTTGAACTGCTCTCCGATGTACTGCTCAAGCCGGCAAAACAGGGGAATGCCTTTTTATCCGATATCGTCCAGAAAGAAAAACGGTCGTTAAAGCAGCAGATTGAATCCATATACGATGATAAGATGAGGTATGCCAACAAGCGCCTGATCGAGGAGATGTTCGAAGACGAGCCTTATCGTTTCAATGTATACGGAAGCGAAAAGGAAGTCGATTCCATCACTCCTGAGATTTTATATGATTATTATAAGAAAGTCATCCAGGAAGACGAGGTCCATTTGTATGTCGTGGGAGATGTTTCCAAAGAAATTCTCAAGGATTTTACGGCAAAGCATTTTGTGTTTCCAAATGCTAAAGCAGAGCCGAAACGAGTAGCTTCCTCAGGAAAACGAAGAGTGGATGAAGTGAAAGAGATATTTGAAGAGCAGGAAGTGCAGCAAGGAAAGCTCCATATGGGATACCGTACCTACATTACGTACTGCGATCCCGAATATCTTCCTCTTCAAGTATTCAATGGCGTCTTCGGCGGTTTTTCGCATTCCAAACTGTTCATGAACGTCCGTGAGAAAGAGAGTCTGGCCTATTATGCCGCTTCTCGTTTTGAGAGTCATAAAGGGATTATTTTTGTTATGTCAGGGATTGAAACCAATAATTATGAAAAAACAGTAAAAATCATTAATGAACAGCTAAAAGAAATTCAAAACGGCAACATTTCAGACGGTGAACTGGAGCAGACGAAAGCGATGATCCGAAACCAAATCCTTGAGACGGTGGATGATTCTACAGGTTTGGTGGAGGTACTTTATCACGAAGTAGTCTCCCGGCATAAACGGAGTATTGAGGAATGGCTCGAAGGCATCGAGAATGTTACGAAAGAGCAAGTGATCGGTGTTTCAAAAAAGATTGAACTTGATACGATCTATTTCTTAAGAGGGAGGGGCGATGAATAATATGGAACAAATTCATTTTAAGCAGCTCAAAGAGACCCTAAACTGCAAGACCCTTGAAAACGGACTGAAAGTATTCATTTTAGAAAAAAAGGATTTCAATAAAACCTATGCAACGTTTACGACTAATTATGGATCCGTGGATAATCATTTTGTTCCGCTTGGAAAGAACGAACCAGTCAAGGTGCCGGATGGAATCGCCCATTTCCTGGAGCATAAGCTTTTTGAAAAAGAGCACGGTGACGTTTTTCAGGATTTCAGTAAACAGGGAGCATCGGCCAATGCTTTTACTACCTTTAAACGGACCGCTTATTTGTTTTCAACGACCGGTGATGTTGAAAAGAACCTGACGACGTTGATCGATTTCGTTCAGGCACCCTATTTTACCGAAAAGACGGTGGAGAAAGAAAAGGGAATCATTGGACAGGAGATCAGAATGTACGATGACAACCCGGATTGGCGCGTGTATTTCGGTTTGATCGCCAACATGTATCAAAACCATCCAGTGTCCATCGACATTGCGGGAACGGTTGAATCGATTGCCAAAATTACAAAAGATGATCTGTATGAATGCTATGAGACCTTCTACCATCCGAGCAACATGCTCCTCTTTATTGTAGGGCCGGTTGATGCAGAAAAGATCATGGATCTTGTCGAGAAGAACCAGGCCGGCAAGGACTATAAAGACAAGCCGCCGATCGAGCGCTTTTTTGATGAGGAACCAGCTCAGCCCGCCAAAAGAAAAGAAGTGTTGAACATGCCGGTTCAAACACCGAAGTGCTATATGGGATATAAAGAGAAACGTCCCGAAAGGCAAGGGAAAGAATTGCTTCTCCGGGAACTCTCCGTCAATTTGCTGCTGGAGATGATGTTTGGAAAGAGCACCAAAAATTACGAGAAGCTTTATAATGATGGGCTGATCGACCCTTCTTTTTCTTTTGACTATACAGAAGAGCAAGGCTACGGTTTCTCCATGATCGGAGGCGATACATCTGATCCTGATGCTTTCGCTGATACCATTTCGCGTATGGTAGAGGATTTCAAGAAAACGGATATCAACCAAGAGGACCTGGAGAGAGCAAGAAAAAAGAAAATCGGTTCTTTTTTAAGAGCGCTGAACTCGCCCGAGTTTATCGCGAATCAATTCACCAGGTATGAATTTAACGGAATGAATCTTTTTGACGTGATCCCGACGTTTGAAGATTTAACGGCTGCACGCCTTGAAAAAGCGCTGAGTGACCATTTTCAGGATAGTCAACTGACCATTTGCCAGGTTAAGAAAAAACAGTCATAATGAAGAAAAAAAACATCCCTGCTCATAAGCAGGGATGTTTTTAAGCGGGTGAAAATAATATGTCAGGCTGGGTTTTAGTGACAGGGGCAAGCGGCGGGATCGGTTCGAGCATCTGCCGGGCGCTTGCGAAAAATGGCTTCAACCTTATTCTCCATTACCATCTGAGCAGCCGGCAAGCAAGAGATCTCCAGCAAGAGGTAACTGCATACGGTGTTGAAACCTTATTGGTGCAGGCAGACTTATCAGATCCTGCCGGAACTGATAAATTGCTGTCATCACTCTTTATGCCGGTTGATGCCGTTATACATAATAGTGCTGGTGCTTATTACGGACTGCTGACAGATATGGACAGCGAGACGGTGCAGAAAATGGTACAGCTGAATTTGACAAGTCCGATCTTGATCACGAAACATCTTCTGCCAGCTATGATGAAGAGAGGAAAAGGAAACATCATAGTCATCTCATCTGTGTGGGGATCAGTAGGGGCTTCGTGTGAGGTCGTTTATTCTGCCGTAAAAGGCGGCCTGAATACATTCGTCAAAGCATTAGCCAAAGAGGCAGCCCCCAACCGCATCAGGGTGAACGGCATCGCTCCCGGCGCGGTCGAGACACGGATGATGGAGGATTTTACTGAGGAAGAATTGAACTCGCTGAAAGACCAGATTCCAGAAGGCCGGCTAGGCCGGACGGAAGAAATGGCGGAAATCGTTATGTTCCTTTTGTCAGACCGCTCATCTTATATCAATGGGCATATTATTTCTGCAACAGGCGGCTGGCATAATTAATCGCAGGAAAGCGCAGAGGAAAATGTCAAATCCCATGCATAATTCATGTTCCTTCTAGAAATATTATAGTATGTACCATATTTTAAGGAGGAAATTAAATGTCAGTATTAGATAATTTTGGACAGTGGAAGAATTTTCTCTCTGACCGTCTTGAACATGCAGAAGGCCAGGGAATGGACCAATCAACCGTTTCCAATTTAGCAACTGAAATCGGAGGATATCTTGCTTCTCATGTAGATCCTAAGAATTCCGAAGAAAAAGTGCTTGCTGACCTTTGGAAGGTTGCCAGCGACGATGAAAAACACGCGATTGCCAATATGATGGTTAAATTAGTCCAGAATGACAACGCACAGTAAATATTAGGATGTTAAGGATTTTTCTTAACAGGGATGTTAAGGATTTTTCTTAACATCCCTTTATTTTTTCTTTCATAATAAATTGAAATCAGATATTATTAATTAATGAAGCGGGAAATTAATGATAAGCAACAGAAAAAGGAAGGAGAGATGAAGAATGGGCGATCAGGATTGGTATTTGGAATACGAGATAAATAAAAACCGCCCCGGACTTCTTGGTGATATTTCATCTCTTCTCGGGATGCTTGGAATAAATATCGTGACGATCAATGGAGTAGACAATGAGAGAAGAGGATTGCTGTTAATTGTCGACAAACAAGAGAAGGTAGACCGCCTTCGCTCCATTTTACAATCGATGGATAATATTACAGTCACGAAATTCCGTAAACCCAAATTACGAGATATTCTCGCCGTCCGGCATGGACGTTACATACAACGGGACGCAGACGATAAAAAAACATTCAGATTTGTAAGAGACGAACTTGGGCTTCTCGTTGACTTTTTAGCCGAACTGTATAAAGTCGAGGGCCATAAACTGATCGGCATCCGGGGTATGCCAAGGGTCGGAAAGACTGAATCGATCGTAGCATCGAGTGTTTGCGCGAGCAAAAAATGGGTATTTATATCTTCTACGCTGCTCAAGCAAACCATTCGGACACAGCTTGCGGATGATGAATACAGCACAGATAATGTTTATATTATTGACGGCATCGTGTCATCGAGGCGTTCAAATGAAAGGCACTGGCAGCTGGTCAGGGAAATCATGCGTCTTCCATCTGCGAAGGTCATCGAGCATCCAGATGTTTTCGTTCAGCAGACCGAATACAGCATTGACGATTTTGATTATATTATCGAGCTTAGAAACGATCCGAATGAAGAAATTACATATGAAGTAATAGAGACAGATGTAGGATTTTCCGCATTTGAATAACTTCAATTAGTGGAAGGTGGTAAATTTGACTGAATTAGGAAATTATTTAAGAGAAAAAAGGGAAGAAAAAGGTCTTTCTCTTGAACAGCTTCAAACCGAAACAAAAATACAAAAACGTTATCTGCAGGCGATTGAAGATGGACGATACGAGATTCTACCAGGTTCTTTCTATGCCAGAGCGTTTATAAAAAATTACAGCGAAACAGTAGGACTCAATTTTGAAGAAGTCTTTACCCAATTTGAAAACGAAATTCCAAAAGCCGAAAAAGAACCGACAGAATTTGTTCCCCGATCAGAACGGAATAAGCAGACCCTGGATGCAAAGGACTCTGTATTATCAAGCTGGCTGCCTAAAGTACTGATTTTTGCTTTCGTTCTGGCACTTCTGATCGGCGTTTGGGCCTACCTTGCCAACAGAGGGAATGACGGCGCTGATTCAAAGGACTCAAATAAACCTGCCAGTGTTCAGCTTGATAAGAGCAAGAAGGCTGAGAATACAAACAAGGCCAAAGATAAAAAACCGGAGAAGCCCGCGAATAGTGATTCACCAAAGAAACCGGCAGAACCGAAGAAAAAAGAATTTACTCTGACCAAGCAGGCTACACAGGGAATTACCACTACATATGAGCTAAGCCAGGCGGATGACTTTAAAATCGCCTTTAAGATGGACGGGCCGGTATATCTCGAAGTGAAAACAGGCAGCAAGACATTGGCTGGCAAGATGTTTAAAAAAGGTGATACAGCCAGCTATGACTTATCAGGTGAGAAAGATGTTGAACTTAATATTGGTGCCGCCAATTTTGCAAAAATGACGATCAATGAAAAACCGTTCTCATATCCGATTCCGCCTGTTAAGAGGGGAATTCACCAAAGGATCGTCATTAAAAACACGGCTTCCGGCAAACAATAACTTACGTAGAGCGCCGTGTAATGATTGTCAAAATTGGAGGAAATAAAAATGAACTTGCCTAATAAAATTACAATTTCAAGGATCTTACTTATTCCTGTATTCATGATCGTTCTTCTTGCCCCCTTTGATTGGGGAAAGGTAACATGGCTGGATGTTGATATTCCAGTCACCCATTTGGCTGCCGCCCTGATTTTCATCATTGCATCCTGTACAGACTGGGTAGACGGATATTATGCGAGAAAGCTCAACCTTGTTACAAACTTTGGGAAGTTTTTAGACCCTCTTGCGGATAAACTGCTGGTTACCGCTGCGTTTGTTGCCCTTGTTGAAGTAGGCTATGCACCGGCATGGATGGTCATCATTATCCTGAGCAGGGAGTTCGCGGTGACTGGCATACGCCTTGTAGCAGCAGCTGAAGGTGCAGTAATTGCAGCAAGCCAGATGGGCAAGCTGAAAACATGGATCCAGATCATTGCCATTTCTGCATTGCTGCTGCACAACATACCATTTGAATGGATAGGTATCCCATTCGCTCAGATCAGCCTGTGGGCAGCTACACTCATCACTCTATATTCAGGCTGGGAATATTTTATTCAAAACAAAGAAGTTATGCTAAAATCAAAATAACAGCAGGAACAGGAGAGAAGATCTCCTGTTTTTTTTATCAGAAAAATCTTCGTTTAAAAACGTACAATACGGGGGAATACGCAAATGAATGCAGAAATCATTGCCGTTGGAAGCGAGCTCTTGTTGGGACAGATTGCAAACACAAATGCTAAATTTATCTCTGCTGAATTGGCAGACTTAGGGATCAATGTTTTCTATCATTCCGTCGTGGGCGATAATCCGAAACGGCTGGAATCTGTCATAAAAACAGCACAGAGCCGTTCAAATCTTCTCATCTTTACCGGAGGTCTCGGACCGACGAAAGATGATCTCACTAAAGAAACCATCGCCACTGTTCTGGTAAAGAACCTGGTCTATGACCAAGAAGCGATGGATCATATTGAAATGTACTACAAAAGAACAGGCAGGGTCATGTCTGAGAACAATAGAAAGCAGGCACTTGTTCTTGAAGGTTCTGAGATTTTGCCGAACAAACACGGCATGGCTCCGGGAATGGCGCTGCATGAAGACGGACTGTCCTATATTCTTCTCCCGGGTCCTCCCAAAGAAATGCAGCCGATGTTCAGAAGCTTTGCGGTTCCTTATCTTTCAGGAAGACTGCCTGGAAAAGAGCCGATCGTCTCACGGGTTCTTCGTTTCTTCGGGATTGGAGAATCACTGCTTGAAGCGACACTTCAGGACATTATCGATCAGCAGAGTAATCCGACTGTGGCGCCTCTCGCTGGAAACCATGAAGTTACCCTTAGGCTCTCGGCAAAATTTCTGGACAACAAGATTGCCCAAGAGCAGCTGGACGTGCTGGAAGGAAAAATCCGTGAGCGGGTAGGAGAGTTCCTATACGGATACGGAGATGATTCCTTGCAAAAAGCAGCAGCAGAACAGCTGAAAGATAAAAAGCTGACCGTTTCTTCTGCCGAGAGTCTGACAGGCGGATGGTTTGGAAAGCAGATAACCGACATGCCGGGCAGTTCGGAAATATTCAAAGGTTCAGTTGTTTGTTATACGAATGAGATAAAAGAGCAGCTGCTCGGTGTTTCTCATGAGCTGCTTGTGTCCGAGGGAGCGGTCAGCGAGAACTGCGCGAAACAGATGGCGGAAAAGGTAAGAAACCTGACCGGCTCGGATATCGGCATCAGTTTTACCGGGGTTGCAGGACCGGGACCAAGTGAAAACAAAGAAGCCGGCACGGTCTTTATCGGACTGGCGGATGAAACAGGCACCGAGGTGTACCCGCTGGCATTATCCGGTTCGAGGACCGCTGTCAGAGAGAGGTCTGTGATGTACGGATTGTTTTACTTATTATCAAAGGTCAAAAAAGGACAATAAAAAAATCGAATAAATGTTCGCAAAAAGATTGGCAAACGGTGAAAAAAGAAGTAAAATAAAGCTATAGGAAATGACATCACAATGTACTTACATGTGCAATGATATAAATTTGAGGAGTGATTACATGAGCGACCGCAAAGCGGCATTGGAAATGGCCTTGCGCCAGATTGAAAAACAATTCGGAAAAGGATCCATCATGAAACTTGGCGAGCAGGCTGAACAGAGAGTTTCCACCATCTCCAGCGGATCTCTTGCGCTTGATATCGCACTTGGCGTAGGCGGATATCCAAGAGGGCGGATCATCGAAGTATACGGACCTGAATCATCCGGTAAGACAACAGTTGCTCTGCATGCGATTGCAGAAGTGCAGAGAAACGGCGGACAAGCTGCGTTCATTGATGCAGAACATGCGCTTGATCCTGTCTATGCCCAAAAGCTCGGCGTAAACATTGATGAGCTTCTTTTATCTCAGCCGGATACTGGCGAACAGGCTCTTGAGATCGCGGAAGCCCTTGTCCGAAGCGGAGCAGTGGATATTCTGATCATTGACTCGGTTGCGGCTTTGGTTCCTAAAGCAGAGATCGAAGGAGAAATGGGAGATTCCCACGTAGGTCTTCAGGCAAGACTGATGTCTCAGGCATTAAGAAAACTTTCCGGAGCGATCAGCAAATCAAAAACCATCGCGGTATTCATTAACCAGATCCGTGAAAAAGTCGGCGTGATGTTCGGGAACCCGGAAACTACACCTGGGGGCCGTGCATTAAAGTTCTATTCTTCCGTCCGTTTGGAAGTACGCCGTGCTGAAACATTGAAACAGGGCACGGATATGGTAGGGAACAAAACAAGAATTAAAGTGGTTAAGAATAAAGTGGCTCCTCCATTCAAGACGGCGGAAGTAGACATCATGTACGGTGAAGGGATTTCAAGAGAAGGTGAAATCCTTGATATCGGTTCCGATATTGACGTCGTTCAAAAAAGCGGTGCCTGGTATTCCTTTGAAGGAGACCGCCTTGGCCAGGGAAGAGAGAATTCCAAACAATTCCTGAAAGAGAACAAGGAAGTAGCAGAAGAGATCATTACACAGATCAGAAGCTACTATCGCCTCGGTGAAGAAGCCAACACTCCAGAACCTGCAACAAAGGAAGAAACAGAGGAGTTTGAATTATCCGAATAACATTTTAGACCGTACATACCTGCTATGTACGGTTTTTTTAGAAGGATAGGAAAGTATTAGTTTTAAAGGGATTTGTGGGATAAATAGATTGCGTAATATCTGCAAAAAGCTGCGGTTCACGCTTGGCGGCCGCGGCCGGACAGGGGCACTGCCCTGTCTGCTCATGGTCCGATAATTTCCTTTGATTGGATATAAATAAAACTTGCCAATTTTGAAAGGAAGATTTATCATAGATAATTTGACATCTCTTGACATAACGTGCTGTCCTTTATAAAATGGAGATATACTTTGATTTCATTTGAAATTAAAAGATATAACCTGAAATGAGAATGGCATGACTTGTGCACAACACTTTGTTACACGAATGATGCTTATGACCCAGTAAAAAAAGTAGATAGCAAGAGGAGGTGGAAACATGGAAAACATTATTGTCTTCATCTCCAGTTTGCTTGTCTCAGCAGGTGTCGGTGCAGTTGTCGGATATCTTGTTAGGAAAAAAATTGCCGAAGCAAAAATTTCAAGCGCGGAAAATGCTGCTGCTCAGATCGTTGAAGAAGCAAAGCGAGATGGGGAAGCGAGCAAGAAGGAAGCCCTGCTTGAAGCAAAGGATGAAATCCATAAGCTAAGAACAGAAGCAGAGCGCGACATTCGTGAACGCAGAAATGAGCTTCAGAGACAAGAACAACGATTGGTACAAAAAGAAGAGATTCTTGACCGGAAAAGTGAGACTCTTGATAAAAAAGAGGAATCATTGGAGAAACGTGAGGAGTCTCTCACCAAAAAACAACGACAAATTGAAGAGATTGAAAGCAAAGTGGAGGAGCTGCTCAGAGAGCAGCAAAGAGAACTGGAACGTATATCCGGCTTTACGCGTGAAGAAGCCAAGCTGATCATCATGGGCGAGGTAGAAAACGAAGTTTCTCATGAAATGGCTATGATGGTGAAGGATATGGAAAATCGCGCTAAAGAAGAAGCGGATAAAAAAGCAAAAGAGATTCTTTCTCTTGCTATCCAGCGATGCGCGGCTGACCACGTTGCTGAAACGACAGTTTCTGTCGTGAACTTGCCAAATGATGAGATGAAGGGCCGAATTATCGGGCGTGAAGGACGAAATATCCGTACGTTGGAAACGCTAACAGGCATTGATTTGATTATTGATGATACGCCTGAAGCCGTCATTCTTTCTGGTTTTGACCCAATCCGCAGGGAGATTGCCCGTATGGCGCTTGACAAGCTCGTTCAAGATGGCAGAATTCATCCTGCCAGAATCGAAGAGATGGTTGAAAAATCTCGCCGTGAAGTGGATGAGTATATCAGAGAAGTAGGTGAGCAGACTACTTTTGAAGTAGGAGTTCATGGACTTCATCCTGATTTGATTAAGATCTTAGGGCGTTTGAAGTACCGTACAAGCTACGGCCAAAATGTATTGAAACATTCAATGGAAGTAGCGTACCTCGCCGGTTTGATGGCAGCAGAAATTGGAGAAGATGTTCATTTGGCCCGCCGTGCTGGTTTGCTTCATGACATTGGGAAAGCGATTGATCATGAAGTAGAAGGCAGCCACGTCGATATCGGTGTGGAATTGGCAACCAAGTATAAGGAACATCCAGTAGTTATCAATTCAATTGCTTCCCATCACGGAGATACTGAACCTACTTCAATTATCGCTACTCTTGTTGCCGCCGCTGATGCATTGTCAGCAGCAAGACCTGGAGCTAGACGTGAAACGTTGGAAACCTATATCAGACGTCTGGAAAAACTCGAAGAGATTTCCGAGTCGTTTGACGGCGTGGAAAAATCATTTGCGATCCAGGCCGGAAGAGAAATCAGAATCATGGTTAAACCAGATTTAGTCGATGATTTGGCTTCTTACCGTTTAGCACGGGATATTACGAAAAAAATTGAAAATGAACTGGATTATCCAGGACATATTAAAGTAACAGTCATTCGGGAAACAAGAGCTGTTGAGTACGCAAAATAAAGTGGTGTATACCACTTTATTTTGTTTTTATACAGAATGCAGTAAAAGGAGTTCTTCATGAAGATTTTATTTGTAGGGGACGTCGTTGGATCTCCAGGTAGAAAGATGATCGACACGTATTTGCCTAAATTAAAACGAAAATATCAGCCGCTTATTACGATTGTGAACGGTGAAAACGCTGCCCATGGCAGGGGGATTACCGGAAAGATCGTAAAGGGGATTTTTGAAGCGGGGGCACAGGCCATCACGCTCGGAAATCACGCGTGGGACAATAGAGAGATTTTTGAGATCATCGACACTACTCCCCAATTGGTTAGGCCAGCCAATTTTCCTGTTGGGACACCAGGCAACGGATCAGCTCTCATTAAGATGAACCAGCTTGAAATCGGCATCATTAATTTACAAGGAAGGACATTTCTCCCTCCTCTCGACTGCCCTTTTGAAAAGGCTGAACAACTGGTTGAAGAGTTGCGGAAGCGGACGCCGATTATCTTTGTCGATTTTCATGCAGAAGCAACAAGTGAAAAGCAAGCGATGGGCTGGTTCCTCGACGGCAAAGTAACAGCGGTCGTTGGCACGCATACCCATGTCCAGACTGCGGATCAGCGAATTCTTCCACAAGGAACCGCTTACTTGACAGATGTAGGGATGACCGGCCCGTATGACGGGATATTAGGGATGGATCGGGAAGCTGTTTTGAAAAAGTTTCTTACCAGTTTACCGGTAAGGTTTGAAGTTTCTTCCGGAAGGGAACAGTTAAGTGGCGTCTTAATAGAGTGTGATCCTGCAACTGGAAAAGCGAAAACGATCAAGACCATTTTGATTAACGACGACCACCCGTTTTTTGAATAAGAGTACTTTTGGTATAACAATTTACGCTTGCCAGCATATTGTTGTAAACTTTTCCATACTGCAGGAATACGGGCTCTTACCAATGAATATAGTAGAATTGGTATCATATCTCTAAGGAGGTACAAATTAATGGAAATATTAAAAGTTTCAGCAAAATCCAACCCTAATTCTGTAGCTGGTGCACTCGCCGGAGTTCTTCGTGAAAGAGGAGGAGCTGAAATTCAAGCAATTGGGGCCGGTGCATTAAACCAAGCCGTTAAGGCAGTAGCAATCGCACGAGGATTTGTAGCGCCTAGCGGAGTTGACCTCATTTGTATTCCTGCGTTTACCGATATTTTGATTGATGGAGAAGAAAGAACTGGGATTAAGCTGATTGTCGAGCCACGTTAACTAAAAACAGTAAGCTGCCTGTTTGCCTTTTTGCGCAAACAGGTTTTTTTGAGTGCATAAATGTGGGTGAGAGCATACTAAAATTCACTGACGCCACCTATTAATTTTTCAATGAATACTTGCTTTTTTGTGAAGTTAGGTCTAGAATTGTAAACGTTTAGTACATATTTTTTAACAACCATCTTTATACCCATCTTAGTGATCAGCGCGCTTATTTTCTTTCGGAAAATAGCGTATTTTTATACATGGAGACTTATGTTTTCTCCAGAAAACGCAATTGGTGAGTATATAGAATGATAAGCATAGAAGGGGTGGAGTTCATGATTGATCAACTTTCCTGGAAAGTTGGCGGACAGCAAGGGGAAGGGATAGACAGTACCGGAGAAATTTTTGCAATGGCCTTAAATCGTCTTGGATACTATCTCTACAGTTATCGGCACTTTTCTTCACGTATTAAAGGCGGACATACGAACAACAAGATTCGTGTCAGCACGAAACAAACAAGGTCGATCTCGGATGATCTTGATATTTTAATCGCGTTTGACCAGGAAACCATTGATGTAAATATTCATGAGATGCGGGACGGAGGAGTCGTCATCGGCGACGCGAAGTTTAATCCAGTTGTTCCGGAAGGCTCAAAAGTAAGGCTCTTTTCAGTCCCGTTCACGGAAATAGCGAATGAGCTTGGCACTTCCTTGATGAAGAATATGGTGGCCATCGGCGCTACGAGTGCAGTGCTCGATCTGCCGGCTGAATCGTACATAGATGTGGTTGAGGAAATCTTTTCAAGAAAAGGCGCTAAAGTCGTAGAAAAGAATATGGATGCAATCCGCAAAGGCGCTGAGTTCTTTAATGAAGCAGCAGGCGGTCCGCTCGAGGGGTTCCAGCTGAATAAAGCTGACGGAAAAAAACGTATGTTTATGATCGGCAATGATGCCATCGCTCTTGGATTTGTAGCTGGCGGTGTCCGCTTCATGGCGGCTTATCCGATCACTCCGGCCTCTGAGATTATGGAATACCTCATTAAAAAACTTCCTCAGTTTGGCGGAACCGTTATCCAGACTGAAGATGAGATCGCAGCTTGTACAATGGCCATCGGCGCTAACTATGCTGGTGTACGTACTGTGACTTCTTCTGCGGGTCCTGGTTTATCCCTCATGATGGAATCCATCGGCCTTGCAGGAATGACAGAAACACCGCTCGTCGTCGTTGATACACAGCGCGGCGGTCCAAGTACAGGGCTTCCGACCAAACAGGAACAGTCGGATTTAATGGCGATGATCTACGGTACACATGGTGAGATTCCAAAGGTCGTCATGGCGCCAAGCACAGCTGAAGAAGCTTTCTATGATGCTGTAGAAGCATTGAATATTGCAGAAGAGTACCAATGCCCGGTTATTTTACTGACTGATCTTCAGCTTTCTCTAGGCAAGCAATCCGTAGAACCGCTTGATTTCAGCAAAGTTGAAATCCGCCGCGGCACCCTGGATTTGAATGCAGAGCTTCCTGAAGAAGAAGGCGGCTACTATAAACGCTATGAACTGACGGATTCCGGAGTATCTCCTCGTGTCATCCCGGGCATGAAAAACGGCATTCATCACGTGACAGGCGTCGAGCACGACGAAACGGGCAAGCCGTCAGAAGTTGCTGCAAACCGCTTGAAGCAGATGGATAAGCGTCTCCGAAAACTGAAGAACCTGAAATTCAACACGCCGGTCGTAAAATATACCCCGAATGAAGAGGCTGATCTTCTGCTTGTCGGGTTCAACTCCACAAGAGGCGTGATTGAGGAGGTTATTCCTCGTCTGGAAGCGGAAGGAATCAAAGTAAACCATGCACATCTACGTTTGATTCATCCATTCCCGGTTGAAGAGATGAATACTTTAATTGATTCAGCGAAAAAGGTAGCGGTCATTGAGAATAATGCTACTGGACAGCTGGCCAATATCCTGAAAATGAACCTGGGTTCTCATCACAAGATTGAGAGCATCTTAAAATATGACGGTAATCCATTTCTTCCTTCTGAAATTTTCAATAAATGCAAGGAGCTGGTTTAAATGGCGACGTTTAAAGACTTCAGAAATTCAGTAAAACCGAACTGGTGCCCTGGCTGCGGCGACTTTTCCGTGCAGGCATCCATACAGCGGGCGGCAGCAAACGTCGGGCTGGAACCGAACGACCTAGCAGTGATCTCGGGGATCGGCTGTTCCGGGCGTATCTCCGGTTATATTAAATCCTATGGCTTCCATGGCATTCACGGCCGTGTTCTTCCAATCGCCCAAGGCGTGAAAATGGCCAACCGTGATCTGACAGTTATTGCCTCTGGAGGAGACGGTGATGGATTCGCTATCGGAATGGGCCATACCGTTCATGCGATCCGAAGAAATATTGACGTAACCTATATTGTAATGGACAACCAAATCTACGGATTAACGAAGGGGCAGACTTCTCCCCGCTCTGCTGAAGGGTTTAAAACGAAAAGTACGCCGGAAGGTTCTGTAGAGTCCGCTATCGGAGTGATGGAACTTGCTCTTACAGCAGGTGCAACGTTCGTTGCGCAAAGCTTTTCAAGCGACCTGAAAGAACTGACTGCGATCATACAAAAAGGGATTGAACATAAAGGCTTCTCATTGATCAATGTGTTCTCTCCCTGTGTAACCTATAATAAGGTAAACACATATGACTGGTTCAAAGAACACCTAACAAGCCTTGATACGATCGAAGGCTATGATCCTTCCAATCGGATGATGGCGATGCAGACTCTGATGGAAAACGACGGACTCGTCAAAGGCATCATCTATCAGAATACAGTAAAACCTTCCTATCAGGACCTTGCCCACGGATACAGCAAGGATGCATTATCCAAAGCGGACTTGAAGATGGATGAAGAGAAATTTAACGGCTTACTTGCTGAATTTATGTAATAAATAAAAAAGGCATCCTGAACATTCATGTTCAGGATGCCTTTTTATGATTGCGCAGCGCAAGTTCAAGTTTTTTGTTTCTGACAATGGAGACCATATTGATGAGCAGGAAAATCATCGTGATATAAAAGATATCTTTAATGTTATAGGCCGCAGCTACAAAGGTTCCCAGCAATGGGCCGAACAGGTTCCCGAGAAAACGGGCAGAAGAGCTAATTCCAAAAGCGGTAGCCTGCAGGTTTGGAGGTGCCAGTTTTTTTACGAGAACATTCAGTGAAGGTATCATTCCTCCGATAAATAGGCCTAATAAAAATCTGCCTGCTAACAGGACCTTTACATCGGTAGCCAGAACTTGAGGCAGAAAAGCAAATGCAGCCATGATCAAAGAGAAAATGAGAACTTTCCGCTGTCCATAGCGGTCGCCGATTCTTCCAAGGATCGGTGACCCGATCAGGTTAGCAATACCCGTTACGGCACTGATCAGCCCTACGACTAAAGTCAAATGGCTGCCATGGTAAATGGTCCTGGTGTAAAGGGTGATGATCGGCTGGATACTCATCATTGCCAGCTGGGTGACGGCAGCCGCGATAAATACAGGAAACAGGGGTTTAAGTGCTCCCCATTCGTTTTTCTTTTTGATGCTTCTTTCCTTATTAACAGCTACATCTTCTTTAATAAAGAACATGACGACCATCCCTGCGATCAAAATAAGTCCTCCTGTGACAAAAAAGACACCTTCAAACCCAAAGATCTCAGACAGGAAGCCTCCGATTAGAGGACCGATCAGTGTGCCGACAATCTGGCCGGTCTGCAGTGTGCCGAGGGACCTTCCTGCATCTTTGTCTGGTGTGACGGAAGCCTGGAGGGAGATGGACATGGAGATAAAACCGGAGAACAGACCATTGATCAGACGCAATACGAGAAGCTGTTCCGGCCCTGTCACAAGCCCCATTAACGCTGTGACAGTTCCCATCCCTATAGCAGAACGGATGAGCATGACCTTTCGTCCATATCGGTCAGCAAGTGAGCCCCATAGCGGCTGAAATAAAAAAGAAGTGATAAACTGAGCAGAAAAAATCCAACCTGTCCAATGTTCAACACTTTGAATATTTGAAACACCAAGTTTTTCAATATATAGTGGCAAAAAGGGGATGATCAAGCTCATTCCTGCGGCGATCAGAAAATTGGCCGGCCAAAGAATCCAAAGTGATCGTTTCCAATACATTGCAGCATCATCTCTTTCATATACGGTTTCTGCCTTTTATTTTACTCCTATCATTTAATAAAGTGAAATTTAAGTATTCTTAATTATTAAGTATTATTGATATTTTGAAGGGACACCAATCATTCCTTTTACAATCGAAGTCTGTTATAATATTGAAGTTATCAGAGAAAAACACCTCTAGAGTTTCGCTGTTTGCAAGGGAGGAAATTGCAATGAACCAACAGGGATCGAATCCTGTGAAAGATAAAAATAAAACCTCTAAGGATTACGCCAGCTATTTTCAAACTACGTACCAGCCGCCTTCCTTAAAGGACGCTAAAAAACGCGGAAAAGAAGAAATTAAGATTGTAAAAGATTTTGTAATTGATGAGGATTTACGAAGAATTGGAAATGGCAAGAAATTTTATATCAGGACCTATGGCTGCCAAATGAATGAGCATGATACGGAAATCATGGCCGGAATTCTCGGAGACATGGGCTATGAAGCTACGACAGAAGTGATGGATGCCGATCTAATCCTGCTTAATACATGTGCCATCCGAGAGAACGCCGAGAATAAGGTTTTCGGTGAACTGGGACATCTCAAGCCGCTGAAAGTGGACAAACCTGATCTATTGATCGGGGTCTGCGGCTGCATGTCTCAAGAAGAATCTGTTGTCAATAAATTGTTGAAAACCTATAATCAGGTGGATATGATATTCGGTACCCATAACATCCACAGACTTCCGCAGATCGTGAAAGAAGCTTATCTTTCAAAAGAACGAGTCGTTGAAGTATGGTCCAAAGAGGGAGATATCGTTGAGAATCTTCCGCGTGTGCGAAAAGGCAACATTCAGGGATGGGTCAACATCATGTACGGCTGCGACAAGTTCTGTACATACTGTATCGTTCCTTATACGCGAGGGAAGGAAAGAAGCCGCCGTCCGGAAGATATCATTGAAGAAGTAAGGCACCTTGCCCGCAACGGCTATCAGGAAGTAACTCTCTTGGGGCAAAACGTGAACGCTTACGGAAAAGACTTTGAAGATATTAAATTCGGTCTCGGTGACCTGATGGATGAGATCCGTAAGATTGACATTCCAAGGATCCGCTTTACGACAAGTCATCCGCGGGATTTTGATGATCATCTGATTGAAGTACTCGCGAAGGGCGGAAACTTGGTCGAACATATCCACCTTCCTGTCCAGCACGGCAACAGTGACATTTTAAAGCTTATGGCGAGAAAGTATACGCGTGATCACTATCTTGAGCTCGTTGGAAAAATTAAGAAGGCCATTCCAAATGCCGCTTTGACGACAGATATCATCGTTGGTTTCCCGAACGAGACAGAAGAGCAGTTTGAGGAAACGCTGTCGCTCGTAAAAGAAGTCGAGTACGATGCTGCCTATACCTTTATTTATTCACCGCGGGAAGGAACACCAGCCGCCAAGATGGCTGATAATGTGCCTTTAGAAACGAAAAAAGAAAGACTGCAGCGTTTGAATTCAATCTTAAACGATATTTCGCTGAGCAAGAACCAAGCTTACCTCGACACGGTCGTTGACGTGCTCGTTGAAGGGGAAAGCAAGAAGAATCCAGATGTATTATCAGGGCATACCACAACGAATAAAGTGGTGAACTTTAAAGGGCCGAAACATCTCATCGGAAAGATTGTAAAGGTTCATATTAAAGATGCGAAAACGTGGACGTTAAGCGGGGATCTACTAGAAGAAAAGGCGGGAGTGTTAGAGGGATGACTTATACAAAAAGTGATATTTTAGACAAAGCAAAAGAGCTGGCAGAAATGATTGCACAAACAGAGGAAGTTGATTTTTTCAAAAAGGCGGAGCAGCAGATCAACGAAAACGGCACCGTTTCCTTCTTGATCGCACAGATTAAAAAGCTGCAGAAAGAAGCGGTCAACCTTCAGCATTACGGCAAGCAGGAAGCCCACAAAGAAGTCGAAGAAACGATCGATAACCTGATGAAGGAAATGGACAGTATTCCGGTAGTCCTGGAGTTCAAACAATCTCAGGCTGATGTGAACGATATTTTGCAGATGGTTTCCCATACGATTTCTAATACAGTCACCGATGAGATCATCGAGTCTACAGGCGGAGACCTTTTAAAAGGAACAACAGGCTCTGCGGACGGATGTTCAACCGGAAGCTGCGGCTGTCATTAATAGGAAAGATCAGGAGAATCTAACATTCTTCTGATCTTTTTTTGTTTGAAAACCAACAGTATAAAAGAAAGTAATACAGTTAACCGTCTTTGTAATTTCACGTACCGTATTTTATTAATAAAAATTTTTAAAAATAGGTCACCATCTGGGCATCTTACATAAACTGTATTAACGGAATCATAAAAAGTTTTTTAGCACACTAGTCATTTGCCCTGCATAGGATGAAATGAAGATTGGAAGAGGAGGGATTAAGTCTATGTCAAACATAGATCAAGATCTGAATTACAGAGAGATAATTTGCAAAGCAGTATGCGGCAAGGGGCGGAAATTCTCTCAGTCAACACATACGATCACTCCAAGCCATAGACCTACGAGTATCCTTGGAAGCTGGATCATCAATCATTCATATAAAGCTTCCAGACAAAGTGATGACACGGTTGAAGTGGAAGGCCATTATGATATTAACGTCTGGTATTCATACAACAATAACACAAAGACCGAAGTTGTTACGGAAACAGTAGGGTATAAGGATTCGATCGTACTTAGTACAAGAGATGAGCATGCGACAGGAAAAGATCTTGAAATATCTGCCAGATGCATTCAGGCTCCAAACACTTTAGAAGCAACGATCTCTCCAAATGGCAGCCGCATGGTCATTCAATGTGAACGTGAATTCACCTGTGACGTAATCGGGGAGACCAAAGTATGTGTATATGTGAACCCTGACGGTGCGCTTGATGATTGGGAACAAAAAGACTGGGACTACGGACTGGATGATCAAGATGTTGAAGATATTGACCAATTCTTCATGGGTGAGCTGGATGAATAACGAAACAAGGAAGAAGATATCTTCTTCCTTGCTTTTTTATGTTTTAGGGGTATTGTTTTCTTGAATCCAAATCTGCATCCTATGCTATAATGAACTATTGAAAAAAGAACTTAGAAGTTAGGTGAAAGGCATGGCACAATACACACCCATGATCCAGCAATATTTAAAAATAAAATCGGCTCACCGTGACGCTTTTTTATTTTTCAGGCTCGGTGATTTTTATGAAATGTTTTTTGAGGATGCGACAAGAGCATCCCAGCTGCTTGAAATTACACTGACGAGCAGGGAAGGTGGAACTTCTGAACGCATACCGATGTGCGGGGTACCTCACCATTCCGCTGCCAATTATATTAAACAGCTCGTTGAGTCCGGTCACAAGGTGGCAATCTGCGAGCAGGTAGAAGACCCTAAATCCGCAAAAGGGGTCGTGAAGCGGGAAGTCATCCAGATCATTACTCCAGGAACCGTGATGGACCATAACCTGCTTAAAGAAACCGAGAATAATTTTATTGCAGCCGTTTCATATAACGATGAAGAATACAGCATCGTACTGAACGATCTTTCTACCGGGGAATTAAAAGGATACGTTTATAAAGGTGATACATCTATGCTCATACAGGAGCTTCAGGCCATGCATGCAAGAGAAGTCATCATGTCGTCTGAACTTTATGAACAGATTGCTGAAATTGTTCGAATGAGATATCAGATCGTCAGTTCCATTCAGGACCAGAGTGAGGTGCCAGATCCTTTTCAGCATTTAGTCCAAGAAAACGAAAGAAAGCTGCTGAAGAAAGCATGCGGACGTCTCTTTCATTATTTGCTCCATACACAAAAACGATCATTGGAGCATCTGCAGCCTTTAAGCATCCAGCATATTAACGAATTCATGAAGCTCGACAGCTTTTCCAAGCGGAATCTGGAGCTTGTTGAAACAAACCGTTCAAAAGGAAAAAAAGGATCACTTCTATGGCTCCTCGACCGGACAGTGACTGGTATGGGAAGCAGAAGACTGAAACAATGGATTGAGCAGCCTCTTCTCGTCACTGCGCTGATTGAACAGCGGCTGAATGTTGTGGATGAGCTGATCAAGGAATTTTTTGTGCGCGAGGAACTGCGTGACAAATTAAAAAGGGTGTATGATCTGGAAAGGCTGGCGGGTAAAGTTTCGTTTGGCAATATTACAGCCCGTGACCTCATCCAATTAAAACAGACACTGGGAAGCGTACCGGGCATCAAACAGACCCTCTCTCAGTTATCCAACCCGTACAGCAGAGATCTGGCAGACAAGATGGACAGCCATGAAGAACTGTATCACTATCTTGAGAGCTCTCTGCATGACGATCCTCCTCTTTCTATAAAAGAAGGCGGACTGATCAAGGATGGGTATCATGACGAACTTGATACATACCGGGATGCCAGTGTGAACGGTAAAGCATGGATCGCGTCGCTTGAACAAAGAGAAAGAAGTGAGACCGGCATAAAATCGTTAAAGATCGGTTATAACCGGATTTTTGGCTATTATATTGAAGTTACCCGCTCGAACCTTTCTCTGATCCCCGAGGGACGCTATGAAAGAAAGCAGACACTGGCTAACGCCGAACGGTTTGTAACCCCTGAACTTAAAGAAAAAGAAAGGCTAATCCTAGAGGCTGAGGAAAAAATGGTCTCGCTCGAATACGAGCTGTTTTTGCAGGTAAGGGAGCATGTGAAGAGCTATATTCAATCGCTGCAGCAACTGGCTAAGCAGCTCAGCGAGATCGACGTACTTCAGGCATTTGCTGTGGTCAGTGAGGAACAAAGATATGTGAAGCCTGTCATCTCTTCTGATAACCGCGTGGCTATTGCTAACGGCCGTCATCCCGTCGTGGAAAAGGTGATGGATGCCCAGGAGTATGTTCCAAATGATATCTATTTGAATAATGAGCGGTCGATGCTTCTGATCACAGGTCCGAACATGGCCGGTAAGAGCACATACATGCGGCAGCTTGCACTCACTTCTGTCATGATGCAGATTGGCTGTTTCGTGCCGGCAGATGATGCAGAACTTCCGCTTTTTGATCAGATCTTTACCCGAATTGGAGCCGCGGATGACCTTGTCGGCGGGCAGAGTACATTTATGGTTGAGATGCTCGAAACAAGGTATGCCTTAAATAAAGCAACAGACCAAAGTCTGATTTTGCTCGATGAAATCGGGAGGGGAACATCTACTTATGACGGAATGGCGCTCGCTCAGTCCATCGTAGAGTTTATTCATGACCATATCGGAGCAAAGACGCTCTTTTCGACGCATTATCATGAGTTAACGGTCCTGGAGACGCAGCTCAACTCGTTGAAAAATGTTTATGTATCAGCGATTGAAGAACAAGGAAGGCTTGTGTTTCTTCATAAGGTGATCGACGGACAAGCTGACAAGAGCTTTGGGATACATGTTGCACAGCTTGCAGAGCTTCCTTCAGCAGTAATCGAGAGGGCTAAGTTCATTTTAGAGGAATTTGAATCGGACGAGCGTTCTCCAAAAAAGGCAGCGATCGAGGCTGATACCCAGCTGAGTCTATTTATAGAAGAAAACGCTGCAGACAACATATCAAAAAGGAAACATGAAAAATCGGAAGTGGAAGAGTTTTTGAAAACGATGAACCTCTTGGAAATGACACCACTGGATGCAATGAACGCTCTGTTTCATCTGCAAAAAAAAGTGAAATAAAGGAGACGATCAAGTGGGAAAGATAATCCAACTGGACGATCACCTATCTAATAAAATCGCTGCCGGCGAGGTAGTAGAACGGCCGGCCTCTGTGGTCAAGGAACTTGTTGAGAATTCCATCGATGCTCATTCCAGCCGAATCGAGATCGAGCTTGAAGAGGGGGGCCTGTCTTTAATTCGGATCATTGATAATGGAGACGGGATCGAACCTGATGATTGTCAATTGGCATTCAGCCGGCATGCAACGAGTAAAATAAAAGAAGAGCAGGATCTGTTTCAAATCCGAACAATGGGTTTTCGGGGGGAGGCGCTCCCCTCGATCGCTTCGGTTTCCCAGATGGAAATGAAAACAGGGACAGGCTCAGGCCCGGGTACTGCTCTGACGATCATGAACGGGCAGATTCAATCCGTATCTTCAACAAATTCCAGAAAAGGCACCGATATCACAGTTCGCCACCTGTTTTACAATACACCTGCAAGATTGAAGCACATGAAGACGATCAACACCGAGCTCGGCAATATAACTGACGTTATCAACCGGCTGGCACTGGGCCATCCTGAAATCTCTTTCCGGCTCAGGCATAATGGACGGGATCTATTAAACACAAACGGAAGCGGAAACGTGCTCAATGTCATTGCTGCTGTATATGGAATGAGTGTGGCCAGGAATATGGTTCCTGTAACTGCCAGGTCCCTCGATTATGAAATTGAAGGATATATCTCAAAACCTGAGATTACGAGAGCATCAAGAAATTACGTTTCATTGTTCATGAACGGAAGATATATCAAGAATTACGCGGTCCAGCGTGCTGTTCAGCAGGCGTTCCACACGCTTCTTCCCATCGGCAGATACCCGCTTGTCGTCCTGTCGATCACGATGGATCCGTCTATCATCGATGTGAATGTCCATCCATCAAAACTAGAAGCAAGGCTGAGCAAGGAGCCGGAACTCAACTCTTTAGTGGAAGAAGAAGTAAGGTACGTGCTGCGGAAGCTGAGGCTGATTCCCGAACCTTCGTCTTCAGCTGCTGTAAGGAAACTGGAGAAAGACCGTTCAGAACAAAGAACCTTCACGTTTAATCATGGAACGCAGCCATCTCAGCGTACTGAGAAGAAAGCTATGGAAAATGTGATGGATGATCATAAGAAGATAATGCCTCCAACTGAAAAAATCTCTGCGGATCCTATGTTTACTGAGAGGATTTTAGAGGAGGAAACAGAGCTTCCAGATCAAATAAAAGAGGACCAGCATTTTATGGAGGATGAGCCGTTTTCTCTGAATCCGGCGCTTTCTCCTGAAAATAAGGAACTCCCGGAAGAGGATCCCAGCAAAATTCCTGTGATGTATCCGATTGGCCAGATGCATGGCACATATATCATCGCTCAAAATGAAGAGGGCATGTATTTGATCGATCAGCATGCAGCACAGGAACGAATTAAATACGAATTCTTCAGAGAAAAGGTAGGACAGGTAGCTTCAGAGCTTCAGGAGCTGTTTGTTCCTATTACATTCCAGTTTACAAATAAGGAAGCCTTAATCATTAATGAAAATCTTGAAGTACTGGAAAAGGTAGGGGTCTTTCTCGAGCCGTTCGGCCAAACAACGTATATCGTGAAAGCACATCCTCAATGGTTTCCAACAGGGCATGAGAAAGAAAGCATCGAAGAAATCATAGAACAGGTATTGGCAGAAAAGCAGGCTGATATCAAAAAGTTAAGAGAAAAAGCCGCCATTATGATGTCGTGCAAAGGATCGATTAAAGCTAACCATCATTTGCGCAGCGATGAGATCTTCATGCTGCTTGAAACACTTAGAAAAAGCGAAGATCCTTACACCTGCCCCCATGGCCGGCCGATCATCGTCCATTTTTCGACGTATGAGATGGAAAAGATGTTTAAAAGAGTTATGTGATCGTAAAAACGGTGTCCTTTTAGAAGGCCGCCGTTTTTTATTCCTTCCCTTTTTGGATTTTTCCTCATGTTCGCGTTATGATAAAGATATCAATTGAAAAATAAAACAAACGGTATGATAGGAGTTTTTATGAAAGAAAGATTATTCGTGATTGTCGGTCCGACGGCTGTCGGCAAAACGAAAACAGGTATCGAACTCGCCAAAGCGTTTGATGGTGAGATCATCAGCGGTGATTCCATGCAGATCTATCGCAGTATGGACATAGGCACAGCAAAAATCTCAAAAGAGGAAATGGAAGGAATTCCTCATCATCTGATTGATATTAAAGATCCTTGTGATTCATTTTCAGCAGCTGAGTTTCAGGAGCTGGCCAGAACAAGCATTTCTGATATTAACAAAAGAGGAAAAGTACCGATTATCGTTGGCGGTACCGGATTATATATCCGTTCGGTCACACATCAGTATGAATTCTCATCGGCTCCCGGGGATGAAGGCTACCGCCAGGAACTGGAGGAGCTTGCAAGGGAGAAAGGCGAGGTGCATGTTCATGCTCTCCTCGAAAAGAACGACCCTAAAAGTGCAGAAAAAATTCACCCTAATAATATAAGAAGAGTAATCCGGGCTCTTGAAATCTATCATAGCACTGGCAAGACGATGTCTGATACGCTCGCAGAACAGCAAACACACGAGGAATCACCTTACGAACTTGTTTTGATTGGATTATCGATGGATCGTGAACTTCTGTATGAGCGGATCAATCAGAGGGTGGATGAGATGGTAGCATCAGGATTGGTGGAAGAGGCCCATCGTTTATATTCAGAGGGAGTGCGTGATTGCCAATCCGTCCAAGCCATCGGGTATAAAGAAATTTACGAGTATCTTGAGGGCAGGCTGACGTTGGATGAAGCGGTCGAACTTCTTAAGCGGAACTCCAGGCGATATGCCAAGCGGCAGTATACCTGGTTCAGAAATCAGATGGACATCGAATGGTTTGATATGTCCTCACAAAACTTTTATGATAATTTTAAAGAAATCAGATTATTTGTAGAAGGAAAATTAAAGAACCTGTCGAATGATTATTCTAATGGCTAATGAGGAGGACTGTATACATGAAGCAAGCGATCAATATCCAGGATCAGTATTTAAACCAATTACGACGTGAAAACATCTATGTGACTGTATATTTACTGAATGGCTTTCAATTAAAAGGAATGGTGAAAGGGTTCGATAATTTTACGGTCATCCTGGAATCAGATGGGAAGCAGCACTTAATATACAAGCATGCCATCTCAACTTTTACGCCTCATCGTCCGGTCGAGCTGCCGGCTGAAAATTAATACATAGGTTTGTTGGGAACAAGAAAAGCGCAAGCGCCCGTGTTTGGTCCGACAAGCGCTGGAGTTCTTCCCCAGCAACATGCTTTTTGTGTTGAGGGGGAAGAGCGAAGCGACCAAAGACGAATTGTGTTTTTCAATTCGTCCTCCGAGGACCAGGGATGAAATAAGATTCATATTTCATCCTTTATGCTGAAAACTGAAGTTCGTTTTCAGCCTTGGGCACTGGAGCTAGACAGTACATCAATGAAGCTGAAATTTTTTACTTTTTTTACTTTCGTAAACGAAAAACCTTGCTGGGTTCACTCAGCAAGGTTTTTCTCTTATGTCTTCGAAATAGATTGCAGATATTTATAATAGCGTTCGAGGCTTAAAGAGGACTTGAACCCAAATTTTTCTTTGATCTGTTCGGGTTCTTTCTCCGTTTGAAGTTCACGAAGGATGCAAGTTCGTCTCATGTGCTGTGCGGAGATGCCTTTTCGCAACCCAGACCTTTTGATTTCGAGACGGATCATTTTTTGTACAGCGATCTCAGTCAGCGGTTTGGGTGAATTGGTCTTGTAGACCCAGCGGTAGGTTCCACGCTGGTAATCAAAGGCGGCAAAGAACGAATCATTGGAATGCCAGGCAGGACGAACCGCAGCAGGGATCGTTTCGTAATAAGAATAAAGAAACGCTTGATCCTCTCGTTCTATCTTTATTTTTCGGGGGAGGCTCGTTTCAGAAGGTACTTGTATGATTCCCTTTGTAAAATTGATGTGTCTCATCTTCAAGGATGTCAATTCAAGTAATGTCAGGCCATAACGAGAAAGAAGAATGACGATGGAAAGGTTGCGGCTGATCAGAAGATGCCGGTATTTTTGTTGGTTCTCCGTCAGTCCTTCATACGATTTAATGACCTCAAAGAGTTTGTCCAATTCCTCGGAAGAAATAAAGTCCTCATCTGTAAATTCAGTTTCCTCCCCAATCCCAAGATCCACTCCGTTTACCGGATTGTAGGCAAGTTTGCCGATCGTAATCTGAAACTGTACAAGCTGTTTTAACACCGTCAATACCCGGCGCAATGTTCGAAGCGAATAATTTCTTTCATGTATCAAAAAGTCAAAATAGGACTGATAGTCTTCTGTTCGCAGAGATTGGAATACAGAAAAGCTGTCCTCCTCTTTAACGACTCTCATCCACGCTAAAAAGTCGTTCAGATCGTAAAAATAGCGCCTGATGGTACTTTCCTGTCTGCCTTTCTTCTCCAAGGTCTCTAAATACACTGCCGAATAGCTGGGCAAGGAATCGATTAGCGGAAACATGGGTTACCTCCGTTTGGCGTTTTTGTTTAATTATACCAACTTCCTCCTAGAGAAGCACTTTTAAATCCAAATGAATATTTGGACCGTTAAGTTTGAACACTAACCTTATCGATGATAAAAAGAGAGGGTTATTTCCATGAAACGATATGTACTGGCTGCAGCGGCTGTACTTTGGATATCCGGCTGTTCGCAGAACGAACTGGATCTCGATAAAGATAAGAGCTATAAAGCTCCTACGAAAGTCAACATGAAGAACTTACCCAACTCCCAGAATGATGCCCCGAACGTAAATGAAAAAAATTATGAATCAAAAAATGCAAAAGAAATTTCGGATTTGGCAGAGACGGTACCTGGGGTCAAAAATGCAGATGTAATTGTGAGCGGGATTTATACGCTGGTAGGCATCACACCGGATCATCACCTTACAAAGGGAAAAAGTGATCATCTGAGGTTGAGGGTTTATCAGACCATTAAAGGAAATGAACATGGAAAGAACGCAGCCATCACGACCGCCCCTTCCTTGATCAGGGAAATGAGGGCGATTCAAAGAAAGATCGACGCAGGTGACAATCTTTATACGGATGATGTTTATAATAAATTAGGAATACTGATTGGTAAAATTACTCCAGTTTCAAATCAGGCGAAACGGAATTATCAGAAAGACCTCGACCGGACGAAGCAAAATAATATGGGCAGGCAAATCTACGAATAGATTATTTCCCGGATAAGCGCAGGAACTGACAAAAAACCGCTTGATTATTGCATATCTGCAGATCGTTCGAAAACACAGAACCTAAAAAAACCACCCATTATCGAATGAGTGGTTTTTTGCGTTATTTATGCCTGAGCTTCGATCGTCAGATCGTTTTCATCATCATTTTTCGTTACTTGCGGTTTGAACTTGCCGGCAAGGTAACTTGCGATCGTAATTGTAACGATGGAGTAGAGTGCGTGTACAAAGCCGACCATTAAGCTTGCAGAAATAACAATAATAAAGTCGGTCAGAAATAATGTTTTCCCGCGGTTGATTGAAAGATGCTGATCCATATAGACAGCCAAAATGTGAATGCCGCCAAGTGATGCACCATTGTTCAACACGAGCACGACTCCTGTTCCGATAATCAGTCCTGATACAATCGCAATGAGAAGAGGATGCATTCCAGGCGAGGGAGCAATCTTAAGAAATTCATTGATCAATGAAATCAGCGAGATACAGAGAAGTGTATACACCGAAAAGGAAATCCCAAGCCTTTTTACAGATAAAATAAAGAAAGGGAGATTGATCACGAAAAACCAGACACCCCATGAAACACCGGTCGAGAAGGTCAGCAGGGTGGAAATCCCCGCTGTTCCACCAAATGTCAGGTGGGAAACGGTAAGAAGTTTAGTTCCGAGAGCAGTTAAGAACAGCCCCATAAGAACTAAAAGGGCTTTTTTCAAAAAATACATATTCATCGTTCCTTTTTTATGCAGCTATTTTCAAGAATAAGGCAGCAAGAAAAAATAGTCAATACATAAATTTGATTAAATATACATTAAATATTCTGAAAATATGATTTATTAGATGATTTAGATAACTATTTTGAATAAATATTCATATTGGTTAATAAAGATTAATATTTCAACCCGAGAGTAAGCCCGTATAATTGAAACTCTTGAGAATACATTAGAATGAGGGCTAAACGATGGGCATTTGTCACCATAAATAATGTCATGAGTATAATAATCCTAGACAGCTAAAGAGAGGTGAATCTCTTGCATGATTCCATGACATTTAAAAAGAAGACGCAAATTAATATTATTCTGAACCAAAATAATGAAAGAGATCGTGTTGAAGAAGAAGCGAGTCCTTCTGCGAAAGAAAGACAGCTTGAAAAGCACCTTCCATTAAAGAAGATGGAGCAGGAAATGGCATCGCTCGTTGGAATGGAAGAGTTAAAAGGCTTTATTAAAGAAATTTATGCCTGGCTTTATGTGAATAAATGCAGAGCGGAACAAGGACTGAAAGTGGAAAAACAAGTGCTTCATATGATGTTTAAAGGAAATCCAGGCACCGGGAAAACGACGGTTGCACGGATGCTCGGAAACCTTTTTCATGAGATGAATGTTTTGTCAAAAGGACATCTGATTGAAGTAGAGCGAGCGGATCTTGTGGGAGAATATATCGGCCACACTGCGCAAAAAACACGAGAGCTCCTAAAGAAAGCTATGGGGGGCATCCTTTTTATTGATGAAGCCTATTCACTGGCACGCGGCGGAGAAAAAGATTTCGGGAAAGAAGCCATTGATACGCTTGTCAAAGCAATGGAGGATCAGCAGCATGATTTTATTCTTATCCTTGCGGGGTATTCAGGGGAAATGGACCGTTTTCTTAAATTGAATCCAGGTCTGCCGTCAAGATTTCCCATTATGGTTTCCTTTCCCGACTATTCCGTCGATGAACTTATGGAAATCTCAAGAAAGATGGTAGCTGAGCGTCAATATATCATGGCGAAAGATTCAGAATGGAAGCTCCGGCAGCATCTTCAGCGGGTTTGTGCAGCTGGAGAGAAATCCTTCAGCAACGGCAGATATATCCGGAATATCATTGAAAAAGCCGTCAGGAAACAATCAGTTCGTTTACTGAGAGAAGAGAGGACAGATAAGAAGTCATTGATGAGTCTGATCGCTGATGACCTTCATCTGGAAGAAAAACATGGAATTTGATATGATAGCTATATAATGAATAGGAAAGCAGGTAGGTTATTTGGAAGAAATCAAGCATTCTCATTTAGAGAAAGCCATCCTCGTTGGCTGCCAGTTACCAGGGCAAACCGACGAGCGATTTTTTTATTCAATGGAAGAGCTGGAGTCGTTGACAAAAACGGCTCAGGGACAAGCTATCGTTTCTGTCACCCAGAAGCGGGAGCGGTATGATTCTGCTACATTTATAGGTAAAGGTAAAATTGAAGAGATACTGGCACTCGTAGAGGAACTGGAGCCGGATCTGATTATTTTTAATGACGAACTGACACCTGCACAGAACAGAAATCTCTCCCGCTTTTTTGACGCAAGGATCATTGACCGAACTCAGCTCATCCTTGATATTTTTGCAACACGCGCACGGTCAAGAGAAGGGAAACTTCAGGTTGAACTTGCACAGCTGCAATATATTCTTCCTAGGCTGGCGGGTATCGGGGTTTCTTTGTCACGACTTGGAGCAGGTATAGGTACAAGAGGTCCCGGGGAAACCAAACTTGAAAAAGACAGAAGGCACATCCGTTCCAGGATCACTGAGATTAAACGCCAGCTCGAAGATATCGTCAGCCATCGTGGACGGTATAGAGAAAGAAGAAAAGAAAATCAGGCGATCCAGGCAGCGCTGGTCGGCTATACGAATGCAGGCAAGTCTACCATTTTCAATGGGCTAACCTCTGCAGACAGCTATGAAGAAAATTTACTGTTTGCCACATTGGATCCGCTGACAAGAAAAATGAGGCTGCCAGCAGGTCTCCAGGTGCTTGTGACAGATACGGTCGGCTTTATTCAAGACCTTCCCACATCCCTGATTGCCGCATTTCGATCAACGCTTGAAGAGGTAAAGGAAGCAGACGTTCTCATCCATGTCATTGACGGCTCAAGCGAAGACCGTGATCAGCATGAATCCACAGTGCTTTCCATTTTGAAGGATCTTGACGCTGCCTCCATCCCGATGATTACAGTCTACAATAAAAAAGATCAGTTTAAAGAAGGTTTCATACCCACAACAGCTTCCTTCTCCATCTCGGCTTTTCAACAAGAGGATCTGCTTCTTTTAAAAGATGTGATCGAAACCGAAGTGAAGAAGCAGCTGGAATACTATCATATTTTTGTTCCGGCAGCAGAAGGAAGAAAACTGTCGATGCTGAAAAACAGCACCATCCTGCTGGAACAGGTTTTCATTGAAGATACACAAAGCTACGAATGCAGAGGCTATGCCCTGCCGTCCATGAAATTACAATAAAAGGAGCACCTTATGTTTTCACAGTTTCAAAACGGAGATCGACTACAAAAATTAGCACAAGAGACGGAGAAAAAGATCCGGTCCCAGCATGACAGCATTCAACAGAGAGCTGAATTTAATCAGTTAAAAGTATTAAAAAGCTTTCGTGATCATCAGGTAAGTGATTTTCATTTTACCCCGTCAACAGGGTATGGCTATGATGATGCTGGCCGCGATACGCTCGAAAAGGTGTTTGCTCAAGTGTTTGGCGCGGAAGCAGCCCTCGTAAGGCCACAGATCATTTCAGGAACACATGCCATTTCTCTTTCATTGTTCGGTGTGCTGCTTCCTGGTGATGAACTGCTGTACATCACAGGAAAACCATACGATACACTTGAAGAAATCGTAGGGATACGCGGAAAAGGGACAGGGTCGCTTAAAGAGTATGGCATTACCTATTCCCATACAGAACTTACTCCAACGGGAAGACCTGACTTCAACGCCATCTCAAAAGCCATTCACAGCAAAACGAAAATGATCGGCATTCAGCGCTCAAAAGGTTACGCAGACAGGCCGTCATTTACTATAGAAGAAATCGGTGAAATAATTTCCTATGTGAAGGAGATCAAACCAGATGTCATCGTGTTTGTTGATAATTGCTATGGTGAATTTGTAGAAGAAAAAGAACCATGCGAAGTCGGGGCTGATCTGATCGCAGGTTCACTCATTAAAAACCCTGGAGGCGGACTCGCCAAAACAGGCGGGTATATCACCGGCAAGAAAGAACTCGTCGAAAGGTGTTCCTATCGTTTGACTTCGCCTGGCATCGGTGCAGAAGCAGGTGCTTCCCTTTACAGTCTTCTCGAAATGTACCAAGGATTCTTTTTAGCACCTCACGTTACAGCACAGGCCTTAAAAGGTGCGGTGTTTACAGCTGCTTTTCTTGAAAGCCTGGGAATGTCAACCAATCCATCATGGGATGCAAAACGGACAGACCTGATCCAATCCGTCAAATTAGAAGATAAAAAACGGATGATCGCTTTTTGCCAGGCGATCCAGCTCGTCTCTCCTGTGAATGCCCATTCGGTTCCTTATCCGGCATACATGCCGGGCTATGAGGATGATGTCATCATGGCAGCTGGTACATTTATACAGGGAGCAAGCATTGAACTGACAGCTGACGGACCGATCCGTCCGCCATATATTGCTTTTGTCCAGGGCGGACTGACATACGAACATGTCAAGATTGCTATACTAACCGCTGCAGACCATTTGATACAGGAGAATTTAATCTAATTTTAAAGGTAAAAATAACCGGTATACGAATGCCGGATGTTTTTTATGTTATTTTTTCTGACATAAGGTTGACATGTGAGGTTTTGTAACATAAGATAAAAGTAGTTGGAAGGAGGGCTTATGATGATGAACGATGATACGAGAAGGAATCAACCTTTATTTCCGATCAGTATTGTTATGAAACTGACTGAATTATCTGCCCGGCAAATTCGATATTACGAAGAACATGAATTGATTCATCCGGCCCGTACCGACGGAAACCGGAGAATGTTTTCTTTCAACGATGTGGATATACTGCTGGAGATCAAAACTCTGATCGAACAGGGAGTTAACCTGGCTGGCATCAAACGAGTTTTTGAACTCAACCGACAAGCCGTTAACATACTGAAAGATGAGGTTAAGAACGAGCAAATGTCTGAAGCAGCACTGCATCGCCGTTTAAAACGGGAGCTTATGCATGCAGGGCGTCTTGGCAAAACTTCATTGATCCAAGGGGAATTATCCCGCTTTTTCCACTAATCTTAAAAAAGAATGCTGTATTCAATTACTAAGGAGGAGTAACAAGTGGCTAAATTTACTAAAGAAAACATCATGCAAATCGCTAAAGATGAAAACGTACGTTTCATTCGCCTTCAGTTTACCGATCTATTAGGTGTCATTAAAAACGTTGAAATTCCTGTAGGACAATTGGAAAAAGCATTAGACAATAAGATGATGTTTGACGGTTCTTCCATTGAAGGATTTGTTCGTATCGAAGAATCAGATATGCTTTTATATCCTGATCTAGATACATGGGTTGTTTTCCCTTGGACATCTGAAAAAGGGAAAGTAGCACGTATGATCTGTGACATCTACAATCCAGATGGCACTCCATTTTCCGGAGACCCTCGCGGAATCCTTAAAAAAGTATTAAAAGAAATGGAAGACCTTGGTTTCACTGACTTTAACATTGGGCCAGAACCGGAATTCTTCCTCTTTAAAAACGATGAAAAGGGCGAGCCTACACTTGAGCTAAACGATAAAGGCGGATATTTTGACCTTGCGCCGACTGACCTTGGCGAAAACTGCCGCCGTGACATCGTTCTAGAGCTAGAAGACATGGGCTTTGAAATCGAAGCTTCCCACCATGAAGTAGCTCCAGGACAACATGAAATCGACTTTAAATATGCAGATGCGATCACTACTTGTGATAACATCCAGACGTTTAAACTCGTTGTTAAAACCATTGCACGCAAACACGGCCTTCATGCGACGTTTATGGCAAAACCGCTATTCGGCGTGAACGGTTCCGGTATGCATGCGAACATGTCCTTGTTTAAGGATGGAGACAATTCGTTCTTTAATCCGTCCAATGAAACAGGACTAAGTGAAACAGCGATGCAGTTCCTGGCAGGGATATTAAAGCACGCACAAGATTTCACCGCGATCACAAACCCGACAGTTAACTCATATAAGCGGTTAGTTCCTGGATATGAAGCTCCTTGTTATGTAGCGTGGTCTATGCAAAACCGCAGCCCGCTTATCCGAATTCCGGCTTCCCGCGGACTAAGCACACGTGTAGAAGTCCGTAGTGTAGACCCTACGGCAAACCCATACCTTGCGATGGCCGTATTGCTGGCTTCTGGTCTTGACGGAATCAAAAACAAGCTGCAAACTCCAGAACCGGTTGACCGCAACATCTATGTGATGGATAAAGAAGAGCGCGAAGCAGAAGGAATTAAAGATCTTCCTGCTACATTAAAAGAAGCAGTTGACCGCTTAAAGAAAAGCGAAGTGCTGATTAAAGCCCTTGGCGAACATGCGGCTGAGCACTTTGTTGAAGCGAAAGAAATCGAATGGGATATGTTCCGCACACAAGTTCACCCTTGGGAAAGAGAACAATACCTATCCATGTATTAAGATCCAAAACCCTTGACACCATTGGTGTTAAGGGTTTTTTGTTTGTGGTTTTAGTGATCAGTTTTATTTGTCGGAATAATCATTGACCACATTTTGACCACCAAATTTTAAGAGTTTTAAGTTTTTTAAATTGATTATTAAAATTTATTCACGGGTTACTTTCTAAATATTAATTAAGAATTACTTTTTTTGGATTAACGGACAGTTTTACATTATATAGCTGATATGTCAGGCAGCTTATCTTTTTGAGATAGTAGGATACTGACTCCTCAACTATCGGGCCATTTTCTTGAATAAGGAAAACTTTATAACACATCTATAATTTCATTACAAAATGGTATATTGAATATGGAAAAACCATTAAACTGTATCCGGAGGCGATAAGATAATGTTTGCTAATACACCTGAACCACCTTATTATGCGGTTATTTTTACTTCTCAAAGAACAGAAAAGGATGATGAAGGATATGAACGGACTGCGAATTTAATGGTTGATAGGGCTTCTAAGCAAGAGGGCTTTTTAGGCGTAGAGAGCTCAAGAGATAAAGATGGATTAGGTATTACTGTTTCTTATTGGGATTCTTTAGATGCTATAAAAAACTGGAAAGAAAATAATTCACATAAAAAAGTTCAAGAGAAAGGTAAAAATGATTGGTATTCTGGCTATACAACACGTATTTGTAAAGTAGAAAGAGACTATACGAGTATCTAAATTTCATTTGTACTAATGTTTTAAGCTAATATAAGGACTTAGAAACAATCCTCAAGAAACGGGCGCGATAGTTGAAGAGCAAAACCGATCTATTGATAAGATCGGTTTTTTTGCTTCCGAAAACTGTCTTTATGTTAACTAGACTCAATATACCAGCCTTCTGTATGGTTATGGGGACATAAATAAGTGTCATCAAATCCAAAGTCTCTTAATTCTCTGATGAAATCAATCTCTCTAGCTAATCCGATGTTTATATTTGATGCCCATTGGGAATCGATTAATAAATCTTATCAATTTAAAGGAGGATTTTCCTATAATGAGTTTTATTTGGGCACTTATTATCGGAGGTATTATTGGATGGCTTGCTCAAGTCATTATTGGACGTGATGTTCCAGGAGGTATTATTGGAAACATCATCGCGGGCTTTGTAGGAGCCTGGCTCGGAGGGTTAGTCTTAGGCAGTTGGGGACCTGTTGTTGCAGGTTTTGCTATTATACCGGCCATTTTAGGAGCGATCGTCTTTGTTTTGATTGTAAGTTGGATTATGAGAAAAACAAGGAGAAGATCAGGCACCCATATATAATAGAAGGGATGATTGTAAAGAGTTTATAAAAAAGTCCCTTTTTGTTATTTTTTGATTTCCACAGATGTTAAAATAAATTTGAGCCTAACACCTTCAAGTTCCTTAACAGCCCTTTCTTTTAGTCCCTAAGCTAAGAGAAAGGGTTTTGTCCTTTCAAGAGGACAACACAAATCACTCTAACCATGTATTTCATAGAAAAGGGGCTGTCCAGAAAGTCAGTTTACACTGACTTTCTGGACAGCCCCTTGTGTTTAGACAGAACTATTTTCTATTATATTGACTGAAGTATTTTGCATCATAAATGACTTCTAGGGAATTTTTTTCATACAAGTTTTGAAACACTTGTATAGCAAATGAATCCATCATTTCTAATATGTAATCTGCTATCATACGGTCTTTTTGTTCAATAATATTTCTAAATTCAACTGGAAGTAACATGTTGTTTTTGTTGATTTGTCATCAGAAAAAGCGTCAAATAAGCCTTTTATGATTTTTTCACCTTCTTTTAATAGATCTGCACAATGTCTGATCGATTAATACATTTAAATGAAACAATGTAATATATTCAAAATTTGGGTTGTTTCTTTAAGAAGGAGATCTACACCTTTTTATTGAACAATAGAACAGGATTGTGGAAGAAGAATAGTCCAAACTGTACTAAGCGCAACATTGTGTCGTCGATCCGAAATTCAGTATAAATCTTAGCTAAAAGTTTCACAATGAGGTCATCATGATCTTTATAAGCTTTTCTGTCAAATAAAAGCTATTCTATTATGTATCAAACTTGCCCTATTTCTATATAGATAATTTTGAAAAGAATTTTTAAGATTTTTATTCATTGTGTCGATTTTGGAGTTTCCCGTTCGTTGTATTTATAAAGAGGTCAATTAGGGGATTTGCCTCTAAAAAAAGGAGGAAATTTTTATGCTATTTATGCTGATTGTCAAAGCCTCGAAGAATTCGGAAGGCAGAAATCGCCCGAGCTCAGAGCTCAATGAAGCCATGAGGAAGTACAATGAGGAATTAGTTAAGGCAGGCGTGCGGGTTGCGGCTAAAGGACTTCATCCAAGTTCAAATGGAATTCGTATTTCGTATCCTAAACCAGGGGAAAAGCCGGTGGTTACGGATGGCCCATTTACGGAAACGAAAGAATTGATTGCCGGGTTCATTCTGATTGATGTGAAATCGAGGGAAGAAGCCATCGAGTGGGCCATGCGGATGCCGGACCCGATGGGACATGGGGAAGGTCAGATTGAATTGCGTCAAGTATATGAGGCGCGAGAGCTGACCGAAATGTTGGCAAAAGAAGCTGAATTACACGAGAAATCATAGAAAAGAAGACCATAGTGACAACCTATAGAACCCATCGTACCATTGAAGGAATCTGGACCGTCGAATCAGCCAGAATCATAGCCGGTGTTGCCCGAATTATTCAAGATGTCAGTATTGCAGAAGATTTAGCGCAAGATGCGTTGGCCATTGCACTTGAAAAATGGCCGGAGTCAGGCATACCGGAAAAACCGGGAGCCTGGCTCATGACTGTTGCCAAACGTCGGGCGATTGATCATCTGCGTCGAAACAAATTACGTGATCAAAAGTATGAGGAAATCGGGCGCAATATGGAATTCAAAATAAAAACGGACTATGATTCAATTGAAGAGGAGATCAATGACGATCTTTTACGTCTCATCTTCACCACTTGTCATCCGGTACTTTCCAGGGAAGCTCGAGTCGCTCTAACGCTTAAATTGTTATGCGGCTTAAAGACAGATGAAATTGCTCAAGCTTTTCTTGTGGCTGAATCAACCATTGCACAACGAATCGTCAGAGCTAAGCGTACACTTTCTGCTTCAAAGGTACCTTTTGAAGTTCCCTGTGGACTTGAGCTTTCACACCGGATGTCATCAGTTCTGGATGTGATCTATCTCATGTTTAATGAAGGATATGCCGCAACTGGTGGTGAGAACTGGATTCGTCCAACGCTGTGCAGTGAAGCCATTCGTTTTGGCCGGATTCTGGCGGAAATTCTCCCTGAGGAACTGGAAGTACATGGCCTGATTGCTCTCATGGAAATCCAGGCCTCACGTTTCAAAGCTCGCATTGGTCCATCGGGAGAGCCGATATTACTTCAGGATCAGAATCGGGCTCTTTGGGATGATCTTTTGATTCACCGCGGCTTTTCGGCGCTTAAGCGGATTGAGCAAATCGGCGGTGCCTATGGTCCGTACTCACTGCAAGCATGTATAGCTGCTTGTCACGCCAAGGCACGAACGGCATCGGAAACGGATTGGCAAGAAATTTCCGCACTATACGATGCCCTTGCCCAGGTGGCACCATCTCCCATAGTGGAATTGAATCGTGGGGTTGCTATATTGATGGCATTTGGGCCAGAGGCAGGGTTAAAGATTGTTGATTCTCTACTTTTGGATCAGGCGTTGAAGAACTATCATTTGCTTCCGACGTAAAGGGCAATCTTCTCCTAAAGCTAGGGAGAAAGAGGGAAGCATTTGAAGAATTCCAGCGTGCTGCTTCGTTAACACAAAATGTACAGGAACAGAAATTCCTATTGAAACAGGCTAAAGTTTGTATGGAATAAAAAAATATATTAAAGTTTTGTCGACTTCACAGTTTGATGATCGACATATTAATAGATACAAAAAAATTCGAGTAATATGGAGATGATTATGATATTTTTATGTATGGGTTATTTAATCCCTGAAAAAATGGATGCTCGACCAAATGCAGAGATTGAGGCAGTTATGAGTGAATGCCAGCCACACCTCGAGAAATTTTATGATAGCGGAAATGTGTTAATCGATGCCGGTCTGGAGCTAGAGACAAAAAGCTTACGACGTGTGAATGGTAAGGTAACCGTAACAGATGGTCCTTTTACAGAAACGAAAGAGCTGATCGGCAGTATCTTCCTTATCGAAGCTGAGGACATGGATGAAGCGATCCAGTTGGCCTCTCTTCATCCGACAACACAAGTGAGCAGTGGAGAAGATTTTGGCTGGCGCTTAGAAATTCGTCCTGTTCATTACTTTAAGAACGATAAATGAGTTACCATAAAAAAGGCATTTCCTAGTGATAGAGGGTGCCTCTTTTTTTATTTCAAGCTATTTTCTAACCAATGGTAAGCGATCAAAGTGCAAGGTGTAAGACTCATGCTTGCTCCTTCCGAAAAAAACTTTTAACCTCCGATAATTTCCCGTGAGCATATATTCAACGATTGGGTGTGTTAATTTATGAAGGATTAACACCTATTTTTTTTGAATTTAACTTATTGAACAAACGGGCAGGACTGTTGAACAAGGTATTAACTAAAAATTTGATGACAGACAGGAGTTAGATAAGATGATAAAAGGTTTCGGAGGAATATTTTGGAGAACTAAGAATCTTGAAGTTGTAAAAAAATGGTACAGTGAAGTGTTGAAGATTGAAATAGAAAATTGGAATGGGACTATGATAAAACCCCAATTGGGAAATGAAACTATCTTTTCTTTCTTTACCGAGGATAACGAGTATTTTCCAACTGAACAACAAGTGATGTTAAATTTCCAAGTACATAATCTAAACGAGACTATTAAGCATCTTGAACAAATTGGTGTACCTCTTGTAAAGAAAAAAGAGATTAGTGAATTTGGAAAGTTTATTTGGATTGAAGACCCAGAAGGTCGACTGGTCGAGCTATGGGAGAAATAGCTAGTTGTAATTCATTTGCTATTGAGCTAACGGGTGCGATAGTTCAACAAGAAAAGTGATTAAGTGTTTTAAGACTATCAAACTAGGATCATTTAAATTAACATCTTTGTTAGTTAATCCTTGTAGTCCAGAACACTTTTCTGCTTCTAAAAAAATTGTAGTTGCTTTTTACGTAGAAAAGGATAGTAAGGATCCCTTGTGGAATGGAATGTAGGATAAATGAAAACAAAAAGGAGAAATTTATGTGCCGAAACATTAAAACATTATTTAATTTCGACCCGCCACCTACCGATGAAGAGATTCATGCAGCAGCTATTCAGTATGTCAGAAAGATAACGGGCTATAACAAGCCCTCAAAGGCGAACGAGGAGGCGTTTAATCGCGCAGTCAATGAAGTAGCAATGGTTACTAGGAATCTATTGAACACTCTGGAAACCAGTGCAGAACCTCGCAATCGTGAGGTCGAAGCTGAGCGTGCTCGTGTCAGAGCAGCTAAAAGGTTTGGTACAAGTTAGCGACGAATAAAGAATAGAAAAGAGTTAAAGCAATTGTGTTATTGTTGATCTTCTGCAATAGGGCGCTATCCTTGAGTAAGGATAAGCGCTCATCTAGAATGTTTCATAAAATAACTTGAATGAAGTTTCGTCATTTCACTGTACTACGATGTTGTTCCCTTTTACAAGATATTAATATTAAGAAAGGCGTCCGGCGCGGTCTGAACGTCTTCTTTGTTTTATTTCCTTATTCATTATTTGTACCGGTAGTCAACTTAAGGTGTTTCTGAAACCAGCTTAGAATATGTTCCAGTCGAATCACCCGATGCCAGGGGTTTCCAGAACGTGACAGCTCATGGGTATCATTGAGAAAGCGGATCATGCGCACGTTACGTCCCTGAAACTTCAGGGCAGTATAAAATTGTTCACCCTGTTCAATAGGAACTCGAAAATCGAGGGTGCTTTGAATGATCAAGAGCGGTGTTCGAACATTGGCCACATACTTGATTGGCGAGCGCTTCATGTACTTTTCCGGAAACACCCAAGGTGGCCCCCCATAATCATCGGCCTTTAAAAATCCGCAATCTGAAGTACCAAAGAGACTATACAGATTGCTGATGCCTCTCATCGAAACGGCAGCTTTGAAACGGTGGGTTTGGGTGACGATCCAGTTAGTCATATAACCACCGTAGCTTCCGCCCGCAACACCAAGACGGTTCGGATCGAGCGTTCCCTTCGATAGAACGTAGTCCATTGCCGCCATCAAGTCCATATAATCATGGTTTCCCCAATCGCCTCGGATGGCTGCGACAAACTCTTGTCCGTAGCCCATGCTCCCACGAGGGTTGGTATAAATCACGGCAAAACCTTGTGAAGCTAGCAACTGGAATTCAAGGAAGAAGACATAGCCATACATAATCATCGGTCCACCGTGGATTTCCAGGATCGTAGGAATTAGACTTCGTGCGGGAATCCCCCCAGGCGGATAAAGAATCCAACCTTCGACCTCCGGACCATTCGCCGAACGCGAGGAAAAATGGATCGGCTCAGAAATGGCAAGCTGACTGAGCCAATCTCGGTTCACTCTTGTGAGCCGACGTTTGTTGGTAATCGTTCCCTTAGAGATGTCAGCAACCCAGATGTCATTTGGCAGCGTAGCTGTAGTAATTGCCATAGCCACCTGACGAGTGTCCAGAGTAAAGCTTACATTGTAGATGACTGAATTCCCAGTGGTCATTTGAATTGCTTGATTATCTGGAATGGAAAAGCGCCAAAGATGAACGGCTCCGGCTTTACTTACACATGTATAAATGTTTTGACCATCAGGAGCCCAAGTTAAGCTAATCGAAGGCTCCTTATGACCGCGGATGTCCCCAATGGATTTATCACCTATGGGATAGGGGAAGCCGTTAGTCAATTCCCATGGCTCTCCCCCGGATGCAGCAACCATCCAAATGCCTGGGTTAGTATAACCGCCGTATCTCCGATCATGTCCAACATAAGCAATCACTTGTCCATCAGGAGACCATGTCGGATGGTTGGCAGGCCCTTGACTTCGAGTTAACCGGTGAGGTTCTCCCCCTGTAGCAGCAATCACCCAAATATCATTGACTAAAGCGAGGGCTAAACGGTCTGGTGTCCTGTTACCGGCTACGGCGATGTATTGTCCATCGGGAGACCATGCTGGGGAAGAGTAGTTGTAGTCGCCAAACGTGAGTTGCTGGAATTTACCGCGATCAGGACCGACGACAGGGATAGTGAAAAGGTGCCAGTGTTTCCCGACTAAATAACCAGTGGTGTCCAACTTATACTCAAGACGATCAATGACGAGCACATCTTCTGAAAACCGTTGTCTTGGTGTTCGTTTTCGACCAATATCATCTTCCGGGCCTTCCGGGCCAACATGAACTACACAACCGATGGTTCGGCTGTCTGGAGACCATACAGGAATGCTACCGACATACCGAATACTAGTAAGAGCTTCGGCTTCACCACCCGTACTGGACATAATCCAAAGCTGGGAATGTCCTCGCCGGGTAGATACGAAAGCAAGCCACTTGCCGTCCGGGGACCAACGGGGAGCAAAATCAAGTCCGGGACCGGAGGTGAATTGTTGTGGGGCGGTCTCTCCGGAGGTGGAAACGATCCAGATGCGGCTGCTATATTTATTGGTATCCCTGTCCATCTTTGTTTCGACATAGACAATGCTCTTACCATCAGGGGAAATTTGCGGATCACTAACGATTTTTAATTCAAACAGATCCTCAGGATTTAATGGCCTCTTCATTTCCAATCATTCCTTTATTTGTTTTGCTATATATTCTATTTAATTTTGTATCCGGATAGACCGGGTGATTCTGCATTCCTTCTGGTCGTTGCTCTTTCTTTACTTGGAATAGGATAGAATTTTGGTCTGATAAGTGGTATAGCTCTAATTGTTGATTCAATAGAACCTTCAACACGTGCCAAAACCCAATGTATTGCGTTAGCAGGAGCTTCTGGTGGTGCCTTGTCGGGGGGTGTTGCTGGTTCAAGTTACGAAACGTTATCAATTGCTGGCGGGATTATGTCCTTAGTAATCATTCCAATCGTGATCTGGTCTCGTGGAAATAAAAAATAAAAAATAAAACCCCCATATGTTTTACGAAATTAGCATTTTCTCGTTGAACTAATGGGGGCGTTGGTACAAGAACAATTAAGTTATTTTTGTACTACGGCCATATTTAATTATTCCATTAAAGGGCGCTTTCCTGAAACAAGGACTAGCGCTTATTTTCATTATAGGCCCAGATTGTCGAGCAACTCATTTAAAGAGAAAATTAGATCTCTATGCTAATTTTTAGAGGAGATTGTGAAATTTGCACTTAAAGTAATTGGCAGGTTAGCATTCCTGTAGATGGCTAATTTTGATCTTTGATAAAAATAGGGCTCCTCAGTAAGATGAATGTATCCCAAACAACCATCTAGGAGGAAGCCCTACTATGAAGTTTAAAATGCAGAACAAACAA